>JAHDVS010000005.1 GCA_023382435.1 Thermoleophilia bacterium
TCCCGACCGAGCGAACTCAGTCAGCAGATGTCCACCAAAGCGGGGGAACTCCAGGCTTCATCGTGATGTGGGCATGGGCCATTAAGGACGAGAAGCGCGACGGCTACTCGATCACTGAGTACCAGCGCTACTGGCATGAGAACGAGCGTCAGGCCGACCGGCTGCAGGCCGATCGATTTCCGTGGCCTGTGGCCGGAGTACGACACTCCGGACGAGTTGGCGCGTCAGGTGGTGCCGCATCTGCGGAGCAAGAAGGACGCGGCGACGATGCACATGACGATTCGGTGGTGGCCGAGTGGGCCGGCTGATCCGGGTGCCGCTTCGGCCTGGGTCGGAGCCGTGGCTGTCGAAACGCCAGATCGCCGCGCACTTCGGGTTCTCGACGCGTTGGGTGGAGTTGCGGGTGCGGGACGGGATGCCGTCGCAGATGATCGGCGGGCATCGGAAGTTCAGGGCCACCGAGTGCAAGGAGTGGCTGCTCGAGAGGAGCGAGGTGTGATCGTCAAGCGGGGGAGGGGCTACGGGGTGAGCATGTACGACCCGGCGCTGAGGCGGAAGCGGTGGGTCGGCACGTTCCCGACCAAGGTGGAGGCGCGCGAGGCGGAGCGTCGGGCGTCGAGCCGTCGTCATGTGGGTGGTCGGCTGATGTGCGGTGAGTTCACGTCGCTGCGGCTTGCCGAGAACCTTCGGCCGGCGGGTGCTACTCGGCGGACGTACCGGTACGGGCTGAAGGCGTTCTCGGATGACTTCGCACGTGTGCTGCTGGCTGACGTGGATCGGGTGGCGGCGCGATCGTGGGCTCTGCGTCATCCGCAGTCGAACGTCCGTGTCGTGCGAGCAATGTTCAACGACGCGATCGACGACGGGCTGTATCCGCCGCCTCCATCGGCTTGGTTAAGCCAAGAACGGTTCGTGATAATCGCCACCCCGCGGGACGAATCGAACCGGGGAAATCCACCGTCCGATTCCTCCCGCGCTGGCGGGCCGGGGCGGGCAGAGCGAGAACTTGCGGGTGCCGGATTCTCGGTCGCGTCGGTCATCGGAGCGGGGCTCCAGAGGGAGGGGCTACTGGGCATTTCCAGGCGTCCACGCGGCAGGCTATCGTCGGCGCGTGCCCCGACGCCGTGCCCGACCGCGGTCTCAGCCGAATCGGCGCTGGCGCGACTACGAGTCGGCCGCTGGACGCAGGCCCGTGCGGGAGTTTCTCGCCCGGCTGGACGACGACGATGCCTCGGAGGTCATCGCGGCAATGAAGGACGTCGAGAAACACGGGCTCTCGGTAGCCGAGCATCTCGGAGGCGAGATCCACGAAGTGAAGGCCGATGGCAGACGCCAGACGTTCCGGATCCTGTTCGCGCCGGAGGGGAAGCACGATCAGGTCCTGCTCGCGCTCGAGGGCTTCTCGAAGAAGACACAGAAGACGCCGCGGAGCAAGATCGAGCTCGCGAAGCGACGCCTGCGTGAATGGCGTGCCCGCGGCCGCGACCAGGGCTCGGGACCTGCCTGAGGCCGTGCGTGCGCAGACCATGCGTGATATGCTCTGCGTGGTATAAGAGCAAGGAGCTGACGTGAGCGACTTCCTGGTAGAGATGATCGAGGAGCGGACGGTGCGGAATCCTGAATTCCCCGCCCTCGTCGAAGCGGCGCTCAACCGGCGTGAGCTCCTGCGGATGCTCGCTGCCGAGCGACTCGCTGCCGGCTTGACCCAGACCGAGGTAGCTGCCGTACTCGGCACGTCGCAGTCGCAGGTCGCTCGGCTCGAGTCCGGCAACGTCGACGCGAAGCTCTCGACCATCTCCCGCTTCGCCGTCGCGCTCGGCAAGAGGATCGAGTTCCGGGTCGCCGACGCAGCTCCGCCGGCGACGGCGGTGCGGCGCCCTCGGTCGACGGGCTCGAGCTAGCAGGGAGGCGCTGAGCCCGGGTCGCGCTTGGGAGAGCGTTCCCGAAGAGCCGCCCCACCTCTTCTACACAGACGCCGAGGCCACTGGCCCCGGGGATGGGGCTTGTCGAGGCCCGCTCTACGGAGGGTGTCAGCAGGGAGCGCCAGTGGCCCGCGCGAGGTAAGGCTGATAAGGCGCACCAACGCAGCATTAACTGCCATGCCGCAGGCTGGAGCAGGCCGCGAGTGCGCGGTGCTGGTCCGCGCTCAGCCCGCGATCGTCACGGGCGTGCAGCGCAGCGCGCGCACGTCGTTGATCGAGACGGCCTCGACGCAGTACTGGTAGCTGCCGGCGGGAATCCCGTTCGTGTCGAAGCCGCCCGGGCCGCCGACGTGGAAGACGAGCCGAAATCCGCAGGGCTCGGCGGGACCGCGCGTGTCGAAGTAGCAGAGGCTCGAGCGGTACGTGCCCGGCGCCCAGAGCCGCCACACCCGCCGGCTTTCGATCAGCCTCGCCCCGCTCCAGGAGAACACGGGGCCGACCGCCCGCTCGGGCGCGTCGGGAGCGGCGAGCCAGGCGCGGATCGCCGCGGGGGCACCCGGGAGCTGCACCGATCTCGCCAGCCGGCGCACCGGCATCACGTCGATCTCGGCCCGCAGGTCGGCGACGCCATCCAGCGCGTCGAGGGCCAGCGGCTCGGCCGCGTCGTCGAAGTCCCGCCCGGCGAGGCCGAGCGGGGGCTGGGCGAAGGCGTGGCGGACGCGGTATGCGGAGAGAGCGCCGATGCGTGGCGGCTCCGTGTTCAGCGGATCGTGGAGCGGCCCGCCGGGCCGGCGCGGATCGACGATGCCACACGCGGGAACCTGCTCGGTCACGTGGACATGGTCGTAGTTGCCGCGGACGAAGCCGAGCAGCTCGCCGCGCTCCACGGCATCTCCGACAGCGAGGCTTGCTGCCGGGGCGATGTGCCAGTACGCGAGCGTCGTCGATTTCGTCTTCACGCGCACCTTCCACGGGCGAAGGCCGCTCACGATGCCCGCCGCGATCGAGTACACCGGCGCCTCGTCGAGCGCCTCGACGTCGACCCCCTGGTGGATCGGGCCTCTCGGCTCGTTGAAGCTCCCCCGCACCGGAGCCGGGGTCTCGGTCGGCGCGACCGGCCAGGCCGACTCGGCGGGGAACGGCACCGAGAAGCAGCGTGCGTCAGCCACGGCCAGGCTGAGCGCGTCGAGCTCCTCACCGGTCGCCGCCTCGGCCCGGTCGCCCGGAAGGGCAGCGCCCGCCGGGGCGGCGCAGGAAAGCGCGACCGCGGCGACGAGCAGGCCGGCGAGACCGACCCGGGCGCGCCGTCCGGGTGCATGCGTGATCGCGGCTGGCTCGGCAGGCGTCGGCGGAATCCGGCGATCCTAACGAGAGCCCGATCTCCTCTGCGGGTGCAGAGGAGACCTCCGGTCCGACCGCAGGGCGCGCCGGCCCCGGTCTCGCCTATCGTCCCTGGCCTGATGGGCGTCGAGGTGCGGCGGGCGCGGACGGCGGACGTGGCGGCGATCCGCTCGCTCGTCGCGGGCTACGAGACCGCCGGGATCCTGCTTGGCAAGCCGCTCGTCTCGCTTTACGAGGACGTGCAGGAGTTCTGGGTCGCCGACGCGGGCGGCGCCGTGATCGGCTGCGGCGCCCTGCACGTGATGTGGGAGGACCTCGGCGAGCTGCGCACCGTCGCGGTCGATCCCGCCTGGCGGGGCCGCAGGATCGGCTCGGCGCTCGTCGAGCGGCTGCTCGCGACCGCGCGCGCGCTCGGCCTGCGCCGCCTGTTCGTGCTCACGTTCGAGGTCGACTTCTTCGCGCGCCACGGCTTCCGGTCGATCGAGGGCACGCCCGTCGACCGGGACGTGTACGAGGAGCTGCTCCGCTCGTTCGACGAGGGCGTCGCCGAGTTCCTCGACCTCGAGCGCGTGAAGCCGAACACGCTCGGCAACACGCGCATGCTGCTCTCGCTCTAGCCGGCCGCGAGCGCCCCGACCCGCGCCACGACGTCACGGCACCAGGTGGCGACCTCGCCCGGGTCGTCGAGGAACTGCGAGGGCTTGATGCAGATCGTCGTGAAGCCGCGCTCGAGCTGCGCCGGCACCCGGGCGAGCGCCGGTTCGAGCTCGGCCACGTCGTCCCGGCCGGCGAACGCTCCCCGGGTGCCGCCGACGAGCTCGAGCTCGCCCGGGTCACGTCCGGCGGCCCGCAGTGCCGCCCGCAGCCGCTCGAGATCGCCGGGGGCGACCGGGCCGAGCGGATTGAAGCCGTGCCCGTGCTCGACGAGGCGGCGCACGAGCCTCCCGTGCAGGCGCTCGCCGCCGAACCACAGCCGCGGGCCGTCCGCGCGGAATGGCTTCGGCTCGAGGTAGACCTCGTCGAATCGGTAGTGGCTCCCCGCGAACGACGCGGGCGTGTCGCGCCAGAGGATCCGCCAGGCCGCGAGGTGCTCGTCGAGCAACTCGCCCCGCCGCTCGAACGGGACGCCGAGCGCCTCGTACTCGGCCCGGTGCCAGCTCACCGTCGGCTGGACGACCAGCCGCCCCTCCGAGAGCAGGTCGAGCGTCGCAAGCTCCTTCGCGAGCAGGAGCGGATGGCGCAGCGGCGCGATCACCGCGGCGGCGATCAGACGGAGGCGAGTCGTCGCGGCGGCCACCGCGGCCAGCACGAGGAGGGAGGAGGGCCAGGGCGTGCCCGGGTCCTGGTTTTCCGGCAGTGCGTACTCGCGCGCGTTGGCAGGCAGGCCGGCTGCGTCCGCGTCCGGGCCGAGCACGATGTGCTCGCTGACCATCACCCCGTCGAAGCCCGCGGCCTCGGCGGCCGTCGCCATCCGCACGAGCGCGGGCAGATCGCGTGGCGACACGAGCGTCCAGTTCTCGCTCAGAACGAGAATCAGCCTCGGCGCCACCCGACGATTATCGCGCGAGCGTCTACGCTGACGGGCGATGAGGGGAGCGACGCCCGGCCTGCTGCCGACCGAGGACGCGTACGGCCAGATCCTGCTCGCCGCCTACGAGGGGCGCGGCGGGCAGGAGATCATGGAGCGCGACGACGGGCTCATCTACTGCGGCGATCCCGGCGACTACTTCTGGCCGTTCCGCCGCTGGCCCGCGGTCGAGCGCCGCCTGATGCGCTTTGTTCGCGGCCGTGCACTCGACATCGGCTGCGGAGCCGGTCGGGTCGCGCTGCACCTCCAGGAGCGCGGCCACGAGGTCGTCGCGATCGACGAGTCCCCGCTCGCGGTCGAGGTCTCGCGCCGCCGCGGCGTGCGCGACGCGCGGGTGCTCTCGCTCGCGGACGTCGACTCCTCGCTCGGCGAGTTCGACACCGTCCTGATCATGCGCAACAACCTCGGGCTTGGCGGGAGCGAGGCACGCGCGGGGGGTGTCCTGCGCCGGCTGGCCCGGGTCACCGGGGAACGCGGGCGCATCGTGACCGACAGCGTCGACCCCGAGCGGATCGACGACCCGGTGTTTCGCACCTACCGCGGTCGCGGCGGAGCTGACACGCGCCCGCGCGCCCAGCGGCTCCGCGTCCGCTGGCAGCGCTACACGACACCGTGGTTTCACTACCTGATGATGGCTCCGGACGAGCTCGAGCGCCTCCTCGACGGAACCGGGTGGCGGGTTGCCCGGCTCGTCGACGACGGCTCGCCCCGTTACGGCGCGGTGCTCGAGAAGGAGCGGACAGCCCGGTGAGGAGGGCGGTAGCAGCTGTCGCTGTCGCGGTCGCGCTTGCCGCCGGCGGGTGCGGCGGGCCCTCGCAGGAGGAGTTCGACCTGCTCGAGGCCCGGGTCGCGCAGCTCGAGACCACGGTGGCGGAGCTCCAGGACGAGATAGCGACACTGCGCCAGCTCGAGGCCGCCGTCGGCGAGATCACGGGCTTCCTCGGCTCGCTCAGGGACAAGCTCCCCGACCTCGACGGCCTCGGAGACCTTCTCGACGACCTCCGCTCGTTCGTGCCCTGACCTATGACCCTGGAAGCACCCCTCGGGTGAGTGAGTCGCCGGTCAGGCGCAGCCTGGCAGCCGCCGATGGGTAGCGCATGAACGTCGACGCGGCGAGCGGGGCACCGCGGGAGCTCTTCACCCGGCGCGCGGTCAAGGACGGCCGAACGGTCGTCCACCTCCGCGCGGTGGAGAGCTCCGGCGGCTCCGTGATCGAGACCGACGTGTACCCGGTCACGGGCCTGGGGGTCGAGCCGATCGCGCTCGGCCCGTTTGTCTTCGCCAGCATGGACGAGGGCGTCACGTTCGTCGAGGAGGCGCTGCTCGCGCTCGAGTACCTGGGCTGCTCGATTCTCCAGGGAGGATCCGGCGACCGCGACCCCGGCCCGTCGTGACGGCGCCGCGGCAGGCGGCGGCGACGACGAGTCACGAGGCAAGCACATGGGAGAGGTCGCACGCGGCAAGGGGCGAGCCTCCGATCTCTACGGGCTGAGGGCCGAGCTCGCCGGCATCGCTCCAGCGGACGCCGAGCCGGAGGCGGCGCCACCCGTACCGCCACCGACGGAGCACGGGGGGCCGCCCACGCTCGATCGTGAGTCGGAGCCCGCGGCGCAGCCGGAAATCCTCGCGCTCGAGCTCGAGACGCGTGCCCAGGAGCTCAGTCGCCGGGAGGAAGCGCTGGCCGCCGAGCTCGCGAGCGCCGAGGCCGGCTTCGCCGAGCGCGGCGCCTCGCTCGAGGCGCAGGCGGCAGAGCTCGAGCAGCGGGCGGACGCGCTCTCTACGCGAGAACGTGAACGGAGCGAGCGCGACGACGAGCTTGCCCGCCGCGAGCAGGCCTACGTCGAGCAGGAGCGCTCGCTGGCCGAGCGCGAGGCCGGGGTGGTGCAGCAGGAGCAGGCTCTCGCCGGGCAGGAGCAGGCTCTCGCCGAGCAGGAGCAGGCTCTCGCCGGACGGGAGCAGGGGCTTGCCGGCCGCGAGGCCCTGCTGGCCGAGCGGGAGCAGGAGATCGTCGGTCGCGAGCAAGCTCTCGCCGAGCGGGAGCAGCGGCTCGACGGGCGCGCCGCAGCCCTCGATCGGCGAGACGCTGCCGTCGAGGCGCGGGAGGGGGAGCTTCGAAGGCAGGCCGAGCTGGAGTTGGAGGCGGCTGCCTCCGCGGCCGAGCGCGAGCGGGCAACGGAGGAGCGGGAGCGGGAGCTCGACCGGCGTGAGGGCCAGCTCGAGGAGCGGGCACGCGCGGTTCACAAGGACGACGAGGCGGTCGTCCGGGAAGCGTCGCAGATCGCAGCGAGGGCCGCCGAGCTCGACTCCCGCGCCGAGGAGCTGGCCCGGGCCGTCCGCGCTCGCGAGGCCGCCAGCGACGAGCGCGAGCGCCGCGAGACCGCTCTCGCGTCTGCGAAGACCGCTCTCGAGGAGCGCGAGCGGGAGCTCGCGCGCAGGGAGGCGAGCGTCGCCGAGCAGGTGGCCCGGGCCGGGTCGGCGTCGGGCAAGCGCGGCGACGAGCGTGCGACCCGCGCTCGCGCGAAGGAGCTCGAGCGTCTCGAGCAGGGGCTGCGCAAGGAGGAGGCCCGCCTGGCGCGGCTCGCGTCGGAGCTGACCGCGCGCGACGAAGCGCTCGCGGCCCGGACCGACTCGATCCGCCGGGCCGAGGAGAGCGTGGAGGACGGCCAGCGCGGCCTGGCGGAGCGGGAGGCCGAGCTGACCCGTCGGACCGCCGAGCTCGCGGACGGCGCCACCGACCGGGAGCGCCGCGAGCGGGCGCTGCGGCGAGCCGACGAGGAGCTCGCGCGGGCGACGGCCCTGCTCGCAGAACGGGAGCGCGCCCTCGCGGCGCAGGCTGACGGGTTGGCGACGGAGCTCGACGCGCTCGGGGCCCGCCAGCGGGAGCTGGACTCGCGTCTGCGCGAGCTGGACGGCGCAACCCGTGAACGCGCAGGCACGGGGACCGAGCCCGCCGGGAGCGTCGAGACCCTGGAGAAGCTCGCCCGGCTCGAGCGGTCGGTCGAGGAGCTCGAGCGGCGGCTCGCGACCGGCGGGCCCGAAACGGCAGAGCGGCTTGTCGGGGAGCCTGCTCGCCCCGCCGGGAAGCCGGGCCGTCCGGAAACAACGCGTCCCGCCCGTCTCGAGCGAGGCGGCGGCGAAAGCGACTGGTGGGCCCGCCAGCTCGGGAAGCGCAGGTCGCGGCGGTAGCGCGCCGGCCGCCGTTCGCGCGAGAATCCCGGACACCGGAAAGGAGGAACGGGACGAGGACTCTGGCTCATGGCGTGGCGCTGCTCGTGGCGGCGCTCGTTCTCGGCGGCGCCGGCGGCGCTTCTGCGCCCGCGCGCCCGACGGCGCTCGCCGCGGTCGCGGGACCCGAGATCGAGGTGACCTGGCGCGACAACGCGGGCAACGAGACGCGCTACGAGCTCGCGCACCGCCCGGTTCCCGGTGTGGCGTGGACGACCGTTCGTCTGCGCCGAAACGCCAGCGGCTGGACGCACCAGGGCCTTGCCGCCGGCACGACCGTGGCCTACCGCGTGCGCGCCTGCAACCGTGCCGGGTGCTCGGCCTGGCTGCGCGGGAAGCGAGCGACCACGACCGCTCCCCCGGATTTCGCGGGCGTCCCGATCCTGGGAGGCTGCCCGGTCTTCCCGGCGGACAACCCCTGGAACCGCGACGTCTCCGGCTACCCGGTCGACCCCCGCTCGGACGTCTACGTCACGAGCATCTCTGCCGGCGGCACCCGTTTTCTCCACGCCGACTTCGGCTCCGACCCGACCTACGGGATCCCCTACGTCGTCGTTCCCGCGAGCCAGCCGTTCGTCCCGATCCGGTTCGTCGAGTACGGCGACGAGAGCGACCCCGGCCCGTACCCGGTCCCGCCGGGCGCGCCGGTCGAGGCGGGTGGCGACAGGCACGTCCTCGTCCTGCACAGCGGGGCCTGCAAGCTCTACGAACTGTACCACGCCCGCTTTGACGGGTCCGGGTGGAGCGCGGGGTCCGGCGCCGTGTTCGATCTCTCATCGAACCGGCGGCGTCCGGACACCTGGACGTCCGCGGACGCGGCCGGCCTACCAATCCTCCCGGGCCTCGTGCGCTACGACGAGGTGCTCACGGGCGAGATCCGCCACGCGCTTCGGTTCACGGTCGAGCGCACCCAGCGCGCGTTCATCCACCCGGCCACCCACTACGGCTCGAGCGACGATCCCGACGACCCGCCCATGGGGCTGCGTCTCCGGCTGAAGGCGAGCTATGACATCTCCGGCTTCACGGGGCAGGCCCGCGTCGTGCTCGAGGCTCTCCGGCGCTACGGGATGATCGTCGCCGACCAGGGCACGAGTTGGTACATCAGCGGCGCGACCGACCCGCGCTGGCGAGACACCGACCTCGACCAGCTGAAGAGCGTCCCCGGGAGCGCGTTCGAGGTCGTGCAGACCGGCGAGGTGCTCAAGCCGTGAGCGTCCGCTGCCGATCCCTCGACCGGGTGATGCGACCTCTTCTCGTGATCGTGGCCGCCGTCGCGGCGGCAGCGTTCGCAGCCGGTGCGATGGGCGGCACCGACGCGGACGTCACGGTCACGCTCTCCGTCTCCCGCTCATCGGCGCAGTATGGCGCGACGATCGTCGCGACCGGCGCCGTCGAGCCCGCGGTCGCGGGCGAGGAGATCGTGCTCGAGCTGCACGGCCCCGGCAGCTGGTCGCAGGTCGCCCGCGCCGCCACGGACGAGAGCGGCGGCTTCAGGATCGAGCTGCGGGCCGAGGCGAGCGGAGCCCTGCTCGCCCGCACGCTCACGGCCGGCGTCGAGAGCGGGCCCGTGGAGATCGCTGTCCTGCCCAGGGTCAAGATCAGGACGAAGCCCGGTCTCGCGTTCGGGGGCGCGAAGCTGACCGCTCGCATCCGGCCCACCGGCTACTCCGGGCCCGTCAAGATCCGCGTTACCCGGGGCGGGGAGGTTGTCGCCACCGCCAGGGCCAGCGCGAGGAACGGCGTCCTGAGGGCCACGGTGCCGACTCCCGGCACCGGCCGCTTCGCAGTCACGATCTGGCTCCCGGCGGCGGCGGGCGTCTCCGCCCATTCCGTGACCGCGCGGGTCAGCGCCGAGGGCCGCGTGCTCCAGGCCGGCTCCTCCGGCCCGGACGTGCGCGGACTCGCGCGGCGGCTCGCCCGGCTTCGCGTCCACGTCCCCACGCCCTCCTCGACGTTCAGCTGGGAGCTTTTCGACTCCGTGATCGCGTTCCAGAAGGCGTACGGGCTGCCGCGGACCGGCGTCGTCGGCCCCGAGACGTGGCGCAAGCTCATGAACGCGCGCCCGCTCGAGCCGCGCTACCGCCGTCCGGCCGACCACATCGAGGTCGACAAGACGCGCCAGATCCTGCTCGAGGTTCGCGGCGGCGAGGTCGTCGCGGTGCTCCCGGTCTCGTCGGGCGCGACCGGCAACACGCCCGAGGGGCGCCACGCGGTCCGCTGGAAGGCACCCTCGACCACGACCTGGCTGGGCTCGGGGATCCTCTACCGAACGATGACGTTCCACGGCAACAGCTTCGCGATTCACGGCTGGGCATCCGTGCCGGCGTACCCGGCGAGCCACGGGTGCGTGCGGATCCCGATCTGGGCCGCGGACTGGCTCTACAACCGCACCCCGGTCGGCGAGACCGTCTACGTCTACAGCTAGGCTGGCGCGTCGTGCGAGCGGTCGTCCAGCGGGTACGAGCCGCGCGCGTCCTCGTGGACGGGCGCCCCGCCGCGGCGGTCGGCGAGGGCCTCTGCGTCCTGCTCGGCGTCGCCGCGGAGGACCGGGAGGGAGAGGCGCGCACGCTCGCGCGGCGGGTCGCGCGCCTGCGCGTGTTCGAGAACGAGGCCGGGAAGCTCGACAGGAGCGTCCTCGACATCGGCGGCTCCGTGCTCTGCGTCAGCCAGTTCACCCTGATCGCCGACACCTCTCGCGGCAACCGGCCGAGCTTCTCCGCCGCCGCCGAGGCGGAGGTTGCGGAGCCCCTCTACGAGGCGTTCTGCGCCGCGTTGCGTGCCGAGGGAGCGCCGGTCGAGACCGGTGTGTTCGGCGCCCGGATGCTCGTCGAGATCGAGAACGACGGCCCGGTCACGATCCTGCTCGAAGCCTGAGGGGCTTCACGGCAGGAGTGACACGCGCCCCGCGGCTGCCGGATCGCCACATCAGGCACGAGCGGGCGGGTGGTGTGCACGGGGGACTGCTATCCTGGAGGCGCCACCACACGATCTTGCACGTCGAAGTGGGCGCTCTGCGCCCGCTTCTTGTGTGGGGGGAAGAAACCAGCGAGGACGACGATCCACGAGGTATCACGACACGGTGACGACGATGCAGATCCATGACAGGGAACGGGAGCTCCAGAGCGAGATCGAGGAGCTGGTCGGCGCGGGCGCGCCGGACGTCGAGGTGCTCGCCGTCGAGCTCCTCGCGGCCGAGCGGTTCTGCGTGTACGTCGACCATCCCGACGGTGTCGATCACGCTCTCTGCCAGCGGGTTACCGATCTGCTTCGCGGCTACCTGGGCCGGTACGCGGTCGAGGTGTCGTCGCCGGGGCCCGAACGGCCGCTGCGCAAGCCCGGCCATTTCGAGGCAGCGGTCGGCACGCGAGTCGCCGTGCGGACCGCGCACGAGCTCGACGGCCGGCGGCGGTTTCGCGGGGAGCTCGTTGCCGCGGGCGGCGAGACGGTGTCCCTGCGGCTCGACGCGGGCACCCTGGAGATCCCGTACGAGGCCATCGTGCGGGCCAACCTGATCGACGAGGGACGGTAGACGTGAGCAGGGAGATCCTCGAGGCGGTCAGGGCGATCGAGAGGGAGAAAGGCATCGAGGCGGAGACGCTGATCGAGGCCCTCGAGGACGCCCTGCTGGCCGCCTACAAGAAGACGCCGGGCGCGGCCCGGCACGCCCAGGTGTCGCTCGATCACGCGAGTGGCGACTTCCGTGTGTACGCGATCGAGCTTCCTGCCGCCCTCGAGGAGCGACTTCTCGACGAGGCGCGCGAGCGCGCGATCCAGGCGCTCGAGGACGCCGAGGCGGAGACCGGCGAGAAGTCGCACACGCTCGTGTCCGACTCCGACCTCGACATCGACTGGGCCGACGTTCCCGAGGAGCGGATCGCGCGTCGCGACGTCACCCCGGAGAACTTCGGGCGCATCGCGGCGCAGACCGCCAAGCAGGTGATCCTCCAGCGGATTCGCGAGGCGGAGCGCGCGATGATGTACGAGGAGTACGTCGACCGCGTCGGCGAGGTCGTCACGGGAATCGTCCAGCAGGCTGGCGACCGCAACAACGTGCTCGTCGACCTCGGCAAGGTCGAGGCGCTGCTGCCGCGATCCGAGCAGGTGGACGGCGAGCGCTACGAGCAGGGCAGCCGGATCAAGGCCGTCATCACCGAGGTCCGCTCCGGGACGAAGGGCCCGCAGGTGATCCTCTCCCGTCGCGACTCGGAGCTGATCCGCACCCTGTTCGAGCTCGAGGTTCCCGAGGTCGCGGACGGGCTCGTCGAGATCCGCGGCGTCGCGCGCGAGCCCGGCTACCGCTCGAAGATCGCGGTGCAGTCGCACGCCCAGGGCGTCGACCCCGTCGGTGCGTGCGTGGGGCCGCGAGGCTCGCGCGTGCGCATGGTCGTGTCCGAGCTGCGCGGCGAGAAGATCGACATCATCCCCTGGAACTCCGAGCCCGCACGGTTCATCGCCAAGGCGCTGTCGCCCGCGCGGGTGCGCGAGGTGCTCATCGACGACGAGGGCAAGGAAGCCACGGTGCTCGTGCCCGACGACCAGCTGTCCCTCGCGATCGGCAAGGAGGGCATGAACGCACGGCTCGCCGCCCGGCTGACCGGCTGGCGGGTCGACATCCAGTCCGAGACGCAGTACGCGGCCGCCGAGGCGGAGGCCGCGTACGCCGGCGGCAGCGAGGGGGAGGAGCACACCGGGCGCTGCTCGGCGGTGCTGTCGACCGGCAAGCGCTGCCCGAACGCGTCGCTTCCCGGCTCCCGCTACTGCGGGATCCCCGCCCACCGGGAGCTCGCCACGCAGGAGGGCGAGGCGGCGGTTGCCTGATCGTGGCTCCCGTCAGGACGTGCGTCGGCTGCCGGCGCCGGGCACCGAAGGCGCTGCTCGTGCGCTTCGCCTCGCTCCGGGGCACGCTCACGCTCGACCCCGCCGGTCTGCTGCCGGGCCGTGGCGCCTACACGTGCCCGAACGCGGCGTGTTTCGAGCGGGCCGCCGGCCGGCGAGCGTTCACACGGACGCTCCGGCAAGCCGTCGAGATCCCGCCCGGAATCTCGCCGGAGGGCTAAGCCTGGATCCACCGATCTGCGCGGACGGTGCGCCCGTCTGGGCTCGCCAGGCCGCTTCCCGTCCGGGCTGTGGCCCCTTCGGGGCCTCCACCAGGCCGGTGCGCTCCGCGTCGCGGTGCCGCCGGCCGGGCCTCGGCCCGCCCGCCGTCACCCCGCCACGTCCTGCCGGCCCAGCCGAACGCCCCGTGGTCACGCATGTCGGTGGATCCAGGCTAAGCTGAGCTGATGGCGAACGGAGGCAACAAGCCGCAGCGCCCCCTGCGTCCCCGCGGGGGAACGCCCGCCGGGCGCCGCAAGCGCCGCGTGGTCATCGACGCACCGCGGCCGAGGCCCGGCGACCAGCAGCGCGGTCGCGACGCCGGCACCAGGCAGCCGCGGGAGGTCTCGGAGGCCCCGGTCAGGGACACCGGGCCGGTCACGGTCGCGTCCGGGGCAACAGTCAAGGATCTCTCCGCCGCTCTCGGCGTCCCCGCCGCCCAGATCATCAAGATCATGATGGGCGTCGGCGAGATGGTCACGATCACGCAGACGCTCCCCGACGACGGCATCGAGCTGATCGCGACGGAGCTTGGCCGCGAGGTCGTGATCAAGCACGCCGACGAGGAGGACCTCGAGCCCGAGGTCTACGAGGATGCCGAGGCCGATCTGGCGCCGCGTCCCGCGGTGGTCGCGATCATGGGGCACGTCGATCACGGCAAGACGACCCTCCTCGACGCGATCCGCGAGACCGCGGTCGTCGAGACCGAGGCCGGCGGGATCACGCAGCACATCGGCGCCTACCAGGTCGACCACGACGGGCGCCGGATCACGTTCCTCGACACGCCGGGACACGAGGCGTTCACGGCGTTGCGCGCCCGCGGCGCGAAAGTGACCGATATCGCGGTGCTCGTCGTCGCGGCCGACGACGGTGTCATGCCCCAGACCAGGGAGTCGATCAGCCACGCTCGCGCGGCTCAGGTCCCGATCGTGGTCGCGGTCAACAAGATCGACAGGCCGGATGCGAACCCGACCCGCGTCCGCCAGGAGCTCGTTGCCGAAGGGCTCCAGCCGGAGGAGTGGGGCGGCACGGTTCAGTTCGCCGACGTGTCCGCCAAGGCCCAGGAAGGCCTCGACGACCTGCTCGAGAAGGTGCTGCTCGTCGCGGACGCGGAGCTCGAGCTCACCGCCAACCCGAAGGCGCCCGCGTCCGGACCGATCATCGAGTCACGGCTCGACGTCGGGCGGGGACCCGCCGCGACCATGCTCGTCCACCGCGGCACCCTGCGTGTCGGCGACGCGATCGTCGCCGGCGACGCGTGGGGCAAGGTGCGCGCGCTCTACGACTTCCGTGGCGAGCGGGTCAAGGAGGCCGGGCCCGGGACTCCGATCGAGCTGCTCGGCTTCGACAAGCCGCCGCAGGCCGGCGAGCACGCGCGTGTCGTCGAGAACGACCGCCAGGCCAGGCATCTCGCGGGTTTGCGTGGCCAGCGGCTGCGCGCGGAGCAGCTCGCCCGCCAGGCGCGCCGCGGCCCCTCGCTCGAGGACCTGTTCACGCGGCTCGGCGAGGGCGTCGTCCAGGATCTCAACCTGGTCGTGAAAGCCGACGTGCAGGGCTCGATCGAGGCGGTCACGGGCGAGCTCGCGAAGATCAGCCACCCCGAAGTGCGCATCAACGTCATTCACACCGGAATCGGGGCGATCTCGGAGAGCGACATCATGCTCGCGTCCGCCTCGAGCGCGATCGTGGTCGGATTCAACGTGCGTCCCAACGCGGACGCCAGGATGCTCGCCGAGCGCGAGGGCGTCGACCTCCGGACCTACCGCGTCATCTATCAGCTCACCGAGGACATCCAGAAGGCGCTCGTCGGCATGCTCGCCCCCGAGCAGGTCGAGGACGTGATCGGCGAGGTGGAGGTTCGGGCGCTGTTTCGCATCTCCCGGCTCGGTGTCATCGCGGGCTGTTACGTCACGAGCGGGGTCGTACGGCGCAACGCGCGCGTTCGCGTCGTCCGCGAAGGCACCGTCATCTACGAGACGACCCTCGCGAGCCTCAAGCGCTTCAAAGACGATGTCCGCGAGGTTCAGTCCGGCTTCGAGTGCGGCATCCAGCTGGAGGGCTTCAACGACGTCAAGGAAGGCGACGTCCTCGAGTTCTTCGAGACGCGCCAGGTCGAACGCACGGATCTCGTCGTGGCGAGCCCGGCCAGCGCCGAGCCACCGGACGAGGCGGCGTAGGCGAGCCGGGAGCGGAGCCGTGGGCTCCGGCTACGTCGGCATCCTCTCGGTCGAGCTGCACTTCCCCGAGAGCCACTCGTTGAAGGGGAAGCGCAAGCACCTGCTCTCGCTGAAGGCCCAGCTGGCCCGCCGTTTCGGTGCGTCCGTCGCCGAGGTCGACCACCACGACGTCTGGCAGCGCTCCCGCCTGACCCTGGCCTGCGTTGCCCGGGAGCAGCGAGACGTGTGGGGGCTTCTCGACGGGGCGGAGAGGTACGTCCGAGGGTCGTGCGAGGTCATTGTCGCCGAGCGAGAGGTTGTGTCCCTCGATGACTGAGCGCATGCGGCGGGTGAACGAGGCCCTGCGGGAGGTCGTCTCGCAGAGCCTGCGAGACCTGAAGGATCCCCGCATCGGGTTCGTCACCGTGACGGGCGTCCGGGCGAGCCCGGATCTTCGCAACGCGACGGTCTTCGTGAGCGTCCTCGGCAACGCGCGCCGGCGGGAACGGGCCCTCGCCGGCCTCGTCTCCGCGCGTGGCGTCCTCCAGGCACAGGTGAACCGCGAGTTGCACCTGAAGCGCACCCCGCAGCTCGTCTTTGAGTACGATCGCTCGACGGACCGGGGAGTCCGGCTCGCCAAGATCCTCGATGAGCTCGATGCCCACACAGACACGGGAGCTGCGGACGATCGCTGACGCGATCCGCTCGCACGACCGGTTCCTCCTCGTCACGCACGAGAACCCGGACGGCGACGCGCTCGGCTCCGTGCTCGCTACGAAGCTCGGGCTCGAGCAGCTCGGCAAGGACGCTGTCATGTACCTGTTCGGCCGGGTGCCGCTACCGGCCGAATACGCGTTCATGGATCTCACCGAGCTGCACCGTGACCTCCCCGCCGACGTCGGGGAGCGGGTTGTCGTGGCACTCGACTGCGCGAACATCAGGCGCATGGGCCCGGAGACCGGCTTCCTCGACGCGACCCCGGCCATCCTGAACATCGACCATCACCACGACAACTCCCGCTTCGGCCACCTCAACCTGATCGTCCCGGACGCATCATCGACCGGGGAGGTCCTCCACGACCTGTTCCAGGAGCTGGGCGTGACGATCACGCCCGACATCGCCGAGGCGCTCTACATCGCGCTCGTGACCGACACGGGCCGGTTCCAGTACACGAACACGACCCCGAAGACGCTGCGGCTCGCCGCCGACCTCGTCGAGGCGGGCGCGAACGTCCACCGGGTCTTCCAGGCCGTGTACGAGACGGTCGCCTTCGCGAAGCTGAAGCTGCTCGCGCGGGCGCTCGACCGGGCCCGGGTCTACGAGGGCGGCCGGCTGATCGTGTCGGTGCTCCTGCGCAGCGACTTCGAGGACGTCGGCGCCGAGGAGCCGTTCTCCGAGGGGATCATCGACCACCTGCGCGCTGTCGAGGGCGCCGACATGGTCGCCCTGATCCGCGAGCCCCCCACCCAGGACGGCCCCACGCGGCGCGTCAGCCTGCGCACGACGGCCGAGGAGATCGACGTCTCTGCGATCGCCCGGCGAAGCGGCGGCGGCGGGCACCACCAGGCGGCCGGGTTCTCGAGCGAGCTTCCGATCGACGAGATCGCGAGCTTCATCCGCCAGGGGTACCTGGCGCAGGTCGCAGGGAGCTAGCCCTGGCGCCGCCCGGCGGTGGGCTCGTCCTCGTCGACAAGCCTGTCGGGCCGTCGTCGTTCGCGGTCGTGCGTCAGGTGCGAAAGCGCCACGGCGGCGTCAAGGGCGGCCATGCGGGCACCCTCGACCCGCTCGCGAGCGGGCTGCTGGTCTGCCTGCTCGGCTCCGCGACGAAGCTCGCCCGCTACCTCGTGGGTCTCGACAAACGCTACGTGGCCGAGATCGAGCTGGGACGGCGGACAACGACCGGCGACGCTGAGGGAGACGAGCTCGAGGTGACGCCGCTGCCGGCGGACATCGACGCCGCGATCGCTGCGCTCGTGGGCGAGGTCGAGCTGCCCGTGCCCGTCGCGTCGGCCGTGAAGATCGGCGGGGAGCGCGCGTACCGCCTGCACCGCCGGGGAGTCGCCGTCGAGATGCCCCTGCGCGCGTCGACCGTGCACGCGCTGACCGTGACCAGCTACGAGCCGCCGCTGCTCCGGCTCGAGCTTCACGTCGGCAGCGGCACCTACGTGCGCGCGCTCGCAGACGCGCTCGGCGGGAGCTGCCGGTCGATCCGCAGGACCGCCGTCGGCCCGTTCCGCGTCGAGGACGCGGACGAGACCCTCCTCCGCCCGTCGCTCGACGCGCTGCCGTTCCTGCCGGTCGTGGAGCTCGACGATGTCGGTCTCGGCCGTGTCCTCTCCGGGCAGGCCGTCCCGGCGGCCGGGGAGGGACGGGCGGCGCTCGCCTACCGCGGTTCGCTCGTCGCCGTCGCGAAAGTGACCGGTGGGACCGCGCGGCCCGAGACGGTGATCGGGTACGCGCCGTGATCGTCTCGCGTGACCCGAGCGAGCTGCCGGCCGCCGACCGGGCCGTCGCGATCGGGACGTTCGACGGCGTCCACCGCGGCCACCGCGCGGTGATCGAGGCGGCGCGGGCGAGCGGGCTCCGCTCGGCCGTCGTCACTTTCCATCCGCACCCGCGCGAGGTGCTCGGCTACGAGGTCTCCCTGCTCTCGACGTTCGAGCGCCGGCTCGAGTTGATCGAGGCTCTCGGCCCCGACGACGTGCTCGTCGTCGAGTTCACGCTCGAGCTGTCGAGGCTCGCCCCGGAGGAGTTCGTGCGGGAGATCCTCGCCCCGATCGGCACACGCATCCTCTTCGCCGGCGAGGACTTCCGGTTCGGCCGCGGCCGCAGCGGCGACGTCGCCCTGCTCAGGGCTCTCGGCTTCGACGTGCGCCCGGTGCCCCTCGTCGAGGGCGTCTCGTCGAGCCGGATCCGGCAGGCCCTACGCGACGGAGACGTCGTGTCGGCCGCGGGGATGCTCGGACGGCCGCCGGAGCTCGAAGGCCCCGTCGTAGCCGGCGACCAGCGTGGGGGCACCCTCGGCTTTCCGACCGCGAACCTCATGGTGCAGCCGCACCTGCTCGTGCCCGGATACGGGATCTATGCGGGCTTTGCCCTGGGCCACCGGGCCGCGGTCTCGATCGGCGTCAACCCCCACTACGGCGGCCGGGAGCGGCGAATCGAGGCGTTCCTGCTCGGCTTCGAGGGCGACCTGTACGGGCGCCATCTGCGCCTCGAGCTGTGGGAGCGCCTGCGCGACGAGCGCGTGTTCGAGACCGAGGGCGAGCTCATCGACCAGATCGCCCGGGACGTCGAGCGAGCACGAGCGGCGACCCGCCCCGTCTGACGCCTGCTAGCCTTCCCGCCATGAGTCTGACAACCGAGGTGAAACGGGAGATCGTCGACAAGCATGGCCGCAGCGAGGCGGACACGGGCTCGCCCGAGGTCCAGATCGCGCTGCTGACCAGACGGATCAACGACCTGACGGGGCATATGAAGCTGCACGCGAAGGATCACCACTCGCGGCGCGGGCTGCTCAAGCTGGTCGGGCAGCGTCGGCGGCTCCTGAACTACCTCCAGAGGAACGATCTCGAGGGCTATCGTCGCCTGATCGGAGAGCTCGGCCTGCGGCGCTAGCATCGGTTCGGCGGGAGGCGCCGGTGGAAGTTTGAGAGAGCCCCGCGCGGCGAGGCTGTCTCAAACCTCCGCCTCCGTCTCCCGCCTCGAGGAAGAGGAGGAGAGATGACGATCGTTGCTCCAGAGCGGCACGTCGTGGCGTGCAGTGTCGGCGGCCGTGAGGTCCGGTTCGAGACCGGCCACCTGGCGAAGCAGGCCGACGGGGCAGTCGTGGTCACGGCCGGGAGCTCGATGGTGCTCGCGACCGCCGTGGGGCGGCTCGAGGGCCGCGAGGGTGCGGACTTCTTCCCGCTCACGGTCGACGTGGAGGAGCGGATGTACGCCGCGGGGAAGATCCCGGGCGGCTTCTTCAAGCGGGAGGGGCGGCCGACCGAGAAGGCGATCCTGACCGCCCGCATGGTCGACCGGCCGATCCGGCCGCTCTGGCCCAAGGGCTACAAGAACGAGGTTCAGGTGATCGCGACCGTTCTGTCGGCAGACCAGATCGTCGCGCACGACGTGATGTGCATCAACGGCGCCTCCGCGGCGCTCTCGGTTTCGTCGCTGCCGTTTCTCGGCCCGGTCGGTGCCGTGCGCATCGGCATGGACGCCGACGGGCGGCTGATCATCGACCCGACCCTGCCCGAGCTCGAGGAGTCGAGCCTCGATCTGCTCGTGGTCGGGTCGGCGGAGGCGATCACGATGGTCGAGTGTGGCGCCCAGGAGGTCCCGGAGGACACGCTGCTCGCCGCGCTCGAGCTCGCTCACAGCGAGATCCGCGGCCTCTGCGAGGCGCAGGAGGAGCTCCGGCGCCGGGCCGGCAAGCCGAAGATCCTCGACGGGGCAGTCACCGCCGAGATCGCGTCCAGCCACGGCGAGCGGATCCGCGCGCGGATCGCCGCCGAGGGCCTGCGCGAGGCGGCGACCGCTGCCGAGGAGATCGAGACCGAGCTGTGCCCGGCGATCACGATGGCCTCGACCGAGACGGACATCGTTCGCCGCACCCAGGTGAGGCTCGGTCTCGCCGCACTCGTCGAGCAGTACCGGCTCGAGGCCGTGACCGACGCGGTACGCCGCCAGTTCGAGAGCGAGCTGCGGGCGCTCACCGACGCCGAGCAGGGCTCCAAGGAGCTCAAGTCGGCGAAGCGCGACCTCCTGTTCGGCCGGATCGTGGACACCGTCGAGCTGCCGTTTCCCGGCGGCGCGGGCGACGGGGGGGAGGCAGACGCGAAGGACTCGGTCACGAAGCAGTACGTCAAGAAGGCCGCCGAGGCCGTCTACAAGGACATTGTCCGCAAGAAGATCGCGGTCGAGAAGCGCCGCCCGGACGGCCGCGGCACCGAGGAGATCCGCCCGATCTCGTGCGAGGTCGACGTGGCGCCGCGCACGCACGGCTCCGCGCTGTTCACGCGCGGGCAGACGCAGATCCTGACGCTGCTCACCCTCGGTACCGCGAAGGAGGGGCAGCGGATCGACGACCTCTCGCTCGAGCAGGAGCGGCGGTTCATCCACCACTACAACTTCCCGCCGTTCTCGGTCGGCGAGACCGGCTTCATGCGCGGCCCCAAGCGGCGCGACATCGGCCACGGCAATCTCGCGCAGCGGTCGCTCGAGCCGATGATCCCGGACGAGACGGAGTTCCCGTACACGATCCGGCTCGTATCAGAGACGCTCGAGTCGAACGGCTCGTCCTCGATGGGGTCGGTGTGCGCCTCGACCCTGGCGCTGCTCGCGGCCGGCGTGAAGATGCGCCGTCCCGTCGCCGGCATCGCCATGGGACTGATCAAGGAAGGCAGCGATCACGTCGTCCTGACCGACATCCAGGGGGCCGAGGATCACCTCGGCGACATGGACTTCAAGGTCGCCGGCACCCGACTGGGCGTGACCGCGCTCCAGATGGACATCAAGATCACGGGCGTCACGCAGGAGCTCCTGCGCGGGGCGCTCTCGCAGGCGAAGGCGGCGCGCGAGTTCATTCTCGATCGGATGGCGGAGACGCTCGCCGACGCGCGCGAGGAGCTGCCACAGCACGCCCCGCGGATCTCCACGGTGAGCATCGACCCCGAGTACATCGGTCTCGTAATCGGCAAGGGCGGCGAGACGATCCGCTCGCTCGAAGCCGAGCACGAGGTGCAGATCGACATCGAGGAGGACGGTACGATCCTCATCTATGCGACCGACGGGGACAGGGCAGACAGCGCCGCGTCCGCGATCAAGGCGCTCACGAAGGAGCCGGAGGCCGGCGACACGTACACCGGCAAGGTCGTCCGCACGACCGAGTTCGGCGCGTTCGTCGAGCTGAAGCGTGGCACCGACGGACTCCTCCACGTCTCGAACGTCGGCCCCGGCCGCCTCGGTCACATCGAGGACGTCCTGACCCGGGGCGACGTCGTCGACGTCGTCGTCCTCGAGGTCGACAAGGCACGCGGCCGGATCGCGCTCAAGCTGCTCGGCAAGCACGAGGACGGGGCGATCGTGTCCCCCGAGGCGCTGATGGAGCGGGCCAAGGACGCACCTCCTCGCGAGCCGCGCGAGGACCGGGAGCGCCGAGGCCCCCGCGGCCGCGATCGCGCCCCACGCAGGGACTGAGTCACGGGCGGGGCGGGCCGCTGGCCCGCCCCGTTACGATCAGGCCCGTGGAGCGATTCGATGCAGTCGTAGCCGGGGCCGGGCCCGCCGGCTCCGTCACCGCCTACCGGCTCGCCAGCGCGGGCGCGTCCGTCCTGCTCGTCGACCGGGCCCGCTTCCCCCGCGACAAGCCGTGCGGCGGCGGCCTGACGATGCGTGCGGTCGCCGAGCTGCCATTCCCGCCCGATCCGGTGGTCGAGCACGTCGTCACCCGCATGCGCTTTCGCCACGCGTACCGAAACGCGTACGAGCGGGGTAGCGAGCGGCCGCTGATCCTGATGACGCAGCGCAGGCGGCTCGACGCGTTGCTCGCCGAGCGCGCCGCGGCCGCGGGGGCGGATTTCCGCGACGGCGTTCGTGTCACCGGGCTCGACGTCGATGCCGCCGGGGTCACCGTCGCGCTCGGCTCCGATCGCGTGCGCGCCAGCCTGCTGGTCGGCGCCGACGGGGCCAACGGAATCACCGCGAAGCGTCTCGCGATCGGGCCGCAGCCCGCGTACGGGGTCGCGCTCGAGGGCAACCTCCCGTATGCGGTGGCGCGGGAGAGCCATTCCGGCACGGCGATCCTCGAGCTCGGGACGGTCCCGGGCGGCTACGGCTGGGTGTTCCCCAAGGGCGATCATCTCAACCTCGGCGTCGGCGGCTGGGAGCGGGAGGGGCCCTCGTTGCGCGCGCACCTCGAGCGGCTGTGCCGGGCGCATGGCACGAGTGCCGACCGACTCGGGAACGTCCGCGGCCACCGTCTGCCGCTCCGGCGCCCCGACGCGCGGCTCGCGCGCGGGCGAACGCTCCTCGTCGGCGACGCTGGCGGCCTCGTCGACCCCCTCTCCGGTGACGGGATGTACGAGGCGTTCGTGTCTGCACGGCTCGCCACCGCGGCCGCGATCGACCTGCTCGCAGGGAGAGCCGGAAGCCTCGAGCCGTACGACACGGCGGTACGCAGGGCGCTCGGGCGCATGATCTCGGCGTCCTGGGGCGCGAAGATCGCGTTCGACCGCTTCCCGCGCCTCACGTTCGCCCTGTCGCGCCCGCCGCTCGTGTGGCCCGCTGTCGAGGGGCTACTCTGCGGCGAGCTGCCCCACCCCGGCGCGGCGACGGGCGGCGCGCGGCTCGCTCTGCGCGGCGTCGAGACGCTCGCCCGGCTCGTCGGGAGCCCCGGGCCCCGCTACCGCGTCGAGGGGGCGTAGAGCCGCATGCAGACCACGGTCGTGTCCGCGCTCGACGACGGGGAGCGCGTCGTCACGGAGCGCCTCGAGGGAGTCCGGTCGGTCGCGATCGGATTCTGGATCGGCGCCGGCTCACGCGACGAGGCGCCCGCGCAGGCGGGCGTGACGCATTTCCTCGAACACCTCTTGTTCAAGGGCACGCGCTCGTATACGGCACAGGAGATCGCGGAGGTGTTCGACGGCCTCGGCGGCGAGCTGAACGCCGCCACGACCCGCGAGTACACCGTTGTCTACGCCCGCGTCATGGACGAGCACCTCGAGACCGCGCTCGACGTCATGTCGGACATGGTGTTCGCGCCGAAGCTCGCGGATCTCGACTCCGAGCGGGAAGTGGTGCTGGAGGAGATCGCGATGTACGAGGACACCCCCCAGGACCTCGTGCACGACCTGATCGCCCAGGCGATCTTCGGGGCGCATCCGCTGGGACGGCCCGTGATCGGTCACGCCGACGTCATCTCCACCGTGACGCGACGGGCGCTCGGCGCCTACCACCGCGCCCGCTACGTTGCCGGCAACCTCGTCGTCGCCGCGGCCGGCAGCGTCGAGCACGATCGTCTCGTCGGGATCTGCCAGCGGCTGGCGGGCAAGAAAGCCCCGCCACCGGGTCGGCCGGCGCGGGCGCGCGCCCCGCTCGTGACGCCGCCGCCTCCCGGGGTGGTATTCCAGCGCAAGGACACGGAGCAGTACCACGTGTGCGTCGGAGCGCCCGCGATCTCCCGCTCCGATCCGCGCCGCTTCACCGCGTCGATCCTGGACAGCATCCTCGGCGGCTCGGCCTCGTCGCGGCTGTTCCAGGAGATCCGGGAGAAGCGTGGCCTCGCCTACTCCGTGTACACCTTCGCGTCGTTGCACGCGGACACGGGCGAGATCGGCGTGTACGTCGGGACGCGCGCGGAGAACCTCGCAACGTGTCTCGAGATCGTCGCGCGCGAGGTCGCGGACATCGCCTCGGGCGGCGTTCGCAGGGCCGAGCTCCTCCGGGCGAAGGAGAACCTGAAGGGCCGGATCGTGCTCGGCATGGAGTCGACGTCGAGCCGCATGAACCGCCTCGGGAAGTCGGTGGTGACCGACTCGGAGCTGCTCTCGCTCGACCGGGTCGTTGCGGAGATCGAGGCGGTCGACGCCGACGGCGTGGCGGAGCTCGCCGCGGCGCTGCTCGCCGGCGAAAAGCTGTCTGCGGCCGGGATCGGCCCGAGCGAGCAGCGGTTCCGCGAGGCGGTCGAGCGGATCGCGCCAGCCGTCGTGGCGCGGGAGGCAGCATGAAGATCGTCCTCTTCGGGCGCGACGGGAAGGTCGGTGCCGTGCTCGGGCCCCGGCTCGCGGAGGCCGGCCACGCTGTCACGGGCGTCGAGGTGGGGGAGGAGCCCGAGCTTCGCGGTTTCGATGCCGCCGTGGACTTCACGACACCTGCGGCGGTGCTAGGGAACACCCGGCGCGCCCTCGGGGCGGGCATTCCCTGCGTGATCGGCACGACCGGCCTGACGGACGACGGGCTCGCGGGACTCGACGAGCTCGCTCGCGAACGGGGGGTACCCTGCCTCGTCGTCCCCAATTTCGCAATCGGCGCGGTGCTGATGATGCGCTTTGCCGCGGAGGCGGCGCGGGCGATGCCGCACGCCGAGATCGTCGAGCTCCATCACGAGACGAAGCTCGACGCTCCGTCCGGGACGGCGAAGGCGACGGCCGCGCGGATGGGCGGGAACGTGCCGATCCACTCGGTGCGCCTGCCCGGTCTCGTCGCCCACCAGGAGGTGATTCTCGGTGCGCCCGGGCAGACGCTGACGATCCGCCACGACACGACGTCGCGGGAGGCGTTCGTCCCGGGTGTGCTGCTCGCGCTCGAGCGCCTCTCGTCGCTCCCGTCCGGGTTGACGGTCGGGCTCGACGCGCTGCTCTGAGACGCCTGCCCGGCGCCGTGGCCGCGACGGACATGTCCCGGGGCCAGGCCCCCGGCCATGTCCGGGACGACCCTGCCCGTCCGTCCTGCCACTAGAATGCCGCGATGCTCGGCGAGGTCCTGACGGCCATCGTGACACCGTTTCGCGGCGACGGCACGGTCGATCTGGAAGCGTTCCGGCTGCTGTGCGTCGATCTCGCCGACAGCGGTTCCGACGGGCTCGTCGTGGGTGGCACGACCGGCGAGGCCTCGACGCTGGCGGACGACGAGAAGCTCTCCCTGTATGCGGCCGCCGTCGAGGCCGTCGGCGACCGGGCTACCGTGGTCGCCGGTACGGGCTCGAACGACACCGCCCATTCGGTTCACCTGACCGCGCGGGCGCACGAGCTCGGCGTTCACGCCTTCCTCGTCGTCACCCCCTACTACAACAAGCCGCCCGCGCGAGGAGTCGTCGCGCATTTCCGGGCGATCGCCGCGGTGACCGACAGGCCGCTCGTCGCCTACAACATCCCGCAGCGCTGCGTGATCAACATCGAGCCGGAGACGATCGAGGAGCTCGCCCGGATCCCGAACGTCACCGCGGTCAAGCAGGCCACCACCGACCCGGAGCAGGCGCGCAGGATCGCCTCCTGCGGGCTCGATCTCTATGCCGGTAACGACGACCTCGTGCTCCCGTGGCTCGAGCTCGGCGGCGTCGGTGGGATCTGCGTATGCACGAACCTCCCCTCCGTGGGCGTGAGGATGAAGGAGCTGATCCGCCGCTTCCGGCACGGCGACCGGGAGGGGGCGCACGCGATCGGGCGCGAGCTCGAGCCCGCGCTCGACGCGCTCGCGGTCACGACCAACCCGATCCCGATCAAGGCGGCTCTCGCGATGACCGGTCGAGACGTCGGGGGTCTGCGCCTGCCCCTCGTCGAGGCCACAGAGGACGAACGGCTCCGCATCCGCGCCGGCCTCGAGCGCGCCGGCGCGCTCGCGCGAACCATCGCCTGACGACGTATTTAGTCGGAGGATGACCGGCGGGCCAGCCGGGCCGGGCCCGTACAATGGGTGCGTGCCACGGGGAGCCACACGCATCGTTCCGCTCGGCGGACTCGGCGAGGTCGGCAAGAACATGACCGTCGTCGAGTGCGACGACGGGCTCGTGATCATCGATGCCGGCCTCGCATTCCCGCGGGACGAGCACCTCGGCGTCGACCTCCTGCTTCCCGAGTTCACCTACCTGAGGGAGCGGGAGGCCGACATCCGCGCGGTCGTCCTCACCCACGGCCACGAGGATCACGTGGGCGCGCTGCCGTACCTGCTCCGCGAGATCGCCGTTCCCGAGATCTGGGCGACCCGTCTCACGCTCGGCCTGGTCAAGTCGAAGCTCGACGAGCACGGGCTTCTGCGCGCCGCGGAGCTGATCGAGATCGAGCCCGAAGAAGGGGCCGTCCAGGTAGGGCCCTACCGCGCCGAGTTCGTCCGGATGGCCCATTCGATCCCCGACGCCGTCGCCGTCGTTCTCGAGACTCCCGGCGGGCGGATCGTCCACACCGGCGACTACAAGATCGACCACACTCCCGTGGACGGCTTCCGGACCGACGTGGGCCGTCTCGCCGAGATCGGCAACCGCGGCGTCGACCTCTTGCTCGGCGACTCGACGAACGCCGAACGGCCCGGGGTCACCCCGTCCGAGCGGACGGTCGGCGACGCGTTCCGCCAGATCGTTCCGCTGCTCGAGGGGCGCGTCCTGATCGCCTCGTTCGCCTCGAACGTCCACCGGATGCAGCAGGCGATCGACGTTGCGGCGGAGACCGGCCGCAAGATCTGCCCGATCGGCCGCTCGCTGCGAAAGAACCTCAACATCGCCAAGAGCCTCGGCTATGTGGATGTCCCGGAGAACCTCGTCGTCCGGCCCGGCGACCTCGCCGAGCTCGCGCCCGAGGAGACGATGATCCTCTGCACCGGCAGCCAGGGCGAGCCGCTGTCCGCGCTCGTCAGGATCGCCTACGGCGACCACCAGAACGTCCAGGTGCAGGAGGGCGACACGGTGATCATCTCCGCGAAGCCCGTCCCCGGGAACGAGCTCAAGGTCCACGACACGATCAACCGGCTTGCGAAAGGGGGCGCCGAGGTGCTCCACCAGGAGATCGCGCCCGTGCACGTGTCCGGTCACGGGAACTCCGAGGAGCTGCGGATGATCCTCGGGCTGCTGCGGCCGCGCTGCGTCATGCCCGTGCACGGCGAGTACCGGATGCTCTCGGCCCACGCCCGCCTGGCCCGCGACGCCGGCGTCCCGGCACGGCAGATCGTGCTCGCCGAGAACGGCAGCGTGGTCGAGCTGTCCGACGGGGCCGCGAGCATCGTCGACCGCGCACCCGCCGGTGTCGCGTTCGTCGACGGGCTCGAGATCGGCGATCTCAAGGACGTGGTGCTGCGCGACCGCCGCCACCTGGCCGAGGACGGGGTCGTGATCGTGATCGCGACCATCGGCAGCCAGAACGGTCGCGAGATCGCCGCACCCGAGGTGATCGCGCGGGGGCTGACAGACCCCGAGCCCGTGCTCGGCGAAGCGCGCGACGAAGCCCTCCGCGTGCTCGAGAAATGCGTTGCCGACAACATCGGCGAGCTGAAGCTGATCCAGGAGCACCTGCACGACGCCGTCGGGCAACTGATCCACGCGCGCACCGGCCGGCGGCCGATGATCCTCCCGGTCGTGCTCGAGATCTGAGCCGGGTCGGCTCGACCCGTCCGCCGACGCGGGCAGGAGGGGGGAGCGCGCTCTCGAACTCGAGGGGGTGACGCGACGCAAGCGTCCTACCCAGGCACGCTCACGGGCGGCGTCCGCGCGCCCGCGTGCGCGCACGGGGAAGGATGCGGGACGCGACCATCAGCATCCCGAGCTGGTCGGGCTCGCACTGCTCGCGCTCGGGCTCTTTCTCGCCGTCGTCCTCTGGCTCTCCTGGGACGGTGGAATCGTGGGTCGCTTCGCCGACAACGGGCTGCGCGTCCTCGTCGGCGGGACCGCGGCCCTGCTCCCGGCCGGGCTGCTCGTCGTCGGCGCCCTGCTCGTCGCGCGCAGCCGGCTCGTCGACCTGCGACCGTTCCGTACAGGCCTGCTCGTCCTCGGCCTGTCGCTGCTCGCCGCGTTCGGCGGCGGGTGCTTCGGCCTCGGTTCCGGCGACCCGCCAGGGGGCTCGCTCGATCCGGACCGGGTGCGCGACTTCGGGGGCGTCCTCGGCGGCGCCCTGTACGTGGTGCTCGGCAAGCTCCTCGGCGACACCGGCTACACGATCCTTGCTCTCTTCGGTCTGATCGCCGGCGGTCTACTCGTCACCGGCGCCTCCCTCGGCACGCTCCTTCGCCGTTCCGCCCGCGCGGGCGAGCGTGCGGCGCGCCATACCGCCCGCGCTGCACGCCGCACCGTCGAGGTCGTCCAGTCCGCGTCGCTGCCCCGACCCGCAACCGTTCGGAGTGCCCCGATCGACGGCGTCGCCCGCTACGGCGACGTGGTCGGAGCGGCCGAGGCGTCCCGACCTTCCGTGCTCGTCGATCAGCTCGCCGAGCCGGACGCGGGCACGGGGGGCATCCCGGAGATCCCGCTCGAGGATCTCCCGGAGGAGCCGCCTCCCGGCGAGGACACGCAGGAGCGCCTGTTCGCGCCTCCCGCCGCCGTCAGCGACTACCGTCTCCCGGACGCATCCGTCCTGCGACGGTCGCGCCCCACGAAGAGCGAGTCCGGGCGGGCGGCGGAGCGTACGGCCGAGACGCTCGTTCAGACGCTCGCCCACTTCGGGATCGAGGCCACGGTGATCGGCCAGGTCTCGGGCCCTCGCGTCACGCGCTACGAGCTCCGGCTGGCGCCCGGTACCAAGGTGTCAAAGGTGTCGGCGTTGAAGGACGATCTCGCCTATGCGCTCGCCACGACCGAGATCCGGATCCTCGCGCCGATCCCCGGTAAGCAGGCGGTCGGGGTGGAAGTACCGAACGTCTCCCCGAACATCGTCACGCTCGGCGACATCTTCGCCGACCTCCCCGGGGCCGCGAGCCCGCTCTCCGTGTGGCTCGGCAAGGACATCTCCGGCGCTGCTGTCTGGGCTGATCTCGCCCGCATGCCCCACATCCTGATCGCCGGTACGACCGGCTCCGGCAAGTCCGGCTGCATCAACACGATGCTGTGCTCGATTCTCCTGCGATCCACGCCGGACGAGGTGCGCATGATCATGATCGATCCCAAGCGCGTCGAGCTCGGGCTCTACGAGTCGATTCCGCACCTGCTCACGCCGGTCGTCTCGAGTCCCAAGCGGGCGTCCGCGGTTCTCCTGAACGTGGTCGAGGAGATGGAGCGCCGCTACGAGCGCATGAGCGTCGCCCGGGCCCGCAATCTGCCGGAGCTGAACCGCGTGCTGGCGAAGAGAGGCGAGCCGACGCTCCCGTATCTGCTCGTCGTGATCGACGAGCTCGCCGATCTGATGATGGTCTCGCCGCAGGAGGTCGAGGACACCGTGATCAGGCTCGCGCAGAAGTCGCGCGCGGTCGGCATCCACCTCGTTCTCGCGACCCAGCGGCCGTCCGTCGACGTGATCACCGGCATGATCAAGGCGAACGTACCGTCGCGGATCGCATTCGCGGTCTCGAGCCAGACGGATAGCCGGGTGATCCTCGACACGTCAGGAGCGGAGGCGCTCCTCGGGCAGGGGGACATGCTGTTCAAGCCGCTCGGGACGTCCAGGCTCCAGCGCGTTCAGGGCGCGTACGTATGCGAGGAGGAGATCGCGCTCGTCGTCGAGCAGTGCCGTCGCCAGCGGGCGCAGGAGCTGGACGAGTCGCTGCTCGAGCCGCCGGAGGGCGCGCGCGCGAGCAGCGAGAGCGAGGACGATCTCGACCCGGACGAGGATCCGCTGCTGGAGCGGGCGATCGAGATCGTGGTGCAGACGCAGACCGCCTCCGTCTCGCTGATCCAGCGACGGCTCCGGGTCGGCTACACGAGAGCCGGGCGGCTGGTGGACATGCTCGAGCGCCGCGGCGTGATCTCCGGATACGAGGGCTCGAAGCCGCGGCGTGTGCTGGTCGGCGAGCACGAGCTGGACCGGGCGCTCGCGTCGCTGCGAGAGCGTGTTCCAGGCTAGCGTCACCTGGCCGCGCGGCGGCTCCGTCGGACGGTCTACAGTGGCCCGCGTGGGCAACGGGAAGGCGATCGGCGCGCTGCTCTTCGGCCTCCTCTCGCTCGCGTTGCTCGCGGCGGGTCTCGTCGTGCCCAGGCTCGTGTCGGAGATCGAGGTGCTCGAGGCGCTCATCGTGGTCCCCGGGGCGCTCGTGACAGCGCTCGTCTCGGTCGGGCTCGCCCGCCGTGCACGGTTCGACTTCCAGCGCTCGCTCGGACGGATCGGTGGCGACGGGATCGCCGTGGCGGCCCGCCTGGTCAGCCTGTTCGTGCTGCTCGCCTGCCTGACCGTCGCGCTCGCGGTCGGGGTCTTCGCGGTCCTCGCGCTGGTCCTCGACTGAGCGCGCGCGTCTACAATCGGAGCACGCGTGTTCGAGATCGGCAGCAGCCTCCGTGACACGCGAGTCCGTCAGGGGCTCGAGATCGCCAGTGTCGAGGCGACCACGAAGATCCGCGGGAAGTATCTCCGCGCGCTCGAGGACGAGCGCTTCGACCTCCTGCCCGGCGAGGCCTATGTCAAGGGGTTCCTCCGAACCTACGCGGACTGGCTCGGTCTCGACGGCCAGCTCTACGTTGACGAGTACAACGCTCGGTTCGCCCTCTCGGCCGAGCCGGTCGAGTCATCCAGGCCTCGCCGGAAAGGCGGCAGCGCCCGGCTCGAGTCGAACGCCGTGCTGGTCGCGCTCGCCGGCATCGTCGCCGTGACCGTTCTCGTCATTGCTGCCTGGCAGCTCGGCACCTCGGGAAGCGAGGAGCCGGGCAGCGGGCCGGCCGGGTCGAGCGCAGTCAACGAGACGGGAACGGTCGAGCTCCCCCCGGCGACCACGTCCGCGACCAGCGCCGCCACGGACGCCGGGCCGCTGGCGCAGCTCACGATCATTGCGGCGCGAGGCCGCTCGGTGATCGAGGTACGCCGCGGGACGCAGACCGGAGAGCTCCTGTTCGAGGGGACGATGTACCGCGACGAGAGCGAGGTGTTCTCGGGCAAGAGGCTCTGGGTGCGGGCCACGAAGGCCCAGAACCTCGACTTCGCCCTCGACGGCGAGCCGGTCGGGGATCTCACCCTCTCCGGCTCCGTCCTGCTGCGCGTGACCGGCGACGGCGTCGTCAGCGTCGGAGCGCCCTGACGGGTGCCCGGTCGCCCTCGCGCAATCGTCGTCGTCAGCGGCTCGGAGCTCGTCCGCGGGCAGCGCCGGGATCTGAACGGCCCGTACCTCGCGGGCGAGCTGCAGCGGCTGGGGCTCGAACCCGCGAAGGTCGTGATCGTCGGAGACCGCCCCGAGGATCTGGCAGCGGCGCTGCACGACGGACTCGCCGCCGACGTCTGCATCGCGACAGGCGGTCTGGGACCGACGCACGACGACCGCACGATCGAGCTCCTCGCCAGGGAGACGGGGCGTCGGCTCGCGGTGGATCCCGCGCTCGAGCTCGAGATCGAGGCGGTGTCGAGGCGGATCGCCGACCGGCTGAGGCTCCCGTACGCGGATTTCGCCGCCGGAGTACGCAAGCAGGCGTCGCTCCCCGTCGGGGCCGTCTCCCTGGGGCTGGCGGGCACCGCGCCCGGCGTGCTCCTCGAGCGCGAGGGGCGGATCGCGATCGCGCTCCCCGGGCCGCCGGCGGAGCTGCGCCGGCTCTGGCCGCTCGCGGTCGCCCACCCGGCGTTTCGCGATGTTGTCGGTCGGGCGCGACCCCGGCACCATCGCGTCCTGCGGTTCTTCGGGCCGAGCGAGTCGGCGGTCGCGCGGGCTCTCGATGAGGCGGGGAGCGAGGGCAACGGTCTCGAGGTCACGGTCTGCGCGCGCGAGCTCGAGATCCACGTCGACCTCTTCTTCGAAGAAGGAGCCCGGGCCCGCGCCGCCGGGATCGAGGCGGCGCTGCTCGAGGAGTTCGCGGCCCGGCTGTTCTCCGAGGACGAGCGCCCGCTCGCCGCGATCGTCATCGACCTGGCCCGGTCGGCCGGGGTCACGCTCGCAACGGCCGAGTCGTGCACGGGTGGTTTGCTCGGCGCGGCGCTGACCGAGGTGGCCGGGGCGAGCGACGCCTACCTTGGCGGTGTCGTCGCGTACGCGAACGAGGTCAAGACCGGGCAACTGGGCGTCCCGGAGGACGTGATCCGGCGCCACGGGGCGGTATCGGGCGAGGTCGCGGCGGCGATGGCCGAGGGCGCACGCAGGGTGTTCCGGGCCGACGTGGCGGCCGCGGTGACCGGAATCGCCGGGCCCGGAGGGGCAAGCCCGGGAAAGCCCGTCGGGCTCGTCCACGTCCACGTTGCCGCGCCCGGCGGCGGCGAGGCTCGCCGGCTCGATCTGCCTGGCGACCGCGAGGCGGTGCGCGCCCGGGCGTCTGCGCTGACTCTTCACCTCCTGCGGCGTGTTCTGTCACGGTCCGGTGCCGAAGCCGCGTGAGCGTGGCTGCTAGCGTCGACGACGATGATCGTCTGCGCCTGTTCTTCGCCTTTCCGCTGCCCGCGCGCGAGGCGGAGGCACTGGCGGCGTGGGCTTTCGGTGCGCTCCGCGGTGCTCACCACGTTCGCGTGCTCCCGGCGGAGCAGCTCCACATCACGCTCGCGTTCCTGGGGAGCCGGGCGGCCACGGAGCTCCCCGCGCTTCGCGACGCGCTTCGCATCGTCGCGGAGGGGGCGAGGCGACCGGTGCTGACCCCGTGCCGCTACCGGGAGACCCAGCGCGTCGGCATGGTCGCCTTCGATGACGACGGTGGCCGCGCGGGCGCCCTCCAGGAGCGCCTCTCGCGCGAGCTCGTGGCGATCGGCAGCTACCGGCCCGAGCGGCGGTCGTGGCTCCCACACGTGACCGTGGCCCGTTTCCGGCTCCGCCCGGGCCTGCGTGCCAATCCGCCCGCGCTCGGGGCTGTCAGTCCGTCCGAAGCGGCCCTCTATCATTCGGTGCTGCGGCCTGGCGGGGCGCAGTACCAGATCGTTGAAGCGGCTGCCCTAGGAGGTTGATGTTGGACCGCCAGCAAGCTCTCACCGCCGCTCTCGGCCAGATCGAGCGGCAGTACGGCAAGGGATCGGTCATGCGGATGTCCGATCAGGCGAACGAGGCCATCCCGGCTGTCTCGACCGGGTGCCTGTCTCTCGATCTCGCCCTCGGGATCGGAGGCCTGCCACGAGGCCGGATCGTCGAGATCTTCGGCCCGGAAGCGTCCGGCAAGACGACGCTCGTCTACCACGTGATCGCCGAGGCCCAGCGGCTCGGCGGCATCTGCGCGTTCATCGACGCCGAGCATGCGATGGATCCCGCGTACGCCCGGCGCATCGGCGTCAACATCGACGACCTGCTGGTCTCCCAGCCCGACAACGGCGAGCAGGCGCTCGAGATCGCGGAGCTGCTCGTACGCAGCGGTGCCGTGGACATCGTCGCCATCGACTCGGTCGCGGCCCTCACTCCCAAGGCGGAGATCGAGGGCGAGATGGGGGATAGCTTCGTCGGGCTCCAGGCCCGGCTGATGAGCCAGGCGCTGCGCAAGCTCGCCGGCACGCTCAACCGCACGGGCACCGTGTGTATCTTCACGAACCAGCTGCGGGAGAAGATCGGCGTCATGTTCGGGAGCCCCGAGACGACCACCGGCGGGCGGGCGCTGAAGTTCTACGCCTCGATCCGACTCGACGTGCGCCGGATCGAGACGCTCAAGGAGGGTGTCGAGGCGATCGGCAACCGCACCCGCGTCAAGGTCGTGAAGAACAAGGTGGCGCCGCCGTTCAAGCAGGCGGAGTTCGACATCATCTATGGCGAGGGCATCTCCTGGGAGGGTTCGATCCTCGATGTCGGCCTCGACCAGAAGCTCGTGCAGAAGTCGGGCTCCTACTTCAGCTTCGGGGAGGAGAGGCTCGGCCAGGGGCGCCAGAACTCGATCGCGTTCCTCCGCGAGCACCCCGACGTCTCCGACGCCATCGTGCGCAGGATCCAGGAGGAGGCGGCCGGCAGGGTCGTCTCGACCCGGCTCGCTGCCGCCGGGGCCGCGCCCGCCGCGCAGACGGCCGTCGAAGAGGTGGCCGAGGTCGCGTAGGCCGTGACAGGGGGGGGCTCCGACCCGCTCGACCTGGCCGCAAGCGCCCTCGCGAGACGAGATCTCTCCGCCGCGGCGCTCACTGAACGGCTTCGCCGGGCCGGTGCCGGCGAGACCGCTGCCGGCGCGGCCGTCGCGCGACTCGCCTCGCTCGGCGCGCTCGACGACGCCCGTCTTGCCGTGGCGCGCGCGTCCCGGCTCGCGGAACGCGGCTACGGGAACGCCGCTATCGAGGCGAGGCTCGAGTCCGAGGGTCTCGGCCGCACCGAGATCGAGGCTGCGGTTCTCGGACTCGAGCCCGAGGCAGCACGCGCTCGCGGAATCGCCGCGACAGCGCCGGGTCGGTCGCGACGCGCGCTCGCCGCGACGCTCGCACGCCGCGGCTTCGCGCCGGACTCGCTCGAGGCCGCGCTTGGCTCGCTGGACGCGGCCGACGAAGCGGAGCTAGGATGAGAGCGCAAATCCGCAACTTCTCGCCTCCAGAGGGCACGGCAATCGCCGGATCGGCGTTCACACATCACCAGGACACGAGCAACCTGCAAGCACTGAGAGTCCACCCGCGGAGTACGAGCTTCCGCCCGATCTCTCGGTAAATCGCTTACGCGCTGCCCGGGTACGTGTCGCCCGGGTGCCGATCGGCCGAACTGCCGTTCCTACGGAGCATGGACGTAGGAGCACGCAATGCTATTAGCCGTAGGGATCCTGGTCGGTCTGGCCGTCGGGACGCTCGGCGCGTACGTGATCGCGCGGGTCGTGTTCGCGGCGCGAATCGCCTCCGCCCGCAGCGAGAGCGAGGCTGTCCTCGCCGATGCCCGGCGAGATGCCGAGGCGATCCGCCGCGAGGCCCAGGTCGAGGCGCGCGAGCAGGCCGTCCGGCTCCGCGCCGAGATCGACGAGGAGTTGCGCGACCGGCGCAGCGAGATGATCAAGATCGAGGAACGCGTCCTGGAGAAGGAGGAGGCGACCGACGAGAAGCTCCGCGAGCTCGTCCGGCGGGAGGAGTCGCTCGCGGACCGGGAGGCGAGCGTCGCTCGCGCAGAGGAGCTGGCCGAGCAGGCTCGGGACGGGCAGCTACGGGAGCTCGAGCGGCTCTCGCGCATGACCGTGAACGAGGCCCGGCAGGAGCTCCTGACGCGCTCGGAGGAGCTCGTCCGTCACGAGATGGCACGGATGGTGCGCCAGATCGAGGAGGAAGCCCAGAGCGAGGCGAAGCAGCGGGCCCGTAACCTCGTCTCCGACGCGCTCCAGCGCGTCGCCGCGAGCCACGCCGCCGAGACGACGGTCTCGCTGGTGCAGCTTCCGTCCGACGACATGAAGGGTCGGATCATCGGCCGCGAGGGGAGGAACATCCGGGCTCTCGAGAACCTGACCGGGGTCGAGTTCATCATCGACGACACGCCGCAGGCCGTCGTGCTCTCGTCCTTCGACGGCATGCGCCGGGAGATCGCGAGGTTGACGCTCGGGAAGCTCGTCGAGGACGGGCGGATTCACCCGTCCCGGATCGAGGAGATGTACTACCAGTCGAAGTCGGAGGTCGAGGAGCACGTGCGCCAGGCCGGCGAGCAGGCGGTCTTCGAGGCGAACTGCGGGAAGATGCACGACGAGATCGTCAAGGTGCTCGGCCGGCTGCGCTACCGGACGAGTTACGGGCAGAACGTGCTGAAGCACTCCCTCGAGGTTGCCCACCTGGCCGGGGTGATGGCGGCCGAGCTCGGCGTCAGCGTCAAGACCGCGAAGCGGGCAGCGCTGCTCCACGATCTCGGCAAGGCGATGACGCACGAGGTGGAGGGGCCGCACGCGGTGATCTCCGCGCAGCTCGCGCGGAAGTACGGGGAGTCGCCACAGGTCTGCCACGCGATCGAGGCGCACCACTACGAGGTGCAGCCGGACACCGTCGAGGCCGTGCTCGTGATCGCCGCCGACGCGATCTCGGCCTCGCGCCCGGGCGCGCGCGGCGAGAGCCTCGAGCACTACATCAAGCGCCTCGAGAGCCTCGAGAAGATCGCAGCGCAGAAGAAGGGCGTCGAGCGCGTGTTCGCGCTCCAGGCTGGCCGCGAGATCCGCGTGATGGTCAAGCCCTCCGAGGTCGACGACGACACGGCCGTGCTCCTCTCCCACGAGATCGCCCGCGAGATCGAGAGCCAGCTCGAGTACCCGGGTCAGATCAAGGTGACGGTGATCCGGGAAAGCCGGGCCGTCGAGGTCGCCCGGTAGGGGTGCATGAGGCGCTACCACGTCACGACGTTCGGCTGCCAGATGAACGCCCACGACTCGGAGCGAATCAAGGGCATGCTCGAGGAGCTCGGCCTGGGGGAGGCCCCCTCGCAGGCGGAGGCGGACGTGATCGTCTTCAACACGTGCACGGTCAGGGAGAAGCCGGATCAGAGGTTCGCCGCGCATCTCGCGCAGGCGCGCGCGCTCAAGCGGGGCGATCCCGAGCGTGTGATCGCCGTCGGGGGCTGCTTCGCGGAGGCCCAGCGGGAACGCCTGTTCGAGCTCTACCCGTTCGTCGACGTTGCGTTCGGGCCCGGCTCGATCCCACACCTCGCCGAGTGGCTCGGGGCAGGCGGGCTCGTCCCACGGGGCAGGTTCGCGGAGTCGGGCGCGTTCGCGGGCGATCTCCCGGCCCGCCGCGAGCGGGCGTTCCAGGCGTGGGTGCAGATCTCGACCGGCTGCAACTCGGTGTGCTCGTACTGCATCGTTCCCGCGGTCCGCGGTCGCGAGCGAAGCCGGCGCCCCGGGGACGTGCTCGCGGAAGTGGAGCGGCTCGCCCGCGACGGCGTCCGCGAGGTGACGTTGCTGGGCCAGAACGTGAACTCCTACGGCCGCGATCTCGACGGGGATGCCGGGCTCGAGTTCGGCGGCCTCCTGCGCGCTGTCTCGGCGATCCCGGGCATCGAGCGGGTGCGCTTCACGAGCCCGCACCCGAAGGACTTCCGCGATCCGGTGATCCGCGCGATGGCCGAATGCGAAGCGGTCTGCGAGCACGCGCACCTGCCCGCCCAGTCCGGCTCCACCCGGATCCTCAAGGCGATGCGGCGAACCTACGGTCGCGAGCGGTATCTCTCCCTGGCCCAGCGCCTCCGTGCGGCCGTCCCCGATCTCGCGCTGACCACCGACCTGATCGTAGGTTTTCCCGGCGAGACGGACGAGGACTTCGAGGAGACGATCACGCTCGTCGAGGAGGTCGGGTTCGATGGCGCCTTCACGTTCGTGTTCAGCCCACGGTCGGGCACGGAGGCAGCGACACTTCCCCTTCAGGTGCCCGCGGGAGTCAAGACCGCGCGGGTCGAGCGGCTGATCGACGCTGTCCAGCGGGTCGCGGCGGAACGCAACGCGCGGCGGGTCGGCCTCGCCGAGGAGGTTCTGGTGGAGGGCCCGAGCCGCAACGATCCGGCGCTCTCGCGCGGTCGCACCCGCCGCAACCAGACCGTCAACTTCACGGGGGCCGCGGCCCCTGGAGAGCTCGTGCACGTCAGGATCGAAGCGGCCACGTCGACGACGCTGCGGGGCACCCGGGACGCGCTCGTCCCAGCCTGAGCGGGCGTGTCTTCCTCGTGACGGCTCCGGCGCGGACTCGACACGATCGTCCTGACATGGGTGCGCTTTGCGCCACTAGGCTGGCGGCAGGGAGGTGGGTGGGCGCACCCCTTCCCGGGGCCGCCGAATGGCAGTCGGTGCCGTGACGGCGCCGACGCTCGTGATCGGGATCTTCGGCCCGACCGCGTCGGGCAAGAGCGCGGTCGCCGAGGAGCTCGCCGACCGTATCGCCGGCGAGGTCGTGTCGGCCGACTCGATGCAGGTCTACCGGGGGCTTCCGGTCCTGACGAACCAGCGGACCCGCCCAACCCGGCTGGTCGCGATCTGGGAGCTCGGTCACGAGGCGTCGGTGGCGGAGTACGCGCGGCTCGCGCATGCGGAGATCGACCGGCTGCTCGCCGTCGGGCGGACGCCGATCGTCACCGGCGGCACGGGTCTCTACCTGCGGGCGGCGCTCGCCGAGCTCGACGTCCCGCCCGCACCGCTCCCGGGTGCCCGGGAGCGATGGGAGGCGCTCTACGACCAGCTCGGCGGGGAGGAGACCCACCGCAGGCTGGCCTCGCTCGATCCGGCGGCCGCCCGCGCGGTGCACGCGAATGACCGCCGGCGGGTCGTGCGCGCGCTCGAGCTCGCGGAGGTAGGCAGCTCGCTCCGCCCGGGCACCGACCGCCTCTGGGCCAGGGAGACGCGCCATCCGACGCTGGTCATCGCCCTCGAGGTGCCTCCCGCCGTGCTCGACGACCGCATCGAGCAGCGCACGCGGCGGATGTTCGAGGTCGGGGTGGAGGAGGAGGTTCGCTGCGCGCTCGCGGCGCCGCTCTCGCGCACGGCCCGCCAAGTGATCGGGCTCGACGAGGTCGCCCGGCTGCCGCGCGAGCACGCGATCGCGGCGATCGTCGCCCGGACGCGCCGCTACGCCGCCTACCAGCGCAAGTGGCTCCGGCGCATCCCCGGCGCTGTTAGCCTTGCCGGCGATCGCCCGGCGGGCGAGATCGCCGATGAGATTCTCGAAGTGGCACGCGCTCGGCAACGCGTACCTGCTGGTCGAGCGGGCTGACGCAGGCCGCGCGCTCGACCCCGCCACGGTGCGTCGGCTCTGCGACCCCGCCACCGGGATCGGCTCCGACGGTGTCCTCGAGGTCGTGGTCGTCGATGGCCCGCGCGCCGAGATCGTGATCTGGAATCCGGACGGCTCGACGGCGGAGCTGTCCGGGAACGGCACCCGGATCGCGGCCCGCTGGCTCGCGGAGCGCAGCGGGACCGGGCGGGTCGAGGTGACCGTGGGTCCGCGCGTCGTGACCGCCCGCATGCGCGACGGCGCGCTCGTCGAGACCGGGCTCGGGCGGGTCGAAGTCGGCCCGCCGGAGACGCTCGACGTGGCGGGTGAGCCGATCGAGGTGACTCCCGTGTCGGTCGGCAATCCGCACGTGGTCGTCCGTCGCGAGCCCGACGCGGGCGAGCTGCGCCGCCTCGGTCCGCTGCTCGAGCGTCACCCTCGCTTTCCGCAGCGCACGAACGTCCAGGTCGCGCGCGTGGACGGGTCGCACGACGTGACCGCGGCCGTCTGGGAGCGGGGGGCGGGGGAGACCCCGGCCTCGGGGACGAGCGCCTGCGCCGTGGCAGCGGCCGCGATCGCGTGGGGCCTGTGCGAGAGCCCCGTCACGGTTCACCTCCCGGGCGGTGAGCTCGAGGTCTCGATCGGCGCGGATGGTAGCGCGACGCTCGTCGGCCCCGCCGAGGAGATCTGCCGGGGGGAGCTCGCCGCCGCGCTCTACACGGCGACGCCGTAGCTTCGCAACGCCTCGTTCAGGCTGACCTTGAGGTCGGTCGCGGCGCTCCGCTGCCCGATGATCAGGGCCGCCGGCAGCCCGTAGGTGCCGGCGGGGAAGTCCTTCGAGCGTGTGCCCGGCACGACGACGGAGCGGGGCGGCACGAAGCCGCGATGCTCGACGGGCGCGGGGCCCGTGACATCGATGATCGGTGTCGAGGCCGTCAGGACGACGTTCGCGCCCAGGACGGCTCCGGCACCGACGACGACACCCTCGACGACGATGCAGCGAGAGCCGACGAATGCGCCGTCCTCGACGATCACGGGCGTCGCCTGCAGTGGCTCGAGCACGCCTCCGATCCCGACACCACCCGAGAGATGCACGTCGGCGCCGATCTGGGCGCACGAGCCCACCGTCGCCCAGGTGTCGACCATCGTCCGCGCGCCGACCCAGGCGCCGATGTTCACGTAGCTCGGCATCAGGACGACGCCCTCTGAGAGAAACGACCCGTAGCGCGCGACGGCCGGCGGGACGACCCGGACGCCGAGCTCGGCGAAGTTGCCCTTCAAAGGCACCTTGTCGTGGTAGGTGAACGGCCCGACTTCGATCGGCTCCGACTGGCGCAGCCGGAAGTAGAGCAGGATCGCCTTCTTCGCCCACTCGCGAGCGGCCCAGCCCTCCTCCGTGCGCTCGGCGACGCGCACCGCGCCCTGGTCGAGCAGTCGGATCGTCTCTTCGACCGCGGCCACTCCCAGCGCGGCCTCCCCGGGGGGGAGCTCCCAGAGCTCCTCGATCTCTCGCTCGAGCGCAGCCAGGTCGGTCACAGGGCCTCCTCCAGGATCTCGGCCGCGAGGCGGCATTCTTCCTCGGTCGGGACGAGCGCGAAGCGTACGTACCCCTCCCCGGACGGGCCGAGGTACGCGCCCGGGGCAACGACCACGCCGCGCTCGAGCAGGCGAGTGGCGAGCTGCTTGGACGTCTCCCCGACGGGCGCCTCGACCCACAGGTACATCGTCGCCCGCGAGCCAGCGACCCGAAGGCCCCTGCGCTCGAGCGCGCCGAGCAGCACGGCGCGCTTGCGGCCGTAGCGCTCCCGGGCCTCGCGCACATGCTCCTCGTCGCCCCAGGCGGAAATCGCAGCCCGCTGCACGAACTCCTGCGGCGCCGTGCCCACGGTCGGCCGGTAGAGCCGAAGCGCCGCGATCACGTCGGGGCTCGCGGCGACGAAGCCCGAGCGGTAGCCGGTCATCGACGAGCGCTTACTGAGGCTGTTGAAGACCACGACCCGCTCCCGGTTGCTCGCCTGCAATGCGGATACGGGTGGCTCGTCGAACCAGAGCTCGCTGTAGGCCTCGTCGGAGGCGACGAGGAAGTCGTGCTCGGCCGCGAGCGCCGCGAGCCGCTCGTACAGGCCGAGCGGCGCGGTCGCGCACGTCGGGTTGTTCGGGTAGTTGACCCAGACGAGGGCCGCCCGCCGCCACACGTTGGCGTCGACCGTGGCGAGATCGGGCAGGAAGTCGTTGCGCTCGAGCAGCGGCAGCTGCACGACCTCGGCCCCGGCAAAACGCGCTCCCCGCGCGGCCACGGGGTAGCCCGGCTCGGTGGTGAGGACGAGGTCCTTGCCCCGGGAGGGGTCGAGCACGACCTGGGCGAAGGCGAAGATCGCCTCCTTCGCGCCGAGCGTGGGGATCAGCTCGCGCTCTGGATCCAGCACGACGCCGAACCGCCGTCCGCACCACGCCGCGATCGCCTCCCTCAGCTCGGGCAGGCCCTGCGCCCGCGGGTACCCCATCGTCTCTCTGACCCCCGCGACGAGCGCCTCCCGGATGAAGGCCGCCGTCGGCTCCCGCGGGTCGCCCATGCCGAAGTCGATCACGCGCACCCCGCGCTCGGCGACGCGGCGCTTCGCCTCGTCCAGGCGCGCGAACGGATAGGTACCGAGCTCGTCGAGGATCGGCGAGCGGGGCACGGTCACGCGGCGTCCACGGCGAGGAAGCGCCGGAGCGCGTCAAACGTCGTCACGAGCGCGGAGATCGCGACGCGCTCGTCGCGACGGTGCGCGTACCGCGGGGCGCCCGGGCCGAGATTGACAGCGTCGACGCTCTCCTCGCTGAACTGCGCTACCGGCGTCCACGCCTGCTTGGGCTCGACGGCGAAGCCGGTCGTCACGTGCAGTCGCTCCAGCATCGGCGATCCGGTCGCGACCCGGCCGGGCGGAGAGCTGCTCGTGATCTCGAGCTGGCCCGCGTCGCCGACGAGCTCGGCCAGACTGACCTCCGCCTCGGCGACCGTGCGATCCGGCGGGAAACGGTAGTTGAGGCGGCACGTCACGCGGTCGGGAATGACGTTGTCGGCGACTCCGCCCTCGATCCGGGTCACGCTGACCACCTCGGTGAACACCAGCCCGCCGACCTCGACGGGGCGCGGCGGGATCCGGGTCAGCGGATAGAGACCCTCGACGGCCGCTGCGATCGCGTTCACGCCCGTCCACGGGCGCGCGGAGTGCGCGCTCTCGCCGCTAAACGTGAGCGTGGCGTTGAGGTTACCGAGGCAGCCCGCCTGGATCGTGTTGTCGGTCGGCTCCAGCACGATCGCAAGGCCGGCCTCGAGCAGCTCCGGGCAGGCGGCGAAGACGTGGGGGAGGGGGCTCTCGCTCGCGGCCAGCTCCTCGCGGGTGAAGAAGAGCAGGCCCACGTCGACCGCCAGTTCGGGCCGCTCGGCCTCGATCCACGCGGCTAGCTCGAGCATCACGGCGAGGCCACCCTTCATGTCGGCTGCACCGAGTCCGACGACCTCGCCCGCCTCGATCCGGCCGGGGAGGTTGCCCTGAGCGGGTACCGTGTCGAGGTGGCCGGCGAGCACGACGAGCGGCGCTCCCGCCCGGCGTGGAGTCGCGTAGAAGAAACCCTCGCCGTCAGCGAAGCGCTCCTCGAAGGCGCCGCGCGGGACGAAGGAGGCCACGAGACCGGCCAGGAGCGCCTCGTCGCGGCTGACCGAGGGGACGTCGACGAGTGCGAGCGTCCGCTCGGCCAGGCGCCGTGCCAGGGCAACGTCGGTCACACGGTCAACTCTAGTCTCGACTCGCGAGCGAGATCCGGCCAAGGAGCGGGCATAATCAACGTGTGACGCAGCACCAGCCCGACCCCGCCCCGGGCGCGGAGCCCGAGCGGGGCTTCCTCGTCGCGGTGATCGCGCCCGAGACCGACGAGGAAGAAGAGCTGGCCGAGGCCCGCGAGCTCCTGCGCACAGCGGGGGTGGTGATCGTCGGCGAGGTCGTGCAGCGCCGCCCGCGGCCCGACCCGCGCACGTACGTCGGCAAGGGCAAGCTCGAGGAGCTGAAGGCACTGATCCCCGAGACCCGCGCCGAGTCCCTGATCGTCGACGACGAGGTCGACCCGAGCCTCCAGCGCCGCCTCGAGGACGCTCTCGGGATCCGCATCGTCGATCGCACCCAGCTCATCCTCGACATCTTCGCGCAGCATGCACGCACCGCCGAGGGCAAGCTCCAGGTCGAGCTCGCACAGCTCGAATACAACCTCCCGCGCATGCGCGGGATGTGGAAGCATCTGGAGCGTCTCGGCGGCGGCATCGGCACGCGCGGCCCCGGCGAGTCGCAGCTCGAGACCGATCGGCGGCTCGCCCGGCGCCGCGTCGCGCTCCTGCGCCAGCGGTCACGCGCGCTCGAGCGCCAGCGTGACACCCAGCGCGTCGCCCGCAAGCGGGCCGACACGCCCCTGGTCGCGCTCGCCGGCTACACGAACGCGGGCAAGTCCACGCTTCTGAACGCGCTCACGGACGCGTCCGTCTCGGTCGACGACCGCCTGTTCGAGACGCTCGACCCGACGACCAGGGCGTTCGAGCACGACGGCCGGCGTTACCTCGTCACCGACACGGTCGGCTTCATCAGACGCCTGCCCCACCAGCTCGTGCAGGGGTTCGCGGCCACGCTCGAGGAGACGCTGGGGGCCGACCTCGTCGTCCACGTCGCCGACGCGTCCGGGTCCGACCATCGCCTGGTCGAGCAGCTCGCAGCGGTCGAGAGCGTGCTCGCGGAGATCGGTGCCGCCGACATGCCGCGGGAGCTCGTCCTCAACAAGGTCGACCTGCTCGACCCGCTCGCGCGCCGGCGCCTGCGCAACCGCTTCCCGGACGCTGCCATGATCTCCGCGCGAAGCGGGGAGGGGCTCGACCTCCTCCGCGAGCGAATCGCGACGCGCTTCGCCGAGCGTTTCGAGCTCGTGCGGCTTCTGATCCCGCACACGGACGGCGCCCGGCTCGCCGAGCTCTACAGCCTCGGGGCCCCGATCGAGGAACGCCACGACACCCCGGAAGGCGTGCTCGTGCTTGCGCGCCTGCCCCGGCCGGACTTGCCCCGGTACGCGCGCTACCTCGTGGCGGAGGCGGCGGTTCCGCCCGCCCGGCTCAGCCGGTGACCCGCCTGCACGTCGTTCGCCTCCGACCGGAGGCACGGCTGCCGGCCCGGGCCTATCCCGGCGACGCCGGCCTCGATCTCGCCGCCTGCGAGCGGGTCGAGCTCGGCCCCGGCGAGCGCGCGCTCGTGCCCACGGGGATCGCGGTCGCCGTACCCGAGGGCCACGCGGGCTTCGTGCAGCCGCGCTCGGGGCTTGCTGCCCGCGACGGCATCACGATCGTCAACTCCCCGGGCCTGATCGATTCCGGCTATCGGGGCGAGGTCAAGATCGTCCTTCTCAACACCGACCGGGAGCGGACGTTCGTGGCGGAACCCGGCGAGCGGATCGCGCAGCTAGTCGTGCTGCCCGTGCCCGCGCTCGATCTCGTCGAGGTGGACGAGCTCCCCGAAAGCCCTCGGGGAGCCCGGGGCTTCGGCTCGTCGAAGACGTGATGGAGCCCCGCATCCGCGTGTCGGCGCTGCTGCGGCGTGGCGACCGGATCCTCCTCTGCCGCCACGAGAAGGCCGGTCGCGACCACTGGCTCTTGCCCGGCGGCGGGGTCGACGGCGGCGAGACGCTCGTGCGCGCTCTCCAGCGGGAGCTGACGGAAGAGGTCGGCATCGAGGACGACCTGCCGCTCGAGGGACCGATCGCGCTCGTCGAGTCGATCAGCCCGCATCCATCGCGGCCCAAGCACGTCGTCCACATCGTGTTCGCGGGTTACCTCGGCGAGCGCTCGCTCGAGGCGGTCACCTCGACCGACGCGGCCGTGCGAGGACACCGGCTGTTCGATCGCCACGAGCTGGGGGAGATCTCCCTCCACCCGCCGATCCAGCGCTTCCTGCGCCGCTGGGAGCCTGGTGACCCGGTCGTCTACCTCGGCGCCATGTGGGCGCCCTGAACGGCCTACCCGCGCCCGCCGCGCGCCCGCGCGCGCCCGGCGGCGACCCGATGGGCGGTGTCCTCGATCGTGTCGTCCAGGGAGGTGAGGACGGGCGAAGTCCCGAGCGCGTGGGCGAGTGCCTGGCGCAGGAGCCAGTCGGCCAACCAGGGATTGCGCGGCAGTAGCGGGCCGTGGAGGTAGGTGCCGATCGCGCGTCCGATCCGGCAGCCCTCGAAGCCGTCCTCGCCGTTGTTGCCGAACCCGTGTACCACCTGCCCGAGCGGCTCTGCGCCCTCGTCGAGAAACGTGCGGCCCGCGTGGTTCTCGAACCCCGCGAGCGTCCGTTGCTCGCCCGGATCGAGCTCGCAACGAAGCAGGATGTCTCCGATCATGCGCCGCTCGCCCGCGACGGTGAAGTGGGGGAGAAGACCCACTCCCGGCAGCTCGCAGCCGTTGCGGTCACGGTAGAAGCGCCCGAGCAGCTGGTAGCCGCCGCAGACGGCGAGCAGCGCGGCCCCACCCGCCACCGCGTCGGCGAGCATCTCCCGCTTCCCGACCAGATCCCCGGCCACGAGCGCCTGCTCGCGGTCCTGGCCACCGCCGACGTAGACGAGGTTCGCGTCCTGCGGGATCGCATCACCGATGCCCACGGGCACGTGGTCGAACCCGATCCCACGCCACGCCGCGCGGCGCTCCAGCACGGCGATGTTGCCGCGATCCGCGTAGATGTTCAGGGTCTCCGGATACAGATGTGCGACTCGGATGCGCACCGGCATGGAACGATACCGGCGTGCCCGCTCCGCTCCGCTCCGCGGCGAACGAGCTGCGTGCCGTCCGTCGCGCGCTGCGGGGCCGGGCGCCCTCGCTGCGCGGGGCGCTTGCGCCGCCCGACGAGAGAGTCGTATTCGTCGTCGGGAGCCCCCGCTCCGGCACCACGTTCCTCGCCGGTGCGGTCGGAGGCTGCCCGGGCTTCGTGGACCTCGGCGAGGTGGCCACGCTCAAGGCCGCGATTCCCGGTCTTGTCCGAGCCGCCCCGACGGTGGCGGCACCGGCGATCCGGCGCTCGCTCGCGCGTACCCGGCGCCTGGCTCTCACCGGAGGCCTGCGGGCGGTCGAGCAGACACCGGAGGTCGGCTTCGTGGGCGCGGCCGCGGCGATCGCGTTCCCCGAGGCGCGGTTCCTGCACATCGTCCGTGACGGGCGCGACGTCGTCTGCTCGCTCGTCGAGCGCGGCTGGCTCAGCGCGAGCCGCACCGGCAGGGACGACGCCGGTCTCCCGTACGGTGCCGCAGCGCGCTTCTGGGTCGAGGCCGAGCGTCGGGCCGAGTTCGAGCGAGCGAGCGAGGTGCGTCGCGCGGCGTGGGCGTGGCGGTGCTACGTCGAGGCGGCCCGCTCGATGGGCCAGCTCGCGCTCGAGATCCGCTACGAGCGTCTCGCCGCCGATCACCGCGGCGTCGCCCAGGAGGTGGGCGCGTTTCTCGACGCGCCGGTCGATCCGCTCGACCGGGCGCTCCGGGCCGTACGCGACACGTCGATCGGCCGGTATCGCAGCGAGCTCTCGGCGGCTCAGCTCGCGGACGTGGAGGAGGAGACCGGCGCCCTGCTGGATGCCCTCGGCTACTTGCAGTAAAGACAGGATGATCTATCCTTGTTGGTAGCAGGGATGAAACGCAAGCAGCCCCAGGCGCTCGCACGGATCGACGAGGAAGCGCTCGCCGCATTCCGGGCGGGCCTGCGCCGGCGCTACACCGACCGCCAGATCCTGGCCGAGCTCCAGGCGTGCGCCCGGAGGCTCGGGCGTTCCCCCACGATGCGGGAGTTCGACGCCGATCCCGCCAGCGCGATTCACTCCCAGACGGTCGTGGACCGGTTCGGAAGCTGGAACGCCGCCAAGCGCGAGGCAGGCCTCGTCCCGCGGCGGTTCACCACCCGAGACGACCTGCTGCGCCTCCTGCGCGAGCTGGGCGATGAGCTCGGGCGTACCCCGACATCCCGCGATCTCGAGGCGCGACGCGGCGGGATGCCGTCGAAGTCGTTGTACTGGCACACGTTCGGCTCGCTCACGGCTGCGCTCAGAGAGGCTGGTTTCGACGTTCCCGTCGGGGAGGAGCGGCTGGAGCGCGCTGTCGAGCAGGGCACCCGAATCGCTCTCGCGCTGGGACGGCTGCCGCGCTTCGGCGACTGGGCCCGGGCGCGTGCGGACGACCCCTCGCTCCTGACCGAGTGGCAGGTGTACCGCGCCCTGAACGGCGGGCGCGGCTCCTGGTCTGCGCTCCAGTACCTGATCCGCGAGCGCCTGGTCGCGCTCGGCGCCCGCGTCGAGGACGACGGGGCCGTCAGCGGCCCCTGAGCGCCTCTCAAGCACCATCCCCGGCCTGCCGATGATGCAACCGTGGCACATCGCCCGCTTCTCGACCCGAGCGACGCCGGTGCGGACGAGCCGGAGCCGCGCCTTGCGCTCGTCGCCGGCGGGGCAGAGGTCGCGAGCGACGACGACGACGAGAGCGCGACCGCCGAGCCCGCCGGGGCCGGCGAAACGCAGGATCCGCTCAAGCTGTACGTGCGCCAGATCGGAGACGGTCCGCTCCTGACAGCGGCCGAGGAGCGGGAGCTCGCGCGCCGCAAGGACGAGGGCGACGAGGACGCGAAGCGCCGCCTGATCGAGTCGAACCTGCGCCTCGTGATGTCGATCGCGCGCCCCTACATGAACTCGGGCGTGCCCCTGCTCGACCTGATCCAGGAGGGAAACCTCGGGCTGATCCGCGCGGTCGAGAAGTTCGACTACCGTCGGGGCTTCAAGGTCTCCACGTACGCGACCTGGTGGATCCGCCAGGCGGTCGCCCGCGCGATCGCCGATCAGGGTCGGACGATCCGCCTTCCGATCCATGTCGTCGACCAGATGCGCAGGGCGCAGAAGGCGCGCCGCGTGCTCGCCCAGACGCTCGTGCGCGATCCGACGCCCGAGGAGATCGCGGCGCGGGCCGGCCTCGAGCCGGAGCGCGTGACGCAACTGCTCGAGCTGATCGAGCAGCCCGTCAGCCTCGAGACCCCGGTCGGTGACGGCGACTCGATGTACGCCGACCTGATCGAGGATCGCAACGCTCCGCTGCCCGAGGCCGTCACCGCCGAGCATCTGCGCGAGGAGGAGGTCAAGGAGGCGCTCGGCACGCTCAGCGACCGCATGCGCCAGGTCGTCGAGCTCCGATACGGGCTCGCGGGGGACAAGCCCCGCTCGCTCGAGGAGGTCGGCAGGGTCCTGGGGGTCACGCGCGAGCGCGTGCGCCAGCTCGAGGCGAGCGCGTTTCGCGAGCTCCAGCATGAAGCGCCCGGGTTGAAGCTGTACCTGAGAGCGGAGTGAGATCGGCCGCCGGCCCGGTCAGGCCGTCGCGACGCCGTCGATCTCGCGCAGCGACGCGAGCCTGTTCAGCGACTCCACCTCGATCTGCCTCACACGCTCGCGGGTCATGCCGAGCCGCTTGCCGATCTGCTCGAGCGTGTGAGGCTCGTAGCCGCGTAGGCCGTAGCGGAACTCGAGCACGCGGCGGTCTCGTGCGGGCAGCGCCTCCAGGGCCCGCTCGAGCGCCTCGTTGCGCAACCGACGCTCCGCCTCCTCCTCGGGCAGGGGCCCGTTGCCGGGCACGAGGTCACCGAAGACGGCGTCCTCGTCCTCACCGATCGGTTGATCGAGGCTCGTCGACGTTCGCGCAGCCGCCCTCACCTCGATTGCCTGCTGGAGCGGCAAGCCGGCCTCCTCGGCGATCTCCGCGAGCGTCGGCTCGCGGGCGAGCTGCATCCAGAGACGCCGCTCGGCCTGGTGCATCTTCTGCATCCGCTCGACGACGTGGACGGGCATGCGGATCGTCCGCGCCTTGTCGGCGACGGCTCGCTGGACGGCCTGGCGGATCCACCAGGTCGCGTACGTCGAGAACTTCAGGCCGCGCTGCCATTCGAACTTCTCGACCGCCCTGATCAGGCCGAACATGCCCTCCTGGATCAGGTCGAGGAACGGCAGGCCCTGATTGCGGTAGTTCTTCGCGATCGAGACGACCAGACGGAGATTCGACTCGATCATCCGCTGCTTGGCCGCGAGGTCGCCGCGCTCGATCCGCTTGGCCAGGTCGACCTCGTCCGCGGCGGTGAGGAGAGGATGACGGCCGATCTCCCGCAGAAACAGCTGGAGTGCGTCCGTCGTCGTCTCCACGCCGGCCTCGAACGAGTCCTGCGCCTTCGAGGGCGTCGTCGCCTCCACCGGCTCGGCGGTCTCGCGCCGGTCGACGACCTCGATGCCTCGATCCTCGAGCTCCCGCAGCAGCGCCTCGATGTCCTGCACGTCGAACTCGACGTGCTCGAGCGCCTCCAGGAGCTCGGTCCGATCGACCACGCCGGTCGCCTCCGCGGCCTCGAGCAGCAGGTGAAGCTCCTCGGTCTGCGGGAACTGGATCGTTGTCTCTTCGGCCATGGGTTCTCTTTCTCTCACATCGACATGGCAGCGCGCAAGCCACCGGGGCGGCGCGATGTGCGCCGCGGGCCCCGGACTCGACCGCCACTCACCTTAGCAGGGGCCACCGCGCTTGAACACCCCGCGATCGAGCCGCCACCGACCCGGCGGATCGCGTAGGCTGGGGCCCCTGCCCATGCCCGGCTCTCCCTCGACTCCCACGCACGATAACCCGCGTTATGTCAAGCTGGGCCGCATGCGGACCCGCTCGGCCTCTGCCCCCCGGATCGCATCACGTCCCGGGGCTGTTCTCCACAGGCTGATCTTGTCCACAACCTCTTGCCAAACGGACGCCGAGCGCGTACCGTGCGTAGTTCGTGTCTGACGATCCGCCTGTCTATCCCGGTCGGATCGATCCGGGTGAGCGCTTCCGCGACCGGCGTCGCCGCGCGAGGCGCCGCAGAGGGCTACGGCGCCTCGCCGTGGTCGTCCTCGTGCTCGGCGGCACCGTCGCCCTCGTCCTGAATGCCCGGCTCATCTCGGGTGACGACGAGACCCCGCCGCAGCCGGCGGCGACGAGCTCCTCCGCCACGGCGGAGACGGCCATGTCCGCATCCGAGCCCAGCCGGCTGCCCGCCGAGATCCGCGGCGTCCACGTGACGATGCCGCTCATGACGATCGACGGCAAGCTGGATGAGTACCTCGCGCTGGCAGACGAGGGCATGACCGCGATCCAGCTCGATGTCAAGGACGAGAACGGCGAGATCGGCCTCAGCTCCCCGAACGTGCCGCTTGCCCGCAAGGTCGGCGCGGTCCAGGGCTACTACAACGGCAGCGCGGTCGCCCGCCAGGTGCACGGCGCCGGCCTCTACCTGATCGGTCGCATCGTCGTGTTCGAGGACCCGCGGCTCGCAGCCGGGAGCCCGGAGCTCGCGATTCAGAGCCGCGACGGCGGGATCTGGAACAGCCAGGGGCTCGGCTGGGCGAACCCCTACGACGAGCGCGTCTGGGAGTACAACGTCGATATCGCCGTCGCTGCGGCACGCGCTGGCTTCGACGAGATCATGTTCGACTACATGCGCTTCCCGAGCGACGGCGATCTCGCCGACATCGTCTATCCGGTGCGGACGAACGAGCCCAAGTGGCGGGTGATCGCGAGCTTCGCCGAGTACGCCCGGGAGCGTCTCGAGCCGCTCGGCGTGCGCGTCTCTGCGGCCGTGTTCGGCCTCGCCGCGACGCGTGACCTCGGCATCGGTCAGCGACCGCGCGCGCTCGCGAAACACCTCGATACGATTTACCCGATGGTCTATCCCTCCCACTACGGCTCGGGCGAGTACAACCTCGCCGACCCCTCGAGCCAGCCGGGCGTCACCGTCAGCTACTCCCTCCTCGACTTCAAGCGCGAGTTGGACGGCACGACGACGAGGATCGTTCCGTGGCTCCAGGATTTCTACGGCTACACGCTCGAGCAGGTGGCGCTCCAGGTGGATGCGGCTCGCAGGGCACGCACCGCGGGTTACCTGCTCTGGAACCCCAACAGCGTGTATACAGCCGGCGCGCTCGCGCCCCGGTAGTCGCGCATTCCTCCCCACATTTCCACAGAACTAAGGCTGTGATGTGGAAATAGATGTGAGTAACTTTTTGGTCGCAATTTGCGGGATTTCGCGTGCGCGCTGGCTTGCATCGCGTTCGTTGATCCCCTAGCGTACGGACTGCGCCGAGCACGGGGCGCGAGTAGGTCGAAGCTTCACCGGGCAGCAGTACGCGGCAGCGGAATTCTGGCCGGTGAGGTAGACGAAAGCGCACCCGGCTCGGCGAACTTGTGGACCCGAACGGTTCACCGGGACAGCTCTCGGCGGGTGCGCTAAGCTCCGCGCCATGCCTCATCCCCCCCGTCTTCCCGCTCTCGGTGCCGGGCTCGTGTCGTTCCTCTGGGCGGTCGCCCTGGGCGGCTTCGTCTTCATCGGGATGCTCTCGATCGCGATCTCGCTGGCGACCTCCCTGATCGTCGCGATCGCCTGCGGCTTCGTGATCTACTTCGCGAACATGCTCTTCGGCGCCGACGCGCCCGCCCGTCGGGCTCGACGGTAGCTCAGCGGCCGTCACGCTGGTGCTGCCGGAGGCCGTGGTCTCCGGTCAGAGCGCGCAGCAGGATCCTCGCGAGATCGGGGCCGACCGCCGTCTCGAGACGCGCCACCGCCCCGCCGCCGTCGCGAGTGAAGAGCAGGTCGATCCGCGCGCAGTGGTCGAGCAGCAGCCCGCTGCCGCACCCGCGCATCACGGGGGGTCTCAGCGCGTCGTTCATCGCCGCATCTCCGCAATCATCGACGAGACCGGGCAGCGGGCACGATCCCTGGCGCGAGTGACGGGAGGCTCAGCGGCTCCGGCCGACGAGCGGCCGTGGCGGCGTCAGTCGTACGTGACGGCGGAGAAGACGTCGTACCCGGCGAGTTTCGAGCGGCCCTCGAGGAACGCCAGCTCGACGAGGAAGGCGACGCCGACGACGACACCGCCCAGGCGCTCGGCAAGGTCGACCTTCGCCTTCGCGGTGCCTCCCGTGGCAAGCAGGTCATCGTGGACGAGGACGCGCGTCCCGGGCGAGATCGCGTCGTCGTGCAACTCGAGCGTGTCGGCGCCGTACTCGAGCGCGTACCCCGCCGAGACCGTGCTCCACGGCAGCTTCCCGGGCTTGCGGGCCGCGACGAAGCCGATGCCCAACCGGTAGGCGAGCGCCCCGCCGAGGATGAAGCCGCGCGCTTCCGCGCCGAGCACGACATCGGGTCGGCGCGGCTCGGCGAACTGGGCGAGCCGCTCCACGGCCTCGTGGAGCGCCTCAGGGTCGGCGAGGAGCGGCATCACGTCCTTGAACACGATCCCGGGCCGCGGGAAGTCCGGGATCTCCCGGATTCGCTCTCTGAGATCGACCGTCACGGGCGCGCCAGGGAGCGAACCGCGCGCCAGAACAGGAGCTGGGACAGCTCGAGCGAAAGACCCGCGAGCGTCTCCAGATCGTCGAGACCGGCCTGGCGGCGCTCCGGGTTGCGGGAGCGAAGCGCCGGAGCGACGACGTTCGTGAGGTCGGCGACGGCGTTGTCGGCGCCCCGACGCAGCTTCTGCAGGTTCCGTGGAGCGATCCCGTACCGGGCGAGCCGCGCGCATGCCGCCGCGATGTCCGCGTCGGTCTCCGGGTAGAGCCGGCCGCCGCTCACGTGTCGCTCGGGCTCGATCAGGTCGAACGCCTCGAGCTCGTCGACGAAGCCTGGCTCAACGCCCGCACGTTCGCACAGCTCTTCGAGCCCGACCAGGGGCACCTCGAGCCGGGAGCGGATCCCCGTGCGCGGGATCCCCTTCTTGCGCGCGCGCTTGCCGCGTCCCGGCGCCGTCAGCTCGTCGCGGATCACCCGCAAGGGCAGGAACTCGTCTCGCTGCATGCGGAGGATCGCACGGAGCTGCTCGACGTCGGCCTCCGCGAAGAGTCGGTAGCCACCCCGCGTCCGTCGCGGCGTGAGCAGCCCCTGATCCTCCAGGTAGCGGATCTTCGAGATCGAGATCTCCGGGAACTCCTCGCTGAGCCGGCGGCAGACTGCGCCGATCGTCAGCGGCCGCTCCTCCTTGGTGACGGAAGCGCTCGCCATCGCCTAGCGGGTCAGGAACGTCAGCTTGTACTTGCCGATCTGCACCTCGTCGCCATCCTCGAGGAGCTGCGAATCGACGCGCCGTCGGTTCACGAACGTGCCGTTGAGGCTACCCTCGTCCTCGATCGCGTAGCCGCTGTCACGACGCACGAGACGCGCGTGGCGCCGGGAGACGGTGACGTCGTCGAGGAAGATGTCGCAGTCCGGGTGGCGCCCGATCGTCAGGCGCTCCCCCTCGAGCGCGTACGTCTCCCCCGCTCTGCCGCCACCGAGCCGAACGACCACGCCGACGTTCGCGGGCCCCAGGTCCGGCAGCGCCGCGGAGACGTCCTCGACCGTCTCCCCGGGCGAGAACGACATCGTCGTCTCGCCGCCGTCGTCTGCGATCAGCAGCGCGCCGCATTTCTCGCAGTACCTCGCGGACTCCAGGTTCTGGAACCCGCACTCGGGGCAGTGGACGTGCACCCTAGTCCTTGCCGAGCGTCTCGAGCTCCTCCTCGGAGATCCGGGGAGCTGCCTTGACGGAGAGGATCTCTGTGAGCCTGCCGAGATCTGCGTCGGTGAGCGGGCTCTGGCCGCCCGCCACGGTCTTCTGGAGCCGCTGCACGAGCTCCGCGCGCAGGATGTCGATCTTGCCGTGGAGCAGGCGCCGGCGATAGGACACCTCCTGCTCCTCCGCGAGCAGCCTGCGGATCAGCTCCTTGAGCTCGGCATCGGACAGCGTGGCGAGGTCGGGGAGGGCTTCCACTCGAGGCTCCTGTCTGGTCGGCGACGGGGTCGTCTCCCCACAGTGAAGCAGAACGCCGCCTGCCCTTCAACCTCGACTTGAGGGTTCTGCTCGAGCGGCCGGGTGCTCCTCCCCCGCGAGAACCTCCTCTACCATGCCGCGAAGCTCGGCGCCGAGACGCTCGGCTTCCACCTCCGTATCGCCCTCGGCGTAGAGGTGCACGATCGGCTCGCTCGCGTCGGGGATCACCTGCGCCCAGCCGCGCTCGTCGAAGACCTTGATGCCGTCGAGAAGATCCGTCCGGCGATCCTTCAGGCGCTCGGTCAGCACGCGCATCACGGTGCCCTTGAGCGCCCACGGGCAGCGCAGCTCACGGTGGATGACCGTTGGGCGAGGCAGCCCGGCGACCAGCTCGGACAGGGGCCGGGCGACGGGAGCGAGCAGCTCGAGCAGGTTCGCGAGGCTTGCGACCGCGTCGTAGGCGGGCAGGAAACCCGGGAACACGAAGCCTCCCGTGGCGGCGCCGGCTAACACCGTCCCTTCCACGGTCGAGGCGCGCGTGAGCGCGGCCAGGGACGCCTGCGTCCGCCGCACGGTGAGGCCCGTACCGTCCAGGAGTTGCTCGGCCAGGTTGGTCGTGGTCACGGGGAGGGCGACCGAGCCCCGGGCGCCGTCGCTCCCGAGCAGCGACACGAACAGGAGCAGGGCCTGCTCGACCGGGACCTCGTTGGCCTGCTCGTCGACCAGGTACAGCCGCTCGGCCGCCTGGTCCATGGCGACGCCGAGGTCGGCTCCGAGAGCCGCGACCAGCCGCTTCGCCTGCTGGAGGGAATCGTCGCGGGCGTCCACCGCGGCGGCGATCGCTCCGCGTCCGGCGACGTGGGCATGAACCGAGATCGCCTCGACGCCAAGCTCCCCCAGGATCAGCGGCAGGATCAGCGACGCCGACGAGTGGCAGTAGTCGACGGCGATGCGAAACCGCCGACTCCGGATCCTCTCGACGTCGAGCGTCAGCAGGAGATCCGCCGCGTAGCTCTCTGCCGCGCGCGACGGGTACGTCAGCTCTCCGAGGTCGGCGAACGAGGCCCGGCGGAACTCCTGGCGCGAGAAGTGCTTGTCGATCTCCTTCTCGAGCTCGGGGGTGAGCTCGATCCCCGGGGGCTCGAAGATCTGGATCTGCACCGCCTCCGGGTCGCTGCTGCTGGGCCGGACGTGCACGCCGGCGCTGGGCCTGGCGGTCTTGAGGGCGTGCCTGTTCACGGCGGCGGGCATCACCCGGAGGTCTTCGACGTGGATGCCGGCCGAGATGATCCCGGCGATCAGAGCGCGCTTGAGCAGGCGGCAGGCGGGCTGCGGGGCGCGGCTGGCCACGACCGTGGTGCCCCGGTCGAGCGCGGTTCCGAGCGCCATCCCGAGCCGGAGGGCGATCTCCGGGGTGAGGTCGACGTTGACGAGCCCGGTCACGGCGGCACCCCCGCGCAGGCGCGAAGCCGCCCGCGCCTCCCAGATCAGGTTGCGGTCGACGAGTGTGCCCGCCTCGACCTCCTTGAAGGGGTAGATGCGCACGCCGGGCATGACCACGCTCTCCCGCCCGAGCGTGCATTCGTCTCCGACAGCCGCCCCCTCCTGCACGCGGGCGTGGCTTCGCACGTCGCACGAGCGCCCGATGATCGCCCCCTCGACGAGGGCGCTGCGACCCACGTACGTCCTGGCATCGATGATCGATCGTGTGACGACCGCGTGCTCGCGGAGCGTGACGCCGTTGCCCAGCACCGCGTACGGGCCGACGCGGGCGTCCGCGGAGATGCGGCAGTGATTGCCGATGAAGGCGGGGCCCTCCACCCGCTCGATCTCCTCCAGCTCGACCCCGTCCCCGAGCCAGATGTTGCCGCGCAGCCGCATCCCCGGGATGGTCACGCGCACTCGCTCGTCGAGGACGTCGAAGTTCGCCTGGCTGAACTGATCGAGATTGCCGATGTCCTGCCAGTAGCCCTCCAGCGCAAGGCCGTAGAGCGGGCGACCCATCTCGAGCAGGAGCGGGAACAGCTCCCGGGAGAAGTCATAGGGGCGGTCGATCGGGACGTGGCGGAGTACCTCGGGCTCGAGCACGTAGATCCCGGTGTTGATCGTGTCGGAGAAGACCTGGCCCCACGATGGCTTCTCCAGGAACCGTTCGACGCGTCCCTTCTCGTCCGTGACGACGATTCCGAACTCGAGCGGGTTGTCGACGCTCTTCAGGCCGATCGTCACGCATGCCTGCCGCTCGCGGTGAAAACGGACCAGCTCGGACAGGTCGACGTCGCAGAGCGCGTCCCCGGAGATGACGAGAAAGGTGCCGTCGAGCTCGTCGGCGGCGAGTCGCACCGAGCCGGCGGTGCCGGCCGGCGACTCCTCCACGGAGTACCGGATCTCGACTCCGTGGCTCTCCCCGTCCCCGAAGTAGCTCCGGATCGCCTGGGGCATGAACGCTGCCGTGACGATGATCTCGTTGAATCCGTGCTCTCTCAGGAGCCCGACGATGTGCTCCATGCACGGCCGCCCGACGATCGGCACCATCGGCTTCGGCTGGTTCGACGTCAGCGGGCGAAGACGCGTGCCCTCGCCACCGGCCATGACGACCGCCTTCACCGGATCGCCCTCGCCACGCGGGCGACGTAGCCGAGGCCCGCGATGGCGGCGAGACCGAGGCCGCCCCAGAACAGCCCGAGCGACCAGTCCGTCCCGCGCTCCGTCAGGAGGACGCAGAACAGGCCCGCGTAGAGCACCCAGGTCGCGACCTTCCCCAGCGTGCTCACCTCGAAGATGTAGCCGCGCCGGATCGCGAAGCGAGAGCCGGCGACGAGCACGACGTCCCGGACGAGGATCACGGCCAGCGCAACCATCGGGAGCCTGTCCTCGAGCCAGAGCAGCACGATCGCCGCGTCGATCATGAGCCGGTCGGCAAGCGGGTCCGCGTATTTGCCGAACTCGGACTCGACCCGCCACCGGCGTGCGAGGTAGCCGTCGACCTGGTCAGTCAGGGCCGCGACCCCGAACACGAGCGCGGCGGTGAGGCTGTGTGCGTGGTCTGCTCGCTCCACCAGCACGACGAACGCGGGCACGAGCGCGAACCTGGCGATCGTGAGGGCGTTCGGGAGCTGCGCGAGCGCTGGCGCGATTGCTCGGGCTTCCATGCCGCTTCCCAGGATAGTCGCGCGGCGCTCGCGGACGACCGCCAGCGGTTGCGGCCGGTGGCGTGGCGCGACGTTACCCGGCTTCCGCCGCGATCTCCCGCGAGCGGCTCATCGCTGCCTGAATCGCGTTCAGGAACGCTGCCCGCACCCCGGCCTGCTCGAGCTCGCGGATGGCCGCGATCGTCGTACCGCCGGGCGAGGTCACGGACTCCCGTAGCTCGACGGGGTGCATCTTCTCGTCGCGCAGCAGCTTCGCGGTGCCGAACATCGTCTGGACGACGAGGTCGGTCGCTGTCTCGCGGGGGAGCCCGAGCAGGATTCCCGCCTCGATCATCGACTCGGCGAGCAGCGCGAAGTACGCGGGCCCGGAGCCGGAGACCGCCGTGACCGCATCGAGTTGGGGCTCGGGGACCCGGACGGTGCGGCCGACGTGGGCGAGGAGCTCCTCGGCGCGGCGCAGGTGCTCCTCCCGGGCGTGCGCGCCGGGGCTGATCCCGGCCATGCCCTCGTGGACGGTGGCGGCGGTGTTGGGCATGCTGCGCACGACCGGCACGGGGCGTGCGAGGTGGCGCTCGATCGCCCGGGTCGTGATCGCCGCGGCGATCGACAGCACGGTCTGGTCCGGGGTGAGCAGGCTCCCGATCTCGGTCAGGAGCACCTCCATGTCCTGGGGCTTGACGGCGATGACGACGATCTCCGCGCCCGCGACGGCCTCCGCGTTCGACTCCGTGGTGCGGACACCGAACCGCCCGGAGATCTCGGCGAGTCGCTCGGCGCGCCGGTCGGCGGCGACGATCTGGCCGGGCGGGCGCCAGCCCGAGGACACGAGCCCGGCAATCAGGGCCTCGCCCATCTTGCCGGCGCCGAGGATCGCGATCGTTCCGCCCGTGCTCACGCCGGCGACATTAGCGCAGCCGGCGCCTCAACGCACCTCGACGGTCGCCTCGGCACCCTCCGCGAGCAGCCGGATCACGGACAGCCGGCTCTCCGAGCGGGCCCGGATCGTGTGCTCGGCGCCCGCCGCCTGGAAGAAGAACCCGCCCGCGCGGTAGCGGCGCGTGCCGGTGGCGTCGGTGAGCTCGATCTCTCCGGCCTCGACGATCGTGAAGGTCGGGCCACCGTGCGTACGCGTCGACTCGTACCCGCCCGGAAGCAGGAGCGTCTCGGCGCGAACCTCGACCGGGCCGTCCGGGAGGTCGTCGAGCGTGCCCTCGCCGCGAAGACCCGTGACCGTCCCCGGGGTGGTGCCGACGTCCCGGACGAGCCGCTGGCCGACCGCGCCGATGACGCCGCCGAGGATCAGCACGGCAAGCAGCACGCCCGCCTGCGCGGGCGTCACGCGGCGCGGCGGGACTTGCCGGTGACGATCAGCCACGGGAGGTAGACGAGCGGGATCGGGGCCGTGAACACGAACACGATGCAGAGCTCGTACGCGAGCCAGTGCCACCACCGCCGCCGCCCGGGCGGGTAGGCGCGCGCGACGAGGAGCGGCACGATCACGAGGAAGCAGAAGATGGTGAGGTCGCGCGCCCCGTTTTCCGTCTGCACCGTCCGGTCGCCCAGGATGGAGGTGAGCACGCCGACTCCGGCGAGTCCCACGGTAAAGGCCGCGCTCAGCGCGACCTCCTGCCACAGCGGCCTGCGGGCGGGAAGTGTCCCCGTGCTCGTGCTCACCCGCCGGACTGTAGCTCGCGGCGGGCTCCTCCCCGCCGGGGCTCCGTCATCGGGGCGCCGAGATTCGAACTCGGGACCTCCAGTCCCCCAGACTGGCGCGCTAACCAGGCTGCGCCACGCCCCGCTTCGCAGCGAACCTTACCGCACTCGGGTATGTATGCTCGGGACGTGCCGCATGTCGGTATCCGCGTCTACGGCCAGGTTCTCGCCGTCACGGTCGAGCAGGCGGCGTGGCTCGCCCGCGAGCTGCGCGCGCTGCGGCCGCTCGACGTCACCCGTGCCGCCGAGGCGGCCGCGTCCCGGATCGAGCACGCGCTCGCCGACGGCAGCGCGGAGGCCGATGCCGAGACGACCGCGGACGGCGTCCGTGTGCTCCTGATGGCGCTCGAGGACCTCGCCGAGGGGCCGGAGCCGGCCCGGCCGCTCCAGGCCCTCAAGGACGCGCTCGCGACCGAGCTCGTGCGGCGGGCCGGCTGACCGTCCCTGGCGAGCCGCGCCCTCAGGCCGACAGCCCGGCGATCGCCTTCTCGACCTCCTCGGCGTCGTACTCGAAGTCGGGCAGGTTGCCCGCGAAGTACTCGTCGTAGGCGCCCATGTCGAAGTGACCGTGGCCGGAGAGGTTGAACGCGATCACGCGGCTCTCGCCCTCCTCCTTCGCGCGCAGCGCCTCGTCGATCGCGACCTTGATCGCGTGCGCTGCCTCCGGTGCCGGCAGGATCGCCTCGGCGCGTGCGAACTGCACCGCGGCGTCGAAGACCGCGTTCTGGGTGGCCGCGACGGCCTCGATCAGCCCCCGGTCGTGCAGCGCGGACACGATCGGCGCCATCCCGTGGTAGCGCAGCCCTCCGGCATGCACGGGAGCCGGGATGAACGAGTGGCCGAGAGTGAACATCTTGATCAGCGGCGTCGTGGCCGCGGTGTCGCCGAAGTCGTACAGGTAGCTGCCCTTGGTCAGGGTCGGGCACGCGGTCGGCTCGGCCGCCACGATCCGGGTCGACTTCCCCTCGACGATGTTGTTGCGTACGAACGGAAGCGCGAAACCCGCGAAGTTCGAGCCGCCGCCGGCGCAACCGATCGCCACGTCCGGGTACTCGCCCGCCTGCTCGAACTGCTCGAGCGCCTCGAGGCCGATCACCGTCTGGTGCATGAGCACGTGGTTCAGCACCGAGCCGAGCGAGTACTTCTTCGTCCCGCCACTCGTCGCCGCGACCTCGACCGCCTCCGAGATCGCGATCCCGAGCGAGCCGGGCGAGTCCGGCGCCTGCTCGAGGATCGATCGGCCGGCGTTCGTGCGCTCGGACGGGCTCGCGTACACGTCGGCGCCGAACGCTCTCATGATGCTGCGGCGGTACGGCTTCTGCGTGTACGACACCTTCACCATGTAGACCTCGCAGCTCATGTCGAAGAAGCTGCACGCCAGCGCCAGCGAGCTGCCCCACTGCCCCGCGCCGGTCTCGGTAGTCAGGGCCCTGATGCCCTCCTCGCGGTTGTAGAAGGCCTGCGCGATGGCCGTGTTCGGCTTGTGCGAGCCGACCGGCGAGACGCCCTCGTACTTGTAGTAGATGTGCGCCGGGGTGTCGAGCACGCGCTCGAGGCGCCGGGCGCGATAGAGCGGCGTCGGCCGCCAGAGCCGGTAGACCTCCCTGATCGGGTCGGGGATCTCGATCCAGCGCTCCTGGCTCACCTCCTGCCCGATCAGGGCCATCGGGAAGAGCGGCGCGAGGTCGTCCGGGCCGATCGGCTGCCCCGTGCCGGGGTGGATCACGGGCGGAAGCGGCTCCGCCAGGTCGGCCTGGATGTTGTACCAGGCCTCCGGGATCCTCTTCTCGTCGAGCAGGAACTTCGTCGTTTCGCTCATCTCGTCTCGCTCCTTCACGCGGTCGGCCGGGCGGGAAAGCCTATACAGGCCGCGACCGCCAGCGTGGCCCGAGCGGTAGCGGGAGCCGAGCAACTCCCGCCCGCGCGGTAGCCCCGCAGCTCCGCGCCTACGACTGGACGATCATTCACCGCCGCGCTCGGCGAGCTGGCGGAAGAGCCGATCGACGAGCTCGGGCATCTCCTCGAGACGCTCGGTGATGACGCGGATCCGGTACTCGCGGAAATACTCAGGCTCCACCCCGAGCGCGCGGGCGAGCCCGGCGATCACCTCGTTCGAGGGCACCGGACGGTTTCCGTGCACGAGATGGTTGAGGTAGCCGGCGGACAGACCTGTCGCAACCGCCAGGCCGCGGTACGTCAGGCCGCACTCCTCCATCAGAGCGGTGACCGTCTCCCCGAAGGGAGCTTCGCTGAAGAGCCGTCGTTTCATCGGAGCGTCTCGAGCATGCTGCGGAGCAGCTGGGCCGCCTGGATCGCGGGGACGCGCTCCTCCGCTCGGGTACCCCGCGCGAGCACGTCCATGCCGCCGTCCTCGAGCGTCTTCTTGCCGACCGTGACGCGCAGCGGGCAGCCGATCAGGTCGGCGTCCGCGAACTTCTCGCCGGGGCGCCGGTCGCGGTCGTCGAAGAGGACGCGCAGCCCGGCCCGCTCGAGCTCCCCGGCCACCGTCTCGGCGACACCCACGGCTTCGGGGCCCGCTGCCCCGATCGCGACCACGTGCACGTCGTACGGCGCCAGCGCGGGTGGCCAGGCGATCCCGGCATCGTCATGGCGCTGCTCGACCGCCGCGGCCATGATCCGGCCCGGCCCGATGCCGTAGGAGCCCATCACGAGCGGGCGCTCGCTGCCGTCCTCGTCGGTGTAGAGCGCCTCGAGTGGCCTCGAGTAGCGGGTGCCGAGCTTGAAGATGTGGCCGATCTCGATCGCCACCTGGAAGCGCAGCGCACCGCCGCAGCGCGCGCACGTGTCGCCCGCGCGCGGCTCGCGCAGCTCGGCGAAGCGTGGCGTGTAGTCCCGGCCCGCCTCGACGCCGCGCAGGTGGTGGCCGGTGCGGTTCGCACCGGCCACGTACTGGCCCCGGCGCAGCGTCTCGTCGGCGACGATCGGGCCCGTGAACCCGACGGGCCCGATCGAGCCCGGCTCGGCGCCGAAGCCGGCGCGGATCTCGTCCTCCGTTGCGGGCCGGACGTCCGCCCCGAGCGCAGCCGCCGCGCGGGCCTCGTCGAGGCGGTCGTCACCGCGCACGAGCAGCAGCACGAGCTCGCTGCCGGCGACGACCATCGGCATCGCCTTCGCGGTCGCTGCGGGGTCGATCCCGAGGAAGCCCGCGAGCGCCTCGATCGTCGAGATCCCCGGTGTCTCGACCTCCGCGGGCGAGTCGAGCAGCTCTGGAAGCGACGGTGCCGCGGGAAGGCCCCGGGCGACCTCGAGATCCGCCGCGTAGTCGCAGGAGCCGCAGGTGACGAGCGTGTTCTCCCCGGCGCCGGCGGGCGCGAGGAAGTCGACCGACTCGCTGCCGCCCATCATCCCCGACTCCGCCTGCACCGCTCGGAACTCGAGCCCGCAACGCTCGAAGATCCGGTGGTAGGCCCGCTCGTGCAGGCGGAAGCTTCGCTCGAGACCCTCCTCGTCCCGATCGAACGAGTACGAGTCCTTCATGATGAACTCGCGGACACGCAGGAGACCGCCGCGGGGGCGCGGCTCGTCCCGGTCCTTCGTCGAGAAGTGGTAGAGGACCTGTGGCAGCTCCCGGTAGCTGCGCAGCTCCCGCGCGTGGAACGTGAACGTCTCCTCGTGTGTCATCGGCAGGACGAACGGGCGACCGGCCCGATCCTCGAGCCGGAACACCTCCGGGATCTCGTAGCGCCCGGTGCGCTGCCACAGCTCGGCCGGCGTCAGCACCGGGCAGAGCATCTCCTGGCCGCCGATCGCGTCCATCTCCTCGCGGATGATCTGCACCACACGCTGGTGGACACGCCAGCCGAGCGGCAAAAACGTGTACAGCCCCGCGCCGGTCGCCCGGATGAAGCCGCCGCGCAGGAGCAGGCGGTGACTCGTCGCCTCGGCTTCGCTCGGGTCGTCCCGGAGCGTCGGAATGAAGAGCAGGGACGCCCGCACGGCGTCTATGCGAGTTGCGTCTCGGGCGCGGGTGCGACCGGCCGCTGGGCCGCCTCGGCCATCAGCGCGGCCGCGGGCTTCGCGAGCTTCCGCCGCTCCGGCCGCGGCATGCCCCCGGCGATCCAGCGGTCGATCTCCGCGAACAGCTCGTCGATCAGCGCCGCGGACGGAACCTTCCTGAGCACGCGCCCGTGGGCGTAGACGAAGCCGACATCGCGGCCGCCGGCGATCCCGAAGTCGGCGTCGCCGGCCTCCCCGGGCCCGTTCACGGCGCAGCCCATGACCGCGACCTCGAACGCCTCCGGGTACGCCTTCAGACGCTCCGCGACCGCTTCCGCAAGCCGTTCCACGCCGACGTTGTCGCGCCCGCACGAAGGGCACGAGATCATCACAGGCCCGCGCTCGCGCAGTCCGAGCGACTTCAGGATGTCGAAGGCGACCTCGATCTCCTTGACCGGGTCGGCGGTCAGCGAGACCCGCACCGTGTCGCCGATCCCGTCCATCAGGAGCGTGCCGAGCCCGATCGCGCTCTTGATCGTGCCGGTGCCGGGTGGGCCGGCCTCGGTCACGCCGAGATGCAGCGGGTAGGGCACCTTCGCGGACAGCATCCGGTAGGCGCGGATCATCGTCGGAACCGAGCTCGACTTGACCGAGATCGCGAAATCCCGGTAGTCGAGGGACTCGAGCAGGCGCACCTGCTCGAGCGCCTCCTCGACCAGCGCCGCGGCGGTGTCCTCCTGCGCGAGCGGGATCAGGTGCGTCGGCAGCGAGCCGGAGTTCGCCCCGATCCGCATCGGGATCCCCTTCGCCTTCGCCGCCTGGACGACCTCGGCCGTCTTCTCCGGCCCGCCGATGTTTCCGGGGTTGATCCGGACCTTCGCCACGCCGGCATCGATCGCGCGCAGTGCCAGGGAGGCGTTGAAATGGATGTCCGCGACGATCGGCAGCGGGCTCAGGTAGACGAGCTTCGGAAGCGCGTCGGCGTCCTCGGCCTTCGGAACGGCGACGCGGACGATCTCGCAGCCGGCCGACGCCAGCCGTCCGATCTGCTCGATCGTGGCGTCCACGTCGTGCGTGTACGTGAGCGTCATCGACTGGACGGCGACGGGGGCCCCGCCGCCAACCGGCACGCCGCCGACAGAGATCTGGACCTGGCTCGCCACTGGATCGCAGTCTACCGAGGGCTATCCGCCGCGCAGCCGCTCGATGTCGTTCGAGAGGCCGATGAAGAACAGGAGCAGCACGAGCGCGATCCCGATCATCGACGCCCGCTCGTACGCCTCCCTGGGGATCGCGCGGCCGCGCACCTTCTCGGCGATCGAGAACGCGATGTGGCCGCCGTCGAGCGGCAAGAGCGGCAGCAGGTTCAGCAGCGCAAGCGAGAGCGAGATCAGGGCCAGAACTCCGAGGTAGTAGCGAAACCCCGCCTCGACGACCTGGGAGGACTGGTCGACGATCCCGACCGCGCTCGACACCTCGCCGCGAGCGGAGCCGGTCACGATCCCACCAAGGGCCTTGCCGATCGCGACCGTTACCTCACCCGTCTGCTCGAACGCCTTCACGATCGCCTCGCCCGGCGGATAGCTGCGCTCGTAGGGCGTCGGAACGAACCCGATGCGGTAACGCCCGTCGATCTCCTCCGCCTCGATCGGGCCGAGTGTCAGCTCCGAGCCGTCGCGCAGGACTGTGACGGTGATCGGGCGACCCTCGCTCGCGCGGATCGTGTCGGAGATCGCCTGGAACCGGTCGGTGGCGACTCCGTCCACGGCGACGATCACGTCGCCCTGGCGCAGCCCCGCCGCCGCGGCCGGCGTCGCCGGAAGCACCTCCTCGACGGCTCGCGTCGCGCCGGCGACGACGCCGAGGGAGAACACGACCGCTAGCATCGCCACGCAGAACACGAGGTTGGCGGCCGGGCCGGCAGCGATGACCGCGATCCGCTTCCACGCGGGTGCGCGCCAGTAGGCATCCCCGGAGAGCGCGTCGTCGACGTCGGTGAGGCCCCTGTCGGCGCTCTTCCCGGCGGCCTCCGAGAGGCCGGCCCGCTCGACCGCGGCCCGCAGCGCCGGGAGCGCGGCCCTGGCCGCGTCGTGGTCGTCTCGCTCGAGCGCGTCCCGAACCGGCGCTTCGCTGTGAGCGAGCCACGGCGCCTCCTGCATCGCCCGTCCCAGGGCCGAGTCGAGATCGCGCGCCGCGGGGCGGTGCATCCCGGGGATCTTCACGTAGCCGCCGAGCGGAATCGTGCCGATGCCGTACTCGATCCCGTTTCTGACCGTGCGTACGAGCGGCGGCGGGAAGAACACGTAGAACTTCCGCGGTCGCATGCCGACGGCCAGGGCTACGGCGAAGTGGCCCGCCTCGTGGATCAGCACGAGGAAGGCGAGCCCACCGATCGCGATCAGGAGGCTCACGGGCTGACGGCGGCGAGCTCGCGAGCCACGGCGCCGGCCGCGCTCCTCGCAGCCGCGTCGATCTCGATCAGGTCGGCGAGATCGCGTGCCCGCGGCGCCTCGGCGGCCGCGAGCGTGCGCTCCACCACCTCCGGGATGCCGGGGAACGGGAGCGCTCCGTCGAGAAACGCGGCGACCGCGATCTCGTTGGCAGCGTTCAGGACGCACGGCGCGGCGCCGCCCGTCCGCCCGGCCTCGCGCGCGAGCCGCAAACAGGGGAACGTCTCCTCGTCCGGGCGCTCGAACTCGAGCGTCAGCCCCGCCTGCAGGTCGAGCGGGGGAATCGGCGTCGCCGCCCGGTCCGGATAGGTGAGCGCGTAGGAGATCGGCACGCGCATGTCCGGGTAGCCGAGATGAGCGAGCGAGGCGCCGTCGCGGAAACGGACGAGGGAGTGGACGATCGAGGTCGGGTGGACGACCACCTCGATCCGCTCGTACTGGATCCCGAACAGGAAATGCGCCTCGATCAGCTCGAGCCCCTTGTTCATCAGCGTCGCCGAGTCGATCGTGATCTTCGGGCCCATCGACCACGTGGGGTGCGCGAGCGCATCGCCGGCGGTCACGTCGGCGAGATCCTCGGCGGTACGGCCCCTGAACGGGCCCCCGGAGGCGGTCAGGACGAGCGCGTCGACGCTCTGCGCCGAACGCCCCTCGAGGCACTGGAACAGCGCCGAGTGCTCGCTGTCGACCGGCAGGATCCGTCCGCCCCCGCGTTCGAGCGCTGCGAGCGCCAGATCGCCGGCCGCGACGAGGCTCTCCTTGTTGGCGAGCGCGAGGTCGATGCCCGCCTCGAGCGCGGCCAGCGTCGCCGGGAGCCCGGCGAAACCGACGACAGCGTTCAGGACGACGTCGGGCGCGCAGGCCTCGACGAGCGCATCGAGTGGCGGGTCGCCGCCCACGGAGACGTGAGCGACGCGCCGCTTGCTCGCGATCGCGCGAGCCTCGTTCCCGCGCCTCCCCGCCGCGACCGCGACGAGCTCGAGCTCCGGGGAGGCGTCGATGATCTCGATCGCCTGGCGGCCGATCGAACCGGTAGCGCCGAGCAGGGCGACGCGCTTCATCGACTCAAGTCTAGAGACGCTCGCGCCCGCGTCAGAGCGGGGCAGCGTCAAACGCCACCAGCATGTAGTAGGCGACCGGCGCCGCGACGAGAATGCTGTCGATCCGATCGAAGACGCCCCCGTGGCCGGCGAGCAGCGCGCCCGTGTCCTTGACCCCGACGTTGCGCTTGAACAGCGACTCGAGCAGGTCGCCGACGGTCGAGGCCAGCACGATCGCCGCGCCGAGCGCGATCGCCTGCCACTGCTCGATGAAGCCCTCGAGCGGGTACAGCCACACCCACGTCACGAAGACGCCGCCCACGGCGCCGCCCACGAACCCTTCCCAGGACTTCCCCGGGGACACGGCCGGCGCCAACTTCCTGCGGCCGACGAGCCTCCCGACCGCGTAGGCGCACGTGTCCGTGGCGAACACGGCGAGGAGCAGCGCCACCAGCGCGTCGCGGCCGTGCGCCGGGATCGCGCGCAGGAGCACCAGGTGGCCGAGCCCGAGACCGATCCAGACGACGCCGAGGATGGTGAACGACAGCGAGACCGTGGCCGTCTGGCGCGTCTCCGCGAACAGCACGAACACGAACGCGAGCGGGAGCGTCAGGAACACCCCGGCCGCGAGCCACCCCGCTCCACCCACCTGGACGCCGAGGAGGGTGGCGAGGAGACCGGCGAAGCCGGCCAGCGTCAGGGCGCGAAACTGCCTCCCCGCCCGGTAGAGCTCGTCGAGCGCCAGCACGCCGGCCACCGCGACGAGCGCGGCGAGCCACCAGCCGCCGAGGTAGGCGGCCCCGAGCACGACGGGCAGCCCGACCGCGGCCACCGCGAGGCGAGAGGCGACGTTGCTCATCGCCCCCCGAAACGCCTGCGGCGGCCGGCGTACTCGTCGAGCGAGTGGCGGAGGTCGCGTTCCCCGAAGTCCGGCCAGAGGGTGTCGAGGAAGACGAGCTCGGAGTACGCGATCTGCCAGAGCAGGAAGTTCGACATGCGAAACTCGCCGGAGGTGCGGATCAGGAGGTCGGGCTCGGGCATCCCGGGAGCGTAGAGGCGCGACGCGACGGCGTTCTCGTCGACGTCGCGGGGGTCGACGCCGTCCTCGACGAGCCGCCGCGCGGCGTCCACGAGCTCCCCGCGGCCGCCGTAGTCGAAGGCGATCCACAGATCGAGCCGCGTGCCGCGCCGTGTCGCCTCCTCGAGCTGCTCCATCGTTGCGCGCACGCTCGCGGGCGCCCGGTCGCGCCGACCCACGAATCGGGCCCGGACGCCCCGGCGCAGGAGGTGGGGGCGCTCCCGCTCGACCGCGTCGCCGAACAGCTCCATGAGCGCCTCGACCTCATGCCGGGGTCGCGACCAGTTCTCGGTCGAGAACGCGAACACGCAGAGCGACTCGATGCCGAGCTCGATCGCGGCGTCGATTGTCCGGTGCAGCGCCCGCGTCCCCGCGTCGTGCCCGGCGATCACGGGGAGACGGCGCTTACGCGCCCAGCGGGCGTTGCCGTCCATGATGATCGCGACGGCGCGGGCGGTCGCCGGGTGTGCCGGCGCACGCGCCGGCTTGAGCCCCCGGAGGGCGCGAAGTCGAGTCAGCAGGTTCACCGGGCGGGGTCTGAGGGTCTCCGGGGCGGAGCCCCTCAGACCTCCATGATCTCCTCTTCCTTCTTCTTCAGAAGCTCGTCGATCCGGTGCACGTGCTCGTCGGTGAGCTTCTGGAGCTTCTCCTCGGCCCGCCGTTCGTCGTCGTCGCCCACGTCGCCGTCGCGAGCGAGCTCCTTCAGGTCGTGCATCACGTCGCGCCGGACATTGCGAATCGCGATCCGGCCCTCCTCCGCGAGGTGGCGCACCACCTTGACGAGCTGCTTGCGGCGCTCCTCGGTGAGTTGGGGGATCGGCAGGCGGATCAGCTTGCCGTCGTTCGACGGCTGGAGACCGAGGTCGGACTCCATGATCGCCCGCTCGATCGCCTTCACGGAACCGGGGTCGAACGGCTGCACGGTCAGGAGGCGCGGCTCGGGCACGTTGATGGTCGCGAGCTGCTTGATCGGGGTCTTTTCACCGTAGTAGTCCGCCGCGACACGGTCGAGCAGCGCCGCGGAGGCGCGCCCGGTCCTGACCGTGTTGAACTCGTGCACGGCTGCCTCCACGGACTTGTCCATGCGGCGCTTCGCGTCGTCGAGCAGCTCGTCGATCATGCGTCCCTCCCAGGCGTCGAGATGATCGTGCCGACACGTTCGCCGGCCACGAGCCGACCGATGTTCCGCTCGTCGTCGAGACCGAAAACGTGGATCGGAAGCTCGTTGTCCATGCAGAGCGAGAGCGCGGTCGTGTCCATCACTCGGAGGCCCCGCTCGATCGCCTCGCGGTGCGTGAGAGCGGGCAGGAACGACGCGCCCGGATCCTCCCGCGGGTCCCCGTCGTACACCCCGTCCACCCCGTTCTTGCCCATCAGGATCGCCTGCGCGCCGATCTCGAGCGCTCGCAGCGCCGCGGCGGTGTCGGTCGTGAAGAACGGGTTGCCGGTGCCGCACGCGAAGATCACCACCCGCCCCTTCTCGAGGTGGCGGATCGCCCTGCGACGGATGTACGGCTCGGCGACCTCGCTGACCGTGATCGCCGACAGAACCCGTGTCTGGGCGCCCCGCCGCTCGAGCGCGTCCTGAACCGTCAGGCAGTTCAGCAGCGTCGCGAGCATGCCCGAGTAGTCGGCGGTTGCCCGGTCCATCCCCGCGGCGGCAGCGGCGAGACCGCGGTAGATGTTGCCGGCGCCGACGACCAGCGCGACCTCGACTCCCCGCCGCGCGAGCTCGTCGATCTCGCGCGTGATCGCGTCCACCCGCGCGGGATCGATCCCGTAGGGCTCGCACCCCATCAGTGCCTCGCCCGAGAGCTTGATCAGGATCCGCCGGAACGCGGGCTCCGCCTCCGGCTCGTCGGGCCGGGCGGGGGCCGTCCCCTCCGGCTCGCCGGTCACTCCGCGAGCGAGTAGCGCACGAACTCGAGCACCTCTGCCGTGTGCTCGGTCAGCGCCTTGCCGACCGTGAGGGAGTCGTCGTGGATCCAGGCCTGGTCGGACAGGACGCTCTCGGCGAAGAATCGCTTGGCGAGCATCCCGTCGACGATCCGGGCCCGGATCTCCTCCGGTTTTGCCTGGACGTCCGGGAGCTTCTCGTACACCTCGCGCTCCGCCTCGATCGCGGCCTCCGGGATCTCGTCCCGGCTCAGGTAACCCGGGTTGGCGAACGACACGTGCATGGCAACGAGGCGAGCGAGCTCCGGGGTTGCGCGCGCGCGGACGAGCACGCCGATCTTGTTGGCGGGCGGGTGCACGTACGCCGCGATCACCTCCCCCTCTTCGGCCCGCATCCGGGCGGCGCCGCGAACGACGAGGTTCTCCCCGATCCGTGCGACCAGCTCTACTCGCTCGTCCTCGAGGCTGTCCGCAGCCTCGGGCCCGTTCGCGTCGACGACTTCGAGGACGCGCGCGGCGAACGCCCGGAACTCGTCGTTCTTCGACACGGGCTCCGTCTCGCAGCCGACGGCGATCATCGTGCCCCGGTCTCCCTCGACGCGGGTCAGCACGACGCCTTCGGTCGTCTCGCGCGAAGCGCGCTTCGTCGCCGCTGCCATTCCCTTCTCGCGCAGGAGCTTCTGAGCCGCCTCCACGTCGCCAGCGGTCTCCTCGAGCGCGTGCTTGCAGTCCATCATGCCGGCGCCGGTCAGCTCGCGCAGCTCCTTGACCAGGCCGGCCGGGATCGTGGTGTTCATTGCGACACCCCCTGGTCGGCGGCGGGCGGAACCGGCTCCCCGGTCGCGGGGACCGGATCGGGCACGGGCTCGGCGGCCGGCTCCGCGGTCGCCACCGGCGCGGCGGTCTGATCGAGCGCAGCAGGGGCCTCGGGCTCGGGGCTCGGCTCCGCGCCAGCCTCCGGCTCGGCGGAGCCGTCGCCGGCGGCCGCCGCGAACTCCTCCGGGTCTACCCGGCGCGAGCCGGCGGCGATCCCGTCGGCGACGACGCGGGCGATCAGGCTGCAGGCGCGGATCGCGTCGTCGTTCCCGGGGATCACGAAGTCGGAGTCGTCCGGGTCGCAGTTCGTGTCGACGAGGCCGATGATCGGGAGGCCGAGCCGCCGAGCCTCCCGCACCGCGAGCTGTTCCTTGCGCAGGTCGATCAGGAAGACGGCGTCGGGGAGCCGCTGCATGTCGGCCACGCCGCCGAGGTTCGTGTCGAGTTTCTCGAGCTCGGCGAGCATGCCGATCCGCTCCTTCGACGGCAGCAGCTCGAGCTGGCCCTCGTCGCGGAGCCGGCGCAGCTCGTGGAGGCGCTCGATCCGCTCCGAGATCGTCCGCCAATTCGTCAGGAGGCCGCCGAGCCAGCGGTGGCTGACGTACGGCATGCCGACGCGCTTGGCCTGGTCGGCCACGGCGTCCTGGGCCTGTTTCTTCGTTCCCACGAACAGCACGCTGCCGCCCCGCTCGGAGATGTTGCGAACGAACGCGTGCGCCTGCTCGAGCAGGCGCTGCGTCTGTTGCAGGTCGATGATGTAGATGCCGCCGCGCTCCGTGAAGATGAAGCGACGCATCTTGGGGTTCCAGCGGCGCGTCTGGTGGCCGAAGTGCACTCCGGCCTCCAGGAGCTCGCGCATCGTGACGACGGACATCGGCCGATCTCCCTTCGGTTAGGCGACGCACCGGCGGCGGGCGGGTGGAACCGGGCTCGACGCTCCGGCACCGCCACCCTCCCCCTCCCCGCCGGGTAGGTTTCGGATCGCCGGATTCTAGCCAACCGGGCCGGCAGCGGGGGCGCTCCGGCCCCGCGCGTGCACGAGCGCGGACGCGAGGTCGGGTGGTAGGGGCGACTCGACGTCCACCGTCTCGCCGCTGACGGGATGCGGGAAGGCGAGCCGCGCGGCGTGCAGGAACTGCCTCGTCAGGCCGAGCTCGCCAGCCCGTCCGTACACGGGGTCTCCGCCGATGGGCAGCCCGATCACCGAGAGGTGCACGCGGATCTGGTGCGTCCTGCCGGTCTCGAGCCTTACCCGCAGGAGCGCGTGCGCAGGGCAGAGCTCGACCACCTCGAAGTGCGTGATCGCCTCGCGCGGCGAGATCGTGTCGAGCGATACGCGTGTGCGGTCGGTGCGGTCGCGCCCGAGCGGCGCCTCGATCCGCCCGCGCCACGAGCGCGGCCGGCCGCATGCCAGCGCCAGGTACTCGCGGGTCAGCTCGCGGCGACGGAGTAGCCGCTGGAGCTGCCGGTGGGTCTCGGCGTTCCGCGCGACGACCAGGAGCCCAGACGTGTCCCGGTCGAGGCGGTGAACGATTCCGGGGCGCCCGGGCTCCTCCCCGCCTGCGACTCCCCGCCCGAGCAGGCCGTGGACGAGCGTCCCGCTCGCGTGCCCCGCGGACGGGTGGACGACCATGCCGGGAGGCTTGTCGACGACGAGCAGGTGTTCGTCCTCGTAGGCAACGACGAGGTCGAGGCGCTCGGGTCGCAACGTCGACGGCGCGGGCCCGGGCAGGTCGACCACGACCTCCTCCCCACCCTCGAGCCGACGGCTCTTCGATACGGGGTGCCCGTCGACGAGCACACGGCCCCCGGCGAAAAGCCGCTCCGCCTCCGAGCGCGATCCGATCTCGGAGGCGGCTGCGAGCCAGCGGTCGACCCGTTCGCCCGCTGCCCCTGGCGGGACGGCGAGCCGGAGCTCCACGGTGCCCTCAGCCCCGCGCCGGCCCGCGCCGGTGCAGGCGTGGATGGCGCTCCCCGGCGACGAAGATCGCGAGCAGAACCGCCACCCCGACAGTGATGAAGACGTCCCCGAGGTTGAACGCCGGCCAGTAGACGGGGTCGAGGAAATCGGTGACGTACCCCTGCCGGAGCCTGTCGGCCAGATTGGAGACGCTGCCGCCGAGCAGGAACCCGAACGCGACGGGTAGGAGCGGGTGGCGGGCGCCCGCCCTGGCGAAGTAGAAGAGCATCCAGGCGACGGCGACCGCCGTCAGGATCGTCACGGGCGACGCGGCGCCCGGAAACAACCCGAACGCGATGCCGGTGTTGCGGACGTGGTGGAGCGCGAAGAAGCTCGTCACCTCGACGGCCTCGCCGAGGGCTACCTGGGCCCGCGCGATCTCCTTCGTGATCTGGTCGGCCGCGATGGCGGCGCCGGCGACGACCAGCATCGCCACCCACTGCCTCCGTCCGGCCGCGACGGCCCGCGATACGACCGAGACGGGGACGCGGCCGTCGGTGACCGCCCCGACGCGGATCTCCGTCGGGTGGGAGTGCTCGCTCAGCCCCGTTCCTCCAGCCGCTGGCAGTCGATGCACAGGATCGCATAGGGCTTGGCTTCGAGCCGCTCCTCGCCGATCGGGTTGTCGCAGCGTCCGCAGATGCCGTAGCTGCCCGCGTCGATCCGCGACAGCGCCGCGTCGATCGCGGCCAGCACCTGCGCCGAGCTCTCCTCCAGGGAGTAGTCCAGCTCGCGGTCGACCGTGACGGTGGCCGTGTCCGCCATGCCCGTTTCCGGCATCTCCTCGTCCATCGACCCCGCGTTCTCGGTCTGCAGGTGCTCGATCGCGCTGGCCACCCGCTGCCGCTCGTCGAGGAGGAGATCCCGGAAGCGATCGGTGTTCACGTTGTCTCCCTTCGCTGCCGGGCGGCGAGGAGCCGCTCGGCCTGGTCGTGGGTCATGCCATCCACTTCGATCACCTTATCCCGCGACGTCTGCCCCGAGACGAGCCTAACGCGCCGCCGCTCGACCCCGAGCGTCGTGGCGACGAGCTCGAGCAGCGCCTGATTGGCTCGCCCCCGCTCCGCGGGCGCGGCTACTCGTGCTTTCCAGCCATCTCCGTGGCGTCCGACGATTTCGGTTCGTGCGGCCCCGGGGGAGACCCGCACCGATACGCGCGCCGGCCGGTCGGAAGACCGCTTGCCGGCCGCGCCAGTGTAGCCCATGGTGACTCGACGCCCGTCAGGCGGCCTGGCCGGGAAGCCGAAGCTCGCCCGTGTCCTCGAGCTCCGGCCGCTCGGCGAGCTCTCCGAGCGCGGTCTCGAGATCGGCGCGGATGGCCGCCCTGGCGGCCTGGAGCCGCCGGATCTCTGCGAGGTGCCGCTCACGCTCGGCCTCCGCTGCATCGACGATCTCGCGCGCCTTCAGCCGGGCCTCCTGGACCGTCAGCTCGTACTCACGCCGGCCCTGCGTGCGCAAATCCTCGGCGGCCCGCTCCGCGGACATCATCGTGTCGCGCAGGAGTCGCTCGAGGTCGCGAAAGCGGGCGAGCTCTCCCTCGAGCCGCTCGACCTCGTCGCGGAGATCGGCCCGCTCGCGCCAGGCCTCCTCGTAGCTCGCGACGATCTGCTCGAGCAGCCGCTTCGTCGCCGTCGTCCTGTATCCGGCAAGGCCGCGCCGCAGCCGAACGTGCCGGATCTCGACCGGTGTGATCGTCATCTCACCGGAGTTGTTCGATGCCGGCGACGATCAACCTCCATGCCGCGGATAGGGCGAGGATGCCGAGAATCGGGGAGAGGTCGAGCCCGACGCCACCCAGGCGCAGCCCGGGCAGGAGACGGCGAAACAGCGACAGGTACGGGTTCACCGTGTCGTAGAGGAAGCGCTGGAAGCGCGACAGCCACGGGCTGTAGGGAAGCCTGATCCACGACGTCAGGATGTAGACGAAGATCAGGAGCAGGTAGACGTAGTAGAGCGCCGTGACGAAACGGATCGCCGTCGAGATCGCATCGGCCAGCGGTAGCGGTTCGAGCATCCCGGCTGGCTGCTTCCGGGCTACGCCTGGTTGAAGAAGCCGCGCTCGAGCATGCGCGCCCGCTCCTCGGCCGACACCTCGACGTTGCGAGGCGTGAGCAGGAACACCTTGTCCGCGACGCGCTGCATGCCCCCGCTGAGGGCGTACGTGAGGCCGCTCGAGAAGTCGATCAGCCGCTTCGCGAGGTCGGGGTCGGCGTTCTGGAGGTTCAGGATCACCGGGACCGAGTCCTTGAACTTGTCCGCCACCGACTGGGCATCGTTGAAGCTGCGCGGCATCACGAGGTGAACGCGTTGCGCGGAGCCGGCCCCCGAGCCGGAGACTGCCTCGAGCGGTGGGCGCTGGGCGGCGCGCCTCGACGCGGTCGCCGGCGCACGCGGGGGCGCGTCGGGCTCCGACCAGTCGTCGAACTCCTCACGGGCGGGCCTGGGTCGATGGAGCCTGCGCACGTTCGGTCGCTCGGAGTAGCTGCGCTCGAGCTCGGCCTCGGCGGAGAAATCCTCGTCCCAGTACTCGTCGTCCTCCTCGGCGATGCCGAAGTACACGAGCGCCCGGTTCCAGACACTGGCGAGACCCATTTGCTCGAAATGTTACCGCCCGAACAGAACGGATCCCACGCGGACGAAGGTCGCGCCCTCCTCCGCCGCGACCCGGTAGTCCTGCGTCGTGCCCATCGACAGGTCCGCGAGGCCATGCTCGCCCGCGAGCAGCGCGAGCTCGCGAAAGTGGGGACGGGAGCGCTCGGGATCGTCGGCGAGCGGCGGCATCGTCATCAGGCCGCGTACCTCGACGCCCGCGGCGCGTGCCTCCCGCAGAAACCGGGGGAGTTCCGGGGGCGCGACGCCCGACTTCGTTTCCTCCCCGGAGAGATTCACCTCGACCAGCGCCGGTACGGTCAGCCGGCGGGCCGCTGACAGCGAGTCGAGCGAGTGCACGAGCTCGCAGAGCCCGGACACGAGCGGCGCCTTGCGGGACTGGAGATGCCCGATGAAGTGCCACCGAAACGCGTTCCCGTACCGCTCGTGCTTGGCGGAGAGGTCCTGGGCGCGATTCTCGCCGACGATCTCGATCCCGGCCTCGGCGAGGAGCACGAGCTCCGCGACGGCAACGTACTTCGTCGCGACGACGACCGTGCAGTGCGGCCCAACCTCGTCGCGCACGCGCCGGTACGCCGCCCGGATCTGCTCAGCCGACCACATACCCGATCATTCCCTGCCGGCCGGTCAGTCCCTCGTCGCGGCGGTGCGAGAAGTAGCGCCCCGGGTCGCAGGCGGTGCAGCCGCCGACCCGCTCGATCCGCTCGACCCCGGCCGACCCGAGCGCGCGCTCGGCAGCAAGCGCCAGGTCGAGCCGCCCGTCACGGACGACGTCGTCCCCGAACGCGCGGCGGTAGGACGCGGCCACGTCAGCGCCGACCGCGTAGCAGCACGACCCGATTCCCGGCCCGATCGCCGCGGCGAGCGGGCCGCCGCCGAGCGCGGCGACGCCGCGCGCCAGGATCCCGGCGAGCAGGCCTCGCCAGCCCGCGTGCAGCGCCGCGAGCGCGGGCTCCCCGTGCGTCCGGCAGAGCACGACCGGGAGGCAGTCGGCGGTCAGGACGAGCAGCGCCCGGCCGGGCTCGTCCGTCCAGAGCCCGTCGCAGCGCTCGAGCGGCGCCCCCGGCTCGAGGATTCCCGCCGGTCGTGCGCGGACGACCTCCGCCCCGTGCTGCTGCCACGGGAGCTGGGCCCGCGCGGCGTCCGCCCCCGCTGCGGCGCAGGCGAGCCGGCGGTTCTCGAGCACGTTCCCGGGCTCGTCGTCGGTGAGCAGCCCCAGGTTGAGCGACGCGTAGGGTCCGCTCGAGACGCCGCCCTGGCGGGTCGTGAACGCGACCCGGTAGGGGCCGGGGGCGTCCCAGTCGTCGAGTTGCACGGTCACGCCCCGACGATCGTCCCCATCACCCTCGTCACCCCGTCGAAGGCGCTCACGAGCAGGTCCGTGAACGGATCCCGGAAGACGAAGAAGAGACCGAGGACGACGATCATCCCGTACTGGTCGAGGCGTGCCCACTGGCGATAGGTCGCGTCGTCCATGATGGCGCCGACGATCCGGGAGCCGTCGAGCGGCGGGATCGGGATCAGGTTGAAGATTCCGAGCACGACGTTGACGCGGTAGGCGAGGTCGACGACGTCGAGCGCACGGCCGTCGAGCCCCCCGTGCGCGACGAGCGCGAGGCAGCCGAGCGCGAGCGCAAAGTTCGTCGCCGGCCCGGCGGCAGCGACGACCGCCATCCCCTGCTTCGGGCGGCGGAAGTAGCCCGGATTGACGGGCACGGGTTTCGCCCAGCCGAACGGGAGCCCGGCGACGAGCGACGTGACCGCGAACATGAGCGTCCCGAGCGGGTCGAGGTGTCGGAGCGGGTTGAGCGTGATCCGGCCCTCGCTACGCGCCGTGGGGTCGCCGAGCTTCCAGGCGACCCAGGCGTGCGCGAGCTCGTGGAGCGCGAGGCTGAGGAGCACGCATGGCGCGAGCAGGAGGAAGAGCTCGAGATCCACGGTGCTGACGGTAGCGGGTCGGACGCGAGCAGTCGCTACCCGACCGGGGCGATCAGCTCTTTCGCCGCGGCGAGCTCCGCGACACGCCCGTCCAGCTCGCCGTTCAGCTTGCGGCGCAGCACCTCCGCCAGGATCTCGCCGACCCTCGGCGACTCCTCGACCCCGAGCGTGGCCAGGTCGCCGCCCGAGATCTCGAGCGACACGGTGCGCAGCTCGGCGTAGTAGCGGCGAAGCCAGGCCTCGGCGGAAGACCCGGGTGCGGCGATCGCGAGCGCGTGGAGGGCACCGTCGGGGTCGTACGGCTCGATCAGGCGGCGCGCCTCGGCGGGCTCCGAGACCTCCTCGAGCAGCGCGACGAGCCGCGGCGCGACCGCGACCGCGTCGGCAATCGCGTCGGCGTCCCGTCTGCGCAGCCTCAGACGACCGAACCACTCGTAGAGCTCCTCGGCGGGGAGCCTGCGCGCGAGCACCGCGAGGCGCGCTCGCCAGGGCGGCGCGTCCGGGGCGTGGAGCGCCCTCAGCGCGTCGATCCGCTCGAGCAGCTCGATCGATCCCAGGTCGGCGGACAGGTGCGGATGGACGGCGTGGGCGAGGCCGAGCTCCTCGAGCCGCGAGATCGACTCCCGCACGTCCTGCTCGCCGAGCAGGAGCACGAGCTCGTCGCGCAGGCGCGCCGAGGACAGCTCGCCGACGAGACCCATCTCGACACAGGCGCGGGCGAGCGCAGCGGAGTGGCCGTCCATGCGAAATCCGTAGCGGTTCTCGTAGCGGACGGCACGGAAGATCCGGGTCGGGTCTTCGATGAAGGAGAGGTTGTGCAGGACGCGCACGACGCCGGCCTCGAGGTCGGCGAGCCCCCCGAACGGGTCGACGAGCCGGCCGAAGTCGTCGCCGCGGAGCGAGACGGCGAGCGCGTTGATCGTGAAGTCGCGGCGGTAGAGGTCCTGTCGGATCGACGCCTGCTCGACCGCAGGGAGCGCAGCCGGCTCGTTGTAGAACTCGGTTCGGGCGGTCGCCACGTCCACGTGGCCGCCCTCCCACTTGACGATCGCGGTGCCGAAGCGCTCGTGGGGGACGGCGCGACCGCCGAGCGCGGCCGCCAGCGCTTGCCCGAGCGCGATCCCGTCGCCCTCGACCGCGATGTCGACGTCGAAGCCCGGCTCGCCGAGCAGGATGTCCCGCACGGCGCCGCCCACCAGGTACACGCCCTCGAACGGGCCGCTGACGGCCTGGATCGCCTCCCAGACACGCTCGAGGCCGGGCAGCGCGAGCAGCCGCCGGCGCAGGTCGTGAGACGGGGGGCTCGACGCCGCAGTGACCGGCTCGCCGAGTCCGCGCAGGACGTCGCCGCGCGTGACGACGCCGACGACCTCGCCGTCTCGGACGATCGGCACCCGCCCGGCGTGCGCCAGCGCGACGAGCCGCTGGAGCTCGGGCAGCGTCGCGTCCTCGCCGCAGGTGACCACGTTCGTGCTCATCACGGCCTTGACCGGTGCGTGCGCGAGCCCGTGCCCGATCGCCTTGTCGAGATCCTCCCTGCCGACGACGCCGACCAGGTCGCGGCGCCCGCCGACCTGGATTCCGCTCTGGCGGTGGCGCTGGCAGAGCGCGATCGCGTGCGCGACCGAGTCCCCGGGGGAGACGAACCGCGGGGGTCTGGACATGATCTCCCGGGCGACCAGCGGCTCCCGCACCGCTCCGGGGAGGGCGGCCAGCAGTCGCGCGCGCGCCTCGGCGAGCGTGCCGTGGTAGGTCGCGGACGCCGCCTGCGGGTGCCCGCCGCCGCCGAGCGCCCGCGCCGCCGCGGCGGCGTCTAGCTCCGGGGTGCGGCTGCGCAGAACGCAGACGACGCGCTCTTCCATCTCGACGAGGCACGCGAGCGCGCGGCAGTCGGTGAGGTCGACGAGCTTGCTGGCGAGACCCGAGACCCCGTCGACGTAGGTTGCCCACGGGATCGCGGCTACCAGCACGTCCACGCCCGCGACCCGGACGGGCTCGAGCGCGACGAGCAGAGCGTCGAGGAGCGCGCGCTCCCCGGGCGCGAGCGGCGTTCGCAGCCACTGGGAGACCATCTCCTGCCGCGCCCCGTGGCGCAGGCACCAGCCGAGCGCCTCGGCGTCGCGCTGGCTGGCTGTCGGGTAGGTGAGCGAGCCCGTGTCCTCGTGGATCCCGAGCGCGAAGACGGTCGCCTCGAGCGGCGTGACCGCGAGCTCCCGCTCGGCGATGATGCCGACGAGCGCGGTCGTCAGCGCCCCGTCGTCGGTCAGGACGGCGTTGGCGGCCGGCAGCCAGTCGGGTGTCTCGGAGCGATGGTGGTCGAACAGCACGACCTCCACGTCGGAGCGCCGGGTCAGCTGCTCGAGCTCGCCGAGCCGGGACGGGTCGGTGGTCTCGACCGCCACGAGCCGTGTGACGGCGTCGAGGTCGATCCGCGAGACATCGACGAGGTCGAGTTCGTCCGCGTGCAGCCGGTAGAACTCCCGCACGTTGCGGTTCAGCGTCCCGTGCAGCACGACGAGCGCACCCGGGTAGAGCCGCCGGCAGGCGAGCATCGAGGCGAAGCAGTCGAAGTCGGTGTTGCCGTGCCCGGCGATCACGTCCATGCGCCCCAGTGTAGGCGCGGCCCGCGCGGGGTCAGATCGCGCGTTGCCACACCCATGCCGGGATCCGGCGCGCCCACGCGAGGCGGCCACTTCGCGCGCGGCAAGCCAGGACGCGTCGGTGGAAGACCTGACTTCCCGCCTACACTCCCGTGCGATGAGCGGCGACTACGTCTACACGATGTACCGGGCCGACAAGTTCTACGGCCCCGACCGGCAGGTGCTGGCTGGCATCTCGCTCTCGTTCCTGCCCGGGGCGAAGATCGGCGTGATCGGCCCGAACGGCGCGGGCAAGTCGACGCTGCTGCGGATCATGGCCGGGCTCGAGGAGCCCTCCTCCGGGGTCGCCGAGCTCGCCCCCGGGGCGACCGTCGGGCTGCTTTCGCAGGAGCCCGAGCTCGACCCGGGGAAGGACGTGCGCGGGAACGTCGAGGACGGCGTGCGCGCGCTACGCGATCTGCTCGACCGCTTCAACGCGATCTCGGCGGCGTTCGCCGAGCCGGACGCCGACTTCGACGCGTTGCTCGTCGAGCAGGGCCGGGTGCAGGAGGAGATCGACCGCCACGACGCCTGGGCTCTCGACGAGCGGCTCGACCGGGCGCTGGACGCTCTGCGCTGTCCCCCGGGCGACCAGGACGTCGCCACCCTGTCCGGCGGCGAGCGGCGCCGCGTCGCGCTCTGCCGCCTGCTGCTCGCCGCCCCCGGCCTGCTGCTCCTCGACGAGCCCACGAACCACCTGGACGCGGAGTCCGTCGCCTGGCTCGAGCGTTTCCTCGAGGCCTACCGGGGCACCGTGATCGCCGTCACCCACGACCGCTACTTCCTCGATAACGTCGCCGGCTGGATCCTCGAGCTCGACCGGGGCCGCGGGCTCCCGTTCAGGGGGAACTACTCCTCGTGGCTCGAGCAGAAGGAGGCCCGCCTCGCCGGCGAGGAGAAGCAGGTGTCCGCGCGGCGCCGCACGCTTCAGCGGGAGCTCGAATGGGTGCGGCTGAGCCCCCGCGCGCGCCACGCCAAGTCGAAGGCGCGCCTCGCCGCCTACGAGCGGCTGCTGGCCGAGGAGGAGCAGGTGCGACTCGACACGGTCGAGATCCACATCCCGGCGGGGCCGCGGCTCGGCGACCTCGTGGTCGAGGCCGTGGGCCTTGGCAAGGGCTTCGGCGACCGCCTGCTCTTCGAGGGGCTCACGTTCTCGCTGCCGCCCGGCGGGATCGTCGGCGTGATCGGCCCGAACGGCGCGGGCAAGACGACGCTGTTTCGGCTGATCGCCGGCGAGCTCGAGCCCGACGCGGGGACGCTGCGCGTCGGCGACACCGTCCAGCTCGCGTACGTCGACCAGAGCCGCGAGGGGCTCGACGCGCGGAGCACGGTCTGGAAGGAGATCTCGGGCGGCCAGGACACGCTGCGGCTCGGGCGGCGCGAGGTCAGCTCGCGCCAGTACGTCTCCTGGTTCAATTTCCGCGGCGGCGACCAGGAGAAGCGGGTCTCCGACCTCTCCGGCGGCGAGCGCAACCGCGTGCACCTCGCGAAGCTGCTCTCGTCGGGCGGCAACCTGATCCTGCTCGACGAGCCGACGAACGACCTCGATGTCGACACGCTGCGGGCGCTCGAGCAGGCCCTCCTCGACTTCGCCGGTTGCGCGGTCGTGATCTCGCACGACCGCTGGTTCCTCGACCGGATCGCCACGCACGTGCTCGCCTTCGAGGGGGACTCTCGCGCCGTCTGGTTCGAGGGCACGTACGCCGAGTACGAGGAGAGCCGCCGTGAGCGCCTCGGCGCCGACGCCGACCAGCCCCACCGGATCCGCTACCGCCCGCTCGTGCGCCCGTGACCGCCCGCGTCGCGCCGTCGCTCGCGGACGTCGAGTACTCACGGATCCGGGAGCTCGCGGAGCTCGCGATGCCGATGGAGGGCGTTCTGCGCCTCTACTTCGGCGAGTCGAACCTCCCCACCCCCGGCTTCATCAAGGACGCCGCCGCCCGCGCGCTCGCGGACGGCTACACGTTCTACTCGGAGAACGCGGGGCTCCCCTCGCTGCGGGCGGCGCTCGCGGCGAAGACGGCCGAGCTGCACGGGGTCGAGCTCGACCCGGCGAGCGAGCTCGTCGTCACCGCCTCCGGGGTGCAGGCGCTGCACATGGCGATCCGGGGGGTGCTCGACCCGGGCGACGAGGCGATCGTGCTCAGCCCGGTGTGGCCGAACGGGCCTGCGAGCGTGCGGATGGCGGGCGCGCACCCGGTCGAGTTGCCCCACCCGTTCTCGGGCGGGCGCTTCGGGCTCGACCTGGGCGCGATCGAGGCGGCCGTCACGCCCCGCACGCGCCTCCTGCTCGTCACATCGCCCTCGAACCCGCTCGGCTGGGTCGCGACCGTCGAGGAGCAGCGCGCGCTGCTCGAGCTGACACGACGCCACGGTCTCTGGCTCGTCGCGGACGAGGTCTACGAGCGGCTCTGGTACGCGGCTCCCGGACCAGGCCAGCCCGCGCCCTCGATCCTGCGCCTCGCGACACGCGACGACGCCGTCGCGGTCGTTCACTCGTTCTCGAAGACGTACTGCATGACCGGCTGGCGGGTCGGCTGGCTCGCCGCCCGGCGCGACCTCGCGCTGCGGATCGGCCAGCTCAACGAGTACGTGGTCTCGCACGCTGCCACGTTCGCCCAGAAGGCCGCGGAGGTCGCGCTCGCGGAGGGCGAGCCCTGGATCAGCGAGCTCGTCGGCCAGCTCCGGCGAAACCGCGACCGCTGCCTCGCCGCGCTACGCTCGCTGCCGGGCGTGACCGTGCCCGAGCCGGAGGGAGCGTTCTACCTGTTCCCGCGCGTCGAGGGGCTCGAGGACTCGTTCGACTTCTGCCGGCGACTCCTGCTCGAGGAGCGGGTCGGGATCGCCCCCGGGGTCGCGTTCGGGCCCGGCGGCGAGGGCTCGCTGCGGATCTGCTACGCCGCGGAGTCGTCCGTGCTCGAGCCGGCGCTCGAGCGGCTTGGCGCGTTCCTCGAGCGCACCCGCTGAGCCGTCTGGCTCAGAGGTGCCCAGCTTCCGGCCGAGCAGCTCGTCAGGGTGGAGCAAGGACTGGCCGGCCGGTCGCCTGCCACGCAACCATGCCGCCGCCGAGCTCGACGACGTGCGCGTAGCCAAGCTCGCTCAGCGTCTCGACGGCGACCGCGCTCATGCGGCCGCTCATGCAGTACACCGCGAGTGGCGTCGAGCGATCGGCAGGGAGCTCGCCCGCCAGTTCCTCGACGTGGTCGAACGGGATCGAGAGCTCCGTCCCCTCGATCGAGCCCTCATCGGGAACATGGACGTTGATCGCGACGGTCTTCGGATCGGCGACCGCGAGCTCGAACTCGGCTGGCGTGAGGAGCCCAGGCGACGCGTCCGGCTGGGCCCCACCGGAGCAGGCGGCAACGCTGAGCAGGCCGAGCAGCGCGAGCGCAAGAAGTGACGGTCGCATGTCGCACCCGGAGCTTGACACCTGCAGAGGCGAAGCGTGAATCACACCGGCCGCTCAGGTGGCGGGTCGGACCTCGACCTCTTCCCCGGGGGCGAGACACGGGACGAGGCGCATGTCGTGGGCATGGCGCACGGTTATCAGCGTCCCGTCGCCGAGCCGTATCCTGTTGACGCAGCGCGAAATCCCGGATTCATCCGGCTCGCAGTTCTCATCCGTCTCGACGGTGCCGCTGGCCGGCCGGGCAGGCATCGTCCCATCGATGAGCCACGCGCTGAGCGGCTCACCGGGGCGAGACGGGCTGGAAACGGCCTCGGGATGTACCGCGACCGCTCGGACAGCCGCGCCGGGATCACCGCTCCCCGGCGTCTTCCCATCACCAAGCCCGCCGCACGCTGCCAGCACCATGGCCAGAGCGATTGGCGCAAGCAGGCGAGTCAAAGCCAGAATCCGACGTCGGAACGTGTGATCTGCACCGCGTGCCACGGCCCCTCCCGGTTTGGGTAATACCCTAGCTGGGTATTGTATGGCCCCGAACCGGGTCGTGTCGAAGCGATGATCCGGCTCGGGGAGCGGTTGCCCATTGCGGGGATGCGCCACTGACCCGGCTCCGCGCCCCCGGGTCTCCTCGTCTTCCCAAGCGGCTCAGAGGTGCGCGACGGCATCGATCTCGACGAGCGCGCCGGCGGGTAACCGGGAGACCTCGACCGTCGAGCGTGCGGGCGGGCGGTCACCGACGTGGCTGGCGTAGACCTCGTTCATGCCGGTGAAGTCCTCGAGGCTGAGCAGGAACACCGTGGTCTTGACGAGGTGCTCGAGTCCCGACCCGGCCGCCTCGAGGATCGCCGCCAGGTTGCGAAACACCTGCTCGGTCTGCTCTGCGATCCCGCCGTCGACGAGCGCGCCCGTCGCAGGGTCGATCGGCACTTGCCCAGCCGTGTAGACGAGGCCGCCCGTGACGACCGCCTGCGAGTACGGGGCCCCGGCGAACGGGGCGGGCGCGTCCTCCGTCCTGACGACGCTCTTTCCCAACATTCCAGCCTCCTCGAGTCGGTCGTGGATCCTCAGCCGGCCGTGCGCTCGATCCGGGCGCCGAGCTGGCGCAGCCGCTCGTCGATCCGCTCGTAGCCCCGGTCGATCTGGCCGACGTTGCCGATCGTCGAGCGGCCCTCCGCGCACAGCCCGGCGATCAGCATCGCCATCCCGGCGCGGATGTCCGGGCTCTCCATGCGCTCCCCGTAGAGGCGGGCGGGGCCGCTGACGACCGCGCGGTGCGGGTCGCAGAGGATGATCCGCGCGCCCATCGTCACGAGCTTGTCGACGAAGAACAGCCGGTTCTCGAACATCTTCTCGAAGATCAGGACGGTGCCCCGCGCCTGGGTGGCGACCGCCAGCGCGATCGACGTCAGGTCGGCCGGGAACCCGGGCCAGGGGCCGTCCTCGATTTTCGGGATCTGGGCGCCCAGGTCGTCGCGGATCACGAGCTCCTGCCCGGCCGGGACGCGCACGGTCGACCCCTCGATCTCGTAGCGGACGCCGAGCCGCTCGAAGCCGGGCCAGATCGCGACGAGGTGCTCGGGCTCGACGTCCTCGATCACGAGCTCCCCGTCGGTGACGGCGCCGAGGCCGACGAAGCTCGCGATCTCGATGTGGTCGGGGCAGATCCGCCACTCGCCGCCGCGCAGGCGCTCGACGCCGCGGATGCGCAGCACGTTCGTGCCGATCCCCTCGATGTCGGCGCCGAGCGCGCGCAGAAACCGGCAGAGATCCTGCACGTGCGGTTCGCTGGCGGCGTTCGTGACGACGGTCTCGCCGCGGGCGAGCACCGCCGCCATGACCGCGTTCTCGGTGCCGGTGACGGACGCCTCGTCGAGGAAGATCGAGGCGCCGCGAAGCCCGGGTGCCTCGAGCGTGTAGCCGCGCTCGACGGTGATGGTCGCGCCGAGCTGCTCGAACGCGTGCACGTGCGTGTCGAGGCGTCGGCGGCCGATCACGTCCCCGCCGGGCGGAGGCACGACGGCGCGGCCGCAGCGTGCAAGCAGCGGCCCGGCCAGCAGGATCGAGGCGCGGATGCGGCGGCAGAGCTCCTCGTCGAGCTCGTGTCGCGGAGTCTCGGAGGCGTCGATACGCACCTCTCCCGGCCCGAGGCGCTCCACGTCGACGCCGAGCCCCTGGACGAGCTCGAGCATCGTGTCGACGTCGAGGATCGCCGGGACGTTCGTGAGCGTCACCGGGGCATCCGCGAGCAGGCAGGCCGCTACGATCGGCAGCGCCGCGTTCTTGTTGCCGGCGGCCCGGACGCGGCCGTTCAACGGCTGGCCGCCCTCGATCACGAACGACTCCATCAGCGTCTCCGGGGCGAGTGTGTGCGGCAACGGTAGCGGCGGCGTCGGGGGGACGGCGGGCCGGGCTATCCTACCCAACTCGATGCGACCCACCCGCGACAGAGCCTGGCAGACTCTGACCGCCTACACGAAGGGCGAGCCGCTCCTTCGCCACGCGCTCGGGGTCGAGGCGTGCGTCGGCGCCTACGCCGCCCGCTTCGCCGGGGACGAGGAGTTGTGGCGAGCGACCGCGCTCCTGCACGACTTCGACTACGAGATCCACCCCACGCTCGACCGCCACCCCCAGGACGGCGCGCCGATCCTGCGCGAGGAGGGCTGGCCCGAGGAGGTGATCGAGGCCGTTCTCTCCCACGCCGAGCATCTCGCGATCCCGCGCGACACGCCGCTCAAACGGACCCTGTTCGCCTGCGACGAGCTGTCCGGTTTCATCCAGGCGTGCGGGTTCGTACGCCCGGACGGGATCGAGACGCTCGAGCCGAAGTCGGTGCGCAAGAAGCTGAAGCAGCCGTCGTTCGCGGCCGGCGTCCACCGCGATGAGGTCTACCGCGGCGCCGAGGAGCTGGGCGTCGACCTCGACGAGCACATCGCGTTCTGCGTCGCCGCGCTGCGCCCGCTCGCCGCCCGCCTCGGGCTGCGCACGGGCGAAGCGGGGTAGCGGCGTTCGAGGCGCACCGTCGCGGTCTCCCGCGGCGGTGTCGTTGAAACAGTCCGAACGAACCCGTACGCTTGGCGGGCTCACCGAAACGAGGAACGCTCGGAGGGTCGGCCTGAACGCTCCGCAGCACATCGATCTCGACAGTCGGCAGCCAGCGGGCGAGCCCGCGGGGAACCGGCGGGTTCTGTGGGCGGCCACGGCCGCCTTCTCGCTCGGGTTCGGGATCTGGGCGATGTTCGCGGCGCTCGGGCCGTTTCTGATCGACTGGTACGGCTTCAGCGCCGGACAGGTGATGTTCCTCGCCGCCATGGAGCCGCTCGGCGCGATGGCGCTGAGCATCCCGCTCGGGGTTGCGGCGGACCGCTACGGCGGCCGGATCGTGATGACCGCCCTCATGTTCGTGCTCTCCCTCGTTCTGCTCGCCGGCCTCGTGGTCGAGAGCTACTTCGCGTTCCTGCTCATGGGCGTCATGCTCGGCCTCGGCGGGGCGAGCTTCGTCGTCGGCAACGCGCACGTCTCGGCCTGGTACCCGAAGTCCCGTCAGGGCACGGCGCTCGGCATCTTCGCGCTCGGTAATGTCGGGATCGTCCTCGGCATGGTGCTCGTCCCGCTGCTCGTGACGGACGTCTTCGGTGGGCCTGTCGGCTACGCCGAGCTGCCAGCCAGGGTGACAGCCGGGCCGATCGAGGGCTGGCGGCTCATCTTCGTGATCTTCGCGATCCCGGCCTTCGTGACGGCGATCCTGTACTGGTTCCTGACGTCGGATCCTCCGCAGCGAAGCCGCGGGGCCTCGGTGAGGGAGATCGTGACCGTCTACCGCTCCGGCAAGCTCGTCTGGGTGGTCGCCTTCCTCTACTGGGTCTCCTTCGGCACGCTCACGTTCTTCTCCGCCTCGACTCCCACCTACCTCTCCGAACGCTGGGGGGTCGACGCCGACCGGGCTGCGATGCTGTTCACGTCGCTGCTCGTGGTCTGCCTCGCGGCGACGCGCCCGGTCGGCGGGTGGCTGTCCGACCGGCACGATCCGCTGCGGCTGCTGTCGTGGCTGTTCGCCTTCGCGCTCGCATTCGCGGTCACGCTCGCGCTCGAGGTGTCCCTGACCGTCCAGATCGCCGCCCTGTACGCGCTCGCGCTGGCGGCGGGCGCGGCCGCCGCGTGCGTCGTCAAGCTGATCCCGACCTATTTCCGCGAGGTCGGGGCCGTCAGCGGCCTCGCCAAGGCCGCCGGGGCGGCCTGCGGATTCGTGATGACGTCGATCATGGCCCTGAGCGGCGACCGACTCCATTCCTACGTCCCCGGCCTGGCCGTCTGGGCCGCGATGATCGCCTTCGCGCTCTACCTGGTCGTCACGCGGGCCGGCGCTCCGGGAGCGCGCGCCGAGACCGACGCGCCCGGGCCGGCCGGGCCGCCTCCCGCTACAGCGCCCCGGCGAGCCGCTCGAGCTCGGCCTCGGCCGTCCAGAAGCCGACAGACGCCCGTACCCAGCCGAGGCCGGGGAGGTCGCGCACGATCACGCCGCGCTCCGCGAGCCGGGCGACCGTCTCGGCCGGGCTCCCACCGGGGCGGAAGCTGACGAGCGTCGCCTGGTCAGGCTCGGTCACGACCTCCACGCGCCCGGCGAGAAGCTCGCGCAGCCGCCCGGTGAGCGCGCGGGCGCGCTCGAAGCGTTCGGGGCCAGCCGCCTCGAGGAAAGCCAGAGACGCGACGAGGCCCGCGAGAGCGGGGACCGGGATCCCGCCCGGCTCGAACCGCGCGGCACCCGGGGCGGGCGTGAAATCGCCCGTCTCCTCGTAGCCCGCCTGCCCCCAGTAGGAGGGAAAGGCGACGCGGAGCCGCTCGATCCACTCCGGGGCCACGTACAGGGCGCCCGTCTGGTCGGGGCCGAGCGGCCACTTCTGCCCGGAGACGGTGTAGAAGGCGCAGCCGAGCGCCCCGACGTCCACGGGGATCGCGCCGGCGCTCTGGGCCCCGTCCACGAGCACGGGGATCCCGTGCCGGGCGAGCCCGGCCACCGGCAGGACGTGCCCGTTCACCCAGGAGACGTGGGAGAGAGCGACGAGCCGCGTGCGCGGCCCGAGCTCCCGCTCGACGACCGCCAGGGCCTCCCCCGCCGGCCGCTCGCGTACGCGGGCGACTCGCACCCGGGCGGGCGACGCGCCGAGCGCCCCGAGCAGGCCGAAGTGCTCGACGTCCGTGGTCACGATCTCGTCCTGCGGGCCGAGCGCGAGACCGGCGACGGCGATGTTGCAGCCCTCGGTCGTCGAACGGGTGAGCGCCACGTGCTCGCTGGCCGCGCCGATCAGCCCGGCGAGGCCGGCCCGGGCCTGTTGCCGCAGCTCCTTCACGCTCTCCCAGTAGCCGGCGCCGGAGCGGCCTCCGTCGAGCTCGGCCCGCTCCTGCTCCGCCATCGCAGCCGCCGTCCGCCGGGGCAGCGGGCCGAACGTGCCGGCGTTCAGGTAGGCGACGCGCTCGAGCACGGGCAGCTCGGCGCGGAGGGCTTCGAGGTTCACGCTCCTATCATCACCGCTTCGACGGGCGCGTGGTCGGAGAGCAGCGCGTCGCCGAGCCGCCGGCGCCCGTCCGGCCACGGCGCGGGCCCCTCGACGGCGGCCAGGCCGCGGGCGAGGATCTGGTCGATCCCGGGCAGAGGGGCCGTGAAGCCCGCTCGTGCGAGGGCCGCGAGCGCGGGCGCGCCGGCGGGCGTGATGTTGAGGTCGCCGCAGAGCAGGACCGGCTCGCCGGGTCGCGCCAGCTCCTCGGCGCGGACGAGGGCGTGTGCGAGCTCCGTCTCGGCCGGGCGGCTGTCGGGTGACGAGGTCAGGTGGAGGTTGACGACGAGCGTGCTCTCGCTGCCGTCCGTGACGCGGACGAGCTGGGCAACGCGGCGGTTTCGCCCCCAGCCGCGGCGCACGTGCGCGGGGAGAGCGAGCCGCCGCCCCTCGCGCCGGCGCACCGCCCGGGGGTTCAGGACGGTGCGGCACTGACCGTCGGGAACGCCGAGCCGCCGCCCCAGGAGAACAGCGTTAGCCTGACCGGTCAAGGCAGAGCGGAGCCGGCGCGGGTCGGCGTCGGTGAGGCGCCGGGCCAGGGGCCCCGCGAGCGGGGGCATCGTCACGACACCGAGGACCCGCAGCCCGCTCCACTCGTCGAGGTGGGCGAGCGCCCAGACGGGCAGCTCCTGGAGGCAGACGATGTCCGGGCTCCCCTCGACCGCGAGGCGCACCGCCTCCTCGACGTGCAGGCTGCCGCTCTCCGGGACGGTTCTCCCGTGGAAGACGTTCCAGGTGCGAACGACCAGCCGCATTGCCCGGCCGCATACTCTAGGCGCGTGCGCGTCCTCCTCCTCGATCCCGCTGCGTTCACGCTGCCCTACGACCACCACCTTGCCTCCGCTCTGGCCGCGCGCGGCCTCGACGTCGAGCTGGTCACGTCCCGGTTTCGCTTTGGCGACGCCCCGACGCCGCAGGGCTACGCGCACCGGGAGCTGTTCTACCCGGCCACGTCCCGGCTGTTTCGCCGCTCGCGGCTGCGGCTGCCGGTCAAGGCGGCCGAGCATGTGGCCGGTCTGGCGAGGCTGCGGGGGCTGCCGCGGGACGTGCTCCACGTCCAGTGGGCGCCGTTCCCCCAGGTCGACGTGCGCCTGCTCCCCCTGGGAGGGCCGTCCGTGATCACCGCCCACGACATCCTCCCGCGCCGGACGCAGACGCGGACGGAGCTCTGGCGGCGCCTCTACGGGCGCTTCGACCGGGTCGTCGTCCACAGCGAGGACGGCCGCAGGCGGCTCGTCGAGGAGGTGGGCGTCGTCGAGGAGGCGATCAGGATAATCGCTCACCCCGTCTTCCCGAGCGTGCCGCGTTACGAGGACGACGGGGGGACGCTGCTCTTCTTCGGGCTGATCCGACCGTACAAGCAGATCGACCACGCGCTCGAGGTCGCGGCGCGGCTCGGTGCAAGGCTGCTTGTCCTGGGCGACCCGACGTTCGAGCTGGGCGAGCGGCTGCGTCGCCCCGGGGTCGAGTGGCGACTCGGCTACCAGCCGGACGCGGAGATCGCCCGTGCCCTCGCCAGCTCCACTGTGGCGCTGTTTCCGTACCGGCGGGAGCTCGACCAGAGCGGGGCGCTCCTGCGCGCGCTCGGAGCCGGGGCCGCCGTTGCCTGCTACGACGTGGGCGGGATCGCCGAGCCCGTGAAGCGCTTCGGCGCGGGCGTCGTCGCGCCGCCGGACGACCTCGACGCGCTCGTCGAGGGCGTGCGCGGCCTGCTCGTGAGCCCCGCGACGCTAGCGGCCGCCCGCGCCGGGGCGCGCGCGGCCGCGGCCGCGCTCACCTGGGAGGCCGCTGCCGAGGCCCATGCCACCGTTTACGAGGACTGCCTGCGGTCGTGAAGCTGCGCCGCGCGGGGCCGTTCGCGGAGGTCGTCGACCGCCAGCTCGCGCTGTTCGGCCGCGAGGCGAGCGGCCTGCTCGGCGAGACCGAGGCGGCGCTGCGCGCTTACGACGGGGCCGCGGCCGGCGAGGCGGAGGAGCGCTATGGCGAGTACGTCGACCTGCTCGACTTCGCGCGGGACGAGCTCGAGGCGATCCGGGACGCGTATGCGCGGACGCTGGCCCCGGAGGCCGTCGAGCGCTACAGGGCCGTGTTCGCCGAGCGCGCCCGCCGGCGTTTCCCCGCGATCGCGGCCGAGCTCGAGTAACGGTCTCGAAACTGGCGATCGCGGCATTCGTCCTTCGGAGGTGTGGGGGCGGGTTCTGCCCGCCCGCCCGCCGCGCTACCGCCCGAAGCTGTGCGCCTCCGGGAGCGACGGGCGCAGCTCGGCCACGTTTGCCACGCGCCTGGCCAGGGGGGCGAGCGAGAGGAGCTCGTCGCAGACGACGTTGCGGTTGCGCCCGTTGGCCTCGAAGCGCCCGCGGGCGAGCAGCAGCGGCTCCCCGCGGATCGTCGCGCGGTGGCGGTCGTAGACGGGCGGCGGCACGACGAGATTCACCTGCCCGTGCTCATCCTCCAGCAGCATGAACACGACCCCCCTTGCCGTCGCCGGCCGCTGTCGCGCGACGACGAGCCCGGCCACGGCGACCCGCTCGCCGTGGCCGCATTGTGCAAGCTCGCTGCTCGAGACGGCGCCGGCGGGCAGGTGAGGCCGCAGCAACGCGAGCGGGTGAGGCCCGACCGAGAGCGCCGTCGCGCGGTAGTCGGCGAGCACTCGCTCCCACGCCGACTCCTCGGGCAGCTCCGGCACCTCCGAGGTCGGCCCGAGCGGCAGCACGAGCTGGCGCGCGGCCCCGCCCGAGCCCGTGCTCGCCGGCCGCGGCGCGAGCCCGAGCTGCCAGAGGAGCTCCCGCCGCGACCCGCCGAATGCGTCGCAGGCCCCGGAGAGAACGAGCGCCTCGAGCGCGGGGCGATCGAGTGGCGCCCGCCGCGCCAGGTCGGCGACAGCGCAGAAGGCCCCACCCGCCTCCCGCTCCGCGACGAGCGCCCGGGCCGGCTCCTCCCCGAGCCCCCGGATGAACCCGAGCCCGATCCGGACGCTGTCCCCCTCGAGCGTGCAGGCCGCCTCGCTCGCGTTCACGTCGGGTCCGCGCACCCGGCGCCCGCGCCGTTGCGCGTCCCGGACGAGGCTCGCGGGCGGGTAGAAGCCCATCGGCTGGGCGTTCAAAAGCGCGCACAGAAGCTCGGCCGGGTAGTGGTGGCGAAGCCACGCCGACTGGTAGGCGAGCAGCGCGAACGCGGCCGCATGCGACTTCGGGAACCCGAACGAGGCGAAACCGAGCAGCTTCTCGAACACCCGCTCCGCCGTCCCCCGGTCGACCCCGCGGGCCGTCGCCCCGCCGACGAAGCGCTGACGGTACGCCTCGATCGCGTCGCGGCTGCGCTTGCGGCTCATCGCGCGCCGCAGCCCCTCGGCCTCCCCCACCGTGAACCCGGCGAGCGCGACCGCCACGCCCAGCACCTGCTCCTGGAAGACGACGACGCCGAGCGTCTCCCGCAGCGGCTCCTCGAGCAGCGGGTGGTCGTACGGAGGCACGTAGCCCGGATCAGCCCGCAGGCGCTGGCGCCGCTCGACGTACGGGTGCACCGCCCCGCCCTGGATCGGACCGGGCCGCACGAGCGCGACCTCCACGGTCAGGTCGTCGAGGCTCTCCGGCAGCGTGCGGACGAGCATCTGCATCTGCGCCCGGCTCTCGATCTGAAAGACGCCGACGGTGTCGGCCGCCTGGATCTCCCGGTACACCGCTGGGTCGTCGAGCGGGATCCGCGACAGGTCGATCGGCTCCCCGCGGCGTCGCGCGATCGCCTCCACGCACTCCTCGACGGCGGAGAGCATCCCGAGGCCGAGCAGGTCGATCTTGAGGAAGCCCGCGTCCGCGCAGGAGTCCTTGTCCCACTGGCAGAGCTGCCTGCCTGCCATCGCCGCCGGCACGACCGGAACGAGCTCGACGAGCGGGCGACTCGAGATCACCATTCCCCCGGGGTGCTGCGAGATGTGGCGCGGCAGACCGGCGATCTCGGCGCACAGCTCCGGCAGCGCCCGCCAGCGCGGCGAGCGGAGCTTCTCCCGGGCGCCCGGAGCGAGCGCGAGCTCCCGCCCGACCTCGCGGGCATCCCAGCCCTCGGAGAGGCGCGCGAGCCGCTCGAGCTCGGCGGCTGGCAGGCCGAGCGCCTTGCCGACCTCCCTGATCGCGCCGCGCGCACGGTAGGTGGCGAAGCTCGCGACGAGCGCCGCGTGCTCGCGGCCGTAGCGCTCGATCACCGCGGGGATCAGTCTTTCGCGGATGTCCCGGGGAAAGTCGAGGTCGATGTCGGGCACCGAGACCAGCTCGCGGTTGAGGAAGCGCCCGAGCGAGAGGCCGGCGGCGATCGGATCGACGTGCGAGAGGCCGGTCAGATAGCAGACGATCGAGCCGACCGAGCTGCCGCGGCCGCGTCCGGGCGGGAGGGTGTGCCGCGGCGAGCCCGCGCCGCGCACCTCGAGCGCGACCCGCCGCGCCAGCTCGAGCACGTCGTGGTGGAGGAGGAAGAAGCCGGAGAGCCGAAGCTCCGCGATCAGTGCGAGCTCCTCCTCGAGCCGGGCGCCGGGCCCGCTCTCGTGTGGGGAGCCCCGGTAGCGGCGGGCGAGCTCGTCCCGGCAGATCCTCGCGAGCTGGACGTCGGCGGGGTCGTCCTGCCCGGAGAAGTCCGGGTAGCGGTAGCCGAGCTCCCGGGTCAGATCGAACTCGAGCCGCTCGGCCAGCTCCACGGTCGCCCGCACCGCGTCCGGGTCGTCGGGGAAGCGGGCCGCCGCCTCCCCCGGCGAGACGAGCACGAACTGGTCGTTGCCGCGCCGCTCGGGCTCGCAGCCGTCGAGGGGCGTGCCGCAGCGGATCGCGACGAGGACGTCCTGGAGGCGGGCGCGGCGCGGGTGGTGCGCGTGGACGTCGCCGGTCGCGACCGTCCGCACGCCGAGCGACGAGGCTAGGTCGCGCAGCGCCGCGTTGCGCCGCGTGTCCCCGCGCAGGTACGGCCGCTGCAGCTCGACGTAGAAGCGCTCCCGGCCGAGCGCGCGGGCGAGCCGGGCGGCGGCGTTCGGGTCGCGGACAGCGAGCCCGCTGCGGGCGCAGCCGGAGAGGCAGACGAGCCCGTCGGAGCGCTCCTCGAGCAGGGCGAGGTCGAGTGCCGGCTCGAGACGGGTGGGTGACCCCGTTGGGGGTGGGGTGGCGGGAGCTCCTCTCCGGCCGTGCGCTGCCGTCAGGAGCCGGCAGAGGTTCGCGTAGCCGCGCTGGGACTCGCAGAGCAGCGTCACGTGCGCGCCGCCCGCGAGCGTCACCTCGGCGCCCGTGATCGGGCGCACCCCGAGCGCCTTCGCCGCGTGGGCGTGCTCGAGCGAGCCGTGGAGGCCGTCGTGGTCGGTGAGCGCGAGTGCCCCGTACCCGAGCTCGGCGGCGCGCGCGGCCAGCTCCTCCGGCAGCGACGCCCCGTCGAGGAACGAGTACGCCGAGTGGCAGTGCAGCTCGACGTAGGGTTGCATACGAACGTATGTTCTACTTGAACAGGTGTTCCCTCGTCAAGGAGCGCGGGTCAGACTCGGCACCACCTTGCGCGGGAACCCGGAGTAGGCGATCTCGTCGAAGCGGATCTCTGCCCCGCCGTCGCCGAACGTCTCCACGAACACGCCGAATGCCCCGCTCTCGGGGAGGTCGACATCCCAGGCCGTCACGACCTCCTTGCCGTCCACCCACAGCTCGATCCTCCTCTCACCGCACGTTCCCTCGATGCGGTAGCTCTCCGCTCCCGCCTCGATCGCGTCCGAGGGAGCCCACGACCCGCCCCCGGTCAGGATCGTCGTCTCCCCGTTCCGACGCTCGAGGATCGCGTAGGTGCCGTCCGAGCCGATCCCGGCCGCGAAGTGATTGTCGATGTCCTCGTAGCCGCACACGAACCCGAACCCGGTGTCGGTCGACTCGCCGGTGTCCCGCGCATCGAGGCGGATGGACGAGCGAGAGGGAACCGCCAGCGGGGCCGCCGAGATCGCGAGCCAGCGCGGCTCGCTCGCTCGCACGACGAGGCTTCCCTGCTCGTACCCGGCCGACGACGTCTCGCCACCGTAGCTCTCCCAGCCGGAGGCCGGATCGTCGAACAAGTCCGTCGCGTAGACCCCGAAGCCGCTGGCGGGCTCGACCGCCCAGGCGGGGTCGACGTCGGCCGCCGGGTCGTCGGTCAGCCGCACCTGCCCGCTGCCGTCGGCGTTCATCACGTAGATCTCGGCGTTCCCGTCCCGCTTGCTCACGAATGCGATCCGCGACCCGTCCGGCGACCACTCCGGGCCGAAGTCGGCCCCGGGCGATCGGCTCAGGTTGACGGGCTCACCGCCCGGGGCGGGGACGACGCAGATCTCCGGGTCGAGATCCTCCGTCGTGCAGTCGTACGCGATCGAAGCCCCGTCGGGCGACCAATCGGCGGCGACCGACGTGAGCACGTCTGCCCACGTGGCCGCGGGCTCGTAGCCGGCCGACCCGTCGAGGGGTAGGACGCGGAGTGCCCCCGAGAAACCCTCCCCGGCCTCGATCACCGCAATCGCGCTCCCGTCGGGGGCCCACGTCGGACTCGAGAAACCCTTTCCGCCCTCGACGAGGAGCCGCTCCTCGCTCCCGTCAGGAGCCGCGATCGAGATGCCCTCGGACCCGGCGTCGAACGCGATCCGTGACCCGTCCGGCGACCACGCCGGCCAGTAGAACCCTGTGCCCTCTCGCCAGACGTTGTCGAGGACGTAGGTGTCCGAGCCCGGGACGACGATCTCGATCCCCCCGGAGGCGACAGAGAACGCGACCCACCCGGTCGCGGCGGAGGCATCCGGCTGGTACTCGTCCCAGGTGTCGAGCGTCACCTGGGCCTGCCTGGAGCCGTCGACGCCCATGCGGAAGATCTCCAGGTCGCCGTCCCGGTCGCTTGCGAACAGCAGCACCGTCTCTCCGGCAGGAAGCTCGGGCTCGGCTGTCTCCGCGGGGCCAGTCGCTGGCTCTGGAGCTGAAGCCGGCGCCGGTTCGCTCGCGGGCGCTGCCGTCGCGACCGGCGTGCTTGGCTGCACCTGACCCTGGAGAGCCTCCTGCTCCCCGCCGCCGCACGCCGGGAACAGCACGGCGCCAGCGGCCAACGCGACTGCCGCGGCACGCCACGAGCTTCTGCTCACGGCGTAATTATTCGCCGCCTCCTGCCGGACGTCAAACGCCCGGCACGTCCCCGTCACGCGCGCTGGCGAAACCACCGACCGGAGGCCTCGTCGCGGAACACGACCGCGTTCTCGCCCGTCTCGAGCACGAGCTCGAAGTAGCGCCGCCGCACGGGTCTGCCGGTCCACCAGCGCTCGGCGATGAGCCACTCCTCCCGCACGTGCGCCACCGCGACCGGCCCGACCCGCTCCGGTATCCCGCCGGGGGCGGCGACGGCTACGGGACGCGGCTCGTTCAGTCGTCGCGCGGGACGAGGACGGCTCTCGCCTCCGGGATTCGCGACCACGGCGCGACCTCCACGACGGTGCCCACGGCGTCGATCCCGGCCGCCGCCCTGACCTGACGCAGGCCTTCGCGCAAGAGCTCGCGCAGCCGCCTGCCCTCCGGGCGGACGAGCTCCTCCTGGACCCCGACCGATCCGGCGAGCGCGGAGAGTACGAGCCGCAGCTCGACGGCCGGCCCCGGCAGCTCCGCGAGCTTCGGCGCGAGCGCCGCCTGCAGGCGGCGGGGCTCCGCCGTCGGCTCGCGCAGCGTCACCGCCCGCCGCCAGGAGCCGCCCGCGGCAAGACGAGCCGAGAGCGCGAGCTGGCGCGGTGCCCGTCCGGCTCGCTCTGGCCGCGCGAGCAGGCGGTCGAGGAGAGCGGCGAGGCCCCACTCGAGCGTGAGCGCGTTCGCGACCGCCTCCGGGAACGCGAGCGACTCGGCGAGCTCCTCCGCCGGCCGACGCGGCTTCACCGCCCGGTCGTCCTCCCCGTGCGCGAGGCGCCAGGCCTGCTCGCCGTCGCGGCCGAGGCGGTCAGCGACTGCGGCGCCGGGCAGCCGGGCCAGCTCCCCGAGCCGGCGCACACCGAGGTCAGCGAGCTCGCGGCGACGCTCCGGGGTGAGCGGCAGCACGTCGAGCGGCAGGGGCTCGAGAAACAGCGCCTCATCCCCGTCGTCGACGACCAGCGCCTGACCGGGCGGTGCGACACTTGCGGCCGCGAGCGCGGCAAAGCGGCGCGCCGCTGCGCCGATGCGCGGCTCCCACTCCGGCCCGGCGGCGTCGAGCGCCCGCCTCAGCACCGAGCGGAGCCCGCCCGCGAGCCGCTCGACCCCCGCCGTCTCGAAGTAGGCGCAGCCGGGCTGAACGGGCTCGACGGCGAGACCGGCTGCCTCGAGCCGGCGAAGTAGCCGCTCCCACTCCTCCGCGACCGCGGCCGGGTCGCGCTCGACGAGCGCGAGCTCCGGGCAGGCGGCGAGCGCCTCGCCGAGACGCATTCCCGGCCGGACGCCCGCCTGCCGCGCCGCTTCCGTGCACGGCCCGACGAGATCGCGCTCGCCCGCCGCAGGTGCGAGCGCCGCCGGCCCGCCGACGAGCTCGAGCCGGGCGCGCAGCGCCGCGCGGAGCGCGAACACGTCGATCGTGAGGCAAGCGATCATGCGAACACATGTTCTATACGAACGGACGTTCTCCTGTCAAGCTCCCGGATCCGCCCACACGGCTACGGGTGCAAGCCGAAAGTGGCCGTCGTTCTCAAGGGCACGCTCGATTAAGACGCCAGGGCCGGGCCGCGCTAGCCGGAAACGAGCTCGGCCGCGGGGCCGACCATCCGAGTGAAGCGAGGAACGACACCGAGCACGCTCTCGCGCGCGCAGAAGGGAATGTCGCTCTCGAGGCCCGCCCCGAGCAGGTTGCGAGCGCTCTGGCTCGCGCCGAGCCCCTCCTCCGCGCTCGGGAACGAGCGGCTCAGGCGAACCGCGGCGGCCGCCGCGTCGGTCGGCTCGCCGCCGAGCAACTCGACGATCCGGCCCGCGCAGTAGGCATCGTCGATCGCGAACGCGCCCAGCACGCCGGCGCACACGACAACGATGTCCTCACCGGCCTCGCGGGCGGCCGCCGTGACCGCCTCCAGATTGAGGAGGCTCCCGGCGAGAACCCACCGGCACGCCGCGGCGGCCGAGACGAGCGCCCGGGTGCCGTTCGTCGTCGTCAGGATCACCGCCCCGTCCCCCGCGCCCGCGAACTCCTGCGGCGAGTTCCCCCGGTCGAAACCGGGAATCCGTACGCAACCCCGCTCCCCCGCGAGCAGCCCGCCCTCGTCGCGCGCGAGCGCCCTCGCCTCGTCCACCTCCGCGCAGGAGAGCACGCGCGAGTGGCCGGCGGCGAGCGCCTGGGCGATCGTCGAGGTCGCCCTCAGGACGTCGACGACGATCGCGGTCGGGGCCGGAGCCGTCTCGGCGGGGGTGAAGGCGACGTGGACGCGCACGGGGCCGGATCCTATCCGGCGCGGCCTCACCGGCCAGGCGATTACGATGCGGGGGTGCCGGAGACGACGGAGCTGACGGTCTGCTACCGGCACCCGCGCGTCGAGACCGCTGTCCGCTGCTCCGAGTGCGGCCGGCCGATCTGCACGGAGTGCATGGTCTTCGGGCCGGTGGGGATCCGCTGCCCCGACTGCTCGGGCCGGCCGACGGGCGCCCGCCAGACGGCGCGAACGGTGCGCACGGCCGGAGAGCGCGTCCCGGCCGGGGCCGTGACGATCGCGCTCGTCTCCGTGAGCGTCGGCGTCTTCGTAGCTGCGCTCGGCTCCGGCGCAGGCTGGCGGACGCTCTCGGGCCCGATCTTCGAGCACGGGGCGCTCTACGGGCCCTTCGTCGCCGACGGCGAGTGGTGGCGGGTGATCACCGGCGCGTTCCTCCATTCCGGGCCGATCCACCTCCTCTTCAACATGCTCGCGCTCTGGTGGTTCGGAAGGTCGCTCGAGCACCTCCTCGGCCCGGGCCGCTACCTCGGCATCTACCTCGCGTCGGCGCTCGCCGGCTCGGCCGGGGCACTTCTGCTCTCGCCGACGACACCGACCGTCGGGGCCTCCGGGGCGGTGTTCGGGATCCTCGGCGCCGGCCTCGTGCTGGAGCGCAACCGCGTCTACGTGTTCGGCGGCAGCGCGATGGCGATCGTCGTGATCAACCTGATCCTCACGTTCTCGATCACCGGGATCTCGATCGGCGGGCACCTCGGCGGCCTCGCCGGCGGGATCGCATCGATGCTGCTCCTGCGCCGCTACGGGCGCAGCGCGCCGCTCGCGAGTCGCGACGGCCTGCCGGCGCTCGCGGCGCTCGTCGGCGTCGCGATCGTCAGCGTGGCGATCGCCTACGCACGCGTGCGCGGCCTCGCCTAACGGCCAGCCGGGACGTAGAATCCCCCGGCCGACCACGCTTTTCCGAAGGAGGCTCCGTATGTGGCTCACGATCCGCTCGGGCGCCGGCGAGGGCGACACCGTCGAGGTGACGGGCTCGCACTTCGTCGTCGGCAGGGACGAGGCCTGCGACCTGCGGATCGACGACGAGCGCGCATCGCGCCGACATGCCGCGTTCGAGGCGCTTCCCGACGGTCGCGCGGCGCTCCGCGACCTCGGCTCGAGCAACGGGACGTACGTCGACGGGCAGCTCATCACCGCCCCGATCGTGCTCGAGGGCAACGAGACGATCCAGATCGGCAACACGATCCTGATCGTCACCCGCGGCGCCGGCGCGGGCGGTCGCACCGTGATCGGCGTCGTCCCGGGCGGGCTCGCCCGGCCAGCCGCAGCCGCGGAGCCCGCGGTCTCGCCGACCGCAGAGGCCCCGACTCCCTCCTCCGTCGAGCGGGTCAGGCTGCGCCGCTCGGTCCGGCGCCTCGGCGTCCTCGCGGGTCTCCTCTCCACCCTGGCCGTCGGCGGGATCGCGGTCGGCGTCCTCTTCGTCGTCGGCGTGATCGGGGGCGAGGAGAAGCCCGAGCAACCGCTCTCCGTGCCCGAGCTGATCGCGGCGGTCGAGTCGTCGACCGTGCAGATCCGAGGCAAGAACGTCCCGTCGGACGACTCGGTCGGGACGGGCACCGGCTGGGTGCTCGATGCGGAGCAGGGTCTGGTCGTGACGAACGCCCACGTCGTCAACGCGTTCCCGCTCATGGTCGTCGCCGTCGGCGACGACGAGCGCTCCGCGGAGATCGTCGGCGTCGCGCCCTGCGAGGACCTCGCCGTCCTGCGCCTCCGCGACACCGAGGGTCTCGTCACGCTCCCGCTCGGGTCGCAGTCGCGCCTCGCGCTCGGTGAGACGGTCGTCGCCCTCGGCTTCCCCGTCAACGCCGCGCTCGGCGACGATCTGACCGCAACCACCGGAGTCGTCTCGGTCGTCCAGACGGAGTGGAGCATTCCGAACCTCGACGTGCCGCTGCTCACGAACGTGATCCAGACCGACGCCGTCATCAACCCGGGCAACTCGGGCGGGCCGCTCGTGACGCTCGAGGGCGAGCTCGTCGGCGTCAACTCGGCCGGGCTGACCCAGTTCGGGAACCGCCCGATCCAGGGCCAGGGCTACTCGATCGGGGTCGACCGCGTCCGCGAGGTCACGGACAGTCTGCGCGAGGGGCGCTCGCTCGGCTGGACCGGCGCCGGCTGGTGGTTTCCCGCCCTCGTCGACGACATGACGGCGCTCGGTCTGCCCCCGGACGTCCCGGGGCTGCTCGTCACACACGCCGTCCCCGGCACCCCGGCGGCCGAGGCTGGGCTCGGCGCCCAGCCGACGCTCGTCGTCGCGATCGACGGCAAGCCGCTCGACGGGACGTTTCGCAGCTACTGCGACGCCGTCGAGGGAGCCTCGAGCGGCGACATCGTCACGCTCACGGTGATCTTTCCCGGCGAGGCGACGGCGCGCGAGGTCGCCGTCGCGTTCGTGTGACCGTGGCAGCTCACCGCGATACGCAGGGCAAGAGCGTAGGGGCGGGACTTGCCCCGCCCGAGACAATGCCGAAGAGCGACGGGTTGCGACCTCCGCCCGAACCGTGAGAGGCCGCGCTAGCGGACCACCTCCGGCTCCACGTCGAAGCCCGGCTCGCTCGTGAGCTGGAGCTCTGCGCCGCTCCCGTCGGCGGCGGCCGAGAACACGTCGCTCTCCGTGTCGCTGAGCGAGCGGTAGAAGACGACCCGTGCGCCGTCGGGCGTCCAGCGGGGCCAGCCGTCGTAGAGCGGGCTATTCGTAACGTTGACCTGGCCGGAGCCGTCGGCGTTCATCACCCAGACGTCCCAGTTGCCGGCCGCATCGCTCCCGTAGGCGAGCCGGCTCCCGTCGGGCGACCAGCGGGGGGCGCCCTCGGCGGCGGTCGTCGCGCCGACCGCGGCGGCGCCGCTGCCGTCGGCGTTCATCACCCACACATCCCAGTTTCCGCTCGCGTACGACTCGTAGGCGATCCGCGTGCCGTCGGGCGAGAAGCTCGGGATCGCATCGGAGATGGTCTCGTTGCTCGTGAGCTGGGTCGGAGCCGAGCCGTCGGCGCCGACGACCCACACCTCGTTGTCGTCCTCGTCGTTCTGCCGGCTCTGGTAGACGAGCCGCGTCCCGTCCGGCGACCAGGACGGATTGGTGTCGACGGCGGTGTTGCTGGTGACCTGGACGACGCCCGTCCCGTCGACGTTCATCACGTAGAGCTCGAAGTCGCCGTCGCGCTCGCTGACGAACGCGATCCGCGCGCGGTCGGGGGACACCGCCGGGTTTCCCTCGACCGACGGCTCGTTCGTCAGCTGCGCGACGAGGCCCCCGTCCGGATTCATCAGGTAGAGGTCCCAGTCGCCGTCGCGCTTGCTCGCCCAGACGATCTGGCCGGGCTCGAGCTGCGTCGGCGGCGCAGTCTCGGGGGGCGGCGACTCCTCCGTCTCGGGGGGCGGCGGCTCCTCCGTCTCGGCGGGCACGGTCACGACCTCGGTGACCACGTCCACCGGAGACGCGACCTCCGGGTTCTCACCGGGAGAGGCCTCGGCGGCCGCCGGCTCGTCGCCGCCGGTGAGGACGACGCCGAGCGCAGCGCCGAGGCCGGCGATCGCGGCGACGCCCACGATCAGGGCTACCCACTTCGCGTTCTCCTGGAGCCAGCTTCGCCCCGGGGGCGCTGGCGCGGCCGGAGCGGGCGCTGCGGCCGGGAGCCGTGGAAGGGGTGCGGCCAGCGCGGTCGGCGCCGCTCGCGCCGGAACGGGCGCTCCCGCAGCGTCCGAGCCGACGTCGACGGCCGTATCGCCGAAGCGAAGCTCCTCCCCGCCCTGGAGCAGCACGGGCGCGGAGATCCGCTGCCCGTTCACGAACGTGCCGTTCGTGGAGCCGAGATCCCGCACCAGGTAGCGCCCGTCGCCGACCGCCTCGAGCTGCGCGTGGCGGCGCGAGATCTTCTCCTCGACGAGGACGAGCTCGCAGCCCTCCTCGCGCCCGACCACGTACCGCTCGCCGGTCAGCTCGACGCGCGTCCCCGCGGCCTCGCCGGTCCGAACCGTCAACCACATGCCTGCTCCTCTCCTAGTCGACGGGCCCGAGCGTCTGCCAGGTCTCGTAGAGCTTCGTCCGTGTGGCGACGTCGGAGCCCTCCTCGAACGCGACGGCTCCGATCACGAGCGCCGAGTCAGTCCAGGCGATTCCTCGTGTCGCCTCGTTCATCGATCCGCACACGACACGCCCGCGCTCCTCCTCTCCGGCGAGTACGGCACCTTCCGCCGACTCGTCCTGGTCGCAGAGGCCGGTGTCGAAATCAGCGCCGAACGTCACGATCCAGCTTCGGTACCAGGCGTCGAGCGACTCGCTCCCGTCGAACTGGTAGTAGATCGCGAACCCGGTCTCGCCGGTGTCGCACCCGACCGCAGCGACAGCTCCGCGGTCGCTCTGGTTCACCTCTTCGGACGGCCGCCAGCACGGCTGCAGGTTGACCGGGATGCGACTCAGCAGATCGAGCTCCGCGTCGCTGGGCTCGACCCCCTCGCTTCCCGTCTCGGCGGGCGGCGGCTGCTCCGTCTCGACCGGCGGCACCTCCGCCGTCTCCGCGGGCGGCACCTCCCCGGTCTCCGCCGGCGGCACCTCCCCGGTCTCGGCCGGCGGCGGCTCCGTCTCCGCGGGAGCGGTCACGAACACGGTCACCGCCTCGGGCGCACTCGCGAGCAGCGTGCGCGTGTCTCCGCCGCCGGTCAGGATCAGGCCGAGCGCGGTGCCGAGACCCGCGATCCCGGCCGCAACGGCCGCCGCGGCGATCCACTTCCCGCGACCCGCGAACAGACCGGCGACCGGGCGCGGGGGCGGCGGCACGACGGGAGGCCGCACCGTTGCGGGAGCCTGGGCCGCGACCGCGGTCGGCGCCGCGCCCGGCCGTTCCGCCTCGACCCGGGTGGCCGTGTCGCCGAAGCGAATCTCCTCGCCGCCCTGGAGCTTCACGGGCTCGGAGATCCGCCGGCCGTTCACGAACGTGCCGTTGGTCGAGCCGAGGTCGCGGAGCTGGTAGCTCCCGTCGGGAAGCCGCTCCAGCGCCGCGTGGTGGCGCGACACCTTCTCCTCGGCAAGGGCGAGATCGCAGTCCGCCTCACGGCCGACGACGAACCGCTCGCCCGTGATCTCGACGAGCTCGCCCGTACGCGCGCCGCTTCGGATCGTCAGTCGCATCGTTCCCCCTATTCCGGCCCGGCGACGAGCCAGAAGTCGTAGAGCTCCTGCCTGAGCGCCCGGCCCTCTCCCTGCTTGAACGCGACGACCCCGATCGCGAGCGAGTCGGTCGTCCACCCGATCGACCTGAACTGGTCGGCGGAGCCGCAGGCGAGCCGCCCCTGCGGCTCCCCCTCGATCGACCAGCTGCCTTCCGAGTACTCTTGCTCGACGCAGTCGCCCGTGTCGCGAGCGTCGACGAAGTTCAGCTCGTACCAGCCGGTCGCCGCCTCTGCGCTCGCGAACTGGAAGTAGAGGGCGGCCCCGACGCCCGCGCTGCCGACCCCACAGTTCGCCCCGGCGAGGGCGTCCTGCGGCAGCTCCTCGATCGGGATACACGTCACGCGGATCGCCTCGGGAACGTGCCCGAGCAGCTCCTCGTACGACCCTCCAGCCTGCGCGCCATCGTCGTCCGGCGCGGGCTCCTCCGTCTCCTCCGGTGGCGCTTCGGTCTCGACGGGGGCGGTGGTCTCGCGCGGGGGCTCGCCGGTCGCGGGAGGGATCGTCGCCACCGGCCCGGTCGCCTCCGTCACGACCACGGTCACCGCGGACAGGGTGACGGTCACCGCCGCCGCGTCGTCCGGGCCACCGCTGAGGGCGATCCCCAGCCCGGCGCCGAGGCCGGCGAGCGCGGCGAGGCCCGCCACGGCGGCGACCGCGAGGCGGTTTCGCCGCAGCCAGCCGCCGGCACGCCCCGGTGGCGGCGCGGGGGGCGCAGCCGGCCGCGCCGCCACCGTCGGCCGCGGACCGGCCGAGGCGGTCCCGGCCAGCTCGGCCTCGGTACGGGCGACGGCGACGACGGTGTCGCCGAAGCGAAGCTCCTCCCCGCCTTCGAGCACGACGGATCCGGCGATGCGCTGACCGCCGACGAACGTCCCGTTTGCGGAGCCGAGATCGGTGAGCGAGTAGCGCCCGTCGGGAAGGCGCTCGAGCGCGGCGTGGCGGCGGGAGATCTCGTCGCTCGCGAGCACGAGCTCGCACCCCTCCTCGCGCCCGACCACGTAGCGCTCGCCGGTCAGCTCGAATGTTCGGCCGGCCTCCTCACCCGAGCGAATAGAACACCACATGCGAACTCCCCCTGGCAGTTGACGCGATTCTACGCCGCCGTGCGATCCATGTCAGCGTCCCCCGAGGGCGAGGCCGACCGCGGTTCCGACGCCCGCGAGCACCGCTGCCGCCACGGCGAGACCGACGGCGTCCTTCCTGGTCGCGACGGCGCCCGTCTCGACCGTGCAGATCGTGTCGCCGAGACGGAGCTCCTCGCCCCCGGCGAGCCGCACCGGGCCCGCGATCGGGTGCCCGTTGACGAGCGTCCCGTTCGCGGAGCCGAGGTCGGTCAGGATGAGCGTGCCGTCCGACCGGGGCTCGAGCGCAACGTGACGGCGCGAGACCCGCTCATCGGGGAGGTCGAGATCGCAGCCCTCGCCGCGGCCGATCACGATGCCGCGCGAGAGCTCGAGCACGGTGCCCGCCATCCCGCCATCGCGAACCGTCAGGCGCACCGAGCCCGCCCGGCCTCACTGCAGGGGGCCCGCATTCGCCCACCAGGTCACGAGCGCCTTGAAGTTCTCGTTGGTGCGGTACGCGTAGCCGGCGATGTTGAGGAGCTCGTTGGCCCAGACGATCGTCGGCCGGCCCTCGGTGTCCGTGTAGCAGACGAGGCGACCCACCTGCTGGTCACCCTGCGTGTACGTGCCCTCGGCCAGGAGGTCGTCCGCGCAGACGCCCTGGTCGCGCGTGGCGCCCGCCCCCTTGACCCAGCGGAAGTAGTAGTCGTACATGCGCTTGCGGCTGTCGAACTGGTCGTACCAGACTCGCACGGGCCCCTTCGTCGTGCAGTACACGCCCGCGACCGCGTGCACCGGCTTGTCCGGCTCGGCCTCGCGCTCGCAGGTCTTCGCGATCGCGGGCGGGACGTGGGCGAGCAGCAGCGACTCGCTCTCGTTCGGGAACACCTCCCCCTCACCGGTCGTCGGCGGGGGCGCCTCCGTGGTCGGGGGTGCCTCCGTCGTGGGCGGCGCCTCGGTGGTCGGGGGCGCCTCGGTCGTGGGCGGTGCCTCGGTGGTCGGGGGCGCCTCGGTCGTCGGCGGCGCCTCCGTGGTCGAGATCACGTCCGTGACGATCGCCTCGCCCGTCCTCGCGTCCGTGACGGTCGCCGGCGCCGCGGCCGTCGTTTCCCCGCCTCCCCCGCCGCCGACGGAGAGCCCGACGGCGAGGCCGACCGCGATCAGCGCGGCCGCGCCCGCACCGGCGAGCACGAGTCGGTTTCGCCACCACTCGGCCCGGGCAGGCCCGCCGGGCCCGGTCGGGGGTGCGCCGTCGGCGGTGGCGGCGGCTCCCACGACCGTCGGCGTGGCGCCCGCCTGGACTGTCGGAGGGGCGCCGGCAACCGTCGGCGCCGCGGCGCCCTGCACCGTCGGCGCGGCAAGGGGAAACGGCCGGCCCTCGACGGCGGCCCGGGCCGCGGCGATCGTCTCCCGGCAGGTCGGGTACCGGTCGGCCGGGCTCTTCGCGAGCGCCGTCGCGATCACCGTGTCGAGCGCCGCCGGGAGGTCGGGCCGTTTCGCGGACACCGCTGGAGGTGGCTCGTTGAGATGCGCGTAGAGCATCGCCACCTCGGAGTCCTTCTCGTACGGGAGAGCCCCGGTCAGGCACTGGTAGAGGACGCAGCCGAACGCGTACACGTCCGCGCGCCCGTCGATCGGCTTCCCCTCGATCTGCTCGGGCGCCGCGTAGTCCATCGTCCCGACGAAGAAGCCGGTGCGCGTGAGGCCGCTGCGGCTCTGAGCGTGCTTTGCGATCCCGAAGTCGGTCAGGTAGGCGTGCTCGAGGCCCGCCTCCTCGGCGATCAGCACGTTCGCCGGCTTGACGTCCCGGTGCACCAGCCCGCGTGCGTGGGCGGCATCGAGTGCCGCGGCCACCTGCCCGAGGATCGTGAGCGCCCGCTCCGGCTCGAGCCGCCCGTCGCGGGCGAGCAGGGCGTGCAGGTCGGTGCCCTCCACGTAGCGCATCGCGATGAAGAGGACGCCGTCCGCCTCTCCCGCCTCGTAGATCGGGACGACATTCGGATGCTCGAGCCTGGCGGCGGTACGCCACTCCTGCTCGAACCGCTCCCGGAAGCCCGTGTCGGCCGCCAGCTCGGGCGCGAGCACTTTGACCGCGACCTTGCGCCCGTAGCGGACCTGCTCGGCGAGGTAGACGACGCCCATGCCGCCGCGGCCGAGCAGCGACTCGATCCGGAAGCCGGCGAGCTCGGTGCCGATGCGGGCGTCGTCGGTGTCGCTCATCGCAGACGTGTTGTACCGCGTCGGCGGCTGGATGGGAAGCGCGAGCTCACGCGCGTGCCCCCCTCGGCTGGATCACGAGATCGTCGAAGCGGATCTCCGCGTTCCCGGCGGCGAACACGCCCACCCGGCCTCGCGGCACGCGCGCTGGCACCGAGACGACCGGGACGCCGTCGACCGCGAGAGTCAGGGCGCCGCCGCCGCAGCCGGCCTCGAGCTCGTAGCGCCGCGCACCCGATCGGATGGCCGTGGAGGGCGTCCACTCCCCTCCGCCGCTGAGCACCGTCAACACGCCGCCGCTCGCCTCGAGCACGGCGTACGTTCCGTTCGCGCCGACCGCGAGCGCCAGGAAGGTGCCCTGGTCACGGTAGCCGCAGACGATCCCGAAACCGGCGTTCTCGGTTCGATCCGGGTTCAGCGCGGTGAGACTGACGGTCGGGGCGCGCACCGAGCGCGGGCCGACGGCGGTGGCGTAGAAGTCGGAGCTCTTGACGCGGACGATCAGACGCCCCTGGCGGTACGCGGCCGCCGCGCCCGCATCGTCGAAAGTCTCGAAGCCGCTGGACGGATCGGAGAAGTCCTCGACGATCGCCGTCGCCGCGGTCGACGGCTGCGAGGCCGTCTCGGGCGGCGTCCCCTCCGCGCCCGTCGTCGGCGCGAGCTCCGCCTTCCCGGTCGCCGGGCCGGCGGCGGGCGTGAGCTCGGCCTGTGCGGGCGACGACGGGGGAGCCGCAGCCGGCTCCGGCCCACCACCGAGCACGCTCGCGATCGCGACAGCGGCGCCGGCGACGACCAGCGCCGCGCCTGCGGCGCCAGCCGCGAGCAGCCGGCGCCGGCGCACCGGGGGTGCGGGCCGATCGGCGGTCAGGTCGACGAACGTCTCGCCGAAGCAGAGCCGCTCGCCGCCGCGCAGCTCGACGGGTCGCCGGATTCTCCGGCCCTCGACGAACGTGCCGCTGCGCGAGCCGAGATCCTCGACGCGATACCCCCCGCCGGGGACGGCGACCAGGGCAGCGTGTCGGCGTTCCACCTCGCTGTCGCGCAGCACGAGGCCGCAGGCGCGATCGCTTCCGACGAGGAATCGCTCTCCTGCGACCCTGACAACCCGGCCGGCTCCGGCGCCGGTGAGAACGCGCAGCCACATGTCGCAGCTGCCGAGTCTAGTGACCGGTCCTGTCGGCGCCCGGGAAGGGGCTAGCCGCCGACCGCGACCGCGACCACGCCGCGCTCGGCCAGCGCCGCCTGCGCCGCCGCCAGGCGGGCGAGCGGGATCCGGTAGGGCGAGCAGGAGACGTAGTCGAGGCCGAGCTGGTGGCAGAACGCGACCGAGCGCGGGTCGCCGCCGTGCTCCCCGCAGATCCCGAGCTTCACGTCGGGTTTGGTCGCGCGGGCCCGTTCGACCCCGATGCGCATCAGGTCGCCAACCCCGGCCGTGTCGAGCGTCTCGAACGGGTTCGTGTCCAGCACGCGGTCGTCGAGGTAGCGGGTGAGGAACTTCCCCTCCGCGTCGTCGCGGGAGAACCCGAGCGTGGTCTGGGTGAGGTCGTTCGTGCCGAAGCTGAGGAAGTCGGCCGACTCGGCGATCTCGTCTGCGCGCACGCACGCGCGGGGCAGCTCGATCATCGTGCCGACGCGGTAGTCGAGCTCGCCGCCGGCCTGCTCGAGCTCGGCGGCGGCCGTGTCGAGCGTGAGCTCGCGCAGCCGCCGCAGCTCCTCGGCGAAGCCGACGAGCGGGTGCATGATCTCGACGAGCGGAGCCGACCCGCTGCGCGCCGCGACCGCGAGCCCGGCCCGAACGATCGCCCGCACCTGCATCTCGTAGATCTCCGGGTAGAGCAGGCCGAGCCGGCAGCCGCGCGTCCCGAGCATCGGGTTCGCTTCTCTCAGAGAACGGATCCGCTGCGCCATCTCGGGCGTCTCCGCCTCGTCGAGCGGCGGCAGGAACTCGTGCAGCGGCGGGTCGAGCAGGCGGATCGTCACGGGGAGCCCGGCCATCGCCTCGAAGATCCCCTCGAAATCGGCCTGCTGGAACGGCAGCAGCCGGTCGAGGGCGCGCCGTCGCTCGTCCTCGGAGCCGGCCATGATCATCTGGCGCACGAGCGGCAGCCGTTCCCCGGCCATGAACATGTGCTCGGTCCGGCAGAGACCGATGCCCTCGGCGCCGAGCTCGCGCGCCTTCGTCGCGTCCTCGGGCGTGTCCGCGTTCGCCCGCACGCGCAGGTGCCGCAGCCCGTCGGCCCACGCGAGCACCGTCTCGAAGTTCTCGTCCATCTCCGGCGGCACGAGCGGGACGTCGCCCCGGATCACGCGCCCGGTGCTCCCGTCGATCGTGAGCGAATCGCCCTCGCGGAACACCCGCCCGGCGATCGTCGCCTGCCCCGGCTCGAGCGACAGGGCATCGCAGCCCGTCACGGCCGGCTTGCCCATCCCGCGCGCGACGACGGCCGCGTGCGAGGTCATGCCGCCGTGCGCGGTTAGCACGCCGCGAGCCCAGATCAGCCCGTGGATGTCGTCCGGGGTGGTCTCCCAGCGTACGAGCAGGACGTCCTCGCCTGCACGGCCCCGCTCCTCCGCCGTGTCGGCGTCGAACACGACGAGCCCGGTGGCGGCGCCGGGGGACGCGTTCAGGCCCTCGGCGATCACCTCGATCTTCGCGCCCGGGTCGATCATCGGGTGCAGAAGCTGGTCGAGCTGCCCCGGATCGATCCGCGCTACTGCCTCCTCGCGGGAGATCAGGCCCTCGCCGGCCATGTCGACGGCAATACGGAGCGCCGCCCGGGCGGTGCGCTTCCCGGTCCGGGTCTGGAGCAGGTAGAGCTTGCCTTCCTCGACCGTGAACTCGATGTCCTGCATCTCGCGGAAGTGGCGCTCGAGGCGCTGAAGCGTCTCGACCAGCTCCGCGAACGCGCCCGGCAGCAGCTCCGCCATCCGCTCGATCGGTTGAGGCGTCCGCGCGCCCGAGACGACGTCCTCGCCCTGCGCGTTGACGAGGAACTCCCCGAACAGGCGGGGCTCGCCCGTCGAGGAGTCCCTGGTGAAGGCGACGCCGGTGCCGGACGTCGTCCCCTTGTTGCCGAAGACCATCTGGACCACGTTGGCAGCGGTGCCGAGATCGTCGGGGATCCCGTTGGCCCGCCGGTAGACCTGCGCCCGGGGCGTGTCCCAGGAGTCGAAGACGGCGCGGATCGCGCGCAGGAGCTGGTCGCGCGGATCCTGCGGGAACGGCCGGCCGGTCGCGTCGACGTAGATCGACTCGAAGCGGCCGGCGAGCTCGACCAGGTCGCCCGCGTCGAGCTCGACGTCGTTGCGGACACCCCGGTCGCCCTTCAGGCGCGCGATTTCCTGCTCGAAACGCTGCCCGTCGATCCCCTCGACCACCTCGCCGTACATCTGGACGAGGCGCCTGTACGCGTCGGCGGCGAAACGCGGGTTACCGGTCGCGGTTCCGAGCGCGGCTGCGGTCTCGCTGTTCAGCCCGAGGTTCAGGATCGTGTCCATCATCCCGGGCATCGAGACCGCGGCGCCGGAGCGCACCGACACGAGCAGCGGATCGCCAGGATCCCCGAACCGCTTGCCGGTCTCGGCCTCGAGTCGCGCCATGTGCTCGTCGATCTCCTCCTCGACCCCGTCGGGGAGCGTCCCGCCCGTGCGCATGTACTCGACGCATGCCTCGGTCGTGACGACGAAGCCCGCGGGCACGGGGATATCGAGCGCGGTCATCTGGGCAAGGCCCGCACCCTTTCCGCCAAGCAACTCGCGACGCACGTCGGCGGCGTCGGCGTACGCGTAGACGTAGTGGCCCATGGGTGACCCCGACTCTACCGCCGACGCGACCCGGGCGGCGCGCGAGGCGACAGCGCTTCGAATCCCCCGTGCGAGGGACGCCGGGCGGGAACCTTCGCTGCGCGGTCGCGGTCCGAGCGTGCAACGAAAGGAGAACACGATGAGGACCCCGATCACATGGAAGAGGAAGACCGCCGCCGCGACGCTCGTACTCCTACTCGCGCTCGCAGCGGCCACGCTCGCCGTCGCCTGTTCGGGCGGCAGCGACGAGTCGAAGAGCGCGGGGCTCGAGCCGGTGCCGGGTGAGCCCACCGTGAGCGTGACCCCGGAAGCGGAGCGGGACTCGGCCGGCGGCGACGCTGTCGAGGAGTCGTATCCCGAAGCTGCCCCCGCCGAGATCGAGGACGGGCAGCTGATCGCCCTCGCCGATCTTCCGACGGTCGGGCCGCGCGTGATCCAGACCGCGTCGCTGTCGGTCACGGTTGCCCCTGGCGACTTCGAGGAGGCGATGGATCGGGCGCGCACGATCGCGGCCGGCCTCGGAGGCTTCGTCACGAGCTCGTCCGCGAGCCAGGGCCCGGAAGAGCGCCTCGTGCGCGGCACGCTCGTCGTCCGCGTCCCCGCGCGCTCCTACGCCGCGGCGATGTCCCAGCTCGCGAAGCTCGGCACCGTCAAGGGCCGCGAGGAGGCGGGGCAGGACGTCTCCCAGCAATACGTCGATCTCGAGGCGCGCGAACGCCACCTCGAGGCGGTCGAGCGCCAGCTCCTGACGTTCCTCGGCAAGACGCAGACGATCGCGGACGCGCTCGTCGTGCAGGACCGACTGAACCAGGTGCAGCTCCAGCTCGAGGAGATCCGCGGGCAGCTTCGCTACCTCGACGACCAGACCTCCTACTCCACGATCAGCCTCACCGTTGCCGAGCGCGGCACGCCCGTCGCGACCGACGAGGACGATGGCGGCTGGAATCTCGGCGACGCCTGGCAGGCCGCGGTCGACGGCTTCCTGAAGGTGGTCGGCGGGGCGTTCGTGGGGCTCGCGACGGCCGGGCCCGTGCTCGCCGCGCTGGCGGTCGCATTCGTCGTCTGGCGCATCGTGCGCCGGCGCCGCCACCACCACCAGGCTCGCCCCGCCGGCGAAACGCTCTAACCGGCGGCTCCACGTCAGGTCGAGGGGGCAGCAACAGCTGCCCCCTCACGCGCGCCGGCGAGGCGCCCGGTCGGCCAGCCAGGCGACGAGCCGGATGCCGATCCAGACCGGTGTGAGCAGGACGTAGAACACGAACAGGCCGACGGCGAGGAAGAACAGCCAGACGGGCCACCAAAGAAGGGAGACGGGCGGCTTCTCGCGGGTGCTCATCGCGGCCGGGGCGCCTCGTGCTCGCCCGCCTCCGCGCGGCGCAGCTCGACGAGGCGCACGATCCGGTAGGCGGTCTCCTCGATCGCGAGCGTGGACACCTCGATCACGGGGCACCCGAGCCGGCGGAAGACCTCCTCGGCCTGCTCGAGCTCCTCGTAGACGTCGTCGAGCTCCGCGTACGACCGCGTCGAGCCGCGCATCTGCCGCACCCGCCGCTCGCGGATCTCGGCGAGCAGCTCCGCCCGGAGCGTGACCCCGACCACCCGGGCCGGCTCGACGCGAAACAGCTCGGGCGGCGGGTCGATGCCCTTGACGAGCGGCACGTTCGCCGCCTTGTAGCCCAGGTAGCCGAGGTAGATGGAGAGCGGCGTCTTCGACGTCCGGGAGACGCCGACGAGCACGATCTCGGCCTCCTGGAGGCGGCGGACAGAGGCGCCGTCGTCCGCCTGCACCGCGAACTCGATCGCCTCCACCCGCTTGAAGTAGCTCGTGTCGAGCACGGGCAGCGCGCCCGGCTCTCCCTTCGCGG
>JAHDVS010000006.1 GCA_023382435.1 Thermoleophilia bacterium
CGGCGAGCAGCTGGAGGCCGAGCTCGAAGCGCGGTTTCGCGAGAACGCGGTCGATGCGCTCGTCGACGCGTCGGCGTTCGAGGGGATCGAGCCGCTCGTCGACCGCCGCGCCAGCTCGCTCCTGGCCGGCTTCCTGCGCGGCCTCGAGCAGCGGGGAATCAGGCCGGAGACGTACCTGACGATGACCGGCCAGAGCCCGGAGGCGCTCCAGCAGGGCATGCGCACGGAGGCCGAGCGCGCGCTCGAGCGCGAGCTCGTGCTCGAGGCGGTCGCCGACCGGGAGGGGGTCGAGGTCTCCGACGACGAGGTGGAGGAGCTGATCCGCGAGGAGGCGGGCGAGGCCGGCGAGGACCCGGAGCAGGTGCTCGAGGCGATGCGGGTGCGTGGCGGCTACGAGCAGCTGCGCGGCGACCTGCGCCTGCGCAAGGCGCTCGACCTCGTGGTCGAGGGCGTCGGGCGGATTCCGGTCGAGCTCGCGAAGGCGCGCGAGAAACTCTGGACACCCGAGAAGGAGAAGGGCGGTAGCGGCATGAAGATATGGACGCCGGGGAGCGAGGAGAGACCATGAGCCCGAGGAGGGTGGAAGGATGAGCCCGCTGATTCCGATGGTGATCGAGCAGACGTCGCGCGGCGAGCGCGCCTTCGACATCTACTCGCGCCTGCTCAACGAGCGGATCATCTTCCTCGGCACGCCGATCGACGACCAGATCGCGAACCTCGTGGTCGCGCAGCTCCTCCACCTCGAGTCCGAGGAGCCCGACAAGGACATCTCGCTCTACATCAACTCGCCCGGCGGCTCCGTCTACGCGGGCCTCGCGATCTACGACACGATGCAGTTCATCAAGCCGGACGTGCAGACGATCTGCGTCGGGATCGCGATGTCGATGGGCGCCCTGCTGCTCGCGGGCGGTGCGAAAGGGAAGCGCATGTCGCTGCCGAATGCCAAGATCCTGATCCATCAGGTCTCGAGCGGGTTCCAGGGGCAGGCGACGGACATCGAGATCCAGGCGCGCGAGGTCATCTCGATCAAGCGCCGCCTGGAGGAGGTGATCGCCGAGCACACGGGGCAGGAGCTCGAGAAGGTCTCGCACGACATGGAACGCGACTACTTCATGACGGCCGAAGAGGCGAAGGACTACGGAATCATCGACACGGTGATCGCCCACAGGTAGTGCTGGGCGTGGCAAGCTTCCGGTAGCAGACAGGGGAGGGACGGTGGCGCGGGCGAGCGACGGCAACGAGCAGCTGCTCTGCAGCTTCTGCGGCAAGAGTCAGCGGCAGGTCAAGAAGCTGATCGCGGGCCCCGGCGTCTACATCTGCGACGAGTGCATCGACCTCTGCAACGAGATCATCGACGAGGAGCTGACCGCTCCCGCGACGCTCGACCTCGACAACCTACCCCGGCCGCGTGAGATCTACAACGTCCTGAACGACTACGTCGTCGGCCAGGAGGAGGCGAAGCGGACGCTCGCCGTCGCCGTCTACAACCACTACAAGCGCGTCCGCATGGCCGCCGACGACACGGAGGTCGAGCTCCAGAAGTCGAACATCATGCTGCTCGGGCCGACGGGCTGCGGCAAGACGCTGCTCGCCCAGACGCTCGCGCGGATCCTGAACGTGCCGTTCGCGATCGCGGACGCGACCGCGCTCACGGAGGCCGGGTACGTCGGCGAGGACGTCGAGAACATCCTCCTCAAGCTGATCCAGGCGGCGGACTTCGACGTCAAGAAGGCCGAGACCGGGATCATCTACATCGACGAGGTCGACAAGATCGCGCGCAAGGCCGACAACCCGTCGATCACGCGCGACGTGTCCGGCGAGGGCGTTCAGCAGGCGCTCCTGAAGATCCTCGAGGGTACGGTGGCGTCGGTTCCGCCGCAGGGCGGCCGCAAGCACCCGCACCAGGAGTTCCTGTCGATCGACACGACGAACATCCTCTTCATCTGCGGCGGGGCGTTCGCCGGGCTGGAGAAGATCATCTCGAAGCGGATCGGCAAGAACCAGGTCGGCTTCGGCGCGGACATCAAGTCGAGGCGCTCGGTCGAGGGCGCCGAGCTGCTCTCCGAGGTGATGCCGGAAGACCTGCTCGCCTACGGGCTGATCCCGGAGTTCATCGGCCGCCTGCCGGTCGTCTGCGCCGTCCACCAGCTCAAGCGCGACGACCTCGTCAAGATCCTCCTCGAGCCGAAGAACGCGCTCGTCAAGCAGTACCAGCGCTTCTTCAACTACGACTCGATCGAGCTCGTCTTCACCGACGACGCCCTCTGGTCGATCTCCGACCGGGCGCTCGAGCGCGAGACCGGCGCGCGCGGCCTGCGCTCGATCATCGAGCGGGCGCTGCTCGACGTGATGTTCGAGCTCCCGTCCCGCCACGACGTCTCGAAGTGCGTGATCACGAAGGAGACGATCACGCGCAACCTGAAGCCGACGCTCGTCACGAGCGGCGGCCGCTCCCTGGAGCTCGACGAGCTCCAGGAAGAGTCCGCCTGAGCGGATCCGGCGCTCGTCGGCGGCGGCGGGGCGACCCGGATCGCGCTCGGACTGCTCAGGCGCCCGGCGAGGCGACGCTGAGCCCCGCCGCTCCGGCGGCGTCGAGCAGGCGCTGGTCGTAGGCGACGAACCGATCAGCCTGCACCTCGAGAGCGGTTGCCAGGTGGATCGCGTCGAGCGTGCGCAGCCTCGGCGGGCCCGCGGTCGCGGCACGCTCGAGGATGTCCCGCGAGACGGCGATCAGGTCGAGCTGACCGAGGATCCCCCGGGCGGCCGCGGTTCTCGCTGGGGAGCCGTCCGCCAAGCGGCATGCTCGCAGCAGCTCTGCTCGGGCGAGCTCGCTGCTCGCGAGCGCGTGCCTCCCGAGCCATGCTCTCAGGGTGTCGGTCTCGGGCTCGCGCACGACGAGCTTGACCAGCGCCGACGCGTCCAGGTAGAGAAGGAGGTCACTCCTCGCCACGGAGCCACTCGAGCGCCTCGCTGCCGCTGATTCCGGTCGTGCTCGGGCGGGGCGGGTGCTCCCGCAGGCATGCCTCGAGGCTCTGGCCGCCACGGGTCGCTTTGCCCTCCGCGATCAGCTGATCGAGCTTGGTCGGGTACACGACGGGAACGATCCGGGCGACCGGCTCGCCGTTGTTCGTGACTTCGAGCGTCTCCCCGTTCCTGACCCGTTCGATCGCCTGCGAGAGGTTCTGCCGCAGCTCCCTGATACCGATTCGAGCAGCCATCCGTGTACACACGGTACTACACGCTCTCGCTCCCTACAATGGCCGGGATGGACAGCCTGTACCGCCCCGAGCTGGTCGAGGAGCGCTGGCAGCGCTCCTGGGAGGATGAGGGCCTCTACGCGGGCCATGCCACTGAGGGCAGACCGACGTACGTGATCGCGGTGCCGCCTCCGAACGTGACCGGGGCGCTCCACATGGGCCACGCGCTCAACGGAACGATCCAGGACGTGCTCGTGCGCTGGCACCGGATGCGCGGGTTTGCGACTCTCTGGCAGCCCGGCTACGACCACGCGGGCATCGCCACCCAGAACGTCGTCGAGAAGGAGCTCGCGCGCGAGGGCACGAGCCGGCACGACCTCGGCCGCGATGCGTTCCTCGAACGGGTGTGGGCCTGGCTGGAGGAGTACGGGGGCATCATCATGGGCCAGTTCCGCCGGCTCGGCGCCTCCCTCGACTACAGCCGCGAGCGCTTCACGATGGACGAGCCGTACGTCCGCGCGGTGCTGCGGTTCTTCGTCCACCTCTACCGGCGCGGCTGGATCTACCGGGACAACCGGATGGTCAACTGGTGCCCGCGCTGCGCCACCGCGATCTCCGATCTCGAGGTCGAGCACGTCGACGTGGACGACACGCTCACCTACGCCCGCTACCCGCTCGCCGACGGTGGCGGCTCGATCACCGTCGCAACCGTCCGTCCGGCCACGATCCTCGCGGATGTCGCCGTCGCCGTTCACCCGGCCGACGAGCGCTATCGCCACCTGGTCGGGCGCGAGGCGATCGTCCCGGTCGTCGAGCGTCGCGTCCCGGTGATCGCCGACGACCGCGTCGAGCCCGGCTTCGGGACCGGCGCGCTCAAGATCACGCCCGGGCACGACCCCGTCGACTTCGAGATCGGCCGGCGCCACGGTCTCTCCGAGCCGATGGTGGTCGGGCTCGACGGTCGCATGAACGGGGAGGCCTCCGCCTTCGAGGGCCTGACCCAGGAGGAGGCGGGAGCTCGCGTGCTCGCCTGGCTCGAGCAGCGGGGCCAGCTCGAGCGCCGCGAGCCCTACCGCCACGCGGTCGGCCACTGCGAGCGCTGCCACACGCGGATCGAGCCGCTGATCTCGCTCCAGTGGTTCTGCGAGATGGCGGAGCTCGCTGCCCCCGCGATCGAGGCCGTCCGCGACGGCACCGTGCGCTTTCACCCACCCGTCCACGGGAGGGTCTACCTCGACTGGATGGAGGCGATCCGGCCCTGGTGCATCTCGCGTCAGCTCTGGTGGGGACACCGGATCCCCGTCTGGTACTGCGGCTGCGGCGCCACGATCGTCGCCGAGAGCGAGCCCGATCGGTGCGACGAGTGCGGCGACCCCGAGCTGCGCCGCGACGACGACGTCCTCGACACGTGGTTCTCCTCGGCGCTCTGGCCGTTCGCCACGCTCGGTTGGCCGGACGACACCGCCGACGTGCGCGCGTTCTACCCGGGCCACGTCAACTCGACCGCGCGCGAGATCATCTTCCTGTGGGTCGCCAGGATGATCATGGCCGGGCTCGAGCTGATGGGCGACGTGCCGTTCCGCGACGTGATCATCCACTCGACCGTGCTCGCGCCCGACGGGCGCAGGATGTCGAAGAGCCTCGGCACCGGCATCGACCCGCTGGACGTGATCGCACGTCACGGGGCGGACGCGACCCGCTACGGGCTCTGCAAGATGTCCTCGACCCAGGACGTGCGCTTCTCGATCGGGTCGATCGAGGAGGGACGACGGCTCGCGAACAAGCTCTGGAACGCCGCCCGCCTCCTGCTTGCGGCCGGCGGCGGCGAGGTCGAGGCGAGGCCGCGGGAGCCGATCGAGCGGTGGATCCTCGCCCGCCTCGAGCAGGCGCGCGCGGAGGTGGAGGGGCACTTCGGGCGCTTCGACTTCGCGGCTGCCACCGACGTGCTCTACCACGCGACGTTCGACGACTTCTGCGACTGGTACGCCGAGGCCGTGAAGCCGAGGCTGCACGCACGCGACCCGGACGCGACTGCGACCGCCCTGTACGCGCTCGAGCGACTGCTCGCGCTCCTGCACCCGATCATGCCGCACGTGACCGAGGAGATCTGGGCGCAGCTCCCCGATCGGGCCGGGCGCCTGATCGTGTCGCCGTGGCCGACGTCCGACGGCTCGGCCCCGGACGGGGCGATCTCGATGGAGCTCGTCAAGTCCGCCGCCGCCACGTTCCGGCGCAGCGGCGTGCGACTCGAGCTCAACGAGGCGGAGTCGCGGATCTTCGAGGCCGTCGTCAGGCCAGAGCGTCTCAGGGTGGACGGAGACGCCGAGGCGGAGCGCGAGCGCCTGCGTGGCGAGATCGCCCGCGCGGAGCGGATGCTCGCCAACGAGCAGTTCGTCGGGAGGGCCCCGTCCCACGTGGTCGAGGCCGAGCGTGAGAAGCTTGCCCGCTACCGGCGCGAGCTCGATGCTGTCGGCGGCTGACTTCATCCGTGCCCGCGACCGCTTCGGGATCCGGCCCGGGCTGGCCCGGATGCGGGCGCTGCTCGCCCGCCTGGGCGACCCGCACCTGAGCTTCCGTGCCGTCCACGTCGTCGGCACGAACGGGAAGACGACGACGACGCGGATGGTCGAGGCGCTCCTCGCCGACGCCGGCCTCGCGGTCGGCGCCTACGTGTCTCCGCACGTCGTGCGCTGGTCGGAGCGAATCCGCGTGCGAGGCGAGGAGGCCGACCTCGATCGGCTCGTCGCCGGGCTCGCTCCCGCGATCGAGGAGATCGATCGCGAGCTCGGCGACCCGGTCACCCAGTTCGAGGTGCTGACCGCGGCAGCGTTCGTCGCATTCGCGGAGGGAGAGGTGGAGGTCGCCGCGGTGGAGGCGGGACTCGGCGGCCGCCGCGATGCCACGAACGTGCTCGCCGCTCCGGTCGTGGTCCTGACCAGCGTCGGCCTCGACCATCTCGACCACCTCGGCGACACGCGCGAGCGAGTGGCCTCGGAGAAGCTCGCTGTCGTCCACCACGGCGCGGTCGTCGTGCTCGGCGAGCCGGAGTGGGAGGGGATGGCGCGCACCGCCGGGGCCTCGCGGGTCGTGCTCGCCGAGGGGAACCTCGGCTGCGCCGTCGCGGCGGTCGAGGCGTTCCTCGGCCGGCCTGTCGACCCGGCCCCGGCGGGGCAGATCGAGCTTCCCGGCAGGCTCGAGATCGTCTCGGGCGACCCGTTCGAGCTCTGGGACGGCGCGCACAACGCGGAGAGCGCCCGCTACCTGGCGGCACAGCTTCGAGGAGACGTCGGGCCGTTCGTGCTCGTCAGCTCGATCCTCGCCGACAAGGATGCGGAGGGGATCCTGCGCCCGCTCTCGGCGCACGCGACAACGCTCGTCGCCACCAGCTCCACGAATGCGCGCAGTCGCCCGGCCGCCGAGCTGGCGGCGCTCGCCCGCGAGCTCGGCCTGTTCGAGCAAGTCGAGGCGGTCACCGACCCCGTCGCCGCACGCACCCGCGCCCGTGAGCTGGCCGGGCCCGGCGGAGCCGTGCTCGTCGCCGGCTCCCTCTACCTGCTGCTCGATCTCGCTGCCGTCCGGCCGGCACGCGTACCATGAAACGGGAGGGCGGTAGGACGAGCGTCATCGTCTTCGTCGTGGTCGCGGTCTGCGCGCTCATGGCGATCGCGTTCGGCATCGGCTACTTCCTAGGCAAGATTCTGCTCTGAGGCGGCGAATAGGCTCGCGATGCTCACCGGTCAGACAACCACGGGCTCGAGCGACGACCTCTTCGGGGGGGTTCGCGACTTCTTCGAGTCGGACGTCTGGCTCGTCGTGCGCAACGTCGCCATCTTCCTGGCGGTTGCTTTCTGGGTCGCGTCCGCCTACTGGGTCTACAAGGACGCCCGCCGCCGCATCGAGGATCCCTGGCTGATCGCGGTCGCCGTCGCGGTGGGTATCTTCCCGCCCTTCTTCGGTCCGCTCGTCTACCTGTTCTTCCGCCCGCCCGAATACCTGGAGGACGTGCGCGAGCGTGAGCTCGAGATCCGGGCCATGGAGGAGCACGTCGGAAGCGACGAGCGCTGCCCCGTGTGTCGCTCCGCGGTCGCGCCCGGCTTCCTCGCGTGCCCCGTCTGCACGACGCGCCTGCGCCAGTCCTGCCGCCACTGCAATGCGCCGCTCGAGGCGCTCTGGCAGATCTGCCCGTACTGCACGACCCCGGTCGAGCAGCCGCGCACGCTGGAGAACCTGTAGGGGCGGATCCGGTCCGCCTCGCCGTTCGACGACAAGGAAGGAAGACACGCACGTGGTGGAGCGCACGCTCGTCCTCATCAAGCCCGACGCCGTCAGGCGGCGACTCACCGGCAGGATCCTCGACCGCTTCGAACAGCGCGGCCTGACCATCCGGGCCGCGAAGCTCGTCCAGGTCGGACGCGACCTCGCCGAGCGGCACTACGCCGAGCACGTCGAGAAGCCGTTCTTCGGCGAGCTCGTGGAGTTCATCACCTCCTCGCCGACGCTCGCGCTCGTCCTCGAGGGTGAGGGGGCGATCGCGACCGTGCGCACGACCATGGGCGCGACCAACCCGGCCACGGCGGCCCCCGGGACGATCCGTGGCGATCTCGCCCTCTCGATGCCCGACAACCTCGTGCACGGCTCGGACTCCCCGGAGTCCGCCGCCCGCGAGGTCGCGCTCTGGTTCGCCCCGGAAGAGCTTGTCTGAGCTGACCGAGCACGCGCTGCGCAGCCGCGCGCGGCGCTGGCCGTCCGAGGAGATCCGGAAGGCCACGAGAACGGCGTGAGCACCCTCCTGCTCGCGTCGACGTCGCCGCAGCGGCGGGCTATCCTGGGACAGCTGGGCGTTCCCTTCGAGGTCGTGGCCCCGGATTACGAGGAGCATGACCCGCCCGGGCTCACGCCCGTCGAGGCCGTCCGCGCCCACGCGCTCGGCAAGGCTCGCTCCGTCGCCGCCGAGGCCGCCGGGCGGATCGTGCTGGGTGTCGACACCGCCGTCGTCCTGGACGGGCGAGCCCACGGCAAGCCGAGCTCGGCCGGCGAGGCAGCCGTCATGCTGGCGGTACTCGCCGGGCGCACCCATGAGGTCGTCTCGGGCCTCTGTGTCGCCGGCCCCGGCTTCGAGGACGTGGAGCACGAGACGACCCGCGTCACGTTCCGCTCGCTGCCCGTGTCGACGAACGCGGCCTACGTCGAGACCGGCGAGTGGGAGGGACGGGCCGGCGGCTACGCGATCCAGGGTCGGGGCGCGGCTCTCGTCACGCGTGTCGAGGGCGACTACCTGAACGTGGTCGGCCTGCCCGCAGCCCTGCTCGTCACGATCCTCTCCCGCCGGCTGCCAGGGGAGCTCTGGTTCTCGTCAGTCGGGCAATGAAGAGACCTCGACTACACTTGGCGCGAGCCTGATGGGAATCGTGGGCTACCTCGGCGGCCTGTCCGGTCGCGACATGGCGGTCGATCTCGGCACCGCCAACACCCTCGTCTACGTGCGTGGGCGTGGCATCGTGCTCTCGGAGCCGTCCGTGGTCGCGATCGACCAGCGCTCCGGCGAGATCCACGCCGTCGGCGTGGAGGCGAAGCGGATGCTCGGGCGCACGCCCGGCACGATCACAGCGATCCGGCCGCTGAAGGACGGCGTGATCGCGGATTTCGACGTGACGGAGCAGATGCTCCGCCACTTCATCCACAAGGCGAACGGCAACCGGTTCGCCCATCCGCGCGTGATCGTCTGCGTCCCGAGTGGCGTCACCGGCGTCGAGAAGCGGGCGGTCGAGGAGGCCACCCTCTCGGCCGGCGCGCGGCAGGCGTACCTGATCGAGGAGCCGATGGCGGCCGCGATCGGGGCCGGCCTGCCCGTCTCCGACCCGACCGGGTCGATGATCGTCGACATCGGCGGCGGCACCACCGAGGTCGCCGTGATCTCGCTCGGCGGGATCGTCGTCTCCCAGTCGATCCGGGTCGGCGGCGACGAGATGGACGAGGCGATCACGAGCCACCTGCGCAAGGAATACAAGCTGCTGATCGGCCTGCAGACGTCCGAGGAGGTCAAGCTCGAGATCGGCTCCGCGTGGCCTCTGACCGAGGAGTTGCAGGCGGAGGTGCGCGGGCGCGACATGCTCACCGGGCTCCCGAAGACCGTCGCGATCGGGTCCGAGGACGTCCGACGCGCTCTCGACGAGCCGGTCACCCAGATCATCGACGCGATCCGCGGCACGCTCGACAAGACCCCGCCCGAGCTGTCCGCGGACATCATGGACCGCGGAGTCGTGCTCGCGGGGGGCGGCGCGCTGCTCATGGGTCTCGACCAGCGCCTGCGTTCGGAGACGCACATGCCCGTCCACGTCGCCGAGTCGCCGCTCACGTGCGTCGCGGTCGGCTCCGGGCGCAGCCTCGAGGAGTTCGAGGCGATCCACCGCTCCGCCAAGGCCGGCCAACGCAGCGGGCGGCGGCGCTAGGGCACGCGGCTTCCGGGGGCCGTGCGCCCCGGCGACTGCGCCAGGCGAGCCGGGCGCTCGGCTAACCTTTGGCGTCCGTGCCCCGGCAACGAACAGCACGGCTCGCCCGGCTGGGCGCGTTTCCCCGGCCGCCGGCTCCCCGGTCGAAGGCAAAAGGCGTCCTGGCCCGGCGTCTCGTCGCCGCGGTGCTCGTGCTCGCCTCGCTCGTGCTCCTGACCGTCTACCTCCGTGAGGACGATGAGGGCGCACTGCACGCCGCCCAGCGCATCGGCCTCGCGGTGCTCGCGCCGTTCGAGGCTGCGGGGGAGCGTCTGGCGCGCCCGTTTCAGGACGCGTACGCCTACGTCTCCGACCTGGTCGACGTGAAGGCCGAGCGGGACGCGCTCGAGCTCCGGGTGCACGAGCTCGAGGGGCAGGTGGTCGAGTACCGGACCGCGAGGCAGGAGAACGAGCGCCTGCGCGACCTGCTCGACTTCGTCGACGGGCCCGCCCTGGCCGAGTTCGAGCGGGTGACGACGCGCGTGCTCGCGCAGCCTGCGAGCGCGTACGACCAGGCGATCCTCGTCGCCGCCGGCTCCGACGACGGCGTGGCGGTCGACGCCCCGGTCGTCAACGAGGACGGTCTCGTGGGGATCGTCACGAAAGTCGCCCCCGGCGTCTCCAGCGTGGCTCTGTTGACCGACGAGTCGGTCGCGGTCTCGGCGCTCGACTTCGCGACCGACGCGAGGGGCATCGTGCGGCCGGCGCCGAGCGCCGGCTCCGGGCTCGTGCTCGACCGGGTCGGCAAGGATCAGGTCGTGCGGGTGGGCGATACCGTGATCACGGCCGGGTGGCGCTCGGGGAACATCGCTTCCTTGTACCCGATGGGAATCGCGATCGGCACCGTGACGAGCGTCGGGCAGCAGGACATCGACCTGTACAAGCGGGTCCAGGTCGACCCGTTCGTCGACTTCGACTCGCTGTTCGAGGTGATCGTCCTCGTCAGGAGATGAGCGTGCCGTCCCCGACCAGCCGCCCCTCGACGGAGCGCCCGCGATGATCGTCGATGCCGCCAAGGCTGTGGCGCTGATCTTCGCGGCAGCGGTCGTTCAGGTGTCGTTCGTGAACGCCTTCGAGCTCGCGGAGGGCAAGGCCGACGTCGTGCTGCTCGCTCTCGTCGGGGTGGGGCTGCTCCGCGGCCCGGTCTTCGGCGCCTGCGCCGGCTTCTTCGCGGGCGTCGTGATCGACACGGCGACGTTCGGGACGCTCGGATTGACGTCGCTGCTCCTCACCCTGACCGGCTACGGGATCGGCCGCCTCGGCGAGTCCACGAGCCACCAGCGCAACCAGCGCGCGCGGGTAGTGATCGCCGTTGCGCTCGCGACTCTCGCGCTCGAGCTCGGCTCGCTCGTCGTGCATGCCCTGCTCGGCGGGTCGGCCGCGTTCGACCAGGTCGTCGGCCGCGTGCTGGCACCGTCACTCGCCCTCAATCTCGTGCTCGCGATCCCTGGCTACGCGCTCCTGCGGCGTCTCTTCCCGCCTCCCGCACGTCCGGAGCGGGAGGTGGTGCCGGCTGTCTAGCAGCGCCTTCCTGCCGCCCGACCCGCGCGTCGAGGAGCCCTACCGGTTCACGCCCCAGCTGGCGCTCCGGGTGGCGATCGTGGGCATCGTCGCGGTCGCGCTGTTCGCGGTGCTGTTCTTCCGGCTCTGGGCGCTCCAGGTGATCTCGGGAGACGACTACCTGAAGAGCGCGCGCTCGAACCAGATTCGCGCGTTCAGAATCCAGCCGCCTCGGGGGCCGATCCTCGACCGCGACGGGGTCGCGCTCGTCACGAACGTGCCCGGCACGATCGTCCGGCTCTGGCCCGCAGACGTCCCGGACGGTCGACTCGACGAGACGGTCCGGCGTCTCTCGGAACTGCTCGACGTGCCCGAGAAGGAGCTCTGGCAGTCCGTGCGCGCCCGGGCCGGCGACCCGCTCACGCCGGTGGTCGTGAAGACGAACGTGCACGACGCGAAGGCGAACTACCTCGACGAGCACCAGGCGGAGTTCCCCGGCGTCAGGGTCGGCCCCACGCAGCTTCGCCGTTACGAGCTCGGGTCGTTCGCCGCCCACCTCCTCGGCTACGTCGGGGAGATCACCGAGCTCGAGCTCCGGCAGAAGGGGGAGGGGTACGCCGGTGGCGACCGGATCGGGAAGACCGGCGTCGAGGCCGCCTACGACGACTACCTCAGGGGTCAGCCCGGCGTCGGCCAGGTCCGCGTCAACGCGCTCGGGGAGCGCACGAGCGGGCTCGTGCCGAGCAGGATGCCGCAGGCCGGCTACGCCGTCCGGCTGACGCTCGACACAGATCTCCAGGGCGCTGCCGAGGACGCGCTTCGCTGGGGCGTCCAGTTCGCGCGCGAGAACGGCAGCTGGGCCGCGAACGGCGGTGCGATCGTCGCGATGAACCCGCTCAACGGCGAGCTCCTGGCGCTCGCGTCGTACCCGACTTTCGACCCGAGCGTGTTCAGCGGTCGGCCCGATCCGAACAAGGTGCAGCAGCTCTTCGACCCGGAGGTGAGTGCCGCCGCGAACCACCCGATGCTGAACCGCGCTGTCTCGGGCCTCTACCCGGCCGGGTCGGTGTTCAAGCCCGTCACCGCGCTCGCCGCCATGTCCGAGGGGATCCTCGACCCGTACGAGCTGATCTCGTGCGTGCCCGAGCGGATCATCGACAAGCAGAAGTTCGTCAACTGGGACCCGTACCGCAACGAGGCGATGCAGCTTCGCACGGCGCTCTCGAACTCCTGCGACACGTACTTCTACGATGTGGCGCTGCGGTTCTACGACCTACCGCCCGAGCGGGGGAATCCCCTCCAGGACTGGGCCAAGAAGATGGGCATCGGCATCGAGACGGGGATCGACGTCGGCCCGGAGAGCGCGGGGCTTCTTCCCACGCCCGCGTGGCGCAAACGCCATTTCGACACCGCGATCGACAGGCTCTGGTCGTCCGGCGACTCGGTGCAGCTCGCGATCGGCCAGGGCGATCTGCTCGTGACGCCGCTGCAGATGACCCGGTTCTACGCGCTGTTCGCCAATGGTGGCAAGCTCGTCGAGCCCCACCTCGTGAAATCGATCGAGCAGCCTCGCGCGGAGGGCGAGACCGGGCCGCCGGTCGTGCTGCGCACGTTCGCGGCAAAGCCGCCCCAGGGTCTCGACCTGAACCCGTCCTTCATCCAGGTGGTCAGGGAGGGGCTCTGGGACGCGACCCACGACGCGAACTACGGCACCTCGTACGGCGTCTTCGGGTTCTACGAGGTCCCGATCGCCGGCAAGACCGGGACGGCGGAGAAGTTCGTCACCTTGCCGGAGGGTTACCTCGGCACCGACCAGCCGTTTGCGCGCCTGATGGATCAGGCCTGGTGGTGTGGCTGGGGCCCGTACGAGGGGGAGTCATGGGGCGGCAAGAAGCCGCTCGTCGTGTGCGCGCTCGTCGAGAACGGCGGCCACGGCGGCGAGGTCGCTGCGCCCGTTGCCCTCCGGGTGTTCGCCGAGTACTTCGACACGCCCCTGCCGGCGATCGCGCCGCGGGAGTCCGACTGATGGCCACGGAGCCCGGGATCTGGCACGCCCGCAGCCGGCGTCGCCGGCCGCAGGCGGGCGCGGACGTGGGTCACTTCCTGCGCAGCCTCGACTACGTGCTCCTCGCGGCGACGACCGGGCTCGTCGCATACGGCCTCTGGGTGATCCGTGCGATCACCGGCGACGACGTGGCCGCCGACCCGTCCTACTACTTCGTGCGCCAGTCGATCTACGTCGGCGTCGGCGTCGCCGCCCTCGTCGGGGCCACCCTGGTGAGCCCGGACCTGTTGCGCCGCTACCGGCACGTCCTGTTCGGTGCGACGCTCGCTCTCATGATCGTCGTGTTCGTGCTCGGCTCGGCCGTCCGTGGCTCGCGCAGGTGGATCGACCTCGGCTCGTTTCAATTCCAGCCGTCCGAGATCGGCAAGCTCGCGTTGATCGTCTTCGTCGCGGGGTTCCTCGCGGAGCGCGCCAAACGGATCGACCAGGCCGGAACCGTGCTCTCGGCGATCGGGCTCGCGATGGTGCCCGTGCTGCTCGTCTTCTTCGAGCCGGACTTCGGCACCGCGCTCGTCTACTTGGCGGCGACCGTGAGCGTCCTGTTCTTCGCCGGCGTCCGGTTCGGTCACCTCGCCTCGCTCGGGGTTGCGGCCGCCGGCCTCGCGGTCGCTCTCCTGTGGGGTCTGCCGGCGGCGGGAATCCAGGTGTTGCGGCCCTACCAGATCGACCGGCTCGTGGGCTTCCTCGACCCGGATTCCGACCCCAGCGGCAGCACCTACAACATCACCCAGTCGATCACCGCCGTCGGCGCCGGCGGCCTCGACGGGCGGGGTGTCGCCGGCGCCACCCAGACCAACCTGAACTACCTGCCCGAGCATGCGACCGACTTCGTCTTCGCGTCGCTCGCCGAGCAGCGCGGCTTCCTCGGGGCCTCGATCCTGCTGCTCCTGTACGCGCTCGTCGTGTGGCGCGGGATCAAGGTCGTCGCGGTCGCGCACAGTCTGTTCTCGGCGTCGGTCGCCGGCGCGATCGTGGGGGCGTTTCTGTTCCAGATCTTCCTGAACGTCGGCATGACGATCGGGATCGCCCCGATCACCGGCATCCCGCTTCCGTTCATCAGCTACGGGGGCAGCTCGATGATCACGTCCCTGGCCATGATCGGCATGCTTCAGGCCATCCATGCCCGTGGTCGTCTGGCGGGGAACCGGTGAGCGGGGACAGCGCAGCGCTTCTGCGGGTGGCCGCGAGCCTGCCGCGCCAGGTACGTGACGCTCAGGCGACCCGGCCGGGCCCGCTGCTCGTCTCGGGACCGCCGTCGGCCACCCGCGCGCTCGTCCAGGGCCTCACCCGGGACGGCGGGCCCGGGCTCGTGCTCGAGCTCGGCAGCGGTGGCGATTCGCGTGCTCTTGCGGGCGCCAGCGCCCTCGTGCACGTCGTGCGCGGCTCGCTCACGCCGACCGACGAGGCTTTGCTCCGCGCCGCCGACCGCCGGCGAGTCCCGCTCGTGTGCCTGCTGCTCGGGGAGGCGGCGCCCCCGGCGCGCGTGCTGCCGTACGTCCGGGCGACCGACGTCATCCGGGCGAGCGAGCTCGACGAGGCCGCAATCGGCGCGGTCGCGCGGGCCGTCGCCGGGCGGGCGGCGGACCTCGCCTGGGCGCTTGCCGCCGATCTGCCGGTTCTCGCCGGCCCCGCGGCCCGGGCACTCGTCCGGCGCACGGCGATCCGCAGTGCGTTGACGGTGGCGTTCCCGCGTGAGGGCCCCGACCTCCCCGTGCTCGCCAGCAGCCAGCTCGGTCTCGTGGCGAGGCTGGCGACCGCGTCTGCACTGGAGCCGGCCCGTGTTCAGGTGCCGGCCCTCGCCGGGGTCGCGGGAGTCGCTCTCGCGCTCCGCGCGATCGTCCGGCGCGCCGGCGCCGGACCCGGACTCTCCGGGCAGGCGCTGCGCAGCGGCGCCGCCTTCGCGGGGACGGCGGCGATCGGCGGTGCCATGATCCTCTGGCTCGAGCGGTCGGGGGGCCGCAGCCGGGGCCGCTGGTAGGCTTCGAGTAGGAATCCGAGAGCACCGGCCCGGATCGGGCGAGCGGGATCTCGGTCGAAGATGACGGACGCCACCGCGAAACGCAGCACGATCCACTGGATGTTTCCGCTGCTCCGGACGCGTGGCGCACGAGGAGGACTAGGTGCTGCGAGTGTTTCGCCGCAAGGCGCAAACGGACGAGCAGGCGCCCGCGCAGGCAGCCGCTCAGGAAACGAACGAGCAAGGCGGCGCTACCGCCGCGGAGGACAGCGGGGCGAAAGCTGAGAAGCCCACCGCCGCGCGCTCGCGCGGCGGACGGAGCACGAGGAGACAGCCGGCGGACGGGGCCGCGAAGGCGCCGGCACGCGGTACGAAGGCCGCCGCCAAGGCGCCGGCGTCGAGGGCCGCGGAGAAGCAGGCGACGGAGAAGAAGCCCACCCGTGCCCGGCGGCGCACGCCGACGTCCCGGACCGCGTCGCTGCCGAAGGTGCGCAAGGAGATGCTGATCGACTACGACGTCGGCGAGCAGCGGGTTGCGGTCCTCGAGGACGGCCAGCCGGTCGAGGTCTACCTCGAGCGGCCGGGACGGCGCTCGATCGCCGGCAACGTCTACAAGGGGGCCGTCGTCAACGTGCTTCCAGGAATGGAGGCCTCCTTCGTCGAGATCGGTCTCGAGAAGCATGGCTTCCTCTACGTGGACGAGATCGTCGTGCCGGAGCTCGAGGGCAAGCGTCACGGCCGACGCATCCAGGACCTCGTCTCTCGCGGGCAGGAAGTGCTCGTCCAGGCGGTCAAGGATCCGATGGGCACGAAGGGCGCCCGCCTGACCACCGAGATCTCCCTGCCCGGCCGCTTCCTCGTCTACACGCCCTTCGGGGACGGGATCGGCGTCTCGCGCCGGCTCGAAGACGAGGAGCGCGAGCGACTGAAGGGGCTGTGCCGTGGGCTCGAGCTGCCCGAGGGCGGCATCATCGTGCGTACCGCCGCGGAGGGCGCGTCCGAGGCGGAGCTGGCGGGAGACCTCGCGCTCCTGCGCAAGCTGTGGCTGACGATCCAGGGCCGCGCGGAGCGCTCGAAGGCGCCCGCGCTCGTGTACCGGGAGGCGGAGCTGCCGCTGCGAGTCGTACGGGACGTGTTCCGAAGCGATTTCGAGCGGCTCGCGATCGACCACGAGCGCACGTACCGCCGCATCGTCAGCTACCTCAAGCGGACATCGCCGGACCTCGCCGAGCGCGTCGAGTGGTACCGCGACCGGGAGCCGCTGATGGAGCGCTCCGGGGTCGACGCGGCCGTCCGCTCGACGCTGAATCGCCGGGTCGATCTCCCCTCGGGCGGCTACCTGATCTTCGACTACGCGGAGGCGTTCACGGTCATCGACGTGAACACCGGCCGCTTCGTCGGCGGGCGCGGGAAGTCATCCACCGGGAGGCTCGAGGACACGATCACGAAGAACAACCTCGAGGCGGCGAAGGAGATCGTCCGGCAGCTGCGGCTCCGGGACATCGGCGGGATCATCGTCATCGACTTCATCGACATGGCGAACCCGAAAAACCGTCAGAACGTCGAGGACGCGCTCAAGCTCGAGCTCGAACGCGATCGCACGAAGACGTACGTCGTCGAGATCTCACCGCTCGGGCTTGTCGAGATGACGCGACAGAACGTCACGGACGGGCCGCGCGAGATCCTCACCGAGCGCTGCGGCACGTGCGGGGGCGACGGCATCGTGGTCTCCGACGAGACGCACGCGGTGAAAGCGGAGCGGGCCCTGGGGCGTCTCGCCGCCGACGCGACGGGAGAGGCGCTGCTCGTCGAGCTGCCGGCGCGCGTCGCGGGCCTGCTGATCGGCGCCGGCGGCTCTCGCCTCGCCGAGATCGAGAAGGAGACCGGGAAGCTGTTCGCGTTCGAGGCCCGGGACGACGTTTCGCTCGACCACGTGAAGCTGCTGCGGGAGGGCTCGGCGACCGCGATCGAGGGCGTGCTGCCCGTGGCCGCAGGTGCGGAGCTCGAGCTCGAGCTGCTCGAGCGGCGACTCCACCACCCCGAGGACGCGATCGGACGCCTCGACGGCTACGTGGTCGCTGTCGCGGGCGCAGCGGCACAGATCGGGAGCACCGTCCGCGTGCGGGTCGAGCGCGCTACCCGCACGGTCGCCTACGCGACGCTGACAGGTGCCGTGACCGCCGCGGAGGCGCCGCTCGAGCTCGGTGCGGTCGCCGAGGACGAGGCGGACGAGACGGTGGCCGCGAAGAAGGCGGCGCCGCGCCGCCGCAAGCCGGCCGCGCCGAAGCAGCCCCCGGGCGGTCCGGACGAGGCCGCCGCGGAGGAGACTGCCCCGAAGAAGCCGGCACCGCGCCGCCGCAAGCCGGCGGCGGCCGAGTCGCAGGAGGAGAAGGTCGAGGAGACCACCGGGACGGAGGCGAGCGCCGGGGAGGCCGAGCAGGGCGGGGAGGGGCCGAAGAAGCGCACCCGCCGAGGCACCCGTGGCGGGCGTGGGCGTAAGCGGCCGGCTTCCGCCGCCGCCGCCTCGACCGAGGACGGCGAGGACGTCACCGGGGATTTGCCTCCCGCGGTCGAGCCGGACCTCGCGGGCGAGGCCGAGCCCGCGCCGGATGGGGCAGCCGCGCCGAGGAAGCGCACACGTCGCGGCACCCGGGGCGGGAAAGGGCGCAAGAAGTCCACGGCTGCGGTCGTGGACGGCGACGAGGCGGTCCAGGAGGCCGCGGCCGTCGGCGCGGACGGCGGCCTTGACGAGGAGCCCGAGCTGTCCGTGTTCGAGCACGTCGCGGGCGGCGAGCCGCCGGACGGCGAGGCGGCCGCGAAGAAGCGCACGCGCCGCGGGACGCGGGGCGGCCGAGGGCGCAAGCGGCCCGAGCCGGCCGGCGACGGGAACGGCGTTGTTGTCGAACCGGTTGCCGAGGGCGTCGAGCCCGGCTAGGATGTCCGGTTGAGGCGGGCCCGTGCCCGCTCTTCTCACGCTGGGAGCCATGCAATGAGCTACGCGATCATCACCGTCGGCGGCAAGCAACACCGCGTTCGCGAGGGCGAGTGGCTGCTCGTCGATCGGCTGCCGATCGAGGCGGGGCAGACGTTCAACCCGGAGGTGCTGCTCGTCGGTGGCGAGGGCGAGGCGCTGCTCGGCTCCGACGAGCTCGTGGGCGTGCAGGTCACCGTGCGCGTGACCGAGCACCTGCTCGGCAAGAAGGTGATCGTCGGCAAGCATCGCCAGCGCACGGGCTACCGGCGCCGGAACGGCTTCCGGGCCCGCCTGTCGAGGATCGAGATCGAGTCGATCGGCACCGCGAGGCCCGCCCGACGGACGCGCAAGAAGGCGGAGGAGGCTCCGGTCGAGGCGGCCGCTCCCTCCTCCGGGGAGGAGTAGGACAATGGCGCACAAGAAAGGGCTCGGCTCGTCCAGGAACGGTCGTGACTCCGAGTCGAAGCGGCTCGGTGTCAAGGTCTTCGCCGGACAGGAGATCAAGGCCGGGATGATCATCGCTCGTCAGCGCGGCACCCGGTTTCGGCCTGGCGCCGGGGTCGGTCTCGGCCGGGACGACACGGTGTTCGCGACCCGAGACGGCGTGGTCGCGTTCCGCACGAGCGGCGAGCGGCGCATCGTCTCGGTCGTCTAGGGTCGGGCGCCCGGCCAGAGGCCGCGGAGTCCCGGCGTGTTCCACGATCGCGCACGCGTCGTCGCCCGGGGGGGCCGCGGCGGTGACGGAGCCCTCAGCTTTCGTCGCGAGAAGTACGTTCCGAGGGGTGGGCCCGACGGTGGTGACGGCGGCCGCGGCGGAGACGTCGTGCTCGTCGCGGACGCCGATCTGCGCGACCTGTCGTTCCTCCGGGGGCGGACGGTGTTCGCGGCGCGGCGGGGTCGCCATGGCGAGGGGTCGAACCGCCGAGGCGCTGACGGCGACGACGTTGTCTTGCGGGTTCCGGTGGGCACCCAGGTGCTCGACGCGGACGGAGGCCTCGTCGCCGACCTCGCCCACGAGGGCGCACGCGTCGTGCTCGCCGCAGGCGGGCGTGGCGGCTCGGGGAATCGCCGCTTCGCGACCCCGACGCGGCGTGCGCCGAGATTCGCCGAGCCCGGACTTCCCGGGGACGAGGTCGAGGTCGAGCTACGTCTCAAGCTCGTCGTCGACGCGGCCCTGCTCGGGTTCCCGAACGCCGGGAAGTCATCCCTGCTGCGCCGGATCTCGAACGCGACCCCGAAGGTGGCCGACTACCCGTTCACGACGCTGCAGCCGGTGCTCGGCACGGTGCAGGCATCCGACGGGCGCCAGCTCGTCGTCGCCGACGTGCCGGGGCTGCTCGAAGGCGCGAGCGAAGGCGTCGGGCTCGGCGACGAGTTCCTCGCGCACCTCGAGCGGGCGCGGGTACTCGTCCACGTGATCGACGCGTACGAAAGCGACCCGGTCGGACGGTTCCGGGCGATCGACCGCGAGCTGCGCGCCTATGGAGCCGGCCTCGCCGAACGACCCCAGATCGTGGTTCTGAACAAGGTCGATCTGCTTTCGGAGCCGCCGGAGCTCCGGCTCGGCGATCCCCGGATCCTCGCCACCGTGGCCGTGTCCGCCGTCACGGGCGCGGGGATTCCCGAGCTGGCACGCGCTCTCTTCGAGCTGATCCCGGAGCCGGCGCCCGGCGCGGTCACCGCCGCTCCGGAGCTCGCCGACTTCCTCGTCTACCGTCCTCGCCCGCCGCGGCGCCGCACCTTCCGGGTCTTTCGCACCGACCGGGGCTTCCTCGTTACGGGTCGGGATGTCGGCGCCGCCAGCGAGGAGGAGATCGAGGCGGCCCTGCGCGCCGCGGGCGCCCGTCCGGGCGATGCGGTCGAGATCGGCGATCGCGAGCTGGAGCTCGCGTGACCGGTCTGCTGGGCGGTGCCTTCGACCCGCCCCACAATGGTCATCTCGTGCTCGCCGACGAGGCGACCCGCCGCTTCCGGCTCGAGCGGCTGGTGGTCGTGGTCACCGGGGTTGCCCCGCACAAGGAGGTGGAGACCGACCCGGAGACGCGCTACGGGCTCGCGGTCGCCGCCTTCGCGGGCCGGCCCGGCGTCGAGGTGTCCCGCCACGAGCTCGACCGACCGGGCCCGTCGTACACGGTCGACACGGCGCGCTGGGCCGCGGATCGGTACGGGGACGCCATCTTCCTCGTGGGCGCGGACGAGCTCGCGAGCTTCCTCGACTGGAAGGATCCGGACGAGGTGCTGCGCCGCGTGCGGCTCGGCGTCGCCACGAGGCCCGGCTACCCGCGCGAGCTGCTCGACCCGGTGCTCGCGCGGCTCGAACGTCCGGATCGGGTCGAGCTGTTCGAGATCCCCGAGCTGCCGATTTCCTCGACCGGGATCCGCGAGCGAGTCGCGCGCGGGCTCGCGATCGACGGGCTCGTTCCGCCCGCCGTGGCCGCGCTGATCGTGACGCGCGGCCTCTACCGACAGCTTGACCCGTGTCCGCCCGGGTCGCTAGGCTGAGCCGGGAACCTCCGAGGAGACACGAACCGCCCTGACGCCGCTCGAGCTGGCCCGCCGAATCGCCCACCTTGCCGGGGAGAAGCTCGCGCAGGACGTGGTCATCCTCGACATGCGCCCGGCCGTCGCCTACACGGACTTCTTCGTCGTCTGCACCGGCCGCAACCCCCGTCAGGTGGCTGCGATCTACGAGGAGGTGCGGGAGGCCGTGAAGCGCGAGACAGGCGTCGTGCCACGCCACGTGGCCGGCGAACGGGAGTCGACCTGGGTTCTCGCCGACTACCTCGACGTCGTCCTGCACGTGTTCACGCCCGACGCGCGCGGCTACTACCGGCTCGAGGAGCTCTGGGGCGACCTGCCGTCGGTCGAGGTCGCCGCCGGCGTGTAGGGCGTCGTCAGACGAGGCAACGTCCGATAGACGAACCAGTGTTCGTTCATGCTCTCTTCCGCCCGAAAAGGGGCGATCGCTGAGTCGGCAATCGCTCACGCTGCGACGAAGCTGGGGATCGTCGTTGCGAAGCCCCTGACGCCAGAGCGGTATGACCTGATCTTCGACCTTGGCGCACGTCTCCTGCGCCTGCAGTGCAAGTGGGCTGCGCGCCGTGGCGGCGTCGTCATCGTCCGTTGTTACTCGTCGAGCCGGGCAAGGGACGGACTCGTGCGGCGCTTCTACTCCGAGCACGAGATCGATGCGATGGCTGCCTACTGCCCGGACACGGAGCGCTGCTATTTCCTGACTGCCTCCTGGATCGATGGTCGCCAAAGCGTGCAGCTTCGCGTCGAGCCCGCGCGCAACAACCAGGCGGCGGGAGTCGTGAGAGCAGACGTGTTCGAGTTCGAGGCACTAGACTGGGGGAGTCTGACGAGCACGGGGCCATAGCTCAGCTGGGAGAGCGTCTGGCTGGCAGCCAGAAGGTCGGGGGTTCGAATCCCCCTGGCTCCATACCCGTTTCGGCCGTGGCTTACGGGCTTTCGCCGCGGAGGCGGCGGCTGGCTACGATCGGCGGCTGGGGCGCCGTTCAAGTGCTCTCCGGCGCCGAGCGAGGCCGCGTTGCTGCTGCACGACCACCTGGTCGCGCTGGTTCGGCCGCTGATCGTTCGCCCCGTCGCGGTTCATCCTCAACAACCGCGGCCTCCTCGCCGATGCAGGAGGTGTGAGCCGCCTTCGTTCCGGCACCGTCGTCGCCGTCGTCGTGGCACTGCTCGCGACCGCGGCCGCCGTCGCGGCCGCCGAGAGCTATCGCAGGGACGCCGAGCACCACACGCTGCAGGGGCGCGCGGTGGCGCTGTCCGAGCTCCTCGGCTCCTTCGCCCGCGAGATCGAGTCCGCGCTTGGCGCGGCCGGGGCGATCGCCGCCGTCGTCGGCTCCGATCCGTCGCGGTTCGCGGCGGCCGTCGAGCCCCAGCTCGATCGTGGCGTGCTCGGCAACCTCACTCTGCTTCGCGTCGGTTCCGGCGCGGCCGAGCCGCTCGCCCACGCGGGTGCGGGGCGTCCGCTGCTTCTCGAATCGCTCGAACGGGCCGATCTCGAGCGCCTGCGCGCGGTCGCGGGAGACGCGCGTCCGGCCGTGGTCAAGCTCGCGACCGTGGGCGGGTTGCGCGTGCTCGCAATCGCGGTGGCGGCCGGGGAGGGGACCGTCGTCTATGCGGAGAGCCCGATCTCGATGCTCGCGGCGGCGTTCCCCGCGGCCGGGTCGGAGGGAATCGACTTCGCGCTCTACCTGGGCGCGCGGGCCGCGCCGGAGACCCTGCTCGTCGCCTCCACGGAGGAGCTGCCGCTGCGCGGGTCGCTCGCGACGCAGCCGACCGAGCTGGCGAGCGCCCCGGCCCTCCTCGTCGTTCGCTCCCGGGAGCCGCTGACGGAGGCCCTGACCTCATCGCTCCCGTGGCTGGTCGCGCTGGTCGGCGCCGCTCTCACGGCCGTCGCCGGTGGGATCATCGAGCTGCGCGGCCGCCGGGTGCGTGCCGAGGCTGCGCGTCGCCAGCTCGTCGAGCAGAACGAGCGCCTGCGCGAGGTCGACCGGATGAAGGACGAGCTCGTCGCCGTTGCCTCGCACGAGTTGCGAACCCCGTTGACGTCGATTCTCGGCTACGTGAGCGTGCTCCAGGACGAGGGGGACGAGCTGACCGACGAGCACCGCCGCTTCGTGGGCGTGATCGAGCGTAACGCGAAGCGCCTGCTCGGCCTCGTCGGAGATCTCCTGTTCGTGGCGCGGGCCGAGGCAGGAGGGCTCCGGCTGGAGCGGGAGCCGGTCGATTTGCGGACGATCGTGGAGGAGTGCCTGGAGACGCACCGGCCCGGTGCCGAGGGCGCCGGGGTGATGCTCGACCTCTCGGCCCGCGACGACGCCCCCGTCATCGACGGAGACCCCGACCGCCTGGCCCAGCTCGTGGAGAACCTGGTGTCGAACGCGATCAAGTTCATGCCCGGCGGTGGGCGGCTCGGCGTGCGCCTCGCGAGCGAGGGCGGCTGCGCGGTGCTCGAGGTCGAGGACACGGGGCTCGGCATCCCGGCCGGGGAGCAGGAGCATCTGTTCGAGCGTTTCTTCCGCTCCTCGACGGCGCGCGCCGCGGCGATCCAGGGTACCGGCCTCGGCCTCACGATTGCGAAGGCGATCGTCGAGGCGCACGGCGGCACGATCTCTTTCACGAGCGAGGAAGGCGTCGGCACCGTGTTTCGGGTCGGGCTGCCGCTCCGCGTTGTCGCGCCTGCTCCGTTCGTGCTCGCCGGCTGAGCCGACGGCTACTCCGGCCCGGCCCGCATACTGCCCGGATGCACCGGGGGCACATCGCCGCCGCCGTGGTCGTGGCCGCGCTCGCCCTGCCGGCCGGGGCCGGAGCGGCCACCCGCGTCCTCGCGGTCGGGGATTTCGGCGTCGGCGGCTCCCGCCAGGAGGCGACGGGCCGGGCGATCCGCGCCTTCGAGGCGTCCCACCCGGCCTCGCTGCTCGTCACGCTCGGTGACAACGACTACACGAAGGGCGCCTCGTTCGAGTCCAACTGGAAGGCGTCGTTCGGCTGGCTCGCTCGTGCCGGCGTCCGCGTAGCGGGCGTGCTCGGGAACCACGACTACGAGCGGGGCGACCGTGGCTCCTACCAGCTCGAGGCGCTCGGGATGCCGCGGCGCTACTACACGCGGCGGGCCGGGGACGTGCAGGTCTTCCTGCTCGATTCGAACGAGATCACGGCCGCGCAGACCCGCTGGTTTCGCCGCGCGCTCCGAACCTCGAAGGCACGCTGGAAGATCGCGGCCTTCCACCACCCGCCGTGGGCCTGCGGCGGCCACTCCGGCCACGACGAAGTCGAGGAGCGCTGGGTGCCCTTGTTCGAGCGCTACGGCGTCGACCTCGTGCTCTCGGGCCACGACCACAGCTACCAGCGCTTCGCGGCGCGCCGCGGCGTCACGTACGTGATCCACGGCGGCGGGGGCGCGACCCTCTACCCGGTGCTGTTCTGCCGGCCCGGCTACCCGCGGCTTCTCTACCGGAAGGCTGACTTCGGGTTCCTCTCGATCGTCGCCCGTGACACCGAGCTCCGCGTGGCGGCGATCGGCCTCGGCGGCCGTCGCATCGACCGGGTGATCGTGCGACCGTAGCCGGCTCGCGGGCGGCGACGGAGCGCAGCGCGTCCGGGCCGGGCCGGGCGTCGCTACGATCCACGGGCCATGGAGCGCTACGACCCGGACGCGATCGAGCGCAAGTGGCAGGAGACGTGGGCGCGCGAGGGGGCGTTCCTCGTGCCGAATCCCGAGCGCGCGGACCCGGCCGACCCGGCTCCGCGGACATACGTGCTCGAGATGCTGCCCTACCCGTCGGGCGACCTGCACATGGGGCACGTCCTCAACTACACGCTCGGGGACGTCGTCACCCATGTCCGCCGCCGTCGCGGCTTCACGGTGCTGCGCCCGATGGGCTACGACGCGTTCGGCCTGCCCGCCGAGAACGCGGCGATCCGCGAGGGCGGCCATCCGCGCCTGATCACCGAGCGCAACATCGCCTCGATCCGGGCGCAGGCGAAGCGGATGGGCTGGGCGATCGACTGGGGCCGGGAGATCTCGACCCACGAGCCCGAGTACTACCGCTGGACGCAGTGGCTGTTCCTCGAGCTCTACGAGGCCGGGCTCGCCTACCGACGGGAGGCGCCGGTCAAGTGGTGCCCGAACGACCAGACGGTGCTCGCGAACGAGCAGGTCGTCGAGGGCCGCTGCGAGCGCTGCGGCGCCGAGGTCGAGGCGAAGAGCCTCGAGCAGTGGTTCTTCCGGATCACCGCCTACGCCGACCGGCTGCTCGACGAGATGGTGCAGCTCGAGTCGTGGCCCGAGCGCGTGCTGACGATGCAGCGCAACTGGATCGGGCGCTCGCACGGCTGCGAGGTCGTGTTCGAGGTCGAGGGGCTCGAAACCGGGATCCCGGTCTTCACGACCCGGCCGGACACGCTCTTTGGCGCCACGTTCTTCGTGCTCGCGCCCGAGCACCCGCTGATCCCCGAGCTCGTCCGCGGCACGTCCCAGGAGGCGGCCGTGCTCGACTACGTCCGGCGCACGGCCGCCGAGTCGGCGGTCGAGCGCGCCGACCCGGCGAAGGAGAAGACCGGCGTGTTCACGGGCCGCCACGTCGCGAACCCGGTCAACGGGGAGCGGCTGCCGGTCTGGGTGGCCGACTACGTGGTGCTCGAGTACGGGACGGGTGCGATCATGGCCGTGCCCGCCCACGACGAGCGCGATTTCGCGTTCGCGACCCGCTTCGGCCTCGAGATCCGCCAGGTCGTCGAGCCCGCGGACGGCTCCGCGGTCGAGTTGCCGTACGTCGAGAAGACCGGGTCGGCGCGCTCGGTCGGCTCGGGACGCTTCTCCGGGCTTGCGACACCGGACGCGATCCGCGAGATCGGTGCCTGGCTCGAGGACGACGGGCGCGGCAAGGCGGCGGTCGGCTATCGCCTGCGCGACTGGCTGCTCTCGCGCCAGCGCTACTGGGGCTGCCCGATCCCGATCGTTCACTGCGCCGCGTGCGGGCCCGTGCCCGTCCCGCGTGACGAGCTGCCGGTGCTCCTGCCCGAGGTCGACGACTACAAGCCGAGGGGACGCTCCCCGCTCGCGGCCGCCGAGAGCTGGGTCGCCACCGCCTGCCCGCGCTGCGGCGCGCCTGCCCGCCGGGAGACGGACACGATGGACACGTTCGTCGACTCCTCCTGGTACTTCCTGCGCTACGCCGACCCGCGCAACGATCGCGCGCCGGTGGCCCGGGAGATCGCCGACTACTGGCTCCCGGTGCGCCAGTACATCGGCGGGATCGAGCACGCGATCCTGCACCTCCTGTACGCCCGCTTCTTCACGAAAGTGCTCTGCGACCTCGGCCTGCTCGGCTTCAGCGAGCCGTTCCTGCGGTTGTTCAACCAGGGGATGATCTACTACCTCGGCGCCAAGATGTCCAAGTCGAAGGGCAACGTCGTCGCCCCCGACTCGATCGTCGAGCGTTTCGGGGCCGACGCGCTCAGGCTCTACATCCTCTTCATGGGGCCGGCCGAGGACGACAAGGAGTGGCAGGACACCGGCATCGAGGGCACGTACCGCTTTCTCGGTCGCCTCTGGCGCCTCGCGCTCGAGGTCGCGGCCGTCGGGCCCCCCGCGGCGGAGCCGCCGGACGGGCCGCTCGTGCGCCGGGCGCACGCCACGATCGCGAAAGTCACGGACGACCTGGAGCGCCGGTTCCAGTTCAACACGCCGATCGCCGCGGTGATGGAGCTCGTCAACGACGTCTACCTGGCGAAGGACGACCCGGCCCAGGTGCGAGCGGTCCGGTTCGCGACCGAGACGGCGATCAGCCTGATCCAGCCGTACGCGCCGCACGTCGCCGAGGAGCTCTGGGAGCGCCTCGGCAACGAGCGTCTGTGGGAGCAGCCGTGGCCGGAGCCCGACCCGGGGTTGCTCGGGCGCGACTCGTTCGAGCTCGTCGTCCAGGTCAACGGCAAGGTGCGCGAGCGCCTCGAAGTCGAGGCCGGGCTCTCCGATCCCGAGCTGGTCGAGCTTGCCCGGACGCTCCCGCGCATCCGGGCGCATCTGGAGGGGAAAGAGCCGAGCCGGGTGATCGTCGTGCCCGGCAAGCTCGTGAATCTCGTCGTCTCGTAACGGAGCGTGCGCGGGTCGTGCGCGCCCACTAGGATCAAGGTGTCCGCAGGGCACCAGGCTCCGAAGGAGGTTCGAGGATGCAGTCGATCGTTGTCGGCTACGACGGTTCCCCCGAGTCGAAGCGCGCGCTCGATCGGGCGGCGGCACTGGCCGGGTCCGACGCGGCGGTCACCGTCGTGGCGGCGGTCGCGGTTGCAGGGAGCGGGCCCCGCGGCTTGGGCGGGGTGGACGAGACCGAGCGCGCTGCGGCGCGCGAGTCGCTCGACGCGGCCCGGGCGCACCTCGAGGGGCTCGGCGTGGACGTGAAGGCGGTCGAGGGGATCGGCGAGCCGGCCGAGGTGATCGGCGAGGCAGCCAAGGAGGCGAACGCCGACCTGATCGTGGTCGGAACCCGCGGCCTCGGCGCCGGCAAGCGGATATTGCTCGGGTCGGTCTCGACGCGGCTCGCGCACGACTCGCCCTGCGACGTGCTCGTCGTACGCTGAGCCGGCCCGGGCGCGCCAGGGTCTAGCGGTGGCGGAGCGGGCGGACATCGTTGTCGTCGGCGCGGGCCTGTTCGGGACGAGCATCGCCTACCAGCTCGCCCGCCGAGGCGCGGGCACGGTCGCGCTCGTCGAGCGCGGGGCCGTTTGCGGCGGCGACTCGGGCCTCTGCTTCTCGATGGTCCGCCGCCACTACTCGAACGAGGCGACGGCCCGGCTCGCGATCCGGGGCGTCGACGTGATCAAGGACTGGGGGCGGGAGGTCGGCGCCGGCGACTCAGGGTACGTCGCGACCGGCTATCTGCTGACGGTGCCGGAGGAGCGCCTCGCCGCGGTGCGCGAGAACGTGGAGCGGCTGCGCTCGCTCGGCCTCGACACGTCGGTCCTGACACCGGAGGAGATTCACGGGGTCGAGCCGCTGCTCTCGCTCGACGGGATCGCGGGCGCTGCCTACGAGGCGGACGGCGGCTTCGCCGACACGTTCCGGATCACGCTGACCTGGTTCGCGGAGGCCGTCCGTCTCGGCGTGCGGCCCGAGCTCGGCCGCCGTGTCACCGGTCTCCGGGTCGAGCGCGGCCGGGTGCGCGGCGTCGAGACCGACCGCGGCCCGATCGAGGCGGGCGCGGTCGTGAACGCCGCGGGCGCCTGGGGGCCTGAGCTCCAGCGGACGATCGGGCACGAGCCGCCGATCCTTCTGCGCCGCCTCCAGGTCGCGTACGTGCGCCAGCCACCCGACCGGCCGCAGGCGGGCGCGCTGTTCTCGGACGTCGTCTCGAACGTCGTCTTCCGGCCCGACCGGGCCGGGCTCGCCTGCGTCGTCGCGTACCTGCCCGAGGAGCGGGTCGCGACCCGCGACGGGTGCCGCCAGGAGCTCGACGCCTCCTACGAGCCTGCCGTGCGCGACGCGCTGCGGGCGCGCCTGCCCGCGTACGCGGACGCGGGCTGGGCGGGCGGCTTCGCGGGCGCCTACGACTACACACCCGACTGGAACCCGCTGCTCGGCTGGACGCCCGGGGTGGAGGGGCTCTACCTCGCGCTCGGCTGGTCGGGCCACGGCTTCAAGCTGGCGCCCGCGGTCGGCGAGGTCGTCGCCGACGAGCTGCTGGGGCGAACGCCGGCGATCGACGTCGGCAGTCTCCGGCCCGACCGGTTCGACCGCGGCGAGGCGCTCACGCTCGCCTACGGCGCCGGCGCGCGCGCGTAGCGCGGGCGCTCTCTCCTGTCACGCTCTCGTGACGCTTTCGGCATCGTCCGCGCACCCCGCGGCACGCGGGCGGCGGGACCATCGGCTGCATGCGGATGCCTGCGATCCCGCGCGGCCGCGCGCTCGCCTACCTGGCCCTGATCGCGGGCCTGCTCGCGCTCGGTGGGCGAATCCTTCTCGGCGGCGGCAACGCGGCGCTCGAGGCGGCGCCGGTCGCGACGCTCGCTCCGGCGGCGGGCGTCTCGGAGCCGGCCGCGGCCGAGCCGACGGTCCTCGTCGTCCACGTCGCCGGCGCCGTCAGGCGGCCGGGCGTCTACCGGCTGGCGGAGGGGAGCCGGGTCGCCGACGCGGTCGAGGAGGCGGGGGGCGCGTCACGTCGGGCCGCGATCGGGCTCGTGAACCTGGCGGCGCTGCTCGTCGACGGCCAGCAGGTGCTCGTGCCGGCGCGCGGCGGCAGGGGATCCTCCGCCGGCGGGGTCGCGGGTGTCGCCGGCAGTCCGTCGGGACCGCTGAGCCTGAGCACGGCGACGCTGGAGCAACTCGACCTGCTGCCCGGCGTCGGGCCGGTGACGGCGCAGCGGATTCTCGACTACCGCGAGCGCCACGGCCCGTTCGCGTCCGTCGACGAGTTGGACGCCGTTCCGGGGATCGGCCCGGCACGCCTCGAGCAGCTGCGGGAGCTCGTCGTGCCGTGATTTGTGCCGCGAGCCCGCCTGCCGCCCACCTCCTCGCTGCCGGGTTGTGCGCCGGGCTTGCCGCCTCGCTCGGCCTGCGCGCCGCCTCCCCGGGCGTAGCTGCCGCCGCCGCCCTGCTCGGAGCGCTGTCGGTGGCGCTGCCCCGCGGCCGCGCAATCGTGCTGGTGCTCGCTCTCGTCACCGCTGGTGTCTGGTGGGGAAGCGTTCGGCTCGCCGAGCTCGATCGGAGCGTTCTCGCGAGCGCGGTGGGGGAGTCCGCGCTCGCCCGGGTCGAGACGACCGGTCCCGCCCGGCCGGGCCTGCATACGATGCGAATCCCGGTGAGGGTGATTGCCTTCGACGGGCGGACGATCGGCGAGCCCGCCCAGCTCGAGCTGCCGACCGGCGCGCCCACACCGGAGCAGGGGGCGATCCTCGAGCTGGTCGCGCGGGTCCGGCTTCCGCGCGGGCCCAGCGAGCCGGGCGGCTTCGATGAGGCCGCGTACCTGCGTCGCCGCGGCATGCACGTGGTTCTGCGCGGCGCTCGCTTCGACAGCGTCGGGCACCGAGGCGGGCTCGCGGGGGCAGCCGACAGGCTGCGCGAGCGGCTGGCCGGCTCGCTCGCCCCGGGTCTCGAGGGCGAGCGTCGCGCTCTCGTCGAGGGGATCGTGCTCGGCCGGGATGAGGGGCTCGATGACGCTCTGCGGGACCGCTTCCGCGCCTCGGGTCTGTACCACGTCCTGGCCGTGTCGGGACAGAACGTCGCCTACGTCGTCGCGGGCGTGCTCCTCGCGGCCTGGCTCCTGGGCGTGCCTCGCGCGGCCGCGCAGATCGCCGCGCTCGTCGCGGTCGCGGGCTACGTCGTCGCGGTCGGCTGGCAGCCGTCGGTCGTGCGGGCGGGGGTCGCGGGCGCGCTTGCCTCGCTAGCCTGGCTCGCATCCCGCCCGCGAGACCGCTGGTACTTCCTGCTCGTCGGTGCGGTCGTGCTGCTCGCGTGGAGCCCGTACAGCCTGCTCGATCCCGGCTTCCAGCTCTCGTTCGCGGCCGTCGCCGCGATCTTCCTGCTCGTGCCGCGGCTGGAGCGCCGCCTCGAGGGCTACCCCGTGCCGCGCGTGCTCGCGGCCGCGGTGGCGGTCTCCGGTGCGTGCGGTCTCGCCACCGCCCCAATCCTCTGGCTGCAGTTCGGCGCCGTGCCAGTCTGGTCGGTGCTCGCCAACGTGCTGGCGCTGCCGGTCGTCGCTCCGATACTCGGGCTCGGGTTGCTCTCGGCCGCCGCGAGCCCGGTGCTTGCGGACATGGCGCTCGCGCTCGGCTGGTTGAACGGCTGGCTGGCCGCCTACCTTGCGTGGTGCGCCCGGCTCGTGGGCGGGCTGCCGCTCGCCCAGCTTCGCTCCGGCGCCGCTCTACTCGGCATCGGCCTCGGCGTGCTCGCGCTCGTCGGCGTCGCGCGTGCTCCGGCTCGACTGCGGCGCCCGGCGCTCGCTCTCGCGCTCGCAGCGGCCCTCGGGCTCGCCGCCTGGAAGATCGACCTGCCCGCGGCGCCGCTGCCGCCGCCGGAGGGCCTGAGGGTGTCGTTTCTCGACGTCGGCCAGGGGGACGCGATCCTGCTCCAGGTCCCGGAGGGTGCCGTGCTCATCGACCAGGGCCCGCCGGAGGCGAACGTCGCCGAGCGGCTGCGCGCGTTCGGGGTGAAGAGCCTGTCGGCTCTCGTCCTCACCCATCCCCAGCGCGACCACGTCGGCGGGGCCGTCGACGTCCTGCGCTCGGTCCCGGTGGCGCGGGTGCTCGATCCGGACCTGCCCGTGGAGAGCCCCGATGGGGGCGCTGCGCTTGCGGCGGCGCGCTCGCGCGGCGTCCCGATCGTGGTCGCGCGTGCCGGGCAGCGGCTCGCGCTCGGCCGGCTGCGGCTCTCCGTGCTCTGGCCGGACGGGCCCGGAGCGCCCGGCGAGGACCCGAACGGCCGGGCAGTCGTCCTGCTCGCCACGTTCGGGTCGATCGACGTCCTGCTCACCGCCGACGCGGAGTCCGGCGTCACCGCGCGGCTCCGGCTCCCCCGCGTCGAGGTGCTGAAGGTCGCCCACCACGGCTCCGCGGACGAAGGGCTGCCCGCGTTGCTCGAACGGATTCGCCCTCTCGCCGCCGTCGTCTCCGTCGGCGAGCGAAACGACTACGGCCACCCGACACGCTCGACGCTGGCGGCGCTTGCCGCCAGCCCGGGCACGCGTACGTACCGAACCGATCGCGACGGCACGGTCGTCGTCGAGAGCGACGGGGCGGCGCTCACCGTGCGGACCTGGCGCTGACGTATCCTGGCCCAGTGGCGGAGGAGCTGAAGCCGGTCTACCTGATCACCGGCACCGACCTGCCGAAAGTCTCGCTCGCTCTGCGCCGGCTGCGGCGGCGGTTCGAGGAGGGGTCGGTCGACGAGCTCGACGCAGCCGTCGCCTCCGGGGAGGACGCGGTCGCTGCCACGAACGCGCTCGGCCTGTTCGGTGGCGGCGAGCGACTCGTGCTCGTCCGCGGGATCGAGCGCTGGAAGAAGGCGGATGCCGAGGCGATCGTCGCCTCTCTCGAGACCCCGGCGCCCGGGGCGGTGCTGGCGCTTGCCGGCGACGCCTCCAGGCACGCCGGCCTCGCCGAGGCCTGTGCCCGCGCCGGTGACGTGCTCAGCTTCGACATCCCGGTCCGCAGGACGCGGAACCGCGAGACGCCGGATCACGTTGCCTGGGCGAGAGCGCAGCTCGAGCGGGCAGGCGTACGCGCCGACCAGGACGCAGTCGCACGGCTCGTCGAGCTCGTCGGCCCGGACACGTTCGCGCTCGAGACCGAGGTCGACAAGCTCGCGACCTGGTCGGACGGCTCCCCGGTCGGCGTGCGCGACGTCGAGGCCCTGACCGCGCCGACCGCCGAGACCTCCGACTATGCCGTCGCCGACGCCTGGGGCGCACGCGCCCCGGCGGAGCTCCTGTCGGCGTGCGAGGCCGCGCTCGGCAGGGGCTCCGAGCCGACGGTGATCGTCGCTCGCCTCTTCGGTCACGTCGGCCGCGTCCGCGGCGTGCAGCGCCTCCGCGACGATGGCATCCCGGTCGGCGAGATGGCAGGGCGCCTCGGGCTGCGCTTCCCGCCCCGCCGCGAGCTCGGCCACGCCGGCAACTACACCCGCGAGGAGCTCGACGAGGCCGTCGTGCGCCTCGCCGCGCTCGATGCGGCGCTCAAGGGGGGCAGCAGGCTCGATCCCGAGCTCGAGCTGGAGCGGGCGCTCGTCGAGCTGACGCGCCACGCCTGACGTGGCCCGGGCCGGGCCCCGGCTCTAGCTCGCGTCGCGGGAGGCGACGAGCCGCGCGGCCTGCGCCTTCTTGCGCGCCGCCCGGTTCGGGTGGATCGCGCGGCGGGCCGCCCCCTTGTCGAGCGTGCGCACGAGCGCGCGATGCTCCGCCGCGATCCGCTCCTCGTCGCCGTCGGCGACCGCGTTCGCGAGCCGCCGGTGGAGCGTCTTCGCTGTCGAGCGCCAGCGCAGGTTCTCGAGCCGCTGCCTGGCGGCGGTCCTGACGCGACGCTCCTGTTGCTTGATGTTGGGCATGACAGCAAAGCGCCCCGCTCGATCCGGGGCACCGGGATGCTAGCAGGACCCACCCTGCCCGGCCCGGCTCCTATACTCGACGGCCGTGGCGGGGCCCGAACCGGTCGAGGAGCCCGCCGGGGAGGAGACGGCCTCGGCCCACCACCGACGCCTCGCTCGCTCGACGGCCGTGTTCGCGCTCGCCACCGGTGGCTCCCGCGTGCTCGGGCTCGTGCGCGAGATCGTCGTGCGACGCTACTTCGGCGTCGAGGGCTCGATCAACGTGTTCACGGTCGCGTTCCAGGTGCCGAACCTGATCCGCGCGCTCGTCGCCGACGCCGCGCTCTCCTCCGCGTTCGTGCCGGTCTTCAGCGAGCTGCTCGAGAAGGGGCAGCGGGCGCGCGCCTGGCGCGTCGCCTCGAGCGTCTTCTTCCTGCTCCTGCTCGCGCTGACCGCGCTGACGGCGTTGTTCGTCCTGCTCGCCCCCTGGGTGATGCGACCGTTCGGCTACGAGGACGATCAGCAGGACCTCGCGGTCGGGCTCTCGCGCGTGCTCTTCCCGATCGTCGCGCTGCTCGGCGCCTCCGGCGTGATCGTCGGGATCCTGAACAGCTACGAGCGCTTCACCGTGCCGGCGCTGACGCCGATCTTCTGGAACCTCGCGATCATCGCCGCCCTCGTCGTCGGCGTCCCCCAGGCCGGCAGCGACACCTCGAAGCTCTACGTGTACGCGGGCGGCGTGCTCGCCGGCACCGTGATCCAGGTGCTCTTGCCGGTGCCGTGGCTCGCGCGTCTCGACGGCAGCCTGCGCGTCGCGCTCGACTGGCGCGACCCGGCCGTACGGCGCGTGTTCGTGCTGATGCTTCCGGTCGCGCTCGGGCTCGGGCTGATCAACTTCAACCTCGTCGTCGACACGTTCTTCGCCGCCCGCTTCCTCGACCCGCAGCTCGCGCCGAGCGCGATCGACGCCGCTTTTCGCATCTACATGCTCCCGCAGGGGATCTTCTCCGTCGCGATCGCGACCGTGCTCTTCCCGTCCCTCTCGCGCCTCGCCGCCAGGGGCGACAGCGACGGCTTCCTCGAGACCGTCTCGCTCGGCGTCCGCCAGATCGGCTTCATGCTCGTCCCGGCCAGCGCGATCGGGGCGGCGCTCTCGATCCCGATCGTGCGCGTCCTGTACGAGCGCGGCGCCTTCGGGGCGGAGGAGACTACGGTCGTCGGCCACGCCCTCGCCGCGTTCCTGATCGGGCTCACGTTCAACGGGATGATGCTGATGCTGAACCGGGCGTTCTTCAGCCTCCAGGCACCGTGGGTGCCGACGTGGGTCGCGCTCGGGAACCTGTTCGTGAACGCCGGGCTCGACTTCGCGTTCTACCGGCTCGGGATCTGGGGGCTGCCGCTCGCGACCGCGGTCGTCAACATCGTCGCCTCCGTCGCCCTGTTCGCGATCCTGCGCCGGCGCCTCGGCCGGCTCGACTCGCGCGCGATCGCCGGCTCCTACGCGCGGATCGTGCCGGTCGCGGCCGCCGCCGCCGGCGTCGCCTGGGGCGTCTACGCCGCCCTCGACGGGCCGCTGGGGAGAGCGTTCGGGCCGCAGGTCGTCGCCGTCGGAGCGGCCGTCGCCGCCGCCGCGCTCGCGTACCTGGTTCTGGCCCGTTTGCTGGGGATTCGCGAGCTCGGGGCGTTGCTATCGTTGGTCGGCCGCTCCGGCACGCGATCCGGCGGCCACCCCGCATGAGCCTCGATCGCATCCGCAACTTCTCGATCATCGCGCACATCGACCACGGCAAGTCGACGCTCGCCGACCGGATCATCGAGGTCACGGGCACCCTGACCAGCCGGGAGATGCGCGAGCAGGTACTCGACACGATGGAGCTCGAGCGCGAGCGCGGGATCACGATCAAGGCGCAGGCCGTGCGGGTCTTCTGGCGCGGCTGCCAGCTCAACCTGATCGACACGCCCGGCCACGTCGACTTCACCTACGAGGTCTCGCGGGCGCTCCAGGCTTGCGAGGGCGCCGTCCTGCTCGTCGACGCGGCCCAGGGGATCCAGGCGCAGACGCTCGCGAACGCCTACCTCGCGATCGAGAACGACCTCGAGATCGTCCCGGTCGTGAACAAGATCGACCTGCCCCAGGCCGACCCGGAGGGCGTCGCCGCCGAGCTCGCGGCTCTCGTCGGCGTCGATCCCGCCGACGTGCTCGCGATCTCCGCGAAGACCGGCGACGGCGTCGCCGCCGTGCTCGACGCGATCGTCGAGCGGGTGCCCCCGCCCGCGGGCGATCCAGCCGCGCCGGCGCGCGCGCTCGTCTTCGACTCGACGTACGACCAGTACCGGGGCGTGATCGCGTTCGTGCGCGCCGTCGACGGGTCGTTCCGCCCCGGCGAGCGGCTGCGGACGATGGCGACGGGGACGGCGTTCGAGGCGGAGGAGCTCGGCGTCTTCTCGCCCGAGCGCACGCCGACACGCGACCTTACCGCCGGCGAGGTCGGCTACGTCGTCACCGGGCTCAAGGACGTCGCGCGCCTCCGTGTCGGTGACACGCTCACGAGCGAGGCGCGGCCGGCTGCCGAGCCTGTCCCGGGCTATCGCGATGTCAAGCCGATGGTGTTCGCCGGCCTCTTCCCGAGCGATTCGGACGCCTACCCGGAGCTCCGCGACGCGCTCGCGAAGCTGAAGCTGAACGACGCCTCGCTCGTCTACGAGCCCGAGACGTCGCAGGCGCTCGGATTCGGGTTTCGCTGCGGCTTCCTCGGCCTGTTGCACCTCGACATCGTGCGCGAGCGCCTCGAGCGTGAGTTCGATCTCGACCTGATCGTGACCGCGCCGACCGTCGCCTACCGCGTGCTCACGCTCGGCGGGAACGAGCTCGAGGTCCACAACCCGTCCGAGATGCCACCCGACCGGCTCGAGGCCCAGGAGCCCTACATCCGCGCCTCGATCATCTCGCCCAAGGAGTACGTCGGCACCGTGATGGAGCTGAACCAGGACCGGCGCGGCGAGTTCCACCACATGGAGTACCTGACCGAGCAGCGCGTGCTGCTCGTCTACGACGTACCGCTGGCGGAGGTCGTGTTCGACTACTACGACCAGCTCAAGGGCCGCACGCGCGGCTACGCGACGTTCGACTACGACGTGATCGGGTTCCGGCCCGGCGAGCTCGTCCGCCTCGACATCCTGCTCGCCGGCGAGCCCGTGGACGCGCTCAGCCTGATCGTCCACCGCGAGCGCGCCTACGCGCGCGGCAAGACGCTCGTCGAGCGGCTGCGCGCGGAGATCCCGCGCCAGATGTTCGACGTCCCGGTGCAGGCGGCGATCGGCTCGCGCGTGATCGCCCGGGAGACGATCAAGGCCCGCCGCAAGGACGTGCTCTCGAAGTGCTACGGCGGCGACGTCACCCGCAAGCGCAAGCTGCTCGAGAAGCAGAAGGAGGGCAAGAAGCGGATGCGGCAGCTCGGCTCCGTCGAGGTGCCGCAGGAGGCGTTCCTCGCCGTCCTCAACCTCGACGACGAGCGGCGCACGTGACCGCGGTCTCGCACCTCTACGTCCACGTCCCGTTCTGCGCGCACCGGTGCGGCTACTGCGACTTCGTCACGGTCTCCGGTCGCCGCGGCCAGCACGAGGCCTACGTGGACGCGCTGCTCGCCGAGCTCGAGCTCGAGCGCAGCCGGCTGGCGGCCGCTCTCGACACCGTCTACCTGGGCGGGGGGACGCCGACGTTCGCGGAGCCCCGACCGCTCGAGCGGCTGCTCCGCTCGCTGCCCCCGGCGGCGGAGGTGACCGTCGAGGCGAACCCGGAGACGGTCACGCCGGCACTCGTCGCGCTGCTCCGGCGGGTGGGCGTCACGCGTGTCTCGCTGGGCGCCCAGAGCTTCGAGCCGCGCCTGCTCGCGGTGCTCGAGCGCCGCGCGGGCGCCGACGACGTCCGCCGCGCGTTCGCTCGCCTTCGCGACGGCGGCTTCGACAACGTCTCGCTCGACCTCCTCTACGGGATCCCGGGCCAGAGCGCCGCCGATCTCGAGCGCGACCTGGGCTGCGCGCTCGCGCTCGCACCCGAGCACGTGTCCTGCTACGAGCTCGAGGCGAAGCCCGGGACGCGCTTCACGCACGCCCACGGGGCTGAGCTGGCACGGCAGGCTGACTCGACGGAGGGCTATTTCGAGCTCGTCGTCGAGACGCTGACCGCGGCCGGCTACCGCTGGTACGAGACCTCGAGCTTCTGCCTGGACGGTCGGCGCTCGCGCCACAACCTCGCGACGTGGCTGGGCCGCGACTACCTCGGCCTCGGGGTCGGCGCCGTCTCCACGGTCGCAGGCCTGCGCTGGCGCAACCGCCCCGGGCTGGCCGCCTACCTGCGGTCGCTCGACGCCGGCCGGCTTCCTCCGCGCGAGCTCGAGCCGATCAGCCAGGTCACCCGCCGCGTCGAGCGCCTGATGCTCGGGCTACGCCTCGACGAGCCGCTCCGGCTGGCCGACGTCGAAGGCGCCTACGACGCGGGCGCGCTCGCCCGGCTCGAGCGCCTCGGCCTGCTCGAGCGGCTCGGCGACCGGGTTCGCCTGACCGCCCGCGGGCGCTTCCTCGGCGGCGGCGCGACCGTCGAGTTGCTCGCGGAAATGCCTGCAAATGAGCTTGTTGTATCGGGGTGATCGGCTAGCATCACCGGTATGGAGCCCGGGACGCAGGATCTGACCGACCGGCAGCGCGCAATCCTCGAGTACGTCGTCGAGGACTACGTCGCCGCCGGCCAGCCCGTCGGGTCGAAGGCGCTCGCGAGCCGCCGGCGGATGCGGATCTCCGCCTCGACCGTGCGCTACGAGCTCGCGGAGCTCGAGGAGCGCGGGCTGCTCAGCCACCCGCACACGTCCGCCGGGCGGGTCCCGACCGATCTCGGCTACCGCGTCTACGTCGACCGGTTGCTCGGAACGCTCGAGCCGAGGACGACCGAGCTGACGCTCGACCTGTCCGCCGCCAGCCGGGAGGTCGACGTGGCGCTCCAGACCACCACCGACGCGCTCGCCCACGTCACGCACCTGCTCGCGCTCGTGACGGCGCCGCCGCTCGAGGCGACGATCGTGCGCCACGTCGAGGTGCTGATGCTCCAGCCGCGGGCGGTCGTCTGTGTGGTGATCACGTCGAGCGGCGACGTGTCGAAGCGGATCGCCACATTCGACGAGCCCGTCGATCCGGGGCTGGCCGAGTGGGCGCGCGAGTACCTGAACGAGCAGGTCGCAGGCCTCGCGCTCGGCGCCCGCTTGCTTCGGAACCGCTTCGGCGACCCCGGCCTCTCCCCGCGCGAGCGTGAATTCCTGGCCGCGCTCGAGCCCGCGTTCGCGGAGCTCGTCGAGCGGGGGGAGCGCGACGTGTACGTGGGCGGCGCCGCCGGCGTGATGGACGAGTTCCCCGCCGACGACATCGGCGCGTTCCGCAGCCTGCTCGAGGCGCTCGAACGCCGCGCCGCCCTGCTCGAGCTGACACGGGCAAGGCTCGCGGCCCGCAGGCCGTTCGTTCGCGTCGGATCCGAGCTCGACGACCCGGCGTTCGCGAGGGTCTCCCTGGTCGGCGCACCGTACGGGCTCAGCCGTCGCAACCTCGGCACCGTCAGCCTGATCGGCCCGACGCGAATGGATTACGGCAAGGCGATCGGGGCGGTCAGGGCGGCCGCGCTCGAGCTGTCCCGGTTCGTCGAGGGCCTCTACGACGAGTGACTCGGGGCTCCGGGGCCGGCGCTACCCTGGTCCGCGATGGCGACGACGAAGCGCGACTACTACGAGATCCTCGGCGTCCCCCGCGACGCCGACGAGCGGGCGATCAAGAAAGCGTTCCGGACGCTCGCGCGTGAGCTGCACCCGGACGTGTCGGAGGCGTCCGACGCGGAGGAGCGGTTCCGCGAGCTGGCGGAGGCGTACGAGGTGCTGTCCAAGCCGGAGGCCCGCGAGCTCTACGATCGCTACGGGCACGAGGGGCTGCAAACGGGTGGCTTCCGGCCGGGCTCCTTCGATTTCGCGAATCTCTCCGACCTGTTCTCCGCCTTCTTCGGGGACGAGCTGTTCGGCGGCGGGCAGGCGCGGCGGCGAGGCAGGCAGCGCGGCGGGGACGTCGCCGTCGAGGTCGAGGTCGATCTCGTCGACGTGGCCCGGGGAGTGGCCCGCGAGGTGCCGCTGACCGTGGCCGTCGCGTGCGCCGCGTGCGGCGGCAGCGGCGCGGCGGCCGGATCCGCACCCGAGACCTGTCCGGGCTGCGCCGGCGCCGGGCGCGTTCAGCAGGTAGCGAGCACCGTATTCGGGCAGATCGTGCGAGCCCAGGCGTGCCCCCGTTGTCGCGGCGCCGGCACGATCATCGCCGAGCCCTGCCCCGCCTGTGACGGCGACGGGCGTGTTCCCGAGCAGCGAACGCTCGAGGTACGGATCCCCGCGGGCATCCATGACGGCCAGCGCATCCGTCTGTCCGGGGAGGGGCACGCGGGCGACCGCGGGAGTCGCCCCGGCGATGCCTACGTCGTCGTGCGCGTCCGCCCCGACGAGCGGCTCGCCCGTGACGGCGACGACATCGTGTCGGCAGTCCAGCTGACGATCACCCAGGCGGCCCTCGGGTGTCGTGTCACGGTTCCGACGATCGACGGCGAGCTGGAGCTCGAGTTCAAGCCGGGGACGCAGCCGGGCGAGGTGCGGGTGCTTCGCGGCAAGGGGCTTCCCGCGCTCCAGGGCTTCGGCCGGGGCAACCACCGTCTCCTCGTCGGCGTGGTGGTGCCCCACCGGCTCACCGACGAGCAGAGGCGCCTGCTCGAGGAGTTCGAACGCCTCTCCGGGGAGCGCACGTACGCCCCCGACGAGGGGTTCTTCGAGCGCGTCAGGGCCGCGTTCCACTGAGCGGCGCGGGACGGCTCCGGCGCGCCGCGATCCGCGTCGACGCGCGGGACGCCGAGGAGGCCCGCGCGCTCCTGCTCGCGCTCTGCCCGGCCGGCTTCGAGGAGCTCGAGCTGCCGGGTCGAGTCGAGCTCGCCGCTTACGTCGACGCCGCCGGGGAGGCGCGGCTCACCCGCGCGTTTCCGCAGGCCGCCGGCAGCAACGTGCCGGAGGGCTGGGAGGACGCGTGGCGGGCGTTCCACCGGCCGGTCCGCGCCGGCCCGCTCTGGATCGGGCCGCCCTGGGAGCGACCCGATCCGGGTGCGCTGGCCGTCGTGATCGACCCCGGCCAGGCATTCGGGACGGGGGCGCACGCGACGACCCGCCTCTGTCTCGAGCTTCTCGCCGAGCAGGGGCGCGGCAGCCTGCTCGACCTCGGCTGCGGCTCGGGCGTGCTCGCGATCGCCGCCGTCAGGCTCGGGTTCGGCCCGGTGGTCGCGCTCGACGACGACCCCGCCGCTGTCGAGGCCGCCCGCGCGAACGCGCGCGCGAACGGCGTCGACGTCCAGATCCGGCTCGCCGACTGCCTGCGCGAACCGCTGCCGGACACGGCCGTCGCCGTCGCCAACATCGGCGCCACCGCCGTCAGTCCGCTCGCGAGCCGCGTGCCCGCGCCGCGCCTGATCGCGTCGGGCTACCTCGCCGCCGACCGCATCGAGACACCGGGCCGCCGCAGCGTCGAGCGGCGCGAGCTCGACGAGTGGGCCGCGGACGTGCTCGAGCGGCCGGCTGCCCGACGACGATCGTGAAGGTCTCCGTGCGCTCGAGCTTCTCGCTCTTGCAGGCGCAGCGCTGCGATCAGTCCCGTCACCCCCCCGTGACCTCCCGTGGGCGGCGCGCTTATAGCATGTCTCGCGTGGCGACGTTCAGCGCCCGCTTCCTCGGCTGCAAGGTCTCCCACGCCGACGTGCAGGAGGTCCGCGAGCGCCTGCTCGCGGACGGCCATCTCGAGGCGGAGCGGTCGGAGGTCGCCGTGATCGGCACGTGCTGCGTCACCCGGGAGGCGGTCGCGAAGTCCCGCAAGGCGGCGCGGCGGGCGGCCGGGAGCGCCCGGCGCGTCTACCTGACGGGCTGCGCCGCCAGCCTGCCCGGCGCTTTCGACGGCCTGCCCGGGAACGTCGAGGTCGTCGCCCTCCCGAGCGAGCGGACGCCCGGGTTCGTCGCCGGGCGGCTGGGTGCGCTCGGCTGCGCGACGGCCGGCGCCGGTCTCGACCGGGTTCGCGCCTTCGTGAAGGTGCAGGATGGCTGCGGCTTCGCCTGCTCGTTCTGCGTGATCCCGAGCGTGCGCGGCGGCCCGCGCAGCCGCCCCGCAGCCCGGGTGCTTGCCGAGATCCGCCGCCGGGTCGGGCAGGGACATCGCGAGGTCGTTCTGACCGGGATCAATCTCGGCTGCTACCGCGACCGCGAGGCCGCGCTCGACCTCGCCGGGCTCGTGCGCGCTGCCGGAGCGACGCCGGGGCTCGCGCGGCTGCGGCTCTCGTCCGTCGAGGTCAACCACGTAACGCCAGCGCTGCTCGCCGCGCTGCGGGAGACAGGGGCGGCCTCGCCGCACCTGCACGTGCCGCTCCAGTCCGGGGACGACGGCGTTCTGCGGGCGATGCGCCGGCGCTACACCGCCGCCACGTTCCTGCGCCGGCTCGAGCTCGCGGACCGCTTCAACGTGACGACCGACGTGATCGTCGGCTTCCCCGGCGAGGACGAGGCGGCGTTCGAGCGGACGCTCGCGGTCGTCGAGCTTGCCGGGATCACGCGGGCGCACGTGTTCCCGTACTCGCCCAGGCCCGGCACGGGGACCGCGGGGCTCGACCCCGTTCCCGCCGCCGTCAAGCGCGAGCGCGGCTCGCGGCTGCGCGCGGCCGTCCGGGAGGCCAGGCTGGCGGCCTGGGCGCGCAAGCTCGGCAGCGAAGACACGGTCCTCGTCGACCGGCCCGGCCGGGGCTACGGCGACGATTACTCGCCCTGGCTCGTCGAGGGCCGGCCCGTCGGCGCGTTCGTGGCGGTACGGGCCGGCGCGGTCACGGAGGAGGGGATCCTCGCTGCCTGAGACAACCTGCGTGTTCTGCCGGATCGCGCGCGGCGAGCTTCCCGCCGACGTCGTCCATCGCGCCGACGGGCTGCTCGCGATCCGCGACATCGCGCCGAAGGCGCCGGTTCACGTGCTCTGCTTCCCCGAGCGCCACCTCGCGACGTTCCGCGAGATCTCCTTGCTCGACCCTGCGGAGGCCAAGCGGCTGCTCGATTTCGTCGCTGAGACCGCCGAGCGCGTGGGCCTCGACGACTACCGGGTGATCGTCAACGTCGGCCCCGAGGCCGGGCAGACGGTCTTCCACCTCCACTGGCACGTGCTCGGAGGACGTACGCTTCCGTTTCCATGATCGAACGGATCGAGACCGACCTCAAGGAGGCGATGCGCCGGCGCGACCCGGTGCGCCGCTCGACGCTGCGCCTGACGCTGGCCGCTCTGCGTGCGGCCGAGAAGGAGCTCGACCGGCCGCTGAAGGTCGAGGAGGAGCTCCAGGTGCTGCAGCGCGAGCGCAAGCGCCGTCTCGAGTCGGTGCGGGCGTTCCGCGAGGCTGGCCGCGAGGAGCAGGCCGCGAGCGAGGAGGAGGAGCTGCGCGTGCTCGAGGAGCTGTTGCCCGAGCCGGTGTCCGAGGCCGAGCTCGAGCGGATCGTGGAGAACGCGATCGCGGAGACGGGAGCGACGTCGCTGCGCGACCTCGGCCGCGTGATGGCGGACGTGATGCCCCAGGTCGCCGGGCGCGCCGACGGCTCGAGCGTCAGCCAGCTCGTGCGCGAGCTGCTCGCGTAGGCCGGCCGCCCGGCCCCGGCCGGCCTTCTAGACTTGGAGACGTTGCAGGACGTCCTGTCCGTACCGAACGAGGTCGCGGCGGAGCTCGCCTCGATCGACGACGGCATCCTGGAGGCGCTGCGGGACCGGTTCGGCTGCTCGATCCTGTTGCGCGGCAACCGCGTGACGCTCGAAGGGCGCGAGGCGGACGTGGCGGCCGCACGCACGGTGCTCGACGAGCTGGTCGAGCTCGTCGACGCAGGCCACGAGATCGGCCCGGGTACCGTGGACGCGGTGCTCGGGGCGCTCGAGGAGTCGGCCGACGTGCGCGACGTGTTCGAGGACGTGATCTGGCGCCACCGGGGCAAGAAGATCACGCCGAAGACCGTCAACCAGAAGCGCTACGTCGACGCGATCCGGGCCCGCACGATCACGTTCGGGATCGGGCCGGCCGGGACGGGGAAGACCTACCTCGCGATGGCGCTCGCCGTCGCGGCGCTCGCCGAGCGCGAGGTGGGCCGGATCATCCTCACGCGTCCCGCGGTCGAGGCGGGGGAGCGGCTCGGCTTCCTGCCGGGCGACATGCTCGCGAAAGTCGACCCGTACCTGCGCCCGCTGTTCGACGCCCTCTACGACATGCTCGACGCGGACCGGCTCGCCTCCTACATGGAGAAAGGTGCGATCGAGGTCGCCCCGCTCGCGTTCATGCGCGGCCGCACCCTCAACGATTCGTTCGTGATCCTCGACGAGGCGCAGAACACGAGCCCCGAGCAGATGCAGATGTTCCTGACACGCCTCGGCTTCGGCTCGCGGGTCGTTGTCACCGGTGACGTCACCCAGGTCGACCTGCCGCGCGACCAGGCGTCCGGGCTGATCCAGGTGCAGGAGATCCTCGCCGGCGTCGAGGGGATCGCGTTCGTCGAGTTCGGCCACCAGGACGTCGTGCGCCACAAGCTCGTCCAGCGAATTGTCGAGGCCTACCGGCTCCACGCCGAAGAGACCGGCACCCAGCGGCGGCGTTGATCGAGATCGAGGTTGTCAACCGAAGCGGCGCCCCCGCGGACGAGCAGGCGCTTTGCGACCTGTGCCGGCACGTTCTCGCCGCGGAGGGAGTCGAGGGCGGCGACCTCGGCGTGACGCTGATCGGGCCGGGCGAGATCGCCGCGCTCAAGCGCGAGCACCTGGGCGCGCACGAGCCGACCGACGTGCTCTCGTTCCCGATCGACGGTCGCGACGAGCTGCCCGCGGGCGTGCCCCGGCAACTCGGCGACGTCGTTCTCTGTCCGCAGGTCGTCGGCGATGCGTGGCGGGCGCCGCTCGTGCACGGGCTGCTGCATCTGCTCGGCTACGACCACGGCGAGGCGATGGAGCGCCGGGAGGCGGCGCTCCTGCCGTGAGCGCCACGAAGCCCTCCGGTAGACCGCCCGCCGAGCCCGGTCGCCCGCCGTCCGAGGAGGAGGCCCGCGCGCCCGGGCCTCGCGGGTCGACCTCGATCCTCCAGAGCTTCAATTACGCGTTCGAGGGGATCACCTGGGTGCTGCGGACGCAACGAAACATGCGCATCCACTTCGGGATCGCGACGCTCGTGCTCGTCGTCGCGTTCGCCTACGACGTGACCAGGATCGAGCTGATCGTGCTCCTGCTCGCGATCGCGTTCGTCCTGATCGCGGAGATGATCAACACGGCGCTGGAGGCGGCGACGGATGTCGCCACGACATCGTTCGACCCGCTCGCGAAGCTCGCCAAGGACATTGCCGCCGGGGCGGTCCTGATCGCGTCCGTCACCGCCCTCGTGATCGCCTACCTCGTGCTGGCCGACCGGCTCGGTCAGCCAACCGACCGGTTGCTCACGCAGATCCGCGACCGGCCGCTCCACCTGACGCTGATCGCTCTCGTCGTCGTGATCCTCCTGGTGATCGCGCTCAAGGCTCTGACCCGGCGGGGTCGCCCCCTTTCCGGCGGGCTCCCCTCGGGGCACGCCGCGCTCGCGTTCGCCGGCTGGGCGGCGATCGCCTTCCTGACCGAGGGCTTCCGCCACCGCGTGCTCGTGTCGACGGTCGCGTTCGTTCTGGCCCTGCTCGTCGCGCAGACCCGCGTCGAGTCGGGGATCCACTCGACCCTCGAGGTCGCGATCGGTGCCGTGTTGGGCGCGGGAGTGACCCTCGCGCTCTTCCAGGCGTTCGGCTGATGGACGACGCCGCCCTCCTCGAGGAGGCCCGGCGCGCCGCGCGCGCCGCGTACGCCCCCTACTCGGGGCTCGCGGTCGGAGCTGTCGCGCTCGCCCGCGACGGGCGCGTGTTCGCCGGCGTGAACGTCGAGTGCGCCTCGTACCCCCTTGGCCTCTGCGCCGAGCGTGCAGCCCTGGCCAGGGCCGTCGCCGACGGGATCCGGCCGGGCGACGTCGAGGCCGTTGCCGTCACCGCCGCGCCGTGTGGTGGCTGCCGCCAGTGGCTCGTCGAGCTGCGTGTCGGTCGGGTGATCTACCCGGACGGCGGTGGCGTTGCCGTCCGCTTCCCCGCCGAGCTGCTGCCGGGCGCGTTCGAGCTGTGAGGAGCGGGTTCGTCGCGCTCGCGGGACGGCCGAACGTCGGCAAGTCGACGCTCGTGAACGCGCTCTGCGCCGGCAAGATCGCGATCGTCTCCGACAAGCCGCAGACGACCCGCCACCGCGTCTCGGGCATCGCCGAGGGCGAGGGCTACCAGCTCGTGCTCGTCGATCTGCCCGGGTTCCAGCGGCCGCTCGACCCGCTGACGGAGCGGATGCAACGAACCGTTGATCGGGGACTCGCCGACGTCGACGGCGTGCTGCTCGTGCTCGCCGCCGACGAGCGTCCGGGGCCCGGCGACCGGTTCGTCGCGCGCAGGGCGTTCGCCGGGTCGGCGCCGGTCGTGATCGCTCTGAACAAGACCGACCGGCTCGGGCCGGCCGAGATCGCGGAGCAGATCGAGCGGGTCGCCGGACTGGGCGACTTCCGTGCCCTTCACCCCGTGAGCGCCCGCACGGGCGACGGCGTCGCGGCGCTTCGCGACGAGCTGGCTGCCCTCCTACCGGAGGGGCCTCGCTACTTCCCGGAAGGCGCCACCACCGACCAGCCGCTCGGCTTCCGTGTCGCGGAACTCGTCCGCGAGCGGGCGCTCGAGCTGACCCGGGAGGAGGTTCCGCACGCCATCACCGTGGAGCTCGAGGAGCTCGGCGAGAGGCGCGTGCGTGCGAGCGTACTCGTCGAGACCGAGGCGCAGAAGCGAATCGTGGTCGGGCACGGCGGGCGGACGATCAGGGAGATCGGGATCCGCGCGCGGCCCGAGATCGAGTGCCTGCTCGACCGGCCCGTGTTCCTCGAGCTTCGGGTCAAGGTGCGGCCCCGGTGGCGTCGCGACAGGGCCTTGCTGGAGCGGCTCGGGTTGTGACCCGCCGGTCGGCGAGGCGCCGCGGTCGCTTCCCCGCGTAGGCTTGACGGATGCCTCCGCTCGCCCCCGACGCGTTCGAGGAGGAGCTCTCCCGCTACCTGTTCGAGCGGGCCGAGGAGGCGCGCGCCGTGCGCGTGGGGGAGAAGGAGACGTCCGAGCAGGCGGCGATCGTGGCTCGCTACGCGGGCCTGTTCACCCGCGCGCAGCACGATGCGCTGCGCGGGGTGGAGGAAGCGGCGAGCGGGGACGTCCGTGAGCGGCTGCTCCGCCTGCGCGAGGCCTGCGCCGGCGGGATCGTCGCGGCCGAGCTGGCCGAGCGCTCGGACGCGCTCGAGAACGCGATCCTCGCCTGCCGGGTCGACTTCGACGGGGAGTCGCTGCCGCTGCGGTCTGCCCAGGCCCGGCTGGCCGTGCTGGAGCCCTACGCGGCGCGGGATCGCCTCGGCGGGCTCGTGAGCGACGCGTCCGCCGCGTTCAATCCCGAGCGGCTCGAGCTGCTGCGCTGCGGCGAGCGCCTCGATGCGGAGCTTTCCGGCGAGCCGGATCCTGTGCGGCGAAGCGGCGAGCTGAAAGGCGTCGACCTCCGCGCCCTCGCCAGCGCCCTCGAGAGCGCGTCGGCGCAGCTCGACGGCCCGTACGCCAAGCTGCGCGGCTGCTGGCTCGACCGGCTGCTCGGGACGGATCGCGACGATCAACCGCTGTCCGCCCACTTCTCGTACGTGCGGCGGCTGTCGCCGCTCGCGTCCACGTATACGAAGGAGCGCGCCGTCGCCGTGTGCCTCGAGACCCTGACCGCGCTCGGCTTCGACCTCGCCGGCGACGAGCGCATCCGGCTCGACCTCGACGACCGCCCCCAGAAGAACCCGCGAGCGTGCGTGATCGCCTCCGACCCGCCGCGTGTCGTCCACCTGATCACACGCGCCCAGGGCGGACTCGCTGACTACCAGGCGTTCCTGCACGAGGCCGGCCACGCGCTCCACTACGCCGGCTGCGACCCCGGGCTCCCCTACGCGTTCCGGCGGCTGGCGCGCGACCACGCGCTGACCGAGATCTACTCGTTCCTCGCCGAGTCCGTGACGCACGAGCCAGGCTGGCACGCGCTCCACTTCGGCCTCGACGCGGTGACGGCAGCGGCGAACGCCGAGGCGACGAGGTTCCTCGACGCCGGCCTGTTTCGGCGCTACACCGCCAAGCTGCGCTACGAGCTCGGCCTCTGGGCGGACTTCGCGAACGCGGCGGAGCACGCGTCCGAGTACGAGCGCCTCGTGTCGGGGGCGAGCGGGTTTCGCTACCCGCGCTCCGGCTTCCTGGCCGACATGGACGACGGCTTCTACTCCGCGGACTACCTCCGTGCCTGGATCCGCGCCGCCCAGGTGCGCGCGCATCTGCGCCGGGAGGCGGGCGAGGGCTGGTGGCGGCGGGCGGAGACGGGCGAGCTCCTGCGCGGCCTGTTTCGCGAGGGCACGCGGCCCTCGAGCGAGGACGTGGCGGCGCGGCTCGGCTTCGAGCCGCTCGACACCGGCCCACTCGTAGCCGAGCTTGCCGCGTGAGCGGTGGCGGGCCGGCGCGATCCCTACAATGGCGGTCGTCGATGGCGTTACGGCTCGAGCAGCTCGCGACGACGATTGAACGTGCCGTGCCGGGCGCCGTGCAGCGCGGGCGGACGCCATGAGCGGCCAGCCGCCTGGCTGGCCCCGAAGGCGGTTCAGCCAGGCGATCTCGGAAGGCGACGGCATCTCCGTGATCCCGCTCGTGCGCGGCCCTCTCGAGGAGCGTGCCCGGGAGGCGGAGGATGCGGGCGCCGAGGCGCTCGCGGTCGAGCTGCCCGACGACGTTGCCGCCCTGCGCCCGGCTACCGGCCTGCCGCTGGTCCTGCACGCCGGCGTGCCCGGCGAGGGGACGCTGCGTGCCGCGCGGGCCGCGGGCGCCGACGCGTGCGTGCTCGCGTTCGGCGAGCTGGCCGGAGAGGGGACGCTGCTCGAGGAGCTCGCCGGCGTTGCGCAAAGCCTCGGGCTCGACTGGGCTCTCGCAGTGCGCAGCGAGGAGGAGCTCGAGCAGGCACTCGAGCGGCTCGACCCCGAGATCGTCGCCCTCCGCGCGCGCGGGGACGACGGGGCCGAGGAGGCGCTCGAGCGGATGCTCGACCTCCTCCCTGACGTGCCGGCGGGCAAGCTCGTCGTCGCCGAGGCGAACGCACCGAGCCGCGAGCAGGTGCTCGAGCTGGAGCGCGCCGGTGTCGACGGGGTGCTGCTGACCGCGGAGCTCGCCTCCTGGTCGCTCGGGGAGCTGACCGGCCGCGTGTAGCGCCGGCTACCCGAAGAACGCCCGCGCCACCTCGTACCACTCCGCCGGCACGGTCTTGAGCCCGGCGACGGCCTCGGCCAGCGGCACCGCCACGATCGCGTCACCATGGAGCGCGGCCATCGTCCCGAACCGCCCCTCCTTGACGAGGTCGGCCGCCTTCAGGCCGAAGCGGGTCGCGAGCACGCGGTCCCGCGCGGTCGGCGTGCCGCCGCGCTGAACGTGGCCGAGCACCGTCACGCGCGTCTCGAAGCCCGTGCGCTCCTCGATCTCGCGGCCGAGCAGCTCGCCGACGCCGCCCAGGCGTGCGTGCCCGAACTGGTCGGTCGCCGCGGGTGGCCGGGCGACCGCGGCCCGCTCGCCCGACGCGGTGGTGAGCTCGTAGCCTTCGCTGACGACGACGATCGAGAAGTCCTTGCCGCGGGCGTGGCGGCGGCGGATCTCCTCGCAGGCCGCCTCGACGGTGATCGGGTGCTCGGGGATCAGGATCACGTCGGCGCCGCTCGCGATCCCGCTCATGACTGCGATCCAGCCGGTGTGGCGGCCCATCACCTCGACGACCATGACCCGGTTGTGGGACTCCGCCGTCGTGTGCAGGCGATCGATCGCCTCGGTCGCGATCGAGACGGCCGTGTCGAAGCCGAACGTGTAGTCGGTGGCAGAGAGGTCGTTGTCGATCGTCTTCGGCACGCCGACGACCGGCAGCCCGTGCTCGGCGTGGAGGCGGGCGGCGACGCCGAGCGTGTCCTCGCCGCCGACCGCAACGAGCGCGTCGATTCCGGCCTCACCGACGGTCGCGAGCACGCGCTCGACGCCGCCTTCGATTGTGTACGGGTTCGTCCGCGACGTCCCGAGGATGGTGCCGCCCCGCGGCAGGATCCCGGAGATCTCCTGGCGGCCGAGCTCGGCAAGCTTCCCCTCGACGAGGCCGCGCCAGCCCTCGCGCACGCCGATCGCCGCGTCCCCCCGGTCGAACGACCGCCGCGCGACCGCGCGGATCACGGCGTTCAGTCCGGGGCAGTCGCCGCCGCCGGTCAGGATGCCGATCGTGATGCGGTCTGCCAACTTTCTCGGTTTCCTGTCGTCAACAGCATCGCATGAGTGCGACGCTGGATCTCGCGCGAGCTCGATGCCGAAGGCGGGAGTCGAACCCGCACGGGGCCCAGCCCCACTGGATTTTGAGTCCAGCGCGTCTACCAGTTCCGCCACTTCGGCAGCGCGACCATCATAGCCCTGGGATCTTGCCGGGCCCGCGTGCCGGGGCGATAATCCGCTTTTCGGAGGCCGCTCGGGGAGGCGGCGCCGGGAGGGAAGCAGGGCGACAGAAGGAGGAGACGTGAGGGGAAACAGGCTATTCGTCCTACTGGCGATGCTCGTCGGAGTGCTGGCGCTACTCGCCGTCGGCTGCGGCGGCGACGACGAGGCTGCACCCCCGGCGGAGCCGGCGACCGAGACCGAGGCGCCCGCCGAGGAGACGACGGAGCCGCCAGCCGAGGAGCCGGCCGAGGAGACAACGGAGGAGCCGGCGACGCCGGCGTTCGAGCTGCGCGTCGGCGTGGTCACGTCGCTGACCGGGGACCTCGCGCCGTTCGGCGTCGGTATCGACAACGGCGCGAGGCTGGCCGCCGAGCTCGCGAACGCGGCGCTTGCAAGTGCCGGTCTGGCGGATGTGTCCGTCGCGGTCGTGGCCAGCGAAGACGACCAGACCGACGCGACCGCCGGCGTGGAAGCCGCGACGAAGCTCGTGCAATCGGACGGCGTCCAGGTGATCGTCGGGTCGCTCGCCTCCTCGGTCACGATCCCGATCGCGGAGTCGGTGTCGATCCCGAACAAGGTGATCCAGATCTCCCCGGCTTCGACCGCCATCGCGATCAGCGACATCGCTGACGACGGGATGCTCTGGCGCACACCTCCGTCGGATGCGGCGCAGGCGCCGATCCTCGCCGCGGCAGTCGCCGAGGCGTTCGGGGCCGATGCCACGATCAACGTCGGGGGCCGCAACGACGCCTACGGCGTCGGCCTCGCCGACGGGTTCGAGGCGGAGTGGCAGGCGCTCGGCGGCACGGTCGGTGCGTCCGTTCGGTGGAATCCCGAGGCCGCGACCTTCGACACGGAGGCCCAGCAGCTCGCCGGCGGAGAGCCTGACGGCTGGGTGATCGTCGACTTCCCCGAGACCTGGGCGAAGATGGGGCCCGCGCTCGTCAGGGCGGGCGGCTGGGACCCGGCGCGGACGTTCAGCACCGACGGGCTCCGCGACAAGACGCTGCCCGAGACCGGGGGCGCGGAAACGACCGAGGGTATGCGGGGCACCGCACCGAGCTCGGGCGGCGAGACTCCCGGGGGCGACGCGTTCGCGGCCGCGTTCGCGGCGGCCTACCCCGATCAGGAGCAACAGCTCTTCGACGCGAACGCGTTCGACGCGGTCATGGTCGCGTTCCTGGCGGCGCTTCAGGCGGGCTCCGCGGACACGACCGCGATCTCGGAGAACATGCAGGCGATCTCCGGCCCGCCCGGCCTCGCGGGCACCTTCGAGGATCTCGACGCGCTCGTGGCCGCCATCCTGGCGGGCGAGGACATCGACTACCAGGGTGCCGCCGGCACGATCGACTTCGACGAGAAGGGCGACGTCAGCGCCGATGGCGCTCTCTACGAGCTCTGGCAGTTCGAGGGCGGCGAGCTGAAGACGCTCAGCTCGGTCGTGTTCGAGGGTTAGCTCCCTCACGGCCTGGCCGTTCGAGAGCGGGCGGGGTTGCGGCCCCGCCCGCTCTCGCGCTCAGAGGCGGAAACGCCGCTGAGCGGGTGGTGGCGGCCGCTCCGCCGCCTCGTAGTCCTCGCCGGACGGGGCAGCCGCGGCGAGCCGACCGCGGCCGCCGAGGTAGAGGTCGACCACTTTCTCGTCGTGGAGGAGGCGCTCGCCGGGGCCCTCGAAGCGGTTTCGACCCATGTCGAGCACGTAGCCGTAATCGGACATCGCGAGCGAACGGCGCGCGTTCTGCTCGACGATGATCATCGAGATCCCGGCGGCGTTGATCTCGCGGATCTTGTCGAAGACCTCGTCGACGACGTTCGGGGCAAGCCCCGCCGACGGCTCGTCGAGCAGGAGCAGGTCGGGGCCGCTCATCAGCGCCCGGGCCATCGCCAGCATCTGCCGCTGGCCGCCCGAGAGGCCTCCGGCCTTCGCCCGGCGGCGCTCCCGCAGCAGCGGGAACAGCTCGAACATCCGCTCCAGCCGCTCGTCGACACCGGTCCGGAGCAGGAACGCCCCCATCTCGAGGTTCTCCTGGATCGACATGTTCGGGAACACGTTGTCGAGCTGGGGGATGTAGGAGAGACCGAGCGCGGTCACGCGGTTCGGCCTCAATCCGGTGATGTCGTGCTCGGCGCCGTCGGGCCGGTAGACGACGCGCCCGTCGCGGGGTTTGAGGAAGCCGTAGATCGTCTTCAGGAGCGTCGACTTGCCGGCCCCGTTCGGTCCGATCACCGACACGATCGCGCCGCGCGGAACCGCGATCGACACGTCGTGGAGGATGTTGACCTCGAAGTAGCCTGCCTTCAGCCCGGTCGTCTCGAGGATCGGCGGGGCGACGGCGGTCACCGGCCCATTCCCCCGGCCGCGGCGGCGGCGCCCGTCCCGAGGTAGGCGTCGATCACCCGCTGGTCGCGCTGCACCTCGCCGGGCGGGCCGTCCGCGATCACCCTGCCCTCGTTCATCACGATCACGCGTTCGCTGACGGACATCACGACCTCCATGTCGTGCTCGATCAGGAGAAAGGTCATGCCCAGGTCGACCTGGAGCGCTTTCATGCGCTCGAGCAACTCGAGGCCGAGCGTCGGGTTGACGCCCGCCATCGGCTCGTCCAGGAGCACCATCCGCGGCTCGGTCATCAGCGCCCGCGCGAACTCGAGCAGCTTGCGCTGGCCGCCGGAGAGGGTGCCCGCATAGTCGTCCGCGAGCCGTTCGAGGTGGACGAAGCGCAGGAGCTCGCGAGCCCGCTCGGCGACCTCCCGCTCGCGCCGACGCGCCGATCCCGGTCGGAGGACGATCTGCCAGAGGTGCTCTCCGGGCTGGTTGCGGGCGGCCAGCATCACGTTCTCGAGCACCGTCATCTTCGTCAGCGCCTTGGTGATCTGGAATGTCCTGACGAGACCCCGCTGCGCGATCGAATGCGGCGAGCGGCGGTCGATGCGCTCGCCTTCGAAGAGGATCTCGCCGCGCTCCGGCCGATAGAAGCCCGAGACCACGTTGAAGAGCGTGGTCTTGCCCGCTCCGTTCGGGCCGATCAGAGCCGTGATCGACCCCCGTGCCACGTCGAGCGTCGCCCCGTCGACGGCGGCGATGCCGCCGAAGTGCTTCTCGACGCGGGAGACCTTCAGGATCGGCCCGCTGCTACTCAAGGACCATCTCCTCCCGCTTGCCGAGCAGCCCCTGCGGGCGGAACGCCATCAGCCCGATCAGGATCAGTCCGACGACGATCAGCCGCAGGTATGCCCGGTCGGCGGAGCCGAAATAGGTGAAGGGCGGGAACTCGAAGAACCGGGTTCCCGCGAAGATCACGCCGAAGATCACCGCGCCGACGGGCACGGCCCAGTTCCTTGCCGTCCCCGCGAGGATCACGATGATGTACCCGAAGAACGTCGTCAGCGGGTCGAAGTCCTGCGGGCTGAAGAACGAGAACTGGAAGGCGAAGAACAGTCCGGCGACCGCGGCCAGCGCGGCACCGAGCGCGAGCGCCTGGAGCTTGTAGGCGAACACGTTCTTGCCGAGCGACGAGGCGGCATCCTCGTCCTCCCGGATCGAGCGGAGCACCCGTCCCCAGGGCGCCTTGACCAGCACCTGCATGGCGACGATGAGCGCGATCGCGACCGTCCAGACGATCGCGAGCATCGCGGTGTCCTTGCCCATGTCCCCGAACACGGTCTCGAGCGCGTGCTGCACCTTGCCCTGGAAGGCGAGCCAGTCCCCGTTGTAGGAGGCGGAGGTGCCGCTGCCCTTCAGGTTGATCGTGCCGATCGGGCCGCCCGTGAGGCCGTCCTGGTTGAGCGCGACGTAGCGGACGATCTCGCCGAACGCGATCGTCGTGATCGCGAGGTAGTCGGCCCGCAGGCGCAGGGTCGGCAGCCCGATCAGGAGGCCGAACACCATGGCGACCGCGATCCCGGCCGGGGCCGCTGCCCACATCGGCGCCTCGACCTTCACGATCAGGATCGCCATCGTGTAGGCGGAGATCGCCATGAACGCGACGTGGCCGAAGTTGAGGAGTCCGGTGAAGCCGAACTGGAGCTGGAGGCCGAGCGCGAAGATCGTGTAGATGCCGGCGACGACGCCGACGAATGCCCAGAACGACGGGCTGGCGATCGTGGTGGCGAGCAGGGGGGCGGTCATACGTAGCGCGCCTTCCCGAACAGCCCCTGGGGGCGCACGAGCAGCGCGAGGATCAGGATCGCGAACGCGACCACGGGCTTGTAGACGGGGTCGACGCCGCCGGCGAGGGCGTTCCACGTCGACAGCTCCATGGCGAGCCCGAGCCCGACACCGCCGACGAGGGAGCCGTAGGCGCTGCCGACGCCGCCGAGGATGACGGCGGCGAAGATCGGGAGCAGGAGCGTGAAGCCCATGTTGGGGTTGAAGGAGCCCTGCACGAGCCCGAGCAGCACCCCGCCGAGCCCGGCCAGTCCGGCCCCGAGAACCCAGGTGTAGGCGGTGATCCGGTCGACGTCGATGCCGGACACGGAGGCGAGGGCGCTGTTGTCCGAGTACGCGCGCATCGATTTCCCGAGCTTCGTCCGCGCGAGCGTCAGCCCCACGAGCAGGATCGCAGCGAACGCGATCGAGACGGCGGTGATCTGCGTCAGCGACAGTCGGATTACCCCGCCGAGGTCGTAGACCTGGAACACGTCGACGTCGAACCGCCGGGGGGTCGCCCCCCAGACGAGGAAGATGACGTGGCGCAGCACCAGGGCGAGGCCGATCGAGACGAGCAGCAACGCGACGACTTTCGCGCCGCGCCGGCGCAGCGGGCGCCAGAGCCCGTACTCAAGCCCGAGTCCGAGCATGGCGGTCGCGACCATCGCGAACACGATCGACCCCGCGATCGGCCAGCCGAGGGTCACGTTGACCGCGAACGCGATGAAGGCGCCGAACGCGAGGTACTCGCCGTGGGCGAAGTTGACGATGCCCAGGATCCCGTAGACGAGCGTGAGCCCGATGGCCGCGATCGCGATGATCGAGCCGGTGACGAGACCGTTCGCTAGGAGCTGGGCGAGCTCGCTCATCGACCGGGGGAGCGTACCGCGCCTGTCGCGCCGCGCCTAGTCGCGCTCGAGCTCGAGTCGGTAGGCGCGCCCGTGGTGGACGAAGCCGTACGCTTCGTAGAGCGGGTGCGAGGCCGTGCGGTCGTGGCCGGACTCGAGCCTGAGCGCGTGGCAGCCGCGCGCCCGCGCCTCCGCGAGGCAGGCATCGAGGAGCGCGCGCGCGACGCCGCGGCGGCGCCGACCCGGTCGCACGTACAGGTCGGGCAGCCACGCCTCCGGCGTCGCCCAGTTGAGCCGCGGTCGCACCCAGAGGCTCGCCGCCCCGGCGAGCTCCCCGCCCTCCTCGGCGACGAGCACGAGCCCGTCCGGGTGCTCGAGGTGCGCCAGGAAGACCGTGCGCTGCGCGGCCGGGTCGGCGGCGACGGCGGGCCGCCCGAGCCCGGCCATCAGCTCGAGCACATCGGCCGCGTCGTCGGGGGTCGCGCGCCTGACCGGCATGACGGACACGGTAGCCGCGTAGAGTTGGGCCGTGGCGCCGAAGGCCTTGAGCGGAGAGGAGCTCGACCTCGAGGACGGGCCCGCCAGGGACTGCGAGCTCTTCCTGGTCGACGGCAACAACCTCGCCTACCGCGCCTTCTTCGCGCTCCCGGAGGAGCTCGCGACGACGGACGGGTTCCCCACGAACGCGCTGCTCGGGTTCGTGAACATGCTGTTCAAGCTGCTCGTCGACTACCGGCCGAAAGGCGTCGCGGTCGCCTGGGACACCCGCCCGGTGCACCGCAAGGAGGTCTCGGAGGCCTACAAGGCCGAGCGCAAGGAGATGCCGGAGCTGCTACGCGAGCAGTTCCCGCACTTCCGCCCGATCGTGGAGGCGTTCGGCTACCGCAACCTCGAGTTCGAGGGCTGGGAGGCCGACGACGTGATCGCGACGCTCGCGACGCGCGCCGACCGGGCCGGGATCAAGACCTGCGTGGTTTCGACCGACCGGGACGCGTTCCAGCTCTGCTCGGAAAACGTCTGCCTGATGATGACTCCGCGCGGGGTCTCCGACGTCCAGGTCTACACGCCCGACCGGGTCGAGGCGCGCTACGGGATCCCGCCCGCGCTCGTGCCCGACTTCATCGGTCTCAAGGGCGACACGTCCGACAACATCCCGGGCGTCCCGGGGATCGGCGACAAGACCGCCGCCGAGCTGATCGCCCGCTACGGGTCGCTCGAGAGCGTGCTCGAGCACGTGGACGAGCTCTCGCCCGCCCGCTCGAAGGCGCTGCGCGAGCACGCCGGTCAGGCGCGTGACTCGAAGCTGCTCGCCACGATGCGCCGCGATCTCGAGCTCGACTGCGACCCCGCCGAGCTCGTGCTCGCCCCGCCCGACCGCTCCCGACTCAAGGAGCTGTTTCGCCGCTTCGAGTTCAGAAACGTGCTGCGCCGCGTCGACGAGCTCGACGCCGCCCTGCCCTCCGCCGCGCCCGCGGCTGGCGCAACGGCGGTCGCCTGGGTCGAGGGGGAGCTAGGCCCTGTCAGCGGCGAGGCCGGGGTGGCCGTCCGGGACGGCCGGGCTGCGGTCGCTCGGGTGGGCCAGCCCGTGGTCGTCGGGGCGTTCCGCGCGGAGGAGCTTCGCGGCGCCGGGCTGCTCTGCCACGACTTCAAGTCGCTCCCGCACGAGTTGGCAGCATCCGGCACCGTGCCCCGCTGCGACACCATGCTGGCCGCCTACCTGATCGACCCCGGCCGCTCCTCCTACGTCGTCGACGAGCTCGCCGCCGAGCACGGGCTCGAGCTCGTCCCCGAGCCGGCCGCGGAGGAGGAGACCGCCGCGCTCGTCCGGGAGGCGGAGACCGCCCGCCGCCTCGCCGGCCCGCTCGCCGGCCGGGTCGAGGAGCTCGGCATGGGCGGCCTCTTCCGGGACGTCGAGCTGCCCCTGACCGGGGTGCTCGCGGCGATGGAGGACGCGGGCGTCCGCATCGACACGTACCGGATGGGCGAGATCACCGCGCGGCTGGCCGACCGGGTCGAGGAGCTCGAGGCGCGGGCGCACGATCTCGCCGGCGAGCCGTTCCTGCTCGGCTCCACCCAGCAGGTCGCCCGGATCCTGTTCGAACGGCTCGGGCTCGAGCCGGGGCGCAGGGGGAAGACCGGCTACTCGACCGACACGCGCGTGCTGCGCAGCCTGCGCGACGCGCATCCGATCGTGCCGGTGCTCGAGGAGTGGCGCGAGTACTCGAAGCTCCTCAACACGTACCTGGGGCCGCTGCCGGAGTTGATCTCCCCGGCGGACAGCCGCCTCCACACCACGTTCAACCAGGCGGTCGCCGCGACCGGCCGGCTCTCGACCTCGAATCCGAACCTCCAGTCGATCCCGATCCGCACCGAGCTGGGCCGCGAGATCCGCAGCGCGTTCGTCGCCCGGCCGGGTTGGAAGCTCCTCTCGGCCGACTACTCGCAGGTCGAGCTGCGCATCCTCGCCCACGTCTCCGGCGAGCCGAAGCTGCGCGCGGCGTTTCTGCGCGGCGACGACGTGCACGCGATCACCGCTGCCGAGGTACTCGGCAAGGATCGGGCGACGCTGACGAAAGACGAGCGCAATCGCGCGAAAGCGGTCAACTTCGGGATCATCTACGGCATCTCCGCGTTCGGGCTCTCCGAACAGCTCGAGATCTCCCGCGAGGAGGCGGGCGCCTACATAGACGCCTACCTCGCCCGCTTTCCCCGCGTCCAGGAGCTCATTCGGGCCACGGTCGAGCAGGCCGAGCGGGACGGCTTCGTCCGGACGCTGTTCGGGCGCCGCCGGCCGATCCCGGAGCTGCGGGCGTCGAACCGCCAGACACGCGCGCTCGGGGAACGGCTCGCGGTCAACACGGTGATGCAGGGCACGGCCGCCGACGTGATCAAGGTGGCGATGGTCGCGATCCACCGGCGGCTGCGGGCCGAGGGGCGTGCCGCGCGACTCGTGCTCCAGGTGCACGACGAGCTCCTGCTCGAGGTGCCGGCCGCGGAGCTGAAGGCCGTCCGTGAGCTCGTCCGGGCCGAGCTCTGCGGTGCCTACCCGCTCGATCCGCCCCTCGTCGTCGACGTCGGCGTCGGAGACGACTGGCGCGAGGCGAAAGCGTAGCCCGAGCGCCTGTGCCGGCGGGTTTCCGGTAGGTGGCTATAATGCGCCCTTCCTGATGGCCCACGAGACCACCGCCGAGACCGATACGACCGAGGCTGGCTGGATCCGTGCCGAAGACGGCACGCTGATCCCCGACTACGACGCCACCATCCCCGTCATCAACGAGGGGGAGGTCGTGCGCGGTACCGTCGTGCGCGTCGACAAGGACGAGGTGCTCGTCGACATCGGCTACAAGTCGGAGGGCGTGATCCCGGTCTCCGAGCTGTCGATCCGCCGGTCCGTGAACCCGGCCGACGAGGTGCAGCTCGGCGACGAGATCGACGCGCTCGTGATGACGAAGGAGGACGCCGAGGGGCGCCTCATCCTCTCCAAGAAGCGCGCGCGCTTCGAGATGGCTTGGAAGCGCATCGAGGGCGCCGCCGAGAGCGGCGAGCCGGTTGAGGGCACCGTGATCGAGGTCGTCAAGGGCGGCCTGATCCTCGACCTCGGCGTTCGTGGCTTCCTGCCAGCGTCGCTCGTGGACATCCGCCGTGTCCAGAACCTCGACGAGTTCCTCAGCAAGCAGCTCCGGTGCAAGGTGATCGAGCTGAACCGCAGCCGCAACAACGTCGTGCTCTCCCGCCGCGCGGTGCTCGAGGACGAGCGCAAGGAGATGCGTCAGGCGATCCTCGACCGGCTTTCGCCCGGTGACGTGGTCGAGGGCACGATCTCGAACATCGTCGACTTCGGCGCGTTCGTCGACCTCGAGGGCATCGACGGCCTGATCCACATCTCGGAGCTCTCCTGGAGCCACGTCAACCATCCGTCCGAGGTGCTCGAGATCGGCCGGCCCGTGAAGGTCAAGGTGCTCGACATCGACCGCGACCGCCAGCGGATCTCGCTCGGGCTCAAGCAGACGCAATCGGACCCGTGGCAGCAGGTGATCGACCACTACCGCGAAGGCGACGTCGTCCAGGGCCGGGTCACGAAGGTCGTCACGTTCGGCGGCTTCGTCGAGATCCTCCCCGGGGTCGAGGGGCTGGTGCACATCTCCGAGCTGGCCCAGCACCACGTCGAGAACCCGCGCGAGATCGTGCAGCAGGGCGAGGTCGTGCAGGTCAAGCTGATCGAGATGGACGCCGACCGCCGGCGCCTCTCCCTGTCCCTGAAGCGCGTCGAGCCCGGAGACGAGGTACAGCCGGCGATCGGCGGCACGGTCTACGAGTCGCTGGTCGTTGAGGAGGCCGCTCCGGAGGCGGAGGCTGCCGAGGAGCAGCCGGCGCTCGAGGCCGCCGCGGAGGAGCCGGCGCTGGAGGCTGCCGCGGAGGAGCCGATGCTGGAGGCTGCTCCGGAGGAGCCGATGCTGGAGGCCGCCGCGGAGGAGCCGGCGCTGGAGGCTGCCCCGGAGGAGCCGGCGCCCGGGACCGGTGCGCCCGCGCCGGTCGAGGTCCCGGTCGATCCGGAGCCGGCCGCCGAGACCGAGGCGTACGACTAGCGAGCCCCACCGGGAAGCCGCGGCGACGCCGGGGCGCGCCCGCCCCGTCGCGGTTGCCGTCACCGGTGGGATCGGTGCGGGCAAGAGCGAGCTCCTGCGCGCGTTCGCGCGGCACGGTGCCGCGGTCAGCTCGAGCGACGAGATCGTCCACCACCTGCTCGCGGAGGACGCCACGGTGCGGCGGGCCATCGTCGAGCGCTTCGGCGAGCGCGCGCTCGGCCCGGGCGGGCGGGTCGACCGCACCGCGGTGGGACGGATCGTCTTCGCGGAACCCGGCGAGCTCGAGTGGCTCGAGTCGCTCCTGCACCCGCTCGTGGTCGTGGCCCAGCGTCGGTGGCGGGACGAGCTTGCCGCGCGGCCCGACCCGCCCGCCGTCTGCGTGATCGAGGTGCCCCTGCTCTACGAGACAGGCGGCGAGGCCCGCTTCGACGTGGTCGTCGCGGTGAGCGCCTCGCCGGCGACTCGTGCCGCGCGGACGGCCGTGCCGGACATGGCGTTGCGCGAGCGGAGGCTCCTCCCGGACGAGGAGAAGCTGCGTCGAGCTGACTTCGCGTACGTCAACGACGGCACGATCGAGGATCTCGACGCGTTCGCGGGGTCCGTGATCGCCAGTCTTTCGGGCACGGGTGGGTCGTGACCCGCCCCACGGGGTGACGTGAGGCGGCTTGTCCTGCTCGGCGCGCTCGTCGCCGTCGCCGGCGGTGCGATCGCGTACGCCGTCTCGGCGGAGCCGGGCTGGTACATCCGGCTGCGCTACCCGCTCGAGTACGAGAACATCATCCGCGGCCACGCGGAGAACTACGACCTCGAGCCGGCGCTGATCGCCGCCGTGATCTACCGGGAGAGCAAGTTCGATCCCGGCGCCGTCTCCGACTCGGGCGCCGTCGGCCTGATGCAGCTCCTCCCGAAGACGGCGCAGGGGATCGCCGAGTACACCGGTGGCTCGGAGTTCCGCGTCGACGATCTGACCGACCCCGAGCTGAACGTCCGCTACGGATCCTTTTACCTGCGCCGGCTGCTGCGCAAGTACGACGGCGACGTCTCGCTCGCGCTCGCCGCCTACCACGCGGGGCAGGGGAACGTGGACGGCTGGCTCGCCCGCGGCGAGGGGATCGCGTTCACCGAGACACGGGGCTACGTCGCCGACGTGCTCGAGCTGCGCGAGCGCTATCGCCGCGGCTACGGTCTCGGCGCCGCCCCCTGAGATCCCCGAGCGACTCGCGTCGTGAAGGCGCGTACGGCTCGGGCCTCCCGGAACGACGGCTCCACCGTGCCGCTCACCCGCTTGCCGGCGGCGCCGGCCGGTACGCGCCAGGTGCACAGTGCGACCCCTCGCGCGAACGCCGCTCGAACGACCCGGAGGTGCCGCGCGCCGATCCGCGCGCGGCAGGAAATGCGGCCCGACTCGACGATCTCCCCCGTGTCGTCCCGGACGACCCGCGCTGCGGCGGCGAAGACCCGTCCGGGCTCCGGGGGGTCGAAGCCCGCCACGAACCAGCTCCCAGGGGAGATCGCGAAACGGGCGATCGTGAGCGTGAGCGGCGGATCCGGCTCGAGCGGCGCGCCAGGGTCGAGTGCCCGGCGAAGCGCGTAGGCGAGGTCGAGACGCCGCACCTCCTCGTCGGCGAGCGGCCGGGTGCCGGTCACGAGCGCCGCGCGGATAGCGTCGGGGCCGAGGGCGGGGAGGCGGGACAGGAGGAGGCCGGCGGCGCCGCCCACGACCGGCGCCGAGAACGATGTCCCCGAGACCCGCGCGTAGGCGCCGGCCGCGGTCGCGAGCAGCTTCGTCCCCGGCGCGGCCAGGTCGATCCAGCCGCCCCGGGTCGAGAACGGGGCGAGGCGATCGCGATCCGTGCTTGCTGCGACCGCGACCACCTCCTCGTACGCGGCGGGGTACTGGAGCTTCGCGTCGCCGTCGTTGCCTGCGGCCGCGACGAGCACGACCCCCCTGGCGGCCGCGTAGGCGACCGCCTCGCGTTGGAGCGGGCTGTCGGTCGGGCCGCTCAGGCTCAGGTTGATCACGTCGGCTCCGTGGTCCGCGGCCCAGACGATCCCCTGCGCCGTGTCGAACTTCGTCGCCTCGGTGCTGCCGTCCCGGACGACCTTGATCGCCATCAGCGTGCAGCCGGGGCAGACCCCTGCGATGCCGAGCCCGTTGCCCGCGCGAGCGGCCGCGATCCCGGCCACCGCGGTGCCGTGCCCGTGCGGATCGATCGGGTCGACGTCGCCGTTGGCGAAGTCGGGGCCGAGGATCACCTTGCCGGCGAGGTCGGGGTGGACGTAGTCGATGCCGGTATCGATGACCGCGATCACGACGGTCGGGTCGCCGGTCCCGCCCGCCCACGCCTCCGCGGCGCCGATCTGCCCGAGCGACCACTGGAGCGCCAGGAACGGGTCGTCGACGACGCCTGCGAGCCCCAGGCGCCCGTTCCGCTCGACCGAGCGGACAAGCGCGCTCCCGCGCAGCGCCACGGCCCGCCCGGGTACCGCGACGAGGTAGGCGCCGAGCTCGGGGATCGCGTCGACGACCCGCCCGCCGGCGGTCGCCGCGAGCTGGGTTGCGTCCCCGCGGGTCGCTCCCGGCGCGAGTGAGACCACGAGCTCCGTGGCCCGCGCCGGGCCGGGGAGACCCGCGAGAGCGAGCGCGCAGAACGCTAGGAGAAGGCGCGGCGCGGGCATCGGCCACCGAGCGTAGCGCGGCTACCATGGCTCGCGTGCCGGACTTTCGCGTCTCCGCCGACTACCGGCCGACCGGCGACCAGCCGCAGGCGATCGACGCGCTCGCTGCCAGCGTCACGGCCGGGGAGCGCTACCAGACCCTGCTCGGGGCCACCGGTACCGGCAAGACGGCGACGATGGCATGGATCGTCGAGCGGGTGCAGAAGCCGACGCTCGTGATCGCTCACAACAAGACACTCGCCGCGCAGCTCTGCAACGAGTTCCGGGAGTTCTTTCCCGACAACGCGGTCGAGTACTTCGTCTCCTACTACGACTACTACCAGCCGGAGGCGTACGTCCCGCAGGCAGACCTCTATATCGAGAAGGACGCGTCGATCAACGACGACATCGACCGTCTGCGCCACGCGGCCACGAGCGCGCTGCTGACCAGGCGTGATGTCCTGATCGTCGCCTCCGTCTCGTGCATCTACGGCCTCGGCTCGCCTGCCGAGTACCGGGAGAAGACCGTGCTGCTCGCGGTCGGGGAGGAGGTCGACCGCGACGCGGTGCTGCGCAAGCTCGTCGACATCCAGTACCAGCGCAACGACTCCTACCTGGGTCGCGGGCGCTTTCGCGTCCGCGGCGACGTGGTCGAGGTGCAGCCCGCGGCGACGGAGACCGCCTACCGGATCGCGTTCTTCGGCGACGAGGTCGAGCAGATCACGCATTTCGACCCGATGACCGGCGAGGTCCACCAGCGGCTCGAGCATCTCGCGATCTTCCCGGCGACCCAGTACGTGACCGACCGCCCGACGATCGAGCGGGCGCTCGGCGACATCCGGGCGGAGCTCGAGGAGCAGGTGGCGCTTTTCGAGTCGAAGGGGAAGCTGCTCGAGGCGCACCGGATCCGCCAGCGGACCGAGTACGACCTGGAGCTCCTGGCCGAGCTCGGCTACTGCAACGGGATCGAGAACTACTCGCGCTTCCTCGAGAACCGCCCGCGCGGGTCGCGGCCCCACTGCCTGCTCGACTTCTTCCCCGGCGACTTCCTTCTCTTCGTCGACGAGTCGCACCAGACGGTGCCGCAGATCGGCGGGATGTACGAAGGCGACCGTTCGCGCAAGGAGACCCTGGTCGATTACGGGTTCCGCCTGCCCTCGGCGATGGACAACCGGCCGCTGCGGTTCGACGAGTTCCTGGAGCTGGTGCCGCAGCTCGTGTTCGTGTCGGCGACGCCGGGCGCGTGGGAGTTGCGCCACTCGTCGGCGGTCGCCGAGCAGATCATCAGGCCGACCGGGATCGTCGACCCGGAGGTGGAGCTGCGCCCGACCCGCAATCAGATCGACGACCTCCTGAACGAGATTCGCCGTCGGGAGGAGGCGGGGGAGCGCGTGCTCGTGACGACGCTGACGAAGAAGATGGCGGAGGACCTGACCGACTACCTGCTCGAGGCCAACGTGAAGGCGCGCTACCTGCATTCGGAGGTGGACACGCTGCAGCGGATCCAGATCATCAGGGAGCTGCGCCTCGGCGAGTACGACGTGCTCGTCGGGGTGAACCTGCTGCGGGAAGGTCTCGACCTGCCGGAGGTGACGCTGGTCGCGATCCTCGACGCGGACAAGGAGGGGTTCCTGCGCGGCCAGACCGCCCTCGTCCAGACGATCGGGCGGGCCGCCCGCAACGTCAACGGCAAGGTGCTCCTGTACGGGGACAAGCTGACGGAGGCGATCAGGGGGGCGATGGGGGAGACGGAGCGGCGCCGCGCGATCCAGGTCGCGTACAACGAGGAGCACGGGATCACGCCGGAGTCGATCGTGAAGGGCGTCTCGGATATCGCGGAGCTGCTCGCGCTCGAGGCGCCGCACGTACCCGGTCGGCGCCGCCGCGGGCAGCGGAAGGTGGAGGGGATGAGCGCCGGGGAGCTGGAGCGGCTGGTGGTCACGCTCGAGGAGGAGATGTACGCCGCCGCGGAGGAGCTGCGCTTCGAGTACGCGGCCAAGCTCCGCGACGAGATCAAGGACCTGAGGCGGGAGCTGCAGGCGCTCGCCGTGTAGGGGCGGGTCTTGGTCCGCCCCTACTCCGGCAGGAGCCGCAGCCGCTCGCAGTGGCGCGGGCGGACGGCGGAGAAGTCGCGCCGGTCGAGGGTTGCGACCTTCGTCTCCGCGAGGCGCTCGCAGGTGGCGATCACGGCGGCGTCGACGAGACCGAGGTCGAGGCTCTCGTAAGCGCGCTCCAGCTCGGCCGCGCGGATGAGCTCGTCCTCGTCGAGCCCGTGCAAGCGGTACGCGCCGCGCGCGACGTCCGCGACGAAGCTCGTCCACGTCTCCTGTCCGTAGAGCTTGCGGACCCAGTAGTCGACCTCGACGAGCACGGGCACCGGCACGACCAGCGCCTCGTCGACCGCCTCGACCATCGCGACGCAGCGATCGTGCTCCGGGTCGGCCAGATCGAGGAGCGCAACTATCGGCCCCGTGTCGAGGACGAGCGCCACTACGAGCGCCGACGCCCCCGGGCCGGCGCGTGCTCGTCGCCAGCGACCAGCTTCGTCGCGCTCCCGTCGCCCCGCACGATCCCGAAGCGCGGCCGGGTTCGCCTCCGGATCTCATCGGCCTCACGGGCGACCGCCTCACGGAGCACCCGGGCGAGCGAGACGCCACGGCGCCGGGCCTCCGCCTCGAGCTCGGCCAGGTCGTCCGCTTCTGCTGCCAGTGTCGTCCGGCGAATCACGCATCTGATTCTAGCATCGTCCCGCAGAGCCGGTCCCGCCCCGCCCTACCGCGCGCGGGGGTTGCCGTTTGCCTCTCGAAGTGGGGCCGTGAGCTCGTCCGCGAGCGCGGCACGCTGCGGCCTCGGGCTGTCGTCAAGGCGCGGGACGGATCCGGCAACCGCGGGACGCGACCACTCGTCTGATCATGATCAGGGCCGCGCGGACGTGTCCGAGCGGGGGTAGCGCCGCTCCGCCACCGGCTCGAGCCGGGCCCCCGTCCAGGCGTACGTGACTGCGCGCAGGCTGTCCGTGTCGGCCTCGTAGAGCTGGAGCCCGGCCGCCTCCGCGTGGCGGCCCGGGCGCGGGCGGCCGAGCCCCGGGGCGGTGGCGACCACGAGCCCTGGTTCGCCCCCGCGGGGGAACAGGAACTCGCGGCGCTCGACGACGACGCTCTGGTGGGTGTGCCCCGAGACGACGAGCTCGGCCCCGGCCGCCGCCAGGGCGGCGAGGACGCGCGAGCGGGCCGGCACGGAGCGCTTGCCGGTCCGCCAGGGCGCCCCGAGCAGGTGGTGGTGGAGCGCGACCACGCGCAGCGCCCCCGCCGGGGCGCTGCCGAGCACGGCCGCCGCCCGTTCGAGCTGCGCGGCGCTCAGGGCGCCCCGCTGGTAGCGCCACGGCCTGACCGAGCAGAGCGCGCAGACTGCGAGGCGTTCCGACACGTGGGCGGGCTCGACGCCGGGCCACTCGCGCAGGAATGCCGCGAATGGGCGCGCGACGCGCGCGGGCGGCAGCGCGGGCAGGTCGTGGTTGCCCGGGAGCGCGAGCACGGGCGCCTCGAGCGAGCGCAGGAACGCCGTCGCCCGGGCGTGCTGACCCGGCCGGTTGCGGTGGGAGAGGTCGCCGGTCGCGAGCACGAGCTCCGGCGCAAGCTCGGCCACGAGCGCCCGCACTGCCGCCGCGACCTCCTCGAACCCGGCGTCGTGGGCACCCACGTGGAGATCGGAGACCTGGACGAGCCGTACGGTCATGCCGGTAGCCTAGGCTCGTGGGCCTCATCGCCGCCCTGCTGGCAGCGGTCGCCGCGTACGTCGGCCAGGTCGAGCAGGGCGCCGAGCTGGCGCAGGTCGCCGAGCTCACCCCTCGCCAGAAGGCAGCGCTGCTCGTCGTCTCCTCTCCGCCGGTGCCGCGCGGTGCCGCCGGCACGCTGCTCCACAGCTGGGAGACCGGCGCGACCGTCCCGGAGGGAACGCTCGTCTTCGTCGACCAGGAGGGCGGGCCGGTCAGGGCCTACCCCGCGCTGCCGCCGGCCCTGGCTGCCGCCGGCTACGACAGCCGGGCGCAGGCGCGGGCGGCCGGGCGTCGCACCGCGGTTGCACTCCGCCGCGCCGGTGTCCACGTCGATCTGGCACCCGTCCTCGACACGGCAGACGGTCCGCTCGGCTCGCGCCACTTCGCCAGCGCCAGGGTCGGGATCGCGTTCGCGCGCGGGCTCGCCGCGGGCGGCGTGGCCGCCTGTGCGAAGCACTTCCCCGGGCTCGGCTCGACCCCCGAGTCGACCGACGGCCGCAAGCCCGTGTACGGCGTCGTCCGCGGTGCCGAGGTCGCGGGCTTCCGCGACGCGATCGAGGCCGGGGTTCCCTGCGTGATGGTCGGCCATGCGATCTACCCGCGCTTCGGCAGCCGGCCGGCCTCGCTCGAGCGGGAGGCCTACCGGCTCCTGCGAGACCAGGGCTTCGACGGCATCGCGATCACCGACGAGCTCGGCGTGCTCGGCAGCGAGGGGGCGCCCGAATGGGCTCGCCGCGCCGTCCTCGCCGGTGCCGATCTCGTCCTCTTCTCGAGCGCTCGCGCCGCCCGCCGCGCGATCGCAGCTCTCGTGCCGCTCGCCCGCCGCGGCCTCCTCGACGAGCACGTGGCGCGCGTGCTGCGCTTCCGCGAGCGCTACGGGCCGTGACCCGGCGTCGGATCCGGTCTCTATAGTGAGAGCAGCGATGGTCGACGAGCCCACCGAGATCTTCGACGACATCTACCTGGGCGTCCGCGCCGGCGTGGCCGGGCGCAAGCAGCGCCGCGGCGAGGCGCTGTCGCCCGAGGAGCGCGAGGCTCTTGGGCGCTGGGAGCGGCTGTCGACGTGGCGCAAGACGCTTGCGATCGGCGGCTTCGCTCTCGGTACCTTCGGGCTCGGCTTCGCGCTCGGCGGGCTGGTCTTCAGCCGCTCGCGCAAGGCGAACGCGTAGGCCCGGGCGCCGCCAGCCGCAGGACACCGGCCGCGCGCGCCGAACCGCGCCGCGTGGAGCGATATCTCGAGCCGGGCGAGGAGGTCCGCCTGAGCGCGCGCCCGCACGGGGTCGCTCTCGTCCGCCCGCTCGCGCGCGCGCTCACCTGGGGCGCCGCCGGCGGTGTCTGCGTCCTCTACGGCTTCTCCGTCCACTGGGCGATCGCCGCCGCCGGCGCCGCGGCGATCTGCGCCGGTGCCCTGGCCGCGCTGCGCGCGGTCTGGCGCTGGGACCGCACGTCGGTCGTCCTGACGAGCGACAAGCTGCTCGTCGTGTACGGGATCGCGAAGCGCCACGCGGCCGCCGTACGCCTCGACCGCGTGCAGGCGGTCGAGGTCGAGCAGAGCCTGACCGGCCGGCTGCTCGGCTACGGCACCCTCGTCGCGGGCAACCTTGAGATCCCGTACGTGACCGGGGCCCGCGACGTCGTGCGGCTACTGCGGTAGGACGACCCCGAGCGTTGCCCCGACAGGCACGTCCTCGTCGGGGCCGGCGACGATCTCGACGAGCGTTCCGGAGACGGGCGCCTCGACGACCGCCTCGACCTTGTCGGTCTCGACGCTGACGAGCGGCTCTCCCTCCTCGACACGCTGGCCGACGCCCTTCAGCCACTCGACCACGGTCGCCTCGACCATGTTCATGCCCCACTTCGGCAGGACGACCGCGACGGGGTCAGGCACCCACCGTCTCCCTGACCACCCGCGCGATCGCGTCCTCGTCCGGGATCACCGCCGCCTCGAGGCCCGGGGCGAACGGGATCGGCACGTCCGGCACCGCCAGGCGCCGCACCGGCGCGCGCAGGTCCCCGAACGCCCACTCCGCCACGCCGGCGGCAAGCTCGGAGGCGACCGAGCAGGTGAGCCGCGCCTCGTCGACGACGACGACCCGTCCTGTCTTGCGCACCGACGCGAGGATCGTCTCCCACGGCATCGGGGAGAGGCTGCAGACGTCGACCACCTCCGCGGCAATCCCCTCGGCCGCGAGCTTCCCGGCAGCCGACCGCGCGCGGTGTGCCATCAGCCCGACCGCGAGGATCGTGACATCGTCGCCCTCCGGGCCCACCTCGGCCTGCCCGAGCTCGAGCGGCTCGGCCCCGACCGGCCCGCGGGCCGCGGCCAGCGCCGGGTGGTGGAGGACGATGACCGGGTCGTCGCTTCGGATCGCGGCCCGGGTCAGCCAGAACGCCTGGTGCGGCGTCGACGGGAACGCGACGCGCAGGCCGCCGCCGTTCAGAAACAGCGCCGGCGGCACTTCCGAGTGCTGTGCCGCGTTCGCGCCGGCCGCTCCGGCCGAGCCGATCACGACGAGCGGCACCGAGAGCTGGCCGCCGGTCATGTAGCGCATCCGGCCCGCCTGGTTGACGAGCTGGTCGAAGGCGACGTACGCGAAGCTCGAGAACATGATGTCCACGACCGGCCTGAGGCCGCCGATCGCGGCGCCCACCGCGGCTCCGACGAAGCCGGCCTCGGAGATCGGGCAGTCGCGCACGCGGCTCTCCCCGAACTCCGCGGCGAGGCCGCGGGTCGGGCCCATCACGCCGATCGTGACGTCTTCGCCCCAGACGAGCACGCGGGGGTCGGAGCGCATCTCCTGCGCGATCGCGTCGGCGATCGCGGGCGCGAGCCGGTTGGCCCCCGACGGCGAGCCGTTCACGCGAACACGTCCTCGAGCGCGGTCGCGGGATCCGGGTCGGGTGCCGCCTGCGCCGCCGCCAGCGCGCGCGCGACGAGCTCGCGCTCCTCCGCCTCGAGCCGCGCGCGCAGCCCGGGCTGCCCGAGCGCCGCGTCCAGCAGATCGATCGGGTCGGGGCCGAGCGGCGCCTCCCGGTACGTGCCGGCGTAATTCTCCTCGCCCTCGTGGTGGCCGCGCACCCGCGTCGTCACGCATTCGAGCAGGGAGGGGCCGCCGCCCGCGCGGGCCCGCTCGACGGCCTCCAGGGCCGCGGCGTGCACGGCTTGCACGTCGTGCCCGTCGACGGCGACGCCCGGGATCCCGTAGCCGGCGGCTCGCGCGGCGACCCCCGGCCCGGCGATCGCGCGCTCCGTGGGCGTGAACTCGCCGTAGCGGTTGTTCTCGCACACGAACACGGCCGGCGCCCGCCACAGGGCGGCGAGGTTCAGCGTCTCGTGGAACGTGCCCTGGCTGGAGGCGCCGTCGCCGAAGAACGCGACCGCGATGCCGCCGCTGCCGAGCTCCTGCGCCGCCAGCGCGAGCCCGAGCGCCATCGGGATGCCGCCCCCGACGATCCCGTTCGCCCCGGTGACGCCGCGCTCGAAGCACGCGACGTGCATCGAGCCCCCCTTGCCGCGGCAGTAGCCGGTCGCCTTGCCGAGGATCTCGGCCAGCATCGGCTCCGGCTCGAGGCCCCGCGCGAGCATATGGTGGTGGCCGCGGTGGGTCGTCGTGATCTGGTCGCCGGGCTCGAGCGCGGAGCAGATTCCCGCTGCGACCGCCTCCTGGCCGATCGAGAGGTGCACGACACCCACGAGCTGACCGCGCTCGAACAGATCGGCAAGGGACCCCTCGAAGAACCGGATCCGCAGCATCACGCGAAGCCACTCCGGGCCGTGCTGCTCGAGGACGGAATCGGACATGGCTCGATTCTACGACGTCGCGCTCTCCGGCACGCGCTTGACCGCCCAGACGGGTCCCTGCTACAAGGTCCGTTCGCCGAATCACCGTCAAGCCCCGGGAGGCCCCGTGCAGCAGTTCGACCGGTCCAGATTCGACCACATCGGCATCGTCACCGAGCAGCGCCAGCCGGACGAGAGCTGGGTGGAGGCGACCCGCGTGTGGGTGACGAGCCCGCGTGCTCACCCCTACAACATCGAGTTCCTGCGCTTTGAGCCGGACAGCCCCGTCACCGGCCCCGTGCGCACGCAGGCGCACGTCGCCTACCGGGTCGACGACATCGATGCGGCGATCGGGGGCAAGGAGGTCGTGCTCGGCCCGTTCGAGGTCGGCGACGGGTTCCTGAAGGCCGCGTTCGTCGACGTGGGCGGCGCGCTCGTCGAGTTCATGCAGTACGGGAACCCGGACGAGACCGGCTGGTTCTGAGCGTCAGCGGCGGGGCCCGAGGCCCTCGGTGCGGCGGCGCTTCGCGCGTACCTTGACGTTCGGGCCCTGGTAGCGCAGCTCCATCTCGCGGACCGGGGCCCGGAACGGCTCCTGCAGGAACACGCGGTCGAGCGTCTGGTCGGTCAGCGTCCAGAGCGGCGGCCAGGGCAGCTCGGCGTCCCGCTCCGGCCAGATCCGGTTGATCGTGCCGCGGGGCGACGCGACCCGCGTGTCGGCCGGGCGGCGGTGGACGCCGAAGACCTTGAGCGCCAGGTGCCCGAGGACGGCGAGCACGCTGTAGGCCTCGGTCGGTTCGGCCTCTCCGAGCGGCAGCTCGAGCCGGGCGGCGAGCACGCCTACCTGGTTCGCGCGATAGCGCCCCAGGCCCACGTAGACGTCGGTGTGGGGAACGGCCCGCTCGCGCAGCTCGCGGCGGTGAGCCCCCGGCACGCCGGCCTCCTTTCCCTCGGCGGCGAGGATCGCGTAGGCGGCGCGGGCGCCCCAGCCGGCCAGCCGGCGCTGCTCGGCGACCGTGAAGCGTGCGGCCGAGCCCGTCACCATCGGCTCGAGCAGGGGCAGTGTCGCCTCGTCCCGGGCCGCGAACTCCCGCGCGCAGGCCTCGCACAGGCAGCGCGAGGCGTACTCGGCGACCGCCAGTTGCGCGCGCTCCTCGATCGCTCCCTCGATCGCCTCGTGCAGCCGCTCGAGCGGCGAGCGGCCGGGCGCGGCGGCGTGCCTCGGCACGGAGACGGGGATCTCCTCGCCCGGCGCGAGAGCCGGAAGCTCGAGCGGCTCACCGCTTGCTTGCAGGTGCTCGACCGGGCTGTCCGCGAGACCGGTCAGCCGCAAGGCCCACGCGGGGATCGCGGGGTCGTCCCGGGTCGCGGGCGCGCCGCAGTAGAGACACGGGACTGGTTTGGCGGTGCCGGATGCCACGGGCGGACACTAGCGCGCCGGGCCGGGTGTTGCGCGGCCGACGCGGTTAAGCAGGATCAAATTCGGTTAGCCACACTATTGACTGACCGTTCCGGCGGACGTACGATCGAGTTTCGACCCCGACCAGGGAGGACGCCAGTGCCGGCATCGTTCGAGCTCGAGCTCCGCGGCCGCATCAGCGGCCGGCGAGCGATCTCCCACATCGAGGATCTCGTCGCGACCGGCGACCGGTTCGTCGGCGGCGACGGCGACGGCCGCGCGGCCGAGCTCGTGCGGACCCGCTTCCGCGACCTCGGGCTCGAGGTCGCCGACCGCGAGTTCGAGACGCTCGGCTACCGCCACGGCCGGGTCGAGCTACGGCTTGGCAACGGCCGCGCTTTCGACGCGATCCCGCCCTATTTCTCCCCGCCGACTCCGCCTGGCGGCGTCGAGGGCGAGCTCGTGTTCGTGGGCGGCGGCGAGGAGGCCGACTACGAGGGCCTCGACGTCGAGGGGCGGATCGTCGTCATGCAGGAGGTCGGGTTCGGCTACTCGCGGTTCTGGCTCGGCACCTTCGTCGCGCTCGCCGCCCGCCGCGGCGCCGTCGCGATGGTCGTGATCCACCCGCTGCCCTGGCCGTACCGGATGTCGCTCGAGGCGGGCAACGGCGACCTCGCGAGCCGCTTCTGCGACGAGCAGCTCCCGGTCGTCTGCGTCTCCGGGATCGACGGCGGCCAGATCCTCCACGCGATCGGCGCCGGCGGCGCCCGGGCGACCCTGATGGTCGAGGCGGAGCTGCCACGGGTGACGAGCTGGAACGTGAGCGGCACCCTGCGTGGCTCCGAGCTGCCCGACGAGGTCGTTCTCGTCCACGCCCATCGGGATCACGGGCTCGAGCCGGGGGCGAACGACAACGGCTCCGGCTACGGCACGATGCTCGAGGTCGCGTCCGCGCTCGCCGGCTCGCGGCCGCGGCGCTCGCTCGAGTTCCTCTGCACCACCGCCGAGGAGGGCGTCACGCCCGGCGTGGCCGCGTACATCGCGGCTCGCGAGGCCGAAGGTACGCTCGGTCAGATCAGGGCTGCGATCGACCTCGACATGTTCGGCGTCGGCGGCAAGGTCAAGCTCGTCGAGCTGGGCCTCTGGCCCGATCGGCCGCCGATCCCGCACACGGAGTGGCTGATGCGCCGCGTCGAGGAGCTCGCTGACGAGCTCGGCTACGACGTGGGGCGGATGACGGCGACCTGGGGCGTAGCCGAGTCCGGGCGGTTCCTGGAGGCGGGCGTGCCGGCGATCTGGTTCTGGAAGCCCGACGACTTCTACTACCACTCGGTCCACGACACCGCCGACAAGCTCGACGGCAACTCGCTCAAGGCGGTCGGGGACCTGACTGCGATCACCATGTGGCGGCTCGCCAACGAGGCCGGGCTGCCGCGAGAGCCCTGACGAAAGGAGAACGGGAATGTCGGTCGAGGACGTCGACCACGAGAAGCTGATCCGTCTGCGCCAGGAGGGCGCGGTGCGGGTCTGCGAGCGCATCGGCGCCGACGCGCTGCTCGCGACCCAGCACGACAACGTCCAGTACATCGCGGACGTGCGTCGGTTCTTCGTGTACGGCTGGGAGCCGAACTCGATGGCCGCGATCACCCGCGAGGGGGCCGTCAAGTCCGTGGACTGCGGCTACCACGTCGCGCCCGGTCCGCACTGGGCGAACGAGGGTGCGTGGCTCAAGGAGCAGTCCGGCTGGGACCACTACTCGATCTTCAACGCGAGCCTCGTCCACGCCCGCTACGCGGCCTGGGCGAAGGACGCTCTGGCCGCGCTCGGGGTCACCCGGGGCAAGGTCGGGATCGACAGGGTCTCCTGGGTGATCCTCGAGGCGTTCCGCGAGGCGATGCCGCAGATCGAGTTCGTGAACGCGGAGGAGGCGCTCCTGTTCGAGCGGATCGTCAAGAACGACGAGGAGCGCAAGCTGATGCGCGCCGCCGCGAAGGTCGCCAGCGAGGGCGTCCAGGCCGGCCTCGACGCGCTCGCACCCGGCATGACCGAGTACGAGGTCTCCGGCGCGTTCATGGGCCGCCTGTTCGCACTCGGCTCCGAGGGCGACGGCTTCTACCCGTTTCTCACCTCCGGTCCCGTGACCGAGGGGGCGCTCTACCCGACGAACCGCGTGCTCCAGGAGGGCGACGCGATCGTGATGGACATGGGCCCGATCGTCGAGGGCTACAACGGCGACTGCATGCGCACCGGCTTCATCGGCGAGCCCACACCCGAGTTCAAGGAGCTCTACCGGGTCAACTACGAGGCGATGTACGCGGGAATCGACACGATCCGGCCGGGGATCCGGATCTCGGAGGTCGACGCGGCGGTGCGCCGGACCGCGCTCGCCCACGGCTACATGGAGAACCGCTTCGACACCGGCCACGGGATCGGGCTCAACTGCTGCGAGCTGCCGGTCTGCATGAAGGCCGGAACCGCCCCCGACCACCTCGACGTCGTGCTCGAGCCGGGCATGTGCTTCACGCTCGAGCCGCGCTTCCACCGGATGATCGACGACAAGACCTACATCCAGGCCGCGCTCGAGGAGACCGTGATGGTCAGCGAGACCGGCGTCGAGGTCCTGACGACGACGCCGTTCATCCAGGAGTGCCTGGCCTAGCAACCGCGGAAGGAGATGGATATGGCCACGCCGCGCTTCACGAGGGAACTCCCGCTCCGTCAGGAGCTCGTCGACCAGGAGGCGCCGTTTCTCATGCGCCCGCTCGGCGACGATCCCGACGACTCGCGCAACTGGGTGCTGAAGGCGATCGAGAAGACCGGGCAGCCGCTCGAGGACGCGCTCCACACCTGGGCGCTCGGCTTCTCGCTCGAGCCGGGCCTGCTCTGGAACGCGATGGTCGAGGAGAAGGGGGAGGACGAGGCGCGCGCCGTCTGCGCTGAGACCTGGTCGCGCCTCTCCGAGGAGATTCACGACGCCGCCGAGGCGACGTTCGCGTGGGCGAGCGCGGAGCCCCCGTTCGGGCTCTCGCTCGAACTGGATGCCGCGGCGATCGCAGCCCGGCTCGACCGCTCGCCCGAGGATGCGCTCGTGTTCTGGAACCGGGCCTTCACCGCGCACGACCACGAGCTGTGGCAGGTGCTCGAGCACCGCTACGGGGCGCGCGAGGGCCTGATCGTCTACTCGCGGATCTGGGAGCAGCTCGCGCTCGTGTTCCTCGACTTCGTCAAGCAGGCGCTCGGGCTCGACGAGGTGCGCACGACCGAGGACATCGCCCGCATGAACCGCGCCTACTGGGAAGCGATCGGCTGCGAGGTCGAGGACGTCGAGACGACTCCCGACCGCCACGTCGCCGTGATCAAGACGTGCCCGTTCTGGGACAACATGATCGACATGTACGGCAAGCAGGCGGCGAGCCGGATGCACCAGAAGACGATCGGCGCGACGTCCGCGAACTACTACCAGGCGATCATGAAGGCGATCGGGCTCTGGGACGAGTTCTACGCGACCCAGGACGAGTACCGTTGCCTCGGTGACGGCCAGTGTCGCATGGTCTACGTGCGCCGCTCGGCGCTCGCCGAGGGAGAGGCGCCGGCCGGGTGATGAGCGGCGAGGACGGCGAGTCGGGGGGGCGCGCCGGCGACTGGGCGGAGCTCCACCTCGTGCTGCTCGGCCCGGGCGAGCGCGCGCCGCGCCTGCCTGCGGAGACCGCTGGTGCGCCGCTCGAGGCGCGCGTGCGGGGTTTCCTCGAGCACGACGCTCGGGTCGGGGAGACCGCGGCCGTGCGCACCGTGCTCGGTCGGCGTGTCGAGGGGAGTCTGCTAGAGGTGCTGCCACCCGCCCGCCAGACGTTCGGCCGGCCCGTGCCGGAGCTGCTCGAGGTCGGCAGCGAGCTGCGGGCGCTGATACGCGCCGGTGGTCTCGAGGGTGCCTGACCGCTCCTTCGCGGCCGTGCTCGCCCGTCGCGACGAGATCGTCGCGGCCGCGCTCGGCATCGACTACGGGGCGTTCGAGCGCGGCGAGCTCGCGTTCGAGTACGAGGCGCTGATGGCGAGCGCCGGCACGACGCTCGAGGACGTCCGGGCGATCCAGCGGGCCGCCAAGGTCGGCTCGACGCCGCTGTTGGAGCTGCCCGCCCTGACCCGGCTCGCCCGGCTCGGCGCGCCCGCGGGCAAGGGGGCGACGATCCTGGTCAAGGACGAGGCGGCGAACCCGTCGGGCAGCTTCAAGGCGCGCCGTGCCTCCGTCGCCGTTCACGAGGCGGCCCGGCGGGGCTACCGCGGCGTCGTCGCCGCCACGTCCGGGAACTACGGGGCCGCGGTCGCCTCCCAGGCGGCGATGCGAGGCCTCGACTGCATCGTGCTCCAGGAGGTGTACGACTCGCTCGGGCGCGGCCAGCCCGAGATCCTCGAGAAGGGTCGCGCGTGCGAGGCCTACGGAGCCGAGGTGTGGCAGCTCACCGTCGGGCCCGAGCTCTTCTACGCGATGCTGCTCGCGCTCGAGGAGACCGGCTACTTCAGCGCCTCGCTGTACACGCCGCACGCGATCGCGGGGATCGAGACGCTCGGCCACGAGATCGGCGCCGAGGTGCTCGAGCGCTACGGCCGTCCGCCCGACGCGGTCGTCTGCACGAACGCGGGTGGCGGGAACGTCACGGGCACCGCCCGCGGCCTGCGCGCGGCCGGCTGCGGCGCGACGGCGGTGATCGGGGTCAGCGTCGATCTGCGCGGGCTGCGGATGGACTCCGACCGTGACTTCAACCGCAAGTCGTTCACGACCGGTCACACGGGCTTCGCGATGCCGTTCCTGCTCGACCCCGACCGCACGGACGTGCCTCGCAGCGCGGCCCGCCCGCTGCGCTACCTCGACCGGCACGTGACGGTCACCCAGGGCGAGGTCTTCTACGTGACCGAGGCGCTCGCGCGACTCGAGGGGCTCGAGCGCGGCCCCGCAGGCAACACGTCGCTGGCGGCTGCGATTCCGCTCGCCCGCGAGCTCGACGAGGACGCGGTGCTCGTCGTCCAGGAGACCGAGTACACGGGTGCCGGCAAGCACCCGACCGCCCAGCTGACGTTTGCCCGCGAGCTCGGCGTCGAGGTCCGCCGCGGCCACCCGAGCGAGAACGTGCCCGGCCGCGTGATCGCGATCCCGCGCTCCCCCGGGGAGCTGTCGGCCGTCGAGGTCGACCTCGACGAGATCCGCCGCGGCTACCTCGGGCGCGCGGTCGGCGACCGTCCCCTCGACAGCCTCGGCGACGTCGACCTCGAGTACCTGGCGGCGGAGGTGGGCGGGCTTCCCGTGGCCACGGTCGCTGGCTGGCTCGAGGCGGAGAGCCGCGAGGCGGGGGCGAGGGCCTGACGTGTCGATCGGAGGTCGGATCAGGGCGATCCGCCAGCTGCGGGGGCTCTCGAGCACCGAGCTGGCCCGCGCCGCAGGCGTCTCCCGTGGCCTGATCAGCCAGATCGAGCTCGATCGGGCCAATCCGTCGATCGAGACATTGCGCAAGATCGCCGCGGCGCTCGACTCCCCGATCGCGTCGTTCTTCGACGACGCGCCGGCGGGCGGGGTCGTGGTGCGAAAACGCGAACGCAAGACCATGCGGATCCCGCGTTCGGGCCTCGTCTACCAGCTGCTCACGCCCGACCTGAACCGCCAGATCGAGTTCATCCTGATCGAGCTCGAGCCGGGTCAGGGCGAGACGCGCGTGCCCATGGGCCATCCGGGCGAGGAGGCGGCTCTCGTGCTGGAGGGGCGGCTCCACGTCTGGATCGGCGACGAGGAGCACGTGCTCGAGGCCGGTGACTCGATCGCGTTCAACTCCGGGATCCCGCACCGTGTCGAGAACCACGGCCCCGAGCGCACGGCGCTCGTGTCCGCGATCACGCCCCCCTCGTTCTGACGGAAGGAGCAGTTGACGTGAAGTGCTTCGTGACGTTTCGCCTCAAGCCCGGGGTCACGCCCGAGCAGTACGAGGAGTGGTTTCGGACGGAGAACGTGCCGGCGGTACGGCGGATGCGCTCGCTCTCGAGCTACCGCGTCTGGCGCGCTACCGGCGCCATGGAGGGCGAGCCTCCCTACGAGTACCTCGAGGAGATGGAGTTCGACGACCAGGCGGCATTCGACCGCGAAGTCGAGACGCTGCCCGAGATGGCCGCGATGCTCGAGGGCTGGCTCGAGCGGGTCGCCGAGAACGCGATCGTGTATGCGGTGGAGGTAGGCCAGGAAGCGCGGTAGGCTGACCGCAACGACGGACAGGAGGGACGGATGGCGACAGGATGGCTTTGCCACGAGCTCTACTTCTGGCACGACACCCGGGCGGGAGCCGGCTTCATGCCGGCCGGACACGGAACCGTCGAGCCCGACACGCACGCGGAGAATCCGGGCACGAAGCGCCGGCTGCGCAACCTGCTCGAGGTCTCGGGGGTGCTCTCCCAGCTCGTGCCGGTCTCGCCGCGCCCGGCGACCGAGGAGGAGATCCTCCGCTTCCACACGCGGGAGTACGTCGACCGCATCAAGGCGCTCTCGGCCGACAACGGCGGCGACGCGGGCGAGCTGACGCCCTTCGGGCCGGGCGGCTACGAGATCGCGCTGCTGGCGGCCGGCGGCGTCATGAGTGCCATCGACGCCGTGCTCGACGGCACGGTCGACAATATCTACGCGCTCACCCGGCCACCCGGCCACCACGCCGAGGCCGATCTCGGCCGCGGCTTCTGCATCTTCGCGAACGCCGCCCTCGGCGTGATGCACGCGCAGCAGTCGCGCGGCCTCGGGAAGGTCGCGGTCGTCGACTGGGACGTGCACCACGGCAACGGCACCCAGAAGGCGTTCTACTCCGATCCGAGCGTCCTCACCATCTCCGTCCACCAGGACAACTACTACCCGCCCGACTCGGGCTACGTGCGCGACAACGGCGAGGGCGCCGGCGTGGGCTGCAACATCAACGTGCCGCTGCCGCCCGGGTCGGGCGTCGGCGCGTACGTCGCAACCTTCGAGCGCGTCGTCGCCCCGGCGCTGCGCGCGTTCCGCCCCGAGCTGATCGTCGTCGCCTCGGGCCTCGACGCGAGCGCGATGGACCCGCTTGCCCACATGATGGTGCACTCGGGCGGCTACCGGCAGCTGACGCGGATCATGCTCGACGTCGCGACCGAGGTCTGCGGCGGGCGCCTCGTCGTCGAGCACGAGGGTGGCTACTCCTCCGCGTACGTCCCCTACTGCGGCCTCGCTGTCGTCGAGGAGCTCTCGGGCTTGAAGGGCACCATCGAGGATCCGTTCCTGCCGATCTTCGAGGGCGTCGGCGGGCAGGCCCTCCAGCCGCACCAGGACGCGGCGATCGCGGACGCCGAGGCAAACCTCGCCAACCTACCGGGATCTTGATTTCGTCCGGAGGACACGTTAGCCTCCCTAAACATTGCTTACTATGACGGACGCTCTTCACCGGTACGGGTGCCACTAACCCTTCGGCGGCGCGGACGTCGTATCGAGATGAAGGCCGAAGTCCCGGCTAGCCAGGGATCAATGCGGGGAGATGAAAGGAGCGGGAGCATGACAGACGAGATGCCCAACATTCCGGAGGAGACACCGGAGGCGGTCGAGACCTCGGGGGTCAGCCGGAGGAAATTCCTCGGCGGCGTCGCCGGGGCCTCGATCGGAGGGCTCACCCTCGCGGGTGTCCTCGCCGCGTGCGGCGGCGGCGGCGACGAGGAGCCGGAGGCGGCGACGACGACCGCGGCCGGCCAGGACGCCGCAAACAGCGCGAAGCCGATCCTGATCGGCTCGGCGTACCCGATGACGACGGCCGACGGCGAGGAGATGAAGGGCGGCTCCGACCTCGCGATCGCGGAGATCAACGAGCGGGGCGGTATCGGCGGGCGCATGATCGAGCACGAGATCGTCGACTTCAACAACTTCGACGGCGAGAGCGCCACGAGCGCTTACAACAACCTCGTCAGCAAAGAGGCCGACGCGATCACCCTCGGCTACGCCAACGTGTACGAGCCGAACGACATCCTCGCCGCGTACGGGGCTCCGTCCATCAACGCGTCGACCTCGAGCGACCAGGTCAACATGTTCAAGTCGGACCCGGCGAAGTACAAGAACATCTTCCAGGCCGACCCGACCGACCTGCAGTACGGCTACGGTTTTCCGCCTTTCCTCGAGGGCCTGATCGCGCAGGGGCTGTTCAACCCGCCGACCAAGACGATCTACATCTTCGAGGGCGACATCCCGTACAGCTCGAACATCTCGAAGGCCGCCCAGGAGGTCGCTCCCGATCTCGGCTGGGAGATCGTGGGCATTTCGCCGATCGCGGGCACCGGTGGTCCCGTCACCGACTGGGCGCCGATGATCTCGAAGGCGAAGGGTAGCGGTGCGACAGTCGTCTTCAACACGCACTGGAACCCGGCCGACCACGCGGCGCTGATGAAGCAGTGGGCGGCGGACCCGCCGGACGCGTTTCTCTACCTGCAGTACGGCGCGTCGGTGCCCGAGTTCCTCGAGATCGCGGGCGACGCCGCGAACGGCGTCGTCTGGGCGACCGTTCTCGGCACCATGAACGACGCCGTCGGCCTCGCGTACCAGGAGCGCTACAAGGCGAAGTGGGGCAAGGTGGCTGGCTTCTCGAACGCGGGCACGGGCTACGACGAGGTCTACATGCTCGCCCACGCCTGGGGCATCACCGGCGACACGCGGAACTTCGACGCCAACATCGCCGAGCTCAAGCGCAACATCATGCGCGGCGTCTCGGGCGGCTACTGGTTCGGGCACGACGAGGCGAACTACTGCCTCGCCTACCCGCAGGAAACGCCGGATCCGTCGCTCGGGAACCCGCACCTGTTCTTCCAGATCTCGCCCGGCGAGGACGGGGCCCTGAGCCACCAGGTGATCGCGCCGTCGCCGTACATCCAGACCGCCTACGTGAAGCCGCCCTGGCTGAGCTTCTAGCGAGCCAGGCGAGGAAGCAGAGGCTCGAAGGACGCACGTGTCGCTTACCTGCACGGACATCAGGGCGCTCTACGGCGGCTTCGTCGCCGTAGACGGGGTCTCCCTCTCGGTCACGGAGGGCCACATCCTCGGAGTGGCCGGGCCGAACGGGGCAGGCAAGACGACACTGTTCGACGTCCTCTCGGGCTTCCACAGCGCGGACGGCGGACGCGTCGAGCTGAACGGGACCGACATCACGCGGCTTCCCGTTCACCGGCGCGTCCGCCTCGGCCTGGCCCGGACGTTCCAGTCGCCGCTCGTGCCGACCGAGCTGACGATCGGGGAGACGCTCGGGGCCGCGCGGCTCGCCTGGTCGCCGAAGCTCGACCGGGCAGTCGAGCAGCCGACCAGGGAGCTCACGCGGTTCACGACCCCAGATCACGTCCGCTGCGGCGGCCTCGACACGCTCGACCGCCGCAAGCTGCTCTTGACGTGCGTGCTGATGCGCAAGCCCAGCGTGCTCCTGCTCGACGAGCCCTGCTCCGGCCTGATGCAGGACGAGATCGACGAGGTGGATGAGATCATCCGGCAGATGGTGGCCGAGACTGCGATCGCGGTGGTCGTGGTCGAGCACCGGCTCGAACTGCTGCACGCCGTGGCGGAGACGGTGCTCGTCATGGATGCCGGCGAGGTGATCGCGGAAGGGCCGCCAGCGGTCGTGTTCGACGACCCCGTTGTTCGGGCGGCCTACTTCGAGGCGCCGCAGGCCGCATGACGACGGTTCTCGAGGTTCGCGGTCTCTCGGCGGGCTACGGGCCGCTGCGCGTGCTCCACGAGATCGACCTCGCCGTCGGCGAGGGCGAGCGCGTCGGCCTCGTCGGTCTCAACGGTCACGGGAAGACGACGCTGCTGCGCTCGATCATGGGTCTCGTCGACTGGCGTCAGGGCGAGGTCGAGCTGGACGGCGCGTCGATCCTGAAGACCCCGACGCACCGGCTGGCGCGGGCGGGGGTGGTCATGATTCCCCAGGGCGACGCCCTCTTCCCGGGCCTGTCCGTTCAGGACAACCTCGACTCCGGCGCGTTCGCGACCGGCTGGCGGGAGCGGAAAAAGCGGCGCGATCGCGTGCTCGAGCTGTTCCCGCGCCTTGCCGAGCGACTCGACCAGGCGGCCGGCACCCTCTCGGGCGGCGAGCGGCGCATGTGCTCGGTCGGGCGAGGACTGATGTCGAACGCCCGGATCTACCTGATCGACGAGCCTTCGCTGGGGCTCGCTCCCGGCGTCGCCGCCGGTCTTTACGCAACGCTCAGGGAGCTCGATCTGGAAGGTGGGTCGCTCGTGCTCGCCGAGCAGAATCAGACGCTTCTAGAAGGGTGGATCGGGAGGGTCGCCCGGATCCACGGAGGCAGGATCGTCAGTATCGAGACAGCAGAAGCATCCCCGGGCGGAGAAGCGGCCGCGGATCGGGAACGGAGGGCGGGCACGTGACCGATCTGATCACGACCATCAATCTCGCCGCCGTCTACGGGCTGATCGGAGTCGGCATCTCGCTGACGTGGGGCGGGCTCGGCTTCCTCAACCTCGCCCACGGCGTCACTTTCGCGGCCAGCCTCTACGGCGCCTGGTGGGCGCAGGAGAACATCTCCGATCACGCCTCCGTGATCTTCCTCGGCGGAATCGTCGTCGGCGCCTTCGCCGGCGCGGTCGTGTGGCTGAGCGTCTTTCTGCCGCTCGACGGGAAGAAGAACTGGGACATGCGCTCGATCATCGCTTCGCTGGGTCTTGCGATCATCGGAGTGAACACGTTCCTGCTCGTCTTCGGGCCCCAGCGCAAGGCGATCGAGTATCTCTTCGGCACCTCCAAGTTCAAGATCGGCGGATCCACGATCACGGCCGACAAGAGCGGTGCGATCATCTCGGCGAGTGTCGTCATGCTGCTGGTCGTGCTCGCGCTCGTGAAGTCGAGGATCGGTCTCGGTGTCAGGGCGCTGACGCAGAACCCGGAGGGGGCGGCTCTCGTCGGGATCGGCCGCAGGCAGGCCGCGTTCGCGATCCTGACCGTGTCCGGGATCCTCGCGGGCTTCGCCGCCGTCCTGCTCTCCCAGATCTTCTATCCGGAGCCGAACATCGGCTACCTGCCGCTCTTGAAGGGCCTGATCGTGGCCCTGCTCGGCGGTCTCGGCAGCATCCCCGGAGCGGTGGTTGCCGCCCTCCTGGTCGGAGCCACCGAGGCTGTCACGGCGCACTACCTCGACCAGAGCTGGATTCTTCTGACCCAGTTTGCGCTGATCGCGGTCGTGCTGCTCGTCCGTCCGCGCGGCGTGGCCGGCATCCTCGAGGTGACCCGTGCGTAACTCGCTGCTGAGCGTCAGGTCTGCTCTCGACACCGCTTTCTACGGCGGGGGCCTCGCGCTCGCTCTCGTCCTTTTCTTCTTCGTCTACGACAACGAGGTCTTCGGCGGCCACTGGGTGCTCTTCTGCCTGTACGCCTCGATCAACCTGATGTGGATGCTCGTGATCGGCACGGCAGGCCTCTACTCGTTCGCCACGATCGCGGTCGTCGGCGCATGCGCGTACGTCGGCGCGCTCGTGTCGGGGGGCTCGATCGCGGGCAAGGAGCTCGAAAGCGCCCGGTCGCTGAACATCGTCTTCATGATCCTGATCGCGGCCGGGTTCGGCGCGCTCCTCGGGGCGATCGTCGCGGCGCCGACGATCCGGCTGCGCGGGATCTACTTCGCGCTGTTCACGATCGGCCTGGCCGAGGTGGGGCGGGCGATCGTGAAGCAACACGAGGTGCTGGGCAAGAACTCGGGCCTCTTCGGCGGGGCGCGGTTTCTCAAGGCCGATCAGATCGCTACGGAGACGGGGCGCACCATCCACTTCTTCGTGGGCCTCGCGCTGCTCGTGTTCTGCCTGCTCGTGTACAGGGCGGTCGACGGCGGCAGGCTCGGCCTGCTGCTCCGAACCGTCCGGGAGAGCGAGAGCGTCGCCAGGGGGCTCGGCGTCGACGTCGTCCGTGCGCGCTTCGCTGTCTTCCTCATCTCGTCGGCCGTGCTCGGCCTGATCGGGGGCTTCTACTCCGGCTTCTACGGCGGCGTCTCGCTGACGATCTTCGACTTCAACACGCTGCTGCTCCTGCTCGCGATGATCGTCGTCGGCGGCCTCGGCTCGGCCAAGGGGGCGATCATCGGAACGGCGCTGCTCCTGTTCATCGACCGCACGTTCTCCGATATCGATACGCCCGCGTGGCGTCTCGTCTGGATCGGCATCATCATGTACGGAATCACGCTCGGCACGACGCGGGGCCTCGTCGGCATCCCCTCCCAGGTCCGCGACTACCTGAAGCGGCGCCGGGCGAGTCGCGAGACGGGCGGTGGCGCCCCCGCCGCGCCCGAGACCTCGGGACCGTAGGGAGGCCGCGATGACGCTCGAGCCGGGCCTGTGCGAGACGGTGCTCGCCAGGGTCGATGCGCTCGCGCGCGAGCTCGTGGAGACGCTCTCGAAGGCGGTTCAGATCGAGAGCGTCAACCCGAAGTACCCGGGCCAGGCCTACGACGAGGTCGTCGGGGGAGAGGGCGCGGTCGCGAAGCTCGTCGCCGAGGTCTACCGCGGGATCGGCTGCGAGGTCGATCTGTTCGCGATCGAGCCGGGCCGCGAGAACGCGGTCGGCGTCCTGAGAGGGGCTGGAGGGGGCCGCTCGCTGATCTACAACGGCCACACGGACGTGGTGCCGCCGGGCGACCCGGTGAACTGGCACAGCGGCTCGCCGTTCTCGGGGCGGATCGACCGAGATCGGGTCTGGGGCCGCGGCTCGACCGACATGAAGGGCGGCGTGCTTGCCCAGGCATTCGCGGCCCGGGCGCTCGGCGAGGCGGGCGTGCGCCTGAGCGGCGACCTGATCCTCGAGGCCGTCGTCGGCGAGGAGGTGATGGACCACGAGTGCGGCGTCACCGCGACGGTGAGGCGCGGCTACGTCGCCGATGCCGCCGTCGTGTCCGAGCCGAGCTCCCCGCCCGACCCGCTCGCGGTCGTCCCCGCCAGCCCCGGCCTGCTCTGGTTCTCGGTCACCGTTCCCGGCAAGGCCTCCCACGCGTCGATGCGCGCGCACACGTTCCGCGCCGGCGGCCTCGGCGCCGCGGTCGCCGTCAACGCGATCGACAAGGGCGTCGACATCTATCTCGCGCTCAGGCGGCTCGAGGACGAGTGGGGCCAGACGAAGCGCCACCCGCTGTTCCCGCCGGGCCACTTCACGATCCATCCGGGCGTCGTCACCGGCGGGCCGAAGGGCGTGCTCGTTCCGTTCTTCATCAGCGACTTCATGACCCTCGAGTACTGCTGCTGGTACCACCCCGACGAGGATCCCGAGGACGTGAAGCGGGAGATCGAGGAGCATGTGCACCGGGCTGCCCAGCTCGACCCCTGGCTGCGCGAGCATCCGCCCGTCGTCGAGTGGAAGCTGAACTGGCCCGCGTTCTCTGTCGACCCGGAGCACCCGATCTGTATTGCCGTCGGTGACGCCCACGAGCTGGCGGTGGCGGGAACGCGCTTCGCCGGCCGGCCGGCCGTGAACGGATTCGCCGCCGTCGAGGACGTGTCGTTCCTGAACCTGGGCGGCGTGACCGCGATCAGCTACGGCCCGGGCGACCTGCGGGTCGCGCACGCCGACGACGAGTACATCCTGATCGACGAGCTCGTCGCTGCCTGCAAGACCTATGCGATCCTCGCGCTCGGGTGGTGCGGGGTCGCGTGAGCGGCCCGGCGGCGTCGCTCGACCTGCTCTACGCCGGGGCCGCCGAGCACGCGCGGCTCGTGCGGGAACGGGACCTCTCGCCGGTCGAGCTTGTCGAGGCCTACCTCGGGAGGATCGAGGCCCGCAACCCCGACCTGAACGCGTTCGTGGTGCTGCGGGCGGAGGCGGCACGGGCGGAGGCCCAGGCGGCCGAGGCCGCGCTGCTGCGCGGCGACGAGGTCGGCCCGCTCCACGGCGTGCCCATCTCGTGTAAGGAATCGATCGTCTCGGCGGGCGACCGGACGACGGTCGGGTCGACGTCGATCGACTTCGTCTCCGACGTCGACGCGACTGCGGTGGCGCGGCTGCGCGGGGCGGGCGCGATCCTGCTCGGCAAGACGAACGTTCCCGACCAGCTCGCGTCCTGGGAGACGGACAGCCACGTCTACGGGCGAGCGAACAGCGCCTGGAATCCCGAGCACACGCCGGGAGGCTCGAGCGGCGGCGAGGCGGCCGCGGTCTCGGCCGGGCTTTCGCCGCTCGGGCTCGGCAGCGACGGAGGAGGGTCGATCCGCGTGCCCGCGCACTTCAGCGGCGTTGCCGGCCTGAAGCCGACGGCGGCACGGATTCCGCTCACGGGCCACTTGCCGCCGCCCGCGAACATCGTGGCCCACATGGCCTGCGTGGGTGCGCTCGCCCGACGTGTCGAGGACCTGTCGCTGGCGCTCTCCGTGCTGTCGGGGTACGACCGCGACGACCCCGCCGCGGTGCCCTTCGTCTCGCCGCCGCCGGTGCGTCTCGACGACCTGGTGGGCCAGAAGGTCGCTCTGTACGCCGGTGACGGCGTCAACCCCGTCGATCCGGAGATCGTCGCCGCGTCCCGTGCGGCGGGCGGGTTGCTCGAGTCCGCCGGGCTCATCGTCGAGGAAGTGGAGATCCCCGGAGCGGCCGACTGGCACGAGCACTGGTACCGCGTGTTCGACAAGGTGGTCGCGGTGCTCCTCGGCGCATTCGCGGAGGGAGACCTCGCCCGGTTCCACCCCTACGTCGGCGCCTTCGTCCGGGACGACTTCTCTGACCCCGGCCTGCTCGAGTACATCGTGACCTGGAACGCGCTCGACGCGGCGCGCGTCGATCTGTTGCGCTTCATGGAGGAGTACCCGCTGCTGCTCGGCCCCCCGGCTTCGGTGACGGCCGGCCGGCACGGCCAGCGCGCCTTCGACCTGCCCTCGGGCAGGGTCGAGTGGCTCGAGGCGTTCTCCGTGTCGCAGGTGTGGAACGCGTTCGGCTTCCCGGCCGCCTCGGTTCCGGTGACGCTCTCCGTGGCGGGCCTGCCGATCGGAGTCCAGGTCGTCGGACGGCCCTGGGAGGACGAGCGCGTGCTGGCGGCCTGCCGGGCGATCGAGGACCGCGTCGGCCCCTACAGGCGGCCTCCGGAGCCTGACCCTGAATCCCGACTTCGAGGAGCGTGACACGGATGATCATCGACAGCCACGCCCATGTCTCCCGCAGCGACTGGTCGTCGCCGAAATTCCTCGAGGAGGTGATCGAGCCGGCCGTGCGGGCCTCCGGCGAGCCGATCTCGCCGGTCGTCTACGAGGGCACTGACATCCCCGCGATGATGGAGGCGTACCGCACGGCGGGCGTCGACAGGGTGCTGCTCTACGCGGTCGCGCCGAGGGAGCCGAAGACGTTCGGGCGCGACCCCGCGACGCGCGAGATCGCCGGCGCTCACGTCTCGAACGACTACATCGCCGACGTGTGCAGGCAGTACCCGGAGCAGACGCTCCCGGTCATGTCCGTCAACCCGCGCTACGAGGGAGACACCGTGCTCGGGGAGATGGAGCGGTGCGTCCGGGAGTTCGGCGCCCGGGCGGTCAAGCTCTATCCGACGTACAACCACTTCAGCCCCGACGACCGCGAGCTCTGCTGGCCGATCTACGCGAAAGCGCTCGAGCTCGGCATCCCGGTGATCGTCCATCAGTCGTGGACGACGCTCGTCGACGCGCCGATGAAGTTCCAGCGGCCCGCCCAGCTCGACGACGTCGCCCGCGATTTCCGCGATCTCACGATCATCTGCGCGCATTTCGGCGTGCCCTGGATCGAGGAGGCGATGTGCCTCGTCGGCAAGCACACGAACGTCTACGTCGACACGAGCTACTGGGCGACGATCGAGGACCCCGAGATCGTCCTGCGACACCTCCTGCGCTGCCCGCGCTACGGCTGCACCTACGACCGGATCCTCTGGGGCACCGACTTCCCGGTCTCGCCGCCCGGACCGAGTCTCGCGATCTTCCGCGAGACGCTGCCGGCGCTCGCGGCGAAGCTCGGGCTCGACCCCCTTCCGGCCGAGGGGCTCGATCTGATGCTCGGCGGCAACGCGGCGCGGATCTACGGCCTGGCGTGACGGGCTGAGCCCCGGTCGGCGTGGGCGTCCGGGTTCTCGACTGGCGCCTGCGGGGCGTCTTCGCGCGGGCGCGGCTGCCGTTTCGCTTCGGCATCGTCGAGCTGCGGGAGCTCGTGCACGCGTTCCTGTTCGCCACCGTCGAGATCGACGGGGCGCTCGAGGTCGGGGTCGCGGCCGAGCACCTCGCGCCCAAGTGGTTCACGAAGAACCCGGACACGTCCTACCGAGACGAGGCCGCCGGGATGATCGAGGCGATCGAGGAGGCGTGCGGGGTCGCCGTGCGCTGCGGCAGGAGGGAGAGCGTCTTCGACCTCTGGCACGACGTGTACCGGGAGCTCGTGCCGGTCTCGCCGGCTCCGCTCCTCGCCGGTTTCGGCGTCTCGCTCGTCGAGCGGGCGGCGATCGACGCTTTCTGCCGCTCGCGCCGGGTGACGTTCGCGGAGGCGATCCGGCGGGGTGACCTGGGCCTGCGTCTGGGCGCGCTCCAGCCGCGGCTCGAGGGCCGGGCCGCGCGGGAGCTCCTGCCGTCGCGGCCGCTCGCCTCGCTCCGCGTGAGACACACGGTCGGGCTCGCCGATGCGCTCGTCGGGGGGGAAGGGCCGGAACCCCCCGACGGTCTCCCGGCGACGCTCGAGGGGTGTATCCGCCGCTACGGGCTCAGGCGCTTCAAGGTCAAGGTCGGCGGCGATCACGACGCGAGCCTGGAGCGGCTCGCGCGCGTCGCGGAGGTGCTCGAGCGCGAGACGGGCGGCGACTACCGGGTCACGCTCGACGGCAACGAGCAGCTGGCCGACGTGGCGGCGCTACGGGCGCTCTGGGATGACTTGGCGGGCGGCGCATGGACGTATGGTCTCGCCTCGCGCATCGACTACGTCGAGCAGCCGCTGCCCAGGGGCTCGACGCTCGGCGAGGGGGTCGCGACGGCGCTGGCCTCCTGGCCCGGGCGACCCCGGGTGATCGTCGACGAGGCGGACGACTCGCTCGACGCGGTCGCCAGGGCGATCGAGGCGGGCTACGACGGCGCCTCGTTCAAGAGCTGCAAGGGCGTCTTCAAGGGAATCTCGAACGCGTGCCTGCTCGAGCAGCTCGGACGGGAGCAGCCCGGGCGCACGCTCGTCTCGAGCGCCGAGGACCTCTCGACGATCGGCCCGGTCGGGCTGCTCGCGGACCTCGCCGTGATCGCGACGCTCGGCCTCGACGAGCCCGAGCGCAACGGCCACCACTTCTTCCGCGTCCCGGAGGGTCTGCCCCCGCGGGTGCACGACGAGACGGTGCGCTGCCACGGCGACCTGTTCGGGCGCCACGCAGACGGCTATCCGGCGCTGCGGATCGAGCGGGGAGCGATCGCGCTTCGCAGCATCGTTGCGGCGCCGTTCGGGGTCGGCTGGCGCTGCGACTTCGAGGACGACCTGCCCGCTGCAGCGTCCCTGCTCGGCTCCCTTGCCTGAGCCGGTCGCTCGCCGGGGCGCGAGTATGATCGCGCCCTGATGCGGTATCGGGTCGGGGTGCTCGGAAACTGCTGCACGCACGGCGAGTTCGTCGTCGCTGCGCTCCGCGAGGAGACCGGTGCCGAGCTCGTCGCCGGATGGGAGGCCGATCCGCGCCGGGCGCCGGCGCTCGCCGCGGCGCTCGGAGTCGAGCTGGCCGAGAGCCCCGAGGCGCTGATCGACGATCCCGGGATCGACGTCGTCGCGCTCAGCTGCAACCCCTGCGACAAGGCACGCTGGGTCGAGGGGGCGGCCGCGGCCGGGAAGCACGTCTTCCTGAACAAGCCGTTCGCCGAGAGCCTCGACTCGGCCCGGCGGATCGAGGCGGCGGTCGAGCGCCACGGCGTGCAGCTCGTTCACGACATCGTGGTGACCCGCTTCCACCCGGTGACGGCGAAGCTGCTCGGGGAGGTGCGCGCGGGCCTCTACGGAGAGCCGCTCCACCACGCCCACAGCTTCGCGATGACGTTCTCGCTCGACTTCCCGCTCGCGGACCTCTGGCCCGAGCGGCTCGACCCGCCGGCGAGGTCGGGAGGCGGCGAGCTGACGAACCTCGGCTGCTACCCGATCGACTACATGGTCGCGCTCTGGGGCCTGCCGCGGTCGGTGCAGGCCAAGTCGGTGGCGACGTGGGCGGAGTACCGGGACGCGGGCGTCGAGAGCTTCGGCCAGATCGTCGCCGACTACGGGAGCTTCTTCGCGGTCGTCGCCGCGGGGAAGCAGCGCCTGCGCTCGCTGCCGTCGATGGGCCTCGCCGAGGCGCTCACGCCGGGCAACTGGCACAACGTGCTCGAGCTCCAGCTCGCCGACGCCAACCTGACCGTCCTTCCCTACGCCGACCTCGTCCTGCTAAACGGCGAGGCGCTGACCGCCGAGCGCTACCTCGGAGGCTTCCGCTGCGAGACGCCATTCGAACAGCTCGCCCGCGCGATCGAGACCGGTGTCCCGCCCGACTCGAGCGCCGCCGCCGGCCGCGCCGGCGTCGAGGTGACGATGGCCGCCTACCGCTCGATCGCCGGGGGCGGGGCGGTCGTTCCGCTCCCGCTTGCGGACGGCGGCAACCCGCTCGCGTAGAGGCGGGTCGTGACCCGCCCCTGCGGATACCGGTGACCGTCGCCGCCCGCGTCAGCCGACGATCGGCAGGGTCACGCGCGACGGGTGCGACCGGTCGTGGAGGACGACCTGGGTCGCCGCCTTCGCCGCGCTCGGGCCTTCCTGCCCGAACGGGCCGCCCGTGTTCAGGTTGCGATCCCACTGGGGAAAGTCGGAGCTCGAGACCGTGACGCGCAGGCGGTGGCCGGCGGGCACCCGCACGCCGACGGGGCCGAGCGCGATCCGGTACTCGTACACCTCGTCCGGCCTGATCGGCGACGGGGCGGCGCCGGGGTCGCGGTGGCTTGCCCGGACGATCCCCTCCTGCAGGTTCGTCGAGCGCCCCGCCGCGTCGACGACGCAGAGCCGCGCCGTGAAGTCCGTGTCGACGCAGCTCGAGGCCGCGAACAGGGTCACGAACGGGTCGCCGACGAGCTCGAGGTCGGCTGCGAGCGGCGCGCTCGTGTAGCAGAGCACGAGCTTCGATCCCTCGGCCGCGCTCTGGTCGGCCGGCCCCATCGGCACGAGCGCCTGGTCGCAGCAGGAGTGCCCGCCCGACGAGACGACCGGGATGCCCGGGTCGTAGACGTAGAGGTCAGGCGGCTCGTCGCCCGGCGGCTCGGGCGACAGCGTCCCGTCCCCGTAGGAGGCGATGGCGCGTCCGTCCGAGTGGAAGAACCAGTCGGCCGGTCGCGAGGCCGACGGCGGCCAGGCGTCGAGGTCGCGCCAGCCGGCGCCCAGCACGTACACCGTGACCGGAGAGTCGAGCACGCCCGTGTCCCGCCCTTTGAGGACGTGGTCGTACCAGCGAAGCTGCCAGTCGTCGACGACGTTCGTGCCCACGTCCTCCCCGGCGCCGCCGAGCGGTCGCCACGGCATGTGATACCAGGGCCCGATCACGAGCTTCTGCGGCGCCCGCCCGCGGCGCTCGAGCTCGACGAAATTGTTGACGGTGCCCGACAGGAACACGTCCCACCAGCCGCCGATGTGGATCGCCGGCACCTCGACGGCGTCGAAGTCGACGTCGTACGGGGCCCAGAAGTCGTCGTGGGTCGGGTGGGCGAGCCAGTCGAAGTAGTACGGCGCGTCCCCGCCCGCGAGCGGCGGGAAGGCGGCCAGCGGCAGCGCCCAGTACCAGCCGTGGATCCCCGCGAGCGCCGCGCCGAGCCCGGCCATCGCGGCGTCGTCGCCGCGGCGACTCGCCGTGTCGAGCGCGAGGAACGTCGCCCAGGACGACGCGAACGCGAGCGCGAACGCGCCCTGGCGGTAGAACCACTCCTCGTAGACGTGCCCGGCCGTGAACGACGGCGAGATCGTGACGAGCCCGGGAGGCCGCCTCTGCGCCGCGAGCAGCTGGTTCAGGCCCGGGTAGGAGAAGCCGTACGTGGCCACCCGCCCGCCCGCCCCCTCGAGCCCCGCGGCCCACGCGATCGTCGTCGACATGTCGTCGGCCTCGTGGCGGAACGGGTAGAACGTCCCCTCCGACGTGTAGCGGCCGCGGGTGTCCTGCGCGACGACGACGTAGCCGTGGCGCGCGTACCAGGCGGGGTGACTGAAACCGAAGTTGCTCTCGGCAGCGAGCTTGTCGTACGGGTGGCTGATCAGGAGCACCGGGTGCGGGCCACCCTCGGCGGGGCGGTACACGTCGGCGTACAGCGTCACACCGTCGCGCATCCGGCAGGGCACGTCGCGCTCGACGGTGACGCTCGGGAGACCGGGGAGTGGCTGCGGGGGCATGAGTCCTCCTCTCAGTCGAGGTCGGGCCGGCGGTCGGCCCACGGCGCGGCTTGTTCGTAGGCGGCCGCGGCGCGCAGCACGTCGGCGTCGGCGCGCAGCCGCCCCGCGATCTGCAGCCCGATCGGGAGTCCCTCGGAGCTGAAGCCGCAGGGGACCGAGATCGCCGGCTGGCCGGTCCAGTTGAACGGGTAGGTGAGGAGCCAGCCGCCGAACGGCTCCACCTGCTCCCCTTCGATCTCGCTCGGCCCGGCCGCGCCGCCGAGCTGCGGGAACGGCGGCACGGCGAGCGTGGGGGAGAGCAGCACGTCGTAGCGGTCGAACAGGGCGAGCATCCTCTGCTGGAACTCGTGGCGCAGGAAGACCGCCTGCCGGTAGAAGTCCCACGCGGAGATGCCCTCGCCTTTCTCCATCAGCTCGCGCAGGTGGGGGTCCATCTCGTCGAGCGAGGCGAGCGCCGGCCGGACGAAGTCGTTCGCGCAGAGGCCGAAGATCGCGCGCCAGACCGTGATCTCCGCCTCGCGCGGGTCGGGCAGGCCCGGATCGACCTCCTCGACGACGGCCCCGAGCCCGACGAAGACCTGCGCGGCGGCGTCGGTCAGCGCCGTCACCTCCGGGGAGACCGGGTTGTAGCCGAAGTCTCGCGTGTAGGCGATTCGCCAGCCGCGGACGTCGGGATCCCGCGTCGCTTCGGTGTAGTCGACACCGCTCGTCTCGAGGGAGAAGAGATCGCGCGGGTGGGGGCCCGCGAGCACGCCGAGCATCAGCGCCGCGTCGGTGACCGTCCGGGTGATCGGCCCGAGCGCCACGATCGGCTCGAGCGCGAAGAAGCTCGGGTGCACGGGCACGCGGCCGAGCGAGGGCTTGAGGCCGACGACGCCGCAGCAGCTCGCCGGGATCCGGATCGACCCGGCCGCGTCGCCGCCCTCCGCGAGGGGACCGAGGCCGGCGGCGACGGCAGCGGCGGCCCCGCCGCTCGAGCCGCCGGAGACGTGCGTCGTCTTCCACGGGTTGCGTGTCTCCCCGAGCAGCGGGCTGTCGCAGAGGCCCTTGTTCCCGAACTCCGGGGTCGCGGTCTTGCCGAGGAAGATGCCGCCCGCTGCGCGCAGCCGCTCGGTGGTCACTCCGTCCTCGTCCGGGATGTGGTCGGCGAACGCCTTCGAGCCGAACGTCGTGCGAAACCCCTTCGTCGGCGAGAGGTCCTTGATCGAGAAGGGGACGCCGTGGAGGGCCCCCAGCGCGGCGTCGCTCGTGACCGCCCGCTCCGCCTCGCGGGCCGCGGCTCGCGCCTCGTCGGCCGCGACGAGGCAGAGCGCGTTGATGGCGGGATTGACCCGGTCGATCCGCGCCAGCACGGCGTCGACGAGCTCGATCGGTGAGAGCTCCCGGCGGCGGATCAGGGAGGCGAGCTCGGTCGCCGGGGCGTAGCACAGGTCGAGGACGTCCATTCTCCGGAGCTCCCTTCGGCGGCGGAACGTACGTCACAGAGCCTATACCGACGCGTGTAGCCCCTTCAAACTTGTAAAGCACTCCTAACGCCGGGGGCGCGGGCGTGGTAAAAGAAGCCAGGCGTGGGCTACGATCTTCTCATCGCAGGCGGCCGGGTCGTGGACGGCACCGGAAGCCCGGGACTTGCCGCCGACGTGGCCGTCGAGGGCGGGCGGATCGCCGCGATCGGGCAGCTCTCCGGTGCAGAGGCCACCAGGGTGATCGACGCCGCCGGCCGGGTCGTCTGCCCCGGCTTCGTCGACATCCACTCCCACTGCGACTTCATCCTGCCCCTGCCCGACCAGGCGGAGTTCCTCGCGCCGTTCGTGGCGCAGGGGATCACGACGCTCGTCGTCGGCAACTGCGGCTACGCGCCCGCGCCGATCAATCCCGACACCGCCGGCCTGATGCAGGCCTACACGGCCTTCATCAAGCCGCGCGACCTCGAGTGGCGCTGGCGGACGTTCGGCGAGTACCTCGGCTACCTGGACGAGCACGGCGTCTACCTGAACACGGTGCCGCTCGCCGCGCACGGGGCGCTGCGGATCGCCGCCATGGGCTTCGACGCCCGCGCCCCTTCCGCCGAGGAGCTCGCGACGATGAAGCGACACCTCGACGAGTGCCTCGACGCGGGTGCGTTCGGCCTCTCCTGCGGCCTCATCTACGCCCCGGGGATGTTCGCCTCGACCGACGAGCTGATCGCCCTGGCGACGTTGCTCGCCCCGCACGACGGAATCTTCACCTCCCACGTCCGTGGCTCCAGCGAGACGCTCCTGCCGGCGGCCGAGGAGGTCGTCGCCGTCGCGCGCGCCGCCGGCGTGCGCGTGCAGCACTCCCACCTCGAGGCGTTCGGGAAGCGCTTCTGGCCGCAGGTGGTCGAGACGATCGCGCTGCACGAGAGGGCGCGGGCCGAGGGGATCGACCACGGCTTCGACGTGATCCCCTACACGGCCGCGAACACGACCTTCCTCGCGATCCTGCCGCCCTGGTCGCTCGACGGCGGGGTGCCGAAGCTGCTCGAGCGGCTCGCCGACCCGGCCGACCGGGCCCGGATCAGGCGCGACGTCGAGCAGGTGATTCCCGAGTGGCCGACGTGGCGGCCGGGCACCTGGCCGCACAACCTCGTCGAGGCGACCGGCTGGGAGAACGTCTGGATCATGTGGGTCGAGAGCGAGGAGAACAAGGCCTGCGAGGGCAAGAGCGTCGCCCGTCTCGCCGAGGAGACCGGCAAGGACCCGTTCGATGTCGCCGCCGACCTGATCCTCGCCGAGCGCGGTCACGTGACCGCGCTCTACCTCGGCGTCAGCGGCGATCTCGAGCACGAGTGGGCGCTGCGCCAGATCCTCGAGCACCCGAGCGCGGCGATCGAGACGGATGCGTTCTCGCTCGGCCGCGGCAAGCCGCACCCGGCGCTGTTCGGCTCGTTCCCGAAGGTGCTCGGCCAGTACGTTCGGGAGGAGCGGCTGCTGACGCTCGAGGATGCGGTGCGCAAGATGACCTCGCTGTCGGCCGATCGCTTCGGCCTCGCCGACCGCGGCCGCCTGCGGGAGGGCTGCTGGGCCGATGTCGTCGTCTTCGACCCGGACACGGTCTGGGACAACACGAGCTACCTCGATCCGGACGAGCCTCCGAGCGGGATCGAGCACGTGCTCGTCAACGGGACGTCGCTCGTCGAGCACGGGCGGGTGGACACGACCCGGCTCGCGGGGCGGGTTCTCCGCGCCGGGGCATGACAGACGGGAGGTGACGGTGTGAGCGGAGTGACGTTCGGGATCTCGCCGGAGTGCCTGTGCCACGACGTGCGCGACAACGTCGCGCGGGCGCCGGCGCTCGAGGAAGCCGGGTTCGAGTACATCTGGGAGGGCGACCACACGCTCCCCTGGCAGCACTCCTCCGGCCACAGCGCCGGCATCTTCACCACGCTGACCGCGTTCCTCGCCGCCACCGAGCGGGCCGTGGTCGGCGGCATGGTGATCCCGGCGCTCGGAATCCGCCATCACCCGATCGACGTCGCGATCGAGGTCGCCACCCAGGCGCTCCTCTACCCCGGGCGGGTCGCCCTCTGCGTCGGCACCGGCGAGGCGATGAACGAGAAGACGACGACCGGCTTCTTCCCGCCGCTGCGCGAGCGGGTCGAGCGCACGGTGGAGGGGATCGAGCTGATCCGCAGGTCCTGGGAGAGCGAGGACTACTTCACCCATGAGGGCAAGCACTTCCAGAGCTTCTTCCGCCTCTACACGAAGCCGGACGAGCGGATCCCGCTGCTCTGCGCCGCGAACGGCCCGATCATGGCACGCAACGCCGGCCGCCACGCGGACGGCTACGTCGCGGTCGGTGTGCCGCCCGCCTATCACCGGGACGTCCTCATCCCAGCGTTCGAGAAGGGCGCCCGCGAGGCGGGGCGCGACCCGGACGGGCTCATGAAGTGCGCCTGGGTGAGCACCTCCTACCATCCGAACGCGGAGCGGGCGCTCGAGGGTGCGCGCGTCTACGGCGGCCTGCTCATCCCCGAGGCCTACCACCACATCCAGGACCCGCGCGTGATCGAGAGCCGCGCCCTGCTCGTGCGGGACGAGGCCTTGTTCGACGCCTTCTGCGTCGCGTCCAGCGCCGAGCAAGTGATCGAGCGCTTCGAGGCGTTCATCGAGGTCGGCTGCAACCACATCATCTGGGCGGACATGAGCCCCGACCCGTTCCTCGTCGCGCCGCTCTGCGGCGAGACGGTGCTGCCGGCGCTGCGGGCGCGCTACGGTGCGGCGGCGTGACCAGCCTCGTGCGCGTCGGCTTCGTCGGCTGCGGTAGCCACGCCGTGCAGAACCTGTACCCGAGCTTCCGGCTCGCCGTCTCCAACCCGCCGGACACGGGCGGCGCGATCGGCGAGCTCGCCGAGGGCGGTGAGGTCGGCGAGCTAGTCGCGTGCTGCGACGTCGACGAGGCCCGCGCCCGGCGCTGCGCCCGCGACTTCGGCATCCCTGAGGTCTACACCGACCACCGCGAGCTGCTCGAGCGCTCGGACGTCGACTGCGTAGTCGTCGCGATGCACCCCCGCCTCCAGCCGGCGGTGGCGATCGACTGCCTCGAGGCTGGCAAGCACGTGCTGATCGAGAAGCCGCCGGCCGAGACGCTCGAGGACTGCCTCGCGATGAAGGAGGCCGGGGAACGGGCGGGTCGCCACGTGATGGTCGCGTTCATGAAGCGCTTCTCCCACCCCTACCTGAGGGCGCGCGCGCTCGCAGCCCGGCCCGAGTTCGGACAGCTCGCCGCCTACGAGGCGCGCTTCACGTTCGGGGTCTACCCGCCCAGGTCGGTCTACGACTTCCTGAACGGCTTCGGTTGCCACCACCTCGACCTCGCCCGCTGGTTCATGGGGGAGGTTTCCTGGGTGTTTGCGGCCAGGGTCAGTCTCGCCGAGGGTGACACGGCGGAGTGGCGCCCCGGCCGGCTCGAGCTGCCGGTCACGGGCTCCGCCTGGCGGGACATGTGGCAGGCCGCGGAGGGGCGCGAGCCTCCCCAGGAGGAGGCGTGGGCGTGCGTGCTCGGCTTCGCGAGCGGCGCCGTCGGCACGCTCCAGCTCGCGAGTCTCGAGCGGTTGAACGAGCGGGTCGTCCTGACCGGGCGGCAGGCTGCCGTGCACGTCGACGGCTGGTGGCGCGTGACCTCCTACCTTCCGGGTCGCGACGCGGCGGAGGTGTGGGAGCCCGAGCACCAGCTCCCCGGCGACGCGCTCGACCCGCGCCAGCTCCACGGTTATGCCGGCGAGCTGCGCCACTTCGTCGAGCGCGCCCGGGACGGCGCCGCGCCGGACGTCACGATCGACGACGGGATCGCCGCGCTTCGCCTCGAGCTGGCGCTGAAGCGATCGGTCGCCGAGCGGCGCCCGGTGGAACCGTAGGATCCCCCAACGGATCGCGACCAGAAGGAGAACGATGGACAGGCGCTCGAGCGAGTACTACGACCTGATCGAGGAGAAGCTCTACTCAGCCGTCGTCGCCGACGTGCTCGACACGCTCGGCGCGTGGAACCAGGTGCTCTCGCACGCGATCCGGCCGCTCTACGAGGACGCGAGGATCGTCGGGCGGGCGGCGACGATGCTGGTCTCCGAGGTGTACGAGGTGCCGCCGGAGCCGTACAAGCTCGAGATGGAGCTGCTCGACGCGATCCAGCCGGGCGAGGTCGTCTGCTGCACCGCCCAGGGCTCGACGCGCGCCGCGGTCTGGGGGGAGCTGCTCTCGACCGCGACGCGCGTGCGCGGCGGGCGGGGCGCGCTGATGGACTGCCTCACGAGGGACTCCGCGGCGACGATCGAGATGCGCTTCCCGGTGTTCGCGGCTGGCTTCTCGCCCGCCGATTCGAAAGGGCGACTCGACGTGATGGCCACCCAGGTGCCGATCCACGTGGGCGGTGTGCTGATCAACCCGGGCGACCTCCTCGTCTGCGACCGCGACGGCTGCGTCGCCGTGCCGCAGGAGCTCGAGGAGCGGGCGATCGAGGCGGCGCTCGAGAAGGTCTCCGGCGAGAACATGGTTCGCGAGTTGCTCGCGGGCGGGGCCTCGCTGCAGCAGGTGTTCAGAGACCACGGGATCTTGTGAAAGGAGCTCAGGTGGGAAAGCAGGAGATCAGGACCGGCGGGGCTGCCGCCCCGGGAGGCGCGTACTCGCAGGGCATCCGGGCCGGCGACTTCGTGTACGTATCCGGCCAGGGGCCGATCGACCCGGCGAGCGGCGAGGTCGTGGGCGCGACGATCGAGGAGCAGACCGAGCGCACGCTCGAGAACGTCAAGGCGATTCTCGAGGCCGCGGGTGCGAGCATGGCGGATGCCGTCAAGGCGACCGTCCACCTGAGCGATCTCGCGCTGTTCGACCGCTACAACGAGGTCTACTTGCGCTACTTCCCCGACCCCAAACCGGTGCGGACGACCGTCGGCAGCCAGCTGCTCGGGATCATGGTCGAGATCGACGTGGTCGCCTACGTCGGGGACTGAGCGCCCGCAGCCGTGGTCGTCGACATCCACACGCACGCACCGCTCGGCTGGCTCGCTGCCGAGTACCACGCGGGCGTGCGGCCGGGCACGGAGCTTCGGCTCGACTTCACGTTCGAGGCGCACTGGGAGGCGCTCTCGCCCCAGGTCGACCGCATGGTCGTTCTCGACATGGCCCGCGGGGCCGAGAACCAGAACGACGGGATCGCCGCCTACGCTGCCGAGCATCCGGAGAAGGTGGTTGGCTTCATGTCGGTCGACCCGATGCATCCCGGTGCGCTCGCGGAGATGGAGCGGGCGCACGCGCTCGGCCTGCGCGGCCTCAAGCTGGGCCCGATCTACCAGAACTTCCACCCGCTCGACGGGCGCGCGATGGCGGTGTACGGCAAGGCGCAGGAGCTCGGGCTCCCGCTCCTGATCCACCAGGGAACGACGTTCCCGCGGCTCGCCCCGCTCAAGTACGCCGATCCGCTCCAGCTCGAGGAGGTCGCGTTCGCGTTCCCCGAGCTTCGGATCGTGATCGCCCACCTCGGCCACCCCTGGATGGCCGAGACATTCGTGCTGATCCGCAAGCACCCGCACCTCTATGCGGACGTCTCGGCGCTCTACTACCGGCCGTGGCAGCTCTACAACGGCCTCGTGCTCGCGTGCGAGTACGGGGTCGAGGAGAAGCTCCTGTTCGGCAGCGACTGGCCGTTCACGACGCCTGCGGACAGCGTCGCCGAACTGCGCCGGATCAATCGATTCACGGAGGGCACCGCGCTCCCGCGCGTGCCCGAGGAGGCGATCGAGGCTATCATCGGCCGCGACGGACTGGCAGTGCTCGGCATCGATTAGACAACGGAGGAGACCCTATGGCGAAGTACGGCGTTGGCATCATCGGCGCGGGCTGGGTCGCGGGCGAGTACGTGAAAGCCTTCCGCGACCATCCGATCTGCGAGCTCGTCGGCATCTACAACACGACGCCCGGGAAGGCGACGCGGCTGATGGAGTCGCACGGCGTCTCGGCCCGGGAGTACGGGTCGATCGACGAGCTGTTCGACGACGAGCGGATCGGGATCATCGTGTCGGCGACGCACCCCGATGTGCGCGCCGAGCATTGCGTCCGCGCCGCCGAGACCGGCCGCCACGTCGTGATCGAGAAGCCGATCGGGCTCGAGCCGGCGCACACCCGTGCGATCCGCGAGGCGGTCACCAAGGCGGGCGTGAAGACCGTCACGAGCGTGGTGCTGCGCTGGAACCCGCAGTTCCGGACGGTCAAGCAGTTGATCGACGACGGCACCTTCGGCGAGCTCGTGTACGGGGAGGCCGACTACTGGCACCCGCTCAACGACAGCTACCCCGGCTACCGGTCGTTCGTGTCCCGGGATCGGGGTCGCAGCTCGTTCATCACCGGCGGCTGCCACGCGGTCGACATCCTGCGCTACCTCGGCGGCGAGATCGTCGAGGTGGCGGCGTTCTCCGCGCCGAAGAAGATCAACATGGACTACGAGTACGACCCGAACGTGGTCGCGTCGCTTCGGTTCGCGAACGGCGCCGTCGGCAAGCTCGCGACCATTTTCGACGCCGAGACGCCCTATATCTTCAACTGCCGCCTGTTCGGGAGCCAGGCGACGATCCTGAACAACGAGGTCTACTCCTCCAAGCACTACCCCGGCACGCTCGGCTACTGGAAGTTCCCGACGATCCCGCCGGACTCCGCCGAGGTCAGCCACCACCCGTTCGCGGACGAGATCGCGCACTTTGTCGACTGCATCGAGCAGGACGTCGAGTCGCACGCCTCGATCCACGACACGTACAAGACGATGGCGGTCTGCTTCGCGATCGACGAGTCGGCCGCGAACGGCGGCCAGCCGACGAAGGTCGACCTGGCATAGGGACGGGGCCTGCCCCACCCCGCGTTTCCGACGCCGTAGGGGCGGGTCATGACCCGCCCCTACGTGTTGGGGGGCCGCGTGCCGTCGCGTTCGGATCGTGGGGTCGGGTGGCGGGGGCGCGGACCGCGTGTCCCGTAGGGGCCGGACCTGTCCCGCCCGGGCCATCCCGCCCCGCCCGCGGATCAGAAGTACGTGTGGTAGGCGTCGACGACCGTGTAGGCGTCGTCGACGACCGGGACGAGCCGCCACTTGTCGAACGCGGTGCAGGGGTGGGAGATCCCGCAGCCGACGAGGTCGCCGACGGCGAGCGGGTCGGCAGGCGCAACGCGCAGGTAGGCGTGCTGGTCGTTCGTGTCCGTGACGGTCATCTGCCCGCGCACGTCGCGCAGGGCACCGCCGGAGGCGACGTGGAGCGGTAGCGGCAGGTCGATGTCGTAGGGGGCGTCGCGCTTGCCGAGCAGAAGCAGCGCGAGGTCGGGCTCCGGGCGGGAGAGGACGGCGCCCCACGCCTCGAGCGCCGCCACGAGGCGCGGACCGCCGGCGGAGCGGGCGCCGAGCGGCGAGAGGTGGTCGTAGAACGCCGAGTCGTGCGTGACGTAGCAGCCGCTGCGCAGCACGAGCCGCACCGGGAGGTCGGCGAGCGGCGGGGCGAGCCGCTCCGCGACCCGGTCGAAGAACGCGCTGCCGCCGGCGGAGACGATCACCTCGGCCCGTCCGTCGAAGGCGGACTCCGCGGCGAGCGCCGCGACGAGCCCGCCGAGTCGGTCGAGAAAGCCGTCGATCTCGGCGAGCACGCCGTCGCCGTGGAGGATTCCCTCGTAGCCCTCGACGCCGGCCAGCTCGAGCCCGGGCGCCGCGGCGATCGCCCGGGCGACGGCGAGCGCCTCCTCCTCGCTCCGGGCGCCGGTGCGCCCGCCGGGCAGGCCGAGCTCGACGAGCACGCCGACCGGCCTGCCGGTCCCTGCCGACGCCGAGAGCGCCTCGACGGCGGCGAGCGAGTCGGCGAGGCAGAGGAAGTCGAATCCGGGGTCGGTCGCCAGCTCGGAGGCGACCCAGCGGATCGAGACCGGCTCGACGAGCTCGTTCGCGAGCAGGATCCGTTCGACCCCGAACGCGCGCGCCACCCTGGCCTGCGCGACGTTCGCGACCGTGATCCCCCAGGCGCCGGCCGCGAGCTGGCGCGCCCACAGCTCCGGGCACATCGTCGTCTTGCCGTGCGGGGCGAGCGAGATCCCACGCTCCGCGCACCAGCGCGCCATCAGGTCGAGGTTATGGGCGAGTGCGCTCTCCTTCAGCACCATCACCGGCGTCGGCAGATCGCCCGCGAGCAGGTTCCAGCCGCGCCGCGCAACCGTCGCTGGCGTGGCGTCCTCGCCCGGGGGGAACCCTTTGTGCCGCCAGTCGATCGGCTCGTCGCGCAGGTGGGCCAGGGCGTCGTCGCGCATCCAGCGATTCTAAGATCTCCGGAACCGGCGAGAGGAGACACATGCGTTTCGCGGATCGGACCGTGCTGGTCACGGGGGCGGCAATGGGAATCGGCAACGCGATGGCGCGGCGCTTCGCGGCCGAGGGCGCGGCGGTCGTGATCGGCGACGTGCTCGGCGATCAGGCGCTCGCGGCCGCCAGCGAGATCGAGGCCGCGGGCGGCCGGGCGCTCGCGCTGCGGGCCGATGTGACGGTCGAAGCCGAGGTCGACGCTCTCGTCGCGGCGGCCGAGCAGGCGTACGGCGGCGTCGACGTGCTCGTCAACAACGCCTACTCGTGCGAGGGCGACAACGTGGCCCTGATGGACGTGGCGACGTGGGAGCAGGACATCGCCGGCGTCCTACGCAGCGCCTTCCTCTGCTCGCGGCGGGTGCTGCGCGGGATGATCGAGCGGCGCAGCGGGGTGATCGTGAACATCGCCTCCGTCAACGGGCTCGCCTACTTCGGCAACGAGGCCTACAGCGCGGGCAAGGCCGGCCTGATCAACCTGACCGAGTCGATCGCCGTTCGCTACGGTCGCTACGGTGTCCGGGCGGTCGCGGTCGCGCCCGGGTCGATCGCGACGGCCGCGTGGCAGGAGCGGGTCGAGAAGGAGCCGGACGTGCTCGAGCGACTCGTCAGGTGGTACCCGCTCGGCCGCGTCGGCACGCCGGACGATGTCGCGAGCGCGGCACTCTTCCTCGCCTCCGACGAGGCGGCCTGGATCTCCGGGGTCACGCTCCGCGTCGACGGCGGCCTGCTCGCCGGCAACCAGGTGATGGTCGACGAGCTGCTCGTCGAGTCCCGGGACGCGGAGCTATGACGCTCGATCTTCTCATCCGCGACGGCCGCGTGATCGACGGGGCCGGCAACCCCTGGTTCCACGCCGACGTCGGCGTCCGCGCCGGGCGGATCGAGGCGGTCGGCCGGCTGGCCGGCGCGGCCGCCGCCCGCACGATCGACGCGGACGGGCTCGTCGTCTGCCCGGGCTTCGTCGACATGCACACCCACTCGGACCTCCAGCTGCTTTCCAATCCGCCCCACGAGGCGAAAGTGCGCCAGGGCGTCACGCTCGACGTGCTCGGCCAGGACGGGCTCTCCTACGCCCCGGTCACGGATGGGACGCTCGCCGAGCTGCGGGTCGCGCTCGCGGGCTGGAACGAGGATCCGCCCGGCTTCGACTGGGACTGGCGCAGCGTCGGGGAGTACCTCGACCGCCTCGACCGCGGCATCGCGATCAACGCCTGCTACCTCGTCCCCCACGGCACCGTGCGGATGCTCGCGATGGGCCTCGACGACCGCGCGCCCACCGACGCCGAGCTCGCCGAGATGAAGCGGCTCGTGCGCGAGGGGATCGAGCAGGGAGCCGTCGGCCTCTCCTCGGGGCTCACCTACGCGCCGGGCATGTACGCGACCGACGACGAGCTCGTCGAGCTCTGCTCCGTCCTGCGCGACACGGGCGGCTACTACACGCCCCATCACAGAAACTACGGCTCCCACTCGCTCGAGGCCTACCGCGCCTGCATCGAGATCGTCCGGCGCGCCCGCGTCCCGCTCCACTACGCGCACGCGCACCTCGGCTTCCCGGTCAACCGCGGCAAGGCTCCGGAGCTGCTCGCGATGATCGACGCGGCCAGGCGCGACGGGCTCGACGTGACGATGGACACCTACCCCTACCTCGCCGGCAACACGTACCTGCACGCCTACCTGCCGGGCTGGGTGCTCGCCGGCGGCCCCGAGGAGGCGATCGCCCGGCTGCGCGACCCCGAGCTGCGCGAGCGGATCCGGATCGAGTTGGAGGAGACCGGCTCCGACGGGGCGCACGGGGTGCCGATCGACTGGCCCTCCCACGTGATCAGCGGCACCGCGAGCCCCGAGAACGCCCGCTGGGTCGGCAAGACAGTCGCCGACGCGGCGGCGGAGGCCGGCAAGCGGCCGATCGACTTCTACTGCGAGCTCGTCGCCGACGACCGGCTCGGGGCGGCGGTCGTGTCCCACATCGGCAACGAGGAGAACGTGCGCGCGATCATGCAGCACCCGGCGCACATGGCCGGAAGCGACGGCATCCTCGTCGGCGAGCGGCCGCACCCGCGCGGCTGGGGGACGTTCCCGCGCTACCTCGCCGTCTACGTACGTGAGCTCGGGATCCTCACCTGGGAGCAGGCGATCCGCAAGCTGACATCCCTGCCCGCGCAGCGCCTCGGCTTCCCGGACCGCGGCCTCGTCAGGCCCGGGATGGCGGCCGACCTTGTCTGCCTCGACCCCGAGACCGTCCGCGACACCGCCACCTACGAGGAGCCGAGGAGCTTCCCCGAAGGGATTCCATACGTGGCGGTCAACGGCAGGCTCGTCGTCGACGAGGGTCGCCACACCGGCGATCTGCCGGGAGGGGCGCTCCGCTTCGGCCGCTGATCGAGGCTCAGCGCTCGTGCGCCGCCGCGATCGCCTCGCGGATCCGGTCGAGCACGACGAGCGGCGCGAAGCCGTAGTGGTAGAGGTCGACTCGCTCGAGCCCGAGTTCGCGCGCGAGCGCGAGCTTCTCGGCGAGGTTCGCCGTCGAGTCGCAGTCGGGCAGCATCGGGCGCATCGCCGCCGCGAGCGTCCCGTCCGCCGGGAGCGCGGCGCGGTACGCGTCGAGATCGAGCCGGATCCGCTGCGGGTCGGCCGCGTAGGCGATCGCCTCGAGCGAGCCGCAGGCCCGACCGACTTGCTCGGGATCGACGCCGAGCAGCCAGGCGATCTCGGTCGACGGGCCGCCCGTGGGTCGGCCGTCCGCGTAGCCCTTGATCGCGCCGGACGCGTCCATGAAGGAGAGCGTCGCTCCCTCGGCGGCCGCCGCTGCGGCGACCTCGCCGGCGAGCGTCGCCACCGTCCGGTCGCGCGCGTCGAGGTAGGCGCCGAGCTCGCCGCCGGCGAGCGCGCGCGCCTGCTCGCGGGAGAGCTCGGTGCTTGCGTCCTCGCCCCCGTCGAAGACCCGTTGGATCTCCTCGCGGGCGAAGCGATGCACGCCGGCCGCGTCCACGCCCGCCGCCGCCGCCGCCGCGAGGCAGTGCCGGCAGAAGCAGAGGCCGAGCAGGAAGCGCGTCCGCGCGCCCAGGTGGAGGAAGTAGCGCTCGTGGTGGTAGCTGTGCTCGAGCGGGTGGTAGTGGAGTGACTCGGCCACGATCGTCCTCATCCCGAGCCGCCCGATGTCGCCGGCGAGCGCCGCCGCGTAGGCGCGCACGTCCGGGTTCGCCGGGCACAGCTCGGTCAGGCAGGGGTCGCCGAACGCGGTGCGCTCCGCGTGCTCCTCGCTGCCTCCGACCGTCCAGTCCGTGTGCAGGAAGACCGTCCAGGCGTTGACAGCGAGCCCCCGCGCGGCCGCCCGCTCGCACAGCGCCGCGAGCACGTCCGTCTCGCGGGCGAGGGCGCCCACGCGCGGCTGGATCGCCAGGCCGCGGTAGCGGGCCGGGTCGGGGCGGAAGTAGGTGACCCCGCCCTCGAGGAAGCGAAGCTTGCGTACCGGGTTGTGCGGGAACAGATCGCGTGCCTCGTGGTAGACCGCGGCGACCGTGACGCCGTCGAGCCCGGCCCGGTTCTGCACGTTGTCGAGCACGGCATCCATGCCTTCGTCGTGCAGGTCGGTCGCGAACGCGAAGATGCAGATGTCCACGCTGCGATGATTCAACCATGCCGTCCGGAGGTCTGACAACCGCCAGGGGTCTCCCGTGACCCTGCGGCTCGGAATCGCCGGGATCTGGCACGAGACGAGCACGTTCGTTCCCGGCGAGACGACGCTCGCCGACTTCGAGGCGTACGGGCTCGCCGACGGGCCGGAGGCGATGCGCCGGCTCTTCGAGGGGACGGCGACCGAGGTCGGGGGCGCGCTCGAGGCGTGCGCCGCGCTCGGCCTCGAGGCCGTGCCCTGCTTCTGGGCGGGCGCGGTCCCCGGGCCGACCGTCGCTGCGAGGGCGTGGGCCGAGCTTCGCGGGCGGCTGCTTCGCCAGCTCGAGCGGGCGCTCCCGCTCGACGGGCTCGTGCTCGCGCTGCACGGCGCGCTCGTCGCCGCGGGCAGCGACGACGCCGAGTCCGAGCTGCTCGCGGCCGTGCGCGAGCGGGTCGGCTCGATCCCGATCGCGGTCGTGCTCGACCTCCACGGTAACCCCGGCGACGGGCTGATCGAGGGCTCCGACATCCTGCTCGCGTACAACACCTACCCTCACGTCGACGCGGCGGAGCGGGCGGCCGCCGCGGTCGGGCTGCTGGCCGAGACGATCGAGGGCTCGCTCGCTCCCGTCGTGGCCGGGCGGCGTGTGCCCGTGCTCTCCTGCCCGCTCGCCCAGGCGACGGACGCGGAGCCGATGGCGGGCCTGCTCCGCTCGGCGCGCCGGCTCGAGGCGCGCCC
>JAHDVS010000007.1 GCA_023382435.1 Thermoleophilia bacterium
TCCGCTGCGGCTTCTGCGCGTTCTCGAAGGGGAAGCTCGCCGCGAACCTGCGCGGGCCCGCCTACGTCGTCCCGTTCGAGGAGGTCGTCCGCCGCTGCCGGGAGGCGTGGGAGCGGGGCGCCGTCGAGGTCTGCCTCCAGGGCGGCATCCACCCCGGCTTCACCGGTGACTACTACGTCGAGCTCGCCCGCGCGATCAAGGCCGAGCTGCCGGATCTCCACCTGCACGCGTTCTCGGCACTCGAGGTCTGGCAGGGGGCGACGACGCTCGGCGCCCCGCTCTCCCCCTATCTCGAGCGGCTGCGCGAGGCCGGCCTCGCCTCCCTGCCGGGGACGGCGGCGGAGATCCTCGACGACCCGGTCCGGGCCGTGCTCTGCCCTGACAAGATCACGACCGCCCAGTGGCTCGAGGTGCACGACGCTGCCCACCGCGCCGGCCTGCGCTCGACCGCGACGATCATGTTCGGATCGGTCGAGGGGACCCGCAGCTGGGCGCGCCATCTGCTCCACGTGCGCGACCAGCAGAAGCGAAGTGGCGGCTTCACCGAGTTCGTGCCGCTCCCGTTCGTCCATCCGGAGGCGCCGATCTACCTCGAGGGTCGCGCCCGCCGGGGGCCGACGTTCCGCGAGGCGCTGCTGATGCACGCCGTCCCGCGCCTCGCGCTCCACCCGCACGTGACGAACGTGCAGGCCTCCTGGGTCAAGCTCGGCGTCGACGGCGCCCAGGCGGCGCTGCGCGCCGGCGCGAACGACCTCGGCGGCACGCTCATGAACGAGTCGATCTCGCGGGCGGCAGGCGCGGGGCACGGCCAGGAAATGCCGCCCGAGGCGATGGACGCGGCGATCCTCTCGATCGGTCGAGCGCCGCGCCAGCGCGCCACGCTCTACGGCACGCCCGACCCGGAGCGCGTCCGCGCCTCGTACGGCGCGCCGCCGCTCGCGGAAGCGGTCAACCCGAAGATCGACGACGCGGGCCTCGAACGACCCGCGAGGCTCGTCCGCTTCGGGCTCGCGGCGCGCTGAGCCGCGACTCGGGCCGGCTCGAGGCGACCGGCTCCGCGGGCCGTGGCCGTTCTCGCCATCTTCCCAGCAATACGGTAATCTGCCATGATGGCGAAGATGAAGGTGACGTACGCGCTCGACGAGGCGGTCGTCCGGGCGGCGCGCATGCACGCGGCGCGCAAGGACCTGCGCGACTCGGAGGTGGTCGAGGTCGCGCTGCGCGAGTACCTCGGTCTCACGCTCCTCGAGGAGCTCCGCGCGGTCGCAGCCGCGCAGCCGCCGATCTCGCTCGAGGAGGTCGTCGCCGAGCAGCACGCTGCCCGCGCCGAGACCGGGCGTGCAGGTCGTCCCTGACGCGAACGTCCTCGTCTCGGCCGCGGCGGCACCGGACGGCGTCTGCGGCGAACTCCTCGATCTGCTCGCCCGCGGCCCGCTCGAGATCGTCGCCAGTCCCCTGCTCGTCGCCGAGACCGGCCGCGTACTGGCGCGGCCGAAGTTCCGCGCGATCGGGGAAGCCGAGCGGGCAGCCTACCTCGAGCACGTTCGCCGGATCGCTCTGATCGAGGCCGATCCGTCCGTCGCGGGCAGCGGGCTCGTCGAGGTCGACCCCGGCGACGACTACCTCATCCGCCTGACGCTCGCCGCTCCGGAGCGGATCCTCGTCAGCGGCGACCCGCACCTGCTCGCGCTCGCCGGCACGTACCCAGTCGTCTCGCCGCGGGTGCTGCTCGACCGCCTGCTCGCCTCCGAGCAGCGGCGTGACCGGTAGACACTGCAGGCCTTGCCGATCCCGCGGAGACGACGACCGCGTCGTGGCCCGGTCACGGCTCGCGCAGCCGATCGTCTCAGGCCGCCCTGCCCAGCGCTTCCGCGAACGTGCGCCTGACCATCACCCGGACGAGGTTCTCCTTGTACTCGACCGAGCCGTTCGCGTCCGCAACCGGACGCGCGGCCTCCGCAGCGGCGGCGCCCGCGGCCTCGAGGCTCGCCGCATCCGGCGCGGGGGCGTCGAGGCCCTCGAGCAGCCGCTCCGCTTCCGCGGCGCGCACGGGCACGACCCCGACCGAGCCGACGGCGATCCGCGCCTCCGCGACCCGGCCCCGCTCGACGCGGGCGAGACAGGTCACGGTCACGGCGGGGCGCTCGTGCAGCGCCAGCTTGCGGTGGACGATCGCCGCGCCCGCGGGCGGCTCGGGCAACTCGATCGCGACGAGCAGCTCGCCCGGCTCGAGCGCCGTCCGGTAGGGGCCGCGCACGAAGCCGGAGGCTGGGACGCGCCGGGGCTCCGCGCCGCCGCGGCGGCACACGAACGTCGCGTCCGCGCAGAGCAGGAACGTCGCCGGGTCGGAGTGCGGATCGGAGAAGCAGACGTTGCCGCCGACCGTGCCCGCGTTGCGCACGCGCACGTTCGCGACCATCCGCTCCATCTCGGCGAGCGCGGGCCAGCCCGCGGCCACGGCGGGAGCGCGCTCGAGCTCCCGGTGGGTCGTCGCGGCGCCGATCACGAGCGCCCCGCCCCCGGCCTGCACGCCCGAGAGCTCCGCGATCCCCTTCACGTCGACGAGGTGGGCGGGCTGCGCGAAGCCGAGCTTCATCAGGAGCAGGAGCTCGGTGCCGCCCCCGTAGATCGCCGCGTCGTCGCCGTGGCGCTCGAGCAGCGCGGTCGCCTCCTCTACCGTCGCCGGGCGGTGCAGCTCGAATGGGGGCAGCCTCACGCGACCGACCCGACCCCGGCGCCCGCGGACAAAACCTCGAGCGCCGCCTCGACCCCGTCGCCCGTTCTGACCGGCACACCGAAGTCGGCGAGCGTGCGCCCGAGCGCCGAGAGCCCGACGACGACGTTCAGGGAGCGGGAGGCGACGCCCATGTGCCCGATCCGCAGCAGCTTCGGCTTCAGCTCGCCGTAGCCGGCGGAGAGCATCACGCCGTAGCGCTCGCGCGCGTGTCGCAGGATGCCCGCGATCTCGGCCCCGTCCGGCTTCCGAACGGCCGTCACGCAGTTCGTGGCGATCTCGTCGCTCTTCGCCCACGGCTCGAGTCCCATCGCCCGGATCCCCGCACGGCACGCGGCCGCGGCGCGGTCGTGCCGCTCGATCACGGCCGGCAGCCCCTCCTCGAGCACGTCGTCGCAGGCTGCGGAGACACCGTGCACCTCCGCCACCGACGGTGTGTAGGGAAACTGCGTCCGGCCGCCCTCGATCCACGTCTCCTTCCAGTCGAGCAGAGACAGGAACGAGCCGCGGGGCGCGGCCGGGTTCGCGCGGATCGCCGCCCAGGCGTCGTCGCTGACCGCGACCAGCGACATCCCGGGCGGCCCGGACAGGCACTTCTGCGGACCCGCGATGCAGACGTCGAGGCCCCAGTCGTCCGGCCTCACCTCGGTGCCGCCGAGCGAGGAGACGCAATCGACGATCGTGAGCGCCCCGTGGCGCTTCGCGATCGGGCAGATCTCGTGGATCGGGTTGACGGTGCCGGACGGGGTCTCCGAGTGCACGACGGAGACGAGCTCGATCTCCGGGCGCTCCCGGAACACGCGCTCGACCGCGGCGGGGTCGACCGCCTCGTCGTAGGGGACCTCGAGCTCGACCAGGTCGGCCCCGTACTCGGCGAGCCAGCGGCCGAACCACTTGCCGTAGACGCCCGAGGCGAGATTCAGGCAGGTCATCCCGGGACGAACGAGCGAGCGGGCGGTAGCCTCGAGACCGAGCACCGCCTCCCCCTGCATCAGCACGATGTCGCTCTTCGTGCCCGCGTACAGGGCCGCCACCTTGCGCTCGAGGGCGGCGAAGCGCTCGAGGAAGACCGGGTCGTAGTCGAAGACGATCGGCGAGCCGAGAGCGGCGAGCGTCCTCGGGGAGGCGCTGATCGGGCCGGCGGTGAGAGTGAAGTCGGGCTGGTGCATCACACTGTCCTTTCGTCCCGCGCGGGCTAGCGCGACCCGCGCACGTACGGGAGGCCGAGCGCCGCCGGAAGGTAGGCGCGCCGGCCGAAGAGGAGGAGCACGACGATCACGGCGAGGAACGGGAGCATGTTGACGACGTCGATCGGGACGTCGATCGACGCCACCTGGAGCGCCGTCTGGAGCTGGAGGGACATCCCGATCAGAAGCGCTCCGACGACGACCCAGAACGGCCGCGCGCGGGCCAGCATCGCGATCACGATCGCGATGAAGCCGGCGCCGTTCGTCATGAACGGCTCGAACGTGCCGGCGCCGACGATCGCGAGGTAGGCGCCGCCGAGGCCGCCGAGCGCTCCGGTCGCGAGCACGGCCCAGGTGCGGGTCGCGACGACCGAGACGCCGGCCGCGTCGAGCGCGGAAGGCTTGTCCCCCGCGGCGCGGAGATTCAGCCCCGCGTTCGTCGAGCGAAACAGCCACCAGGTGAAGATGACGAGGCCGAGCGTCAGATAGACGACGAGGTGCTGGCTGAAGACGCTGCGGCCGAGCACCGGGATCCCCGACAGCCCGGGGATCGTGACCAGCTCGACGGCGCCGAGCCGCGGACGTTCGGTCAGGATCGCCCCGTGCAGGAGGCTCGTCAGGCCCTCGGCCGCGAGCGTGAGCGCGATCCCGACCACGATCTGGTCGAGGCCGAGGCGTACGCAGAGGACGGCCATGAACACGGCCACGAACATCCCGGCTCCGATCCCGGCCGCGAACCCGACCCACGTGAAGCCGGAGTAGAGGGCACCGCTGAAGCCGACGTAGCCGCCGAGCAGCATCATCCCCTCGAGCCCGATATTCAGCACCCCGGCCCGCTCGGAGATCGACTCGCCGAGCGCCGCGAGCAGAAGCGGCACGCCCGCCAGCAGGCCGCCGGCGACGAGCGCGGTCAGGAACGTCTCGGTCAGGACCTTGCTCACGGCCGCTTCCTCCGGCGCAGAGCGGCGACCAGGCCCTCGGTCAGGTAGCTGGCGCCGAGGGCGCGCCGGCGCCCGAGGTACTCGGTCACCGCCATGAACAGCAGGATCAGGCCGACCAGGACGAGCAGGAAATCGTTGGGGAGATCGGCACGGCGAGCCGCCAGGTCGCCGCCGATCGAGAGCACCGCGAGCAACGCCACGAACGGGATCACCGCGATCGCGTTCAGCCGGGCGAGGAAGACGAGCGGCACCACGATCAGGCCGAAGGCGGGGTTCCAGTCCGCGCGGACGTAGCCCCAGACGCCGAGGATCTCCGCGGCGCCGGCGAGCCCGATCACGGCGCCGCTGACCGCGAACGAGACCATGACGAGGCGCGGCACGCTGAGCCCGAAGTGGGTAGCCGCCCGCGGGTTCGCCCCCAGCACGTTCAGGCGCAGGCCGAACGCGGTACGGGTCATGACGAAGTGCACGAGGACGCAGGCGACGAGCGCCACCACGATCCCGACGTGGATGCTCGTGCCGGGGATATCCGGAAGCCGCTGCTCGACCGGCAGCACGCTCGTCTGCGGCACGTTCGTCGACTCGAAGTCGCGAAACGGCCCCTTGATGAAGAGGTTCGCGACGTTGATCCCGATGAACGTCATCATCAGCGTCGTGATGATCTCGTTCACCTGGTAGCGGGCCTTCAGGAAGGCGGGAACGATCGTCCAGACCGCCCCGACCGCCGCCGCGAGCAGCCACAGGAGGCCGAGCGCGAGCCCGTTCGGTAGCGCGCGATCGAGGTCGCGGCCGACGCCGGCGACCATCGCCGCGGCCAGCAGGAACTGGCCGTCGATCCCGAGGTTCCAGATGTTCGCCCGGAACACGACCACGAGGGCGGCAGCGATCAAGAGCAGCGGCGCCATCCGCGTGACGCTGTCCTGGAGGCCGGTCGTGCGGGTGATGCCGCCCTCGACGATGTCGCCGTAGAACTCGATCGGGTTGCGGCCGAGCGCGAGCAGGATCGCCGCGCCCGCGACGAGCGCCAGCACGATCGGCCCGACCGAGCGGATACCGGCGTCGCCGAGTGCTGCGAAGCGGCCGGCGCGCCCTGCCGCAACGGTGTGCTCCGCGGTCGCGGCCACGTCGCTCACGCCGCCTGCCCCACCATCAGCTCGCCCACCCGCTGCGCCACACCGGGGCCACTCTCGACCACGCCCGCGAGCCGGCCGCGCGAGAGAACAGCGATCCGGTCGCAGAGGTCGACGAGCTCCTCGAGGTCGGTCGAGATCACGATCGCGCTGACACCCTGCTCGGCCTGCTCGCGGATCCGGGCCCGAACGGCCTTGATCGTCCGTACGTCGAGACCGTACGTCGGTTTGCTGTAGATCACCGCGCGCGGCTCGAAGGCGAGCTCCCGCGCCAGCATGACTTTCTGGATGTTGCCGCCCGACAGGGTCGCAACCCGTGCGTCCACCCCCGGCGTACGCACGTCGAAACGCTCGACGAGCTCCCGCGCGGTCGCCTCGATCGACCGGCGCTGCGTCACGCCCCGCCGCCAGAACGGCGGCTCGCCGATCCGCTTCAGGACGAGGTTCAGAGCGACGCTCATGCTGCCGACGGTGCCCTCGCCGAGCCGGTCGTCGGTGACGTAGCGCAGGCCGAGCCGCTCGCGACGCGACACGCCGAGGGTCGAGATCGTGCGGCCCTCGAAGCGGACCTCACCGGCCGTCAACGGCCGCTGGCCCCCGATCGCCTCGGCCAGCTCCCGCTGGCCGTTGCCGTCCACGCCCGCGATCCCCATGATCTCGCCCGGCAACAGAGACAGCGAGATGTCGTGGATCCCGACCTGGCCCCGGTCTCCGGCCGCGGAGACGTGGATCAGCTCGAGCAGCGGGGCCTCCCCACGCCCGCGACGCGGCTCGTGACCCTCGACCCGCTCCTCCAGCTCGGCGACGTCGGCGACCTCCTTCGCCTCCTCCCCGAACATCAGCCGGACGATCTCCGCCTGGAGCTGCTCGTGCGAGCGGCCGCGCAGGTCGTCCGGGCCGAGCTCCCCGACGAGCCGCCCCTGTTTCAGGATCGAGACCCGGTCTCCCATCTCGGCGGCCTCGTGCAGCTTGTGGGTGATGAAGGCGACCGCGAGGCCGTGCTGCTTCAGCCCCCCGAGCACTTTCGCGAGCTCGGCGACACCCTGCGGGGTCAGCATCGACGTCGGCTCGTCGAGGATCAGCACGGACGAGCCGCGCCAGAGCGCCTTGACGATCTCGACCTGCTGCTGCTGGCCGAGCGCGAGCGTGCCCGTGACCGCGTCGGGGTCGATCTCGACCCCGAGCGTGCCCGCGAGCTCCGCCAGGCGCGCCCGCGCACCCCGGACGTCGAGACGCAGGCCGCCTCCGGCTCCCAGCATCAGGTTCTCGAGCACGGTCAGGGTCGGGATCAGCGTCGAATGCTGGTAGACCATCCCGATCCCGAGCTCGAGCGCGCGACGCGGCGAGTCGATCTCGACCTCGCGGCCGTCGACCACGATGCGGCCCGCGTCGGGCCGGAGCATCCCCGAGAGCACGTTCATGAGCGTCGACTTGCCCGCCCCGTTCTCGCCGAGCAGGCAGTGCACCTCGCCGCGGAGCAGCGCGAGCGTGATGTCATCGTTCGCGACCACGCCCGGGAACGCCTTCGTGATCCCGAGCAGGAGCACGGCGGCATCGCCGGCCTCCCGCGTCGGAGCCCGGGTCGTGGTCATCGGCTGGGTGCTGCCGTCGCTCTCGGTCATCCGGGTCCACCCGCGCGGAGGGGCGCCGGCCGGCGCCCCTCCGCGTTCGGGCGAGGCTGGTCGTGACGAAGCCTACTAGCCTCCGATCAGCGCGTTCACGTCGTCGAGGGCCGGCGTCAGCGGGATCTCGATCGACCCGTCCGCGATGCCCGCGGCGGCCGTCTCGATCTCCGCCCAGACGTCGGCGGGGATGTGATCCGTCTGGAGCAGCGAGAGCCCGTTCGAGACGTTCAGGTCGTAGCCCTGGTTGCCGAACGTGCCCGCGGCGATATCGGCGAGCGCCTGCTCGAAGATCTGGGTGAAGTCCCAGAGCACCGAGGAGAGCAGAACGCCCTTCTCGTCGATCGAGCTCTTGTCACCGATCACGTCGATGAACCAGACCGTGTCCGCGCCCTCGGGCGGCGTTGCGGTCTCGACCGCCTGGAGCATCCCGAACGACGACCCGTCGCCCATCCCGAAGACCACGTCGGCGCCGCCCGCGATCACGCTCTCGGTCACGCGCTTGCCGCCCGCCGCGTCGGCGTAGCCAGCCTGACCGATCTGGGTCAGGATCACCTTGACGTCCGGGTTGACGCTGCGGGCCCCGGCGACGAAGCCGCCGGCCTGCTTGTGCCAGTTCGTGTCGTCAGCCGACTCGACGATCCCGAGCGTGCCCGTCTTCGACATCTTCGCGGCGAGGATGCCGGCGAGGTACGCACCCTGCTGGCTCGACGTCGAGATGTCGGCGACGAGACCCGGCGTCGTGTTGTCCGGCTTGTCGTAGGTGATGACCGGGATCCCCGTCGCCTGCGCGAACTCGGGCGCGGCCGTGTTGTAGCCGCTCGCCTGGGCGATGATGAACTGGACGCCGTCGTCTGCGAGCTGGTTCAGGATCGGCGTCACGTCCTCGTAGCCGGCGCCGTCCGCGACGAGCAGCTCCGCCCCGATCGAGTCGGCCGCCGTCTGTGCGCCCTCGACGCCCTGCTGGTTCCAGCCGTAGTCGTTTGCCTTCTCGGGCGCGACCACGCCCATCACCGTGATCGCGGGCGCAGCCGGCTCCTCGGTGGTGGCCGGCGCCTCTTCCGTGGTCGCGGGCGCCTCTTCCGTGGTCGCGGGCGCCTCCTCGGTGGTCGCAGCCGGCGTCTCCGTCGTCGCGGGCGCGGTCTCGTCGTCGCCGCCGCACGCGGCGGCGAGACCGAGCAGCCCCACCAGCGCGAGCAGCGCTCCGGCCCGCGCGATCGGCCCCAACAGTGTCCGTCTCATGCAACCCCTCCTTCTCTCCTCACATAGCCGCCCCACCCCGGGGCGGGACACCCGACAGGGAGCTCGCGTGGTGGCCCCCAACAGCTTTGACGCTGGCCCCGCCGCATGTGTTGGCGCTGCCAGCGTCCCCTACGTCTCGCTCGACTCCCCGATCGTGCCCTCACCTCCTAGCCTCGAACCGGCCCGACCGGCGCGCTCGCGCGCTCGTCGCCGAAGAAGAGCAGGCGCCCGTTCAAACTCAGCACGCGCTCGACGAGATCGGGCTCGAGGCCCGATAGCTCGACTTTTCGGATCTCCACCTCCGGGTGGTGAAAAGGAGCGTCCGACCCGTAGAGCACCCGGTTCGGCCCCGCGCGGCGCACCGCCTCCCGGATCTTCGTGTGCATCGGCATCCCGGACGTCTCCAGGTACACGTGCGGGTTGCGCTCCGCGACGTCGATCGACGCGTTGATGTAGACGACGTTCCCGTGGCCCATGTGACCGAGCACGACGCGCAGCGTCGGGAACGAGCGGGCGAGCTCCTCGATCGACCAGGGCAGCGTGAAGATCGGATGCCCGCAGTGGACGAGCACGGGCAGTCCCCGCCCCGCGAGCAGCGCGGCAAGCGGGTGCACGATCGGGTCGTTCGGGTGGTAGCCGTCGAGGAGCGGGTGCAGCTTCACGCCCAGGAAGCGTGGGTGATCGAGCAGCTCCTCGGCCTGTCCGAGGAAGCCCGGGAGCCGCGGGTTCGCCCAGACGAGCCCGTACGCGCCGGGGACGTCCTCGACGACGCCCCGCACGTACTCGTTGTCGGGATGGAAGACGAGGCACGAGTCGATGCGGTTCGCCGCCATCAGCTCAACCAGGCCGTCGCGGTCGAGCCGCACGTCGAACAGCGGGAACTCGCCGACGTGCATGTGGGCGTCGAAGATCGCGCTCACCGCAGCGCCGATCCGCCGGCCTTCACGGCCTGCCGGACAAACGTCGGCTCCAAACTGTTGACACTCAACACAATCGGGGGCGATACTCTACTCCGTCGTGAGGCGAGATGCAATGGCCGCAGGAGCCGCCGCCGAGATCGCTGCCGGTGACGGCTCGCGCTCGGGAAAGCTCGAGAACCTGACCCTCTGGGAGCGGGTTCACGGGTTCCTCCGCCAGGAGATCCTCTCGAACCGCCTGCCCCCGGGGACGGAGCTCGCCGAGGTCGCGCTCGCGGAGTCCCTCGGAGTCAGCCGCGGCCCGGTCCGGGAAGCGCTCGGGCGCCTCGCCACCGAGGGGCTCGTGACCGTGCGACCCCGGCGCGGGGCGGTCGTCTCCTCGCTGTCGAAGCAGGAGTTCCTGGAGGCCTACCAGGTGCGGGAGGCGCTCGAGATGCTCGCGATCCGCCTCGCGGTGCCGCGGACGACACCCGAGCTGCTCGAGCGGCTCCAGGGTCTGATCGCGAAGATGCAGGACTGCGCCGGCCGCGATGATGTCGACGGGTTCTTCGAGCTGAACGCGCAGTTCCACCGGGCGTTCGTGGACGCATCCGGCAACGGTCGGCTGATGGAGCTCTACCGCCAACTCGTCGAGCAGCTCGGCCGCTACCGGGGCAGCTCGCTCGCGCTGCGCGGCAGCCTGAAGCGCTCGATCGCCGAGCACCGAACGATTCTGCGGGCGGTCGCGTCCGGGGACCCCGACCGGGCCGCTCATCTGCTCTCCGAGCACATCCGGGTGCCGCAGCGCCGCCTCGAGGCCGGTGACGACGAGCTGTTCGCCCTGCGCACGATTCCGCCGAAGGGAGAGGTTCGATGAGGACGACGAAGGCCGGCCGATGAGCGGCAGCGACCGCCCGCTCGAGTTCGGCGTCAACCTGAACAATCGGGAGCCGCTGATCGCCCCCGACTACAGCCTGGGCATGCTGCTCGAGCTGTCCGGTCGCGTCGAGGAGCTGGGCTTCGACTCGGTCTGGGTCGGCGACAGCCTCTTCTCGAAGCCGCGCTACGAGCCGATCGCGCTGCTCGCGGCGATCTCTCAGCGCACGTCGCGCGTGCGGCTCGGGACCGCCTGCATGGTCTCCTCGACGCGCAACCCGCTCTACCTCGCGCTCGAATGGGCAACGCTCGACCATCTCTGCGACGGGCGCACGATCCTCGGCACAGGAATCGGCAACCCCGAGCAGGGGGTGGAGCGCGAGTTCGCCGCGCTCGGCCTCGAGTTCAAGCGCCGCGCGAAGATCTTCGAGGAGGGCCTGCGGGCGATCCGCGCGCTCTGGACGGAGGGAAAGGTCACGCTCGACGGCGAGTTCTTCCAGTACGACAACGTCTCGTTCTACTCGGGGACGGAGATGGCGCCGCTCGGGCCGGTGCAGAAGCCGCCGCCGATCTGGGTCGTCTCCAACCCCCGCCTCGTGCGCGAGCTGCCGCCCGACGAGGCCCGCCGGCGCATGGAGCCGGCCTGCCGGCGGATCGTCGAGCTCGGCGACGGCTGGATGACCTGCTGCCGCGCCCAGCATCCGGGCGAGCTCGGCGAGCAGCTCGCCGTGCTTGCCGAGGTCGCCGCCGCCCACGGCCGCGACTGGAGCGACTACACGGTCTCCTACCAGGTGACGATGAACATCGGCGACTCCGAGGAGGAGGCGCGGCGCGCGTTCGACCGGTACATCTCGATGTACTACCCGGAGCTCTCCCGGGCGATGGATCTCTCGAACTGGGGCCCGGTCGGGACGCCCGAGCAGATCGCGGAGTGGCTGAGGACGTTCGCCGGCGCGGGCGTCCACCATTTCATCTGCCGCTTCGGCGCAATCGACCAGTTCGAGCAGGTCGAACGCTTCGCCAAAGAGATCCTGCCCCTGTTCAACGCCGAGCGAGTGAGGTGAGCACGATGGGATCCACAGCGGAGAAGCTGCTCGAGGACGCGGCGCTCGTCGTCGACGTCTGCATGTCGGTCGAGCAGGACGACGTTGTCACGATCATCACCGACGACGCGCACGCGGAGCACGCAGCCGCGGTCGCCCGGGTGGTGGTCGAGCGGGGCGGCTGGCCCGTGATCATGAACAACGAGACCCAGGTCGCCCGCGGCCTCGCGGACGTCCGCTTCCCGATGGCGCCGCCGTCGAATCTCCACCGCGCCATGGTCGGCTCCGACGAGGTGATCATCATCACGAACCTCGAGTGGGCAAACCGCTTCGCGCACGTGTCAGCGGTCAAGGAGACCTGCGCCGCCAACGGCAAGATCGCCTCCGTCGAGGAGGGGATGGGCGGCTGGAACCTGACGGTCGAGCACATCAGGGAGGCGACACGGCGCGCCAAGGACGCGATCGCCGCGCTCGAGGGCAAGCGGCACGTGCGCGTCACGACCGCTCGCGGCACCGACTTCACCGTCTCGATCGAGGGGCGGCCCGCGCTCGAGGTGACGCCGGTCAAGGAGCGCGGCCAGATGATGGGCCCCGTACCGCTCTGGGCGGAGGTGGCGTTCGCGGCCGTCGAGGACTTCACGCACGGCACCGCGGTCGTGGACGGCGTGATGCTCGGCATCGGCCTGCCCGGACAGGTGCAGGAGCCGATCCGCTGGACGCTCGAGGGCGGTCGCTGCGTCGCGATCGAGGGCGGCGAGGAGGCGAAGCGCCTGCGCGAGGCGATCGCCGGAGTCGAGAACGCCGACGTCGTCGGCGAGTTCGCGTTCGGAACGAGCGAGAAGGCCCCCTTCGGCTCCCCGTCCGAGAAGGGGAGGATCGGCACCGTCCACCTCGCGCTCGGCGACAACCACAACGCCTACCCGGGCGGCCTCAACTCGAGCTCGCTCCACCTCGACGGGGTGTTCCTCGACGCGACCATGCAGATCGTCGACGACGGCACCTACATCCTCAGGGACGGCGCGTGGGTCCTGTGAGCCCGGTCACGGTCGTCAACGCCGGCGATGTCGACCCGCTCGAGCTTCCCGGTGGGAGCTGGAGCCGGATGCTCGTCACGACGGGGCGAGTCGAAGGCAACACCGCATCGCTCGGCACCTCGGTGTTCACGCCCGGCACCGTGCTCGGCGACGTGCGGCACGAGGCGGAGGAGGTCGCATACGTCGTCTCGGGCAGCGGCGAGCTGCGGCTCGACGACGGGAACAGCGTGCGATTCGCCGCGGGCGACGCGCTCTTCATCCCGCCCGGGGTCTGGCACGCCGTGGCCAACACCGGCTCCGACGACGTGGTGATGGTGTTCGGCTTCGCCCACCCCGAGTACCCGCCGACCGAGCGGCGCTAGCGTGCTCGCCATGCAGTCCCTGCAGGAGCAGGTCGCCTGGGCCTGCCGGATCCTCGCTCTCGAGGGCTACACCGACCTCACGCTCGGCCACGTCAGCGCCCGGGCGCGCGGAAGCGCGTCCGTCCAGATCAAGCGGCGCGGCGTCGCGCTCGACGAGGTCGAGCTGGAAGACGTGATCTCGCTCGACCTCGAGAGCGGCGAGGGCTTCGACTCGCCCGAGATGCATCTCGAGGCCGTCCTGCACACCGAGGTCTACCGCGCCCGCCCGGACGTCGGCGCCGTCGTGCACGGCCACCCGCCCTACGCGACCGCTCTCTCGGCGAGCCGGGAGCCGCTCGAGCTCTTGACGCACGACGCCGTGCTGTTCGCCGACGGGCTCGGTGTGTTCGAGGAGACGCCCGAGCTGATCACGGGCCGGGAGATGGGCCAGGCCGTGGCCAGGGCGCTCGGCTCCGGCCGCGCGGTGCTCTTGCGAAACCACGGGGTGCTCGTCGTCGGCCAGGACGTCGCCTGGGCAGTGCTGACGGCCGTGACGCTCGAGCGGGCGGTGCGCCTCCAGGCGATCGCGGCCTCGCTCGGCCCGCTCGCGCCGATTCACCGGGAGACCGCCGCGCGGATGCTCCCGGAGAAGTACAACAACGGCCTGGTCGATGAGTACTGGGCGGCCTGGATCCGCCGGCTGCAACGCGGCGGGGCGGGGCTCGCGAGCTGATGGAGATCGAGCTGATCGTCAACGGGAGGCCGGTCGCGGCACGTCTCGAGCCGCAGCAGCTCCTGCTCGACTTCCTGCGCGACGATCTCGGGCTGACCGGCACGAAGCGCTCCTGCGACGTCCAGGTCTGCGGCGCCTGCACCGTCCTCCTCGACGGGCTGCCCGTCAGTTCCTGCTGCACGCTTGCCGTCGAGGCGCACGGCCGCGACGTGCTCACGATCGAGGGCCTCGCGGAGCGGGACGAGTTCGCCGCGATCGAGCGGGCGTTCGCCCGGCACGCCGCGGTCCAGTGCGGCTACTGCACGCCCGGGCTCGTGCTGACGATCCACGCCCTGCTCGCCGAGGGCGCGCTCGCCACCGAGGACGGGATCCGGCGCAACCTGGCAGGGAACCTCTGCCGCTGCACCGGCTACAAGGCGATCGTCGAGGCCGTCCGCGAGCTGGCGGGGACGGGCAACCCGTGAGCACCAAGGTCGAGACCGCAACGCGGGCAGGTACCGCCGTCGGGCTGCCGCTCGAGCGGGTCGACGCCGGCGAGAAGCTGCGGGGCCAGGCCCGCTTCACCGGCGACCTCGACGTCGGGCGGATGCTCCACGGCAAGGTCATGCGCTCGCCCCTCCCCCACGCCCGCATCGTCTCCCTCGACGCCTCGCGGGCCGAGCGGCTTGCCGGCGTCGTCTGCGTCCTCACGGGACGCGACCTGCTCGACTTGCCGAGCCCCCTCTACGGCCATGCGCTGAAGGACCGCCCGATCGTCGCGATCGACCGCGTCCGCTTCGCGGGCGAGCCGGTGGCGGTCGTGGCGGCGGAGGACGAGGCGACCGCCGAGGCCGCACTCGCGCTCATCGACGTCGAGTACGAGGAGCTGCCCGCGGCGGTGACGATCGAGGAGGCGCTTGCGCCGGACGCCCCGCTGCTCCACGAGGGCCCGCAGCGCGCCGGCCTCTTCCACGGCCTCGGCGAGCTCGGCGAGCGCGAGGGGAACGTCTGCTACCGCTACCACATCGACCGCGGCGAGATCGAGGCCGCGTTCGCGCACGCGGACGTCGTGGTCGAGGGCGAGTACACGTTCCCGGCCGTCTACCAGTACGCCCTCGAGACGCACACGGTGATCGCGGAGCACCGTCCCGACGAGATCACCGTCTGGGCCTCCTGCCAGCACCCGTTTCTCGTGCGGGCGGAGCTCGCCGACCTGTTCGGGCTGCCGCTGCACCGGGTGCGGCTGATCGTGCCCTACCTCGGCGGCGGCTTCGGCTCGAAGTCGTACACGAAGATGGAGCCGATCACGGTCGCCGTCGCCCGCAAGGCCGGCCGCCCGGTGCGGATCCGAAACCGCGTCGACGAGGCGATGCTGACGACGCGCCGCCACGGCCTGCGCTGTCGCATGCGCACGTCTGCGACCGCCGAGGGGCGCCTGCTCGGCCGCGAGGTCGAGCTCTGGCTCGACACGGGCGCGTACGCGGACAACGGCCCGCGCGTGACGGCGACCGGCGGCGACGCCGCGCCCGGGCCCTACCGCTGGGCCGCCTACCGCGTCGACGCCGCCTGCGTCTACACGAACACCTCCCCTTCCGGGTCGTACCGGGCGTTCGGCGCCACCCACGTGCAGTGGATCGGCGAGTCGCAGGTCGACGAGGTGGCGCGCCGCTGCGGCCTCGACCCGCTCGAGCTGCGCCGGCAGAACCTCTGCGTGACAGGCGAGGAGCTGCGCGCCGGCGGCAAGCCACTCGACGCCGACCTCATCGGCGACGTGGAGAAGGTCGCCGAGGCGATCGGCTGGGGCAGGCCGAGACAGCGCTGGCGCGGCCGCGGCCTCTCGGTCGGGCTGCTCGCGGCCGGCGCCCACCCGGTGTCGAACGCGACCGTGCGGCTCGAGTCGGACGGGATCGCCGTCGTCCTCGTCGGCACGACCGAGAAAGGGCAGGGGGCGCGGACCGTGATGGCGCAGATCGCGGCCGAGGAGCTCGGGCTGCCGCTCGAGCGCGTCCGCGTGCAGGGCGCCGACACCCGCTACACCCCGTACGACCGCTCGACCGGCGCGAGCCGCTCGACCACGCTCGCGGGCCTCGCCGTCCAGAGGGCCGCCCGCGACGTGCGCGACCAACTCGCCCGGATCGCCGGCAGCGACCCCGACCCCGACGAGTACGTCGCGCTGATGCGCCGCCACTTCGGCTTCGCGGGCGGGGAGCTGATCGGCGTCGGCGAGGTCCGCCCCCGGGGGACGGGGTCGTACGCGGAAGGGCCCGTGTTCTGGGAGGTCTGCGTCGGCGCGGCGGAGGTCGAGATCGACCCCGAGACGGGCGTCGTGACCGTGCTGCGCACGGCGACCGTGGCCGACGTCGGCCGCGCGATCAACCCGAAGCTGGTCGAGCGCCAGGACGAGGGCGCAACGCTCCAGGGGATCGGCAACGCGCTGTTCGAGGAGATGCTCTGGATCGACGGGCAGCTCGCGAACGGCGACCTGCTCGAGTACCGCATCCCGACCCTCCGGGACATGCCCGCCGAGATGACGTGCATCGTCGTCGAGAACGGCGACGGCCCCGGCCCCTACGGGGCCAAGGGATGCGGCGAGGGCGCCCTGGCCGCGATCCCGGCGGCGATCGTGAACGCCCTGGCCGACGCCGGGGTGCCGATGACCGAGCTGCCGCTGACGCCGGAGCGCGTCTGGCGGCGCATCAGAGAACTCGAGAAGGAGGCGACAGGTGGCTGAGCTGAAGCGTGCAGCCGTGATCGGCACCGGCACGATGGGCCCCGGCATGGGGGCGGTGCTCGCCCGGGCCGGACTCGTGACGGCGCTCTACGACGTGAGCGCCGAGCAGCTCGAGCGGGCCAAGGAAGGCGCCAAGCTCGCGCAGGGGGTGCTCGACCGGCTCGAGACGCCCTCCGTCGCCGGCGGCTCGCTGCGCTTCGAGACCGACCTCGCGGCCGCGCTCGCCGGCGCCGGGATCGTGATCGAGGCCGTCCCCGAGCGGCTCGAGCTGAAGCACGAGGTGTTCCGGGCATTCGAGCAACACGTCGCGGCCGACGCGATCCTCGCGTCGAACACATCGGGGATCCCGATCACGAAGATCGCCGAGGCCTGCTCGAGCCCGGAGCGCGTCGTCGGCATGCACTGGTCGAACCCGCCGCACCTGATCCCGATGATCGAGGTGATCCCGGGGGAGCGCACCGCGCAGAGCATCGTCGACGCGACCTGCGAGCTCGTGCGGGGGGTCGGCTACCACCCGGTCGTCGAGCGCGAGGTGCCCGGCTTCGTCGAGAACCGGATCCTCTACGCGATCATGCGCGAGTGCCTCGACCTCGTCGACCGCGGCATCATCGACCCCGAGGGGCTCGACCTCAACGTCAGGTGGGGGATCGGCTACAAGCTCGCCGTGATCGGCCCGATGGAGCTGCTCGACATGGCCGGCCTCGACATCTACAACGCGGTCGGCTCGTACCTGAACGGGGATCTCTCCACCTCGGGCGAGGTCTCCTCGACGATCCGCGAGCTGATCGACCAGGGCCGCCTCGGCATGAAGACCGGCGGCGGCATCTACGACTACACGCCGGAGCAGGTCACCGAGCTGCGCGCGCGGCGGGCTGCGAAGCTCGTCGCCGTGCGCAAGGCGCTCGAGACCTAGACGGGAGGGGGTTCGCTGTGAAGATCTGGTTCCTCGACAACGGCTCGATCGTGATCGACCACGCCCAACTCCAGTGGAACATCGGCGGCGGCACGGCCGTTCGGATCCCCTCCTACGGGCTCCTGATCGAGCACGACGAGGGCCTGTTCCTGTTCGATACCGGCTTCGATCTCGAGCACACGAACCGCGTGCTCCCCTTCGAGCTGCCCGAGCAGACGCCGGAGCAGACGATCCCGGCCCAGCTCGAGCTGTGCGGCTTCCGCCCGGCGGACGTGACGGCGCTCGTCAACTCGCACCTGCACTTCGACCACGTCGGCGGCAACAAGCACTTCGCCGGCACCGGGATCAGGAACCTCGTCCACGCACGCGAGATCGCGCAGGCGCGCAACTGCGAGCCGTTCGAGCACCTCGGTTACTCCGACCGCACCTGGGACCACGAGGGCGCGAGCCTCGTTCCCGTCAGCGGGGATTTCGAGCTCGCGACGGGCCTCACGCTGTACGAGACGCCGGGGCACACCGTCGGCCATTACTCGCTGCTCGCCGAGCCGGCCTCGGGGGCGAAGCCGATGCTGTTCGCGTTCGACGTCGTCTACAACCAGGAGGCCTACGGCAAAGGCATCCAGCCGGGCTTCCACATCGATCCGGTGGCCGGGGTGCGCTCGATCCGTCGGATCAAGGCGCTTGCCGAGGGGCACGGCGCCGACGTGTACTTCTCCCACGACATGGACGCGTGGCACACCTACCGCCACGCTCCCGACTGCTACGACGTGTAACGACCCCATCCACGTAGGGGCGAGGCCTGCCTCGCCCGGCTATCAGCGAGGAGGCGACGATGGGCAAGATGGAAGGAAGGGTCGCGATCGTCACGGGCGCCGCGCAGGGCATCGGGCGCGCGGTCGCGCGGAAGCTGGCCGCGGAGGGCGCGACGGTCGTCTGCGCCGACCAGAACGGCGACGGTGCCGGGCAGGCCGCGGCGGAGCTCCCGGGCGCGACCGCGACCCGGGCGGACGTCTCGCGGCCCGACGACGTGCAGCGTCTCGTCGACGAGACGCTGACCGCGCACGGCAAGGTGGACGCGCTTGCGCACGTCGCGGCGGTCGTCCCGTTCACGGCGTGGGACGACATCGACTTCGAGGAGTGGCGGCGGATCATGTCCGTCAACCTCGACGGGACGTATCTCGTGAACCGCGCCGTCTACGGGCCCATGCGGGAGGCCGGGTACGGGCGGATCGTCAACATCTGCTCGAACGTCGTCCTCGCCGGCACGCCGAACCTCGCCCACTATGTCGCCTCGAAGGGCGGTGTGCTCGCGTTCACGCGGGCGCTCGCACGCGAGATCGGCAAGCACGGCATCACCGTCAACTCGGTCGCGCCCGGCCTGACGGCGTCGGAGGGTGCGCTCGCGAGCCCGCACAAGGAGGCGTTCGAGTTCGTGCAGATGCTCCAGTGCATCCCGCGCCGCGGCGAGCCCTCCGACATCGCGCCGTCGGTCGCGTTCCTGCTCTCCGAGGAGGCCGGCTGGGTCACCGGGCAGATGCTCGTGGCCGACGCCGGGATGACCCATAACTGATGGCCGCGATCGACGTCACCCGCGCGGGCGCGATCCTCGCCGTCGCCGACGCCGAGCGCTCGCTCGCGTTCTACCGCGATCTGCTCGGCTTCCGGGTCGACGCGACGTTCGACGACCCGCCGTACGCGATCCTCTCGCTCGCTGGCACACGGCTGTCGCTCGCCGAGCAGGGCCACAGGTCGCCGGACCACGACGTGGTGCTGGCAGCGCCCGCCGACCCGACCCGGCCGGCCGCCATGCTCGTGCTCGAGGTGGCCGACGCCCGCGCCGCCCACGCGGCTCTCGAGGCCGCCGGCGCCGACTTCGTCGCTCCGCTCTTCTCGCCGCCCTGGGGCGGCCACCGGTTCTTCGTCCGCGACCCGGATGGCTTCCTGGTCGAGCTCGAGGAGCTCGCGTGAGAGCCGTCGTTCTGCACGGGCCCGGCGACGTCCGCGTTGACGAGGTCGACGGTCCCACCCTGCTCGAGCCGGGGGACGCGATCGTCGAGGTGACCGCGACCGCGATCTGCGGCGCCGACCTGTTCCCCTACCACGGGCTAACGCCCGGATTCGAGCCCGGCACCGTGCTCGGGCACGAGTTCGTCGGGATCGTCCGCGAGGTCGGGCCCGCGGTCGAGCGGATCCTGCCCGGCCAGCGCGTCGTCAACGGGTCGATGACCCGGGACGGGACGTGCGCGTACTGCCGGCTCGGCCTCCCGACCCAGTGCGAGGGCCGCTCGCTGTTCGGTTACTCGGGCGTCTATCCGAGGCTCGACGGCGGGCAGGCCGAGCTGGTGCGGATCCCGCGCGCCGACCTCGTGCTCGAGCCGCTCCCCGACTCCGTCTCCGACGAGGCCGGGGTCTTCGTCGCGGACATCCTCCCCACCGGCTGGGGCGCCGTCGTGCGTGGCGGTGTCGAGGCGGGCGACACGGTCTGCGTCGTCGGCTGCGGGCCGGTCGGGCTGATGGCGATCCTCGCCGCCGTCCACCACGGCGCCCGCGTGCTCGCGGTGGACGGGATCGAGACCCGGCGCGCGCTCGCCGCCTCGCTCGGCGCGGAGGCGCTCGACCCGGAGCAGGCGGCGGACGGGGTCGCGCAGGCAACGGGCGGGCTCGGCGCCGATGTCGTCATCGAGGCGGCCGGCTCGCAGGAAGCGCTCGACGCGGCGCTCCGCCTCGCCCGCGGCCGCGGCACCGTCTCGGTCGTGGGCGCGCACTTCGAGCCCGACTACCCGCTCGACAACCTGCACATGTTCGAGCACGAGCTCACGCTCAGGTTCACGATCGGCGACCCGACGAACGACCGGGTGCGGCTGCTCGAACTGCTCGCCGCCGGCGCGATCGACCCGGCGGCGATCGTCACGCACCGGCTCCCGCTCGCCGACGCGGCCGAGGCCTACCGCCTGTTCGACGCCCGCGAGGCGACGAAAGTTGTCCTCACCCCCTGAGGCCGCCGACCGGTGGATGGGCGCGGGCACGGCCGCGCTCGTCGCGACGCCGATCCTGCTCTGGGGGACCGCCTACGTCGCCACGGACGTCGGCGCCCGGCACTCGAGCGACCTCGTCTTCTCGGCGGTGAGGACGGCGCCGGCGGGGCTCCTGCTCCTGGCGGTGGCGGCGCTCGCCGGCTCACGGCTGCCCCGGGGGCGCGAGCTCTGGTGGGCGTTCTCGTCGGGGCTCCTGATCGTCGTCGTCTTCGTCGCGACGCTGACGGCCGGAGTCAGCCTCGCCGGCGCCGGCAACGCCGCCGTGCTGACGAACACGGCTCCGTTCTTCGTCCTCGTCTTCGCCCGGATCGTGCTCGGCGAGCGGGTCTCGCCGCTCGCAGCGGCGGGAGTCGCCGTGGGCTTCGCGGGCGTGGTGCTGATGGTCTGGCCCCAGCTCGGCGTCGGGGACGGCCGGGGCGACCTCGCGCTCGGGGTCGCGCTCAGCCTCGTCTCGGCAGCGGGCTGGGCCGCGGGAACGCTCGTCGTCAAGTGGCTGCTCGAGCGCCGGCCCGGGCTCGAGATGATCGGCTTTGCCGCGGCGCAGTACCTGACGGGGGCAGTGGTGCTGGCCGCGCTCGGCCTCGGGCTCGAGGGGGCGGGCGCCACCGAGTGGTCATCGGGCGAGCTGTGGGCCTCGGTCGCCTGGCTCGCGGCAGGCGTCTCGGCGGTCGCGATGATCGCCTTCTACGCGGCGCTCAGGCGCCTGTCCGCGACGCGGATCACGGCGACGCTGTTTCTCGTTCCCGCGGTCGCCGTGCTCGTCGAGCTCGCCCGGGGCAATGTCCCCGAAAGCGTCGTCCTCGCCGGAATGGCGCTGGCCGTGGTCGGCGTCGCGGCCGTCAACCGCGGCGGGGTCGCATGAGCTGCCGGGCCGCTCTCCTCGCGGCCGCGCTGCTCGCCGTGGTCGCCGCCTGCGGCGGGCACGCTGACACGCCCGGGGCGGCCGCGGCCGCGCTGCGCGAGCGCCTCGAGGCCCGCGACCTGTCGATCAGATCGATCGCCTGCCTCGACAGCGGCCTCGAGCTCGAGGGCGCGACCTCGTACCGCTGCACGGTCAACTTCGGCGACCCGCACCTCGTCCCCTACTGCATCGCGCTGCTCGACAGCGGCGCCGCCACCGACCGCGAGCGGCCCGGCCTTCGCTGCTACCCGCCCGAGGAGGAGCAGCGCTACCGTGAGAACGCCTGGCTCGAGCCGTAGGAGCCGGACCGGTCCGGCCCGCAACCCGTCTCGTTGCCCGGTGCTCGCGCCGTTTCGGGCGGGACAGGTCCCGCCCCTACGTGCCGAGGCCGTGCGCCTCCTCGAACCCGGGGCCGCCCGTGTCCTCGACCCAGTAGCGGCGCGCCCAGCCGACACCCTGCCACGTCCTCATCGTCTCGGGCTCGATCGAGAACAGCCAGCGCGGCTGGTCGAGCGTGGACTCGAGGTAGGAGGGGCCGTTCGGCCCCAGGTAGCGCACCGACATCCGGGTCGCGATCTCGACCCAGCGCCCGCCCGTGTTCGGGCGCTCGACGAGCTCCGCCCGGCCGCGGCCGATCACCTTCTCGAGCGTGTCGAGCAGGTCGATCACGAATCCGACCCGACCGTCCCGCTCGAGGTGGAAGGCCCACTCGGAGCGCGCGCGGGGGATCACCCAGAAGCGGCCACCCGACCACTCGTGCCAGACCGGCACCACGTAGGGGAAACCGTCGGCGTCGAGGCAGCCGAGCCGCATCACGAGCCCGCGCTCGAGGAACGCGTCGAGATCCTCGGGGCTCATCTGCCCGAGCTTGCCGCGCCACTCCTGCCCGGACTCGCTCACCACGCCCCAACCATCTGCTCGGGGACGAGCAGCCGATCGAGCACCTCGTTGGCACGCTCGATGTGGCGCTGTCCACCGGCGAGGCACACGTTCATGTGGCCGGGGAGTAGCGCGTCGACCCCGAGGCCGCGCAGCGAGCGCAGCGACGCGATCAGGCGGTCGAGGCGGCAGTCGTGGATCGCCTGGAGCATGACCTTGCCCCCGAAGAAGACGACGTCGCCGGCGAACAGGGCGCGTCGCCCGTCGTGCTCCAGGAGCAGCGACACGTGCCCGTCGCAGTGGCCCGGCGTGTCGAGCACGGACAGCTCGAGCTCCCCCACGCGCACGCGGGCGCCCGCGACGAGCTCGACGTCGACCGGGCAGGACTCGTAGCGGTAGTCGGGTGGGTAGATCCCGGCCGTCTTCGCGACCGTGATCGACGTGCCCTCCTCGTCCCCCTCGCGCAGGTAGCGGGCCGTCTCCGCCGAGATGTAGACGGCGGGCCGCTCGCCGAGCAGGCGGCGCATCCGGGCCGCCCCGCCCGCGTGGTCGCCGTGGGCGTGGGTCAGGATCAGGTGGCGGATCCGCGCCGGATCGAAGCCGTCCTCGCGGACGCGCTCGAGGATCGCCTCCGCGCCCATCCCCGAGCCGACGTCGACGAGCGCGAGCTCCTCTCCCCCGTCGAGGAGGTAGACGTGACAATCGAAGGGATCGGTCAGGTCGAAGCCGAGGCTGCCCGAGCCGACGATGTGGATCCTCTCCGCCAGCCGCACCGAAGAATCATCCCACAGGCGGGGGGTCGGCGGCCAGCCGCCGGCCGTCAGAGGGCGGCGAGCACGGCGTCGCCGACCTCGCGCGTCGTCGCGCTGCCGCCCTGGTCGACGGGCGGGGCCGCGGCGAGCGCCCGGTCGAGCGCCGAGTCGAGACGCCGCGCCTGCTCCCCGAGCCCGAGCCCGTGCTCGAGCAGGAGCGCCGCCGAGCGCAGCATCCCGGCCGGGTTCGCGATGCCCCGGCCGGCGATGTCGGGGGCGGAGCCGTGCACCGGCTCGAACAGCCCGGGGCCGGCGTCGCCGAGGCTCGCGGAGCCGGCGAGGCCGAGCCCGCCGGTGACGGCCGAGGCCTCGTCCGAGAGGATGTCCCCGAACATGTTCTCGGTCAGGATCACGTCGAAGCGCGCGGGCGCCTGGACGAGCTGCATCGCGCAGTTGTCGACGAGCATGTGGTCGAGCGCGATGTCCGGGTAGCCGGCCGCGACCTCGCCGACGACGCGCCGCCACAGCCGCGACGTCTCGAGCACGTTTGCCTTGTCGACCGAGGTGACGCGGCCCCGGCGCCGCCGCGCCAGCTCGAACGCGCGCCGGGCGATCCGCTCGACCTGGGCCGGGTGGTACTCGCACGTGTCGAACGCGGTCCCGTCCGCCCGCACGCCCTTCGCGCCGAAGTAGAGGCCGCCCACGAGCTCCCGCACGATCAGGAGGTCGATCTCTCCCCGCCGGGCCGGACGCAGGTTCGCGTAGACGTCGAGGGCGCTGCGCAGGCGCAGCAGCCCCTGTTCGGGGCGGACGCCCGCGGCGTCGAGCGCCGGGTCGCCGATCGGCCCCTTCAGCACGGCGTCGGCCCCGCGGCAGGCCTCGAGCGTGGCGGCGGGAAGCGGGTTGCCGCCCGCGCGGATCGCCGCGGCACCGAACGGGCGCTCGTCGAGCTCGAGCCCGGGCACGAGCGCGAGCAGCACGCGCGTCGCCTCCGCTGTGATCTCCGGGCCGATGCAGTCGCCCGGCAGGACGACGACTATCACGCGCCCGCCGCCGGCCGGCGGGAAACGCTCGCCACGTAGGCGAGCGCGTCCTCGAGCGGGACGGCGTCCGCGTACTGCGCCCGGATCGGACGCACGCGAAGATCGTGCGCCCGCGCGCAGCTCATCGCTCCCGGCTCGTGGCCGCCTCCCCGACCCGGGCGCAGCTCACGAGCCGCTCCGCGCCCGTCCTTGTGACGAGCGTGTTCCCGTCGGCGCTCTCGCCGCTGACCCACTCTCCCGGTCGCCGCCGTCGCCACCGCACGCGGCGAACAGCGCACCGAGGCCCAGCAGGGTGGCCATCCCCATGCCGCCCTTGATCAGGTCGCGCCGGGTGAGGCCCCGCGTCTTCAGCTCGTCGTCCAGCTCGCGCTCGAGCCGATCGCGGTCCTGCTCCGTCCAATTCCTCATCGCCTGTAGTCCCCTCCTCCCCTCCGCGCGAACCGCGTCACGCCGAGCGGCCTGGCATCGACTGCGTACCGCCCTGTATACAAAACGGCGGAATCCACGTCAACAGCCTTTCGCACAGCACTCCGGCGTCACACGATCCCGCCCCGGTCATTCGGCCCTGATCTCGACGAGCTCCGCTCTCGTGCCGAAGTAGGCGGCCCGGAAGTCCTCGTTACCGGAAAACGGCGCGCACAGAAGCAGCTTGCGCACGAGCGTGAAGCGGGCCGGGCGGTCGCTGAACGGATACGGGTCGATCCGCACGCGCCACGGCCCGAGCGGCTCGATCCGCAGCTCCGTCCCGCCGCCGCCCTCCCCCGGCAGCGGCCCGAGCGGCTCGGGCTGCGCATCGGATGACTCCCACTCGCGCAGGCAGAACGCCAGCGAGAGCCGATCGTAGGCCTGGAGGAGTACGTAATCGTGCCAGCGCGCCGCGGCGGCGATACCGAGCCGCGCGCAGGCGGCGCGAGAGGCGGCCTCCTGCTCGGCGACGAACGCGTCGATCTCGACCCGGGCGGCGTCCGCGAACGTGAGCGGGAGCCCGGGCTGCGTGCCGTAGCGCCCGTTGTAGATCCCGGCTCCGTGCATCGCGACGAGCGCGCCGGCGTAGGGATCCTCGTCCGAGACGACCCTGATGCACGCGCGGTAGAAGGCGAGGTGGGCGAGTACCGGCACGTCGAGGAAGTTGCGCGGCCGGCCCTTCTCGGCGTCCCAGCAGGGCCGGCGGTCGTAGACCGCCCAGCCGTCGTCGTGGCGGGTCGCGGCGAGCGCAAGCGGACCGGGACGCGGCGGCGGCGACAGGTCGCCGCCCCACGCGCGCGCGAACTGCCCCGACAGATCGGCGTGGTCGGGCTGCCGAACGAGCTGCCAGAAATCTCCGCGGTCACGAACCAGCATGAGCGGCGAGCTCCAGCACCCCGTCGAGCCGGACGGCGCCCCCGTCGAACGTGCCCCCGACGTCCACGCCGAGTCCGTACGCCATTCGCCCTCCCTTTCTCAGCCGGCGACCGGCGCGAACGAGCCGGCGCGATAGACCTGCCCTTCGAGCTGCCGCCCGAGCACTCCCTCGAGCCAGCGGGCGACGTCGATCAGCTCGTCGAGGTCGATCCCCGTCTCGACGCCCTCTCCGTGGAGAAGATAGACGAGATCCTCGGTGCAGATGTTCCCGGTCGCGCGGGGAGCGAACGGGCAGCCGCCGACGCCCCCGACGGAGGCGTCGAGCAGGGACGCGCCCGCCTCGACGCCGGCGAGCGCGTTCGCGAGCCCGGTGTTGCGCGTGTTGTGCAGGTGCAGCCCGATCGGCCGGCCGAGCTCGACGCCGCCGCGGACGAGCTCGCGTACCTGGCGGGGCACGCCGACGCCGATCGTGTCGGCGAAGACGACCTCGTCCGCGCCGGCGTCCACGGCCGCGCCGGCAAGCTCGAGCACGCGTCCGGGTTCGACCCGGCCCTCGAACGGGCAGCCGAATGCGACCCCGATCGTGACGGTCGCTCGCCGCCCGTCGGCGTGGGCGCGCCCGACGATCCGTGCCGCCGCCTCGACCGACTCGGCCACGGTCGCGCCCTGGTTCTTCCCGTTGAAGCTGTCCGTGGCCGCGTACGCGAAGTGCGCCTCGTCGAGCGCGGTCGCCCGGAAGCGCTCGTAGCCGCGGTCGTTGAGGACGAGCCCGGCGTAGACGACTCCGCCGCGACGCTCGATCGCCGCCACGACCTCCTCGGCGCCCGCCATCTGCGGGACGCGGGCCGGGTTGACGAAGCTGACCGCCTCGACGCGTGGCAGCCCCGCACCGGCGAGCCGGTTCACGAGCTCCGCACGTACCGCCGGCGCGAGCGCTTTCGGGTCGTTCTGGAGCCCGTCCCGGGGCCCGACGTCGCAGATCGTGATCGCGCTCACACCACACCCTCCCCTTTCAGCGCGGCCAACTCCTGGTCGGAGAGCCCGAGCAGATCGCCGTAGACCTCGCCGTTGTGGCTCCCCTCCTCCCACGTCGCGGACCAGCGGACGGCGCCGGGTGTCTCCGACAGCTTCGGGACGATCCCCGGACCGAGGTACTCGCCGAACTCGGGATCCTCGTGCTCGACGAGCATCTCGCGGGCGCGGAAGTGCTCGTCGGCGAAGATGTCCGCGATCGTGTAGACGGGCCCGCAGATCACCCCCGCCTCGTTGAGGACGCTGTCGATCTCGCCGGCGTCCCGCTCGGCCGCCCAGGCGGCGACGATCCCCTCGATCTCGTCCTGGTGCTCCCCGCGGGCGAGGTGGGTCGCGAAGCGCGGGTCGTCGGCCAGCTCCGGGCGCCCGATTGCCACGCAGAGGCGCCGAAACACGTTCTCGCCGTTCGCGGCGATCACGATCCACTTGCCGTCCCGCGAGCGGAAGATATTCGACGGGGCGATCCCCTTCAGGTTCGTACCCTGCGGCCCCCGTACGATGCCGAGACGGTCGTACTCGGGCACGATGCTCTCGAGCAGCGCGAAGCTCGACTCGAGCAGCGACACGTCCACCACCTGGCCCCGGCCGCCGCCGAGCGCGTCCCGCCAGTAGAGGGCCGCGAGGATGCCCTGCGCCGCGAACATGGCCGCCAGGGAATCGCCGAGCGAGATGTGCATGCGCGGCGGCGGCTGATCCGGAAACCCGTTGATGTGGCGGATCCCGCCCATCGCCTCGGCGACCGAGGCGAAGCCGGCACGCTTCGCGTACGGGCCCGTCTGCCCGTAGCCGGAGACCCGGCACAAGACGAGGCGCGGGTTCGCCTCGCTCAGGCGCTCCCAGCCGAGGTTCCACTTCTCGAGCGTCCCCGGCCGGAAGTTCTCGGTCAGCACGTCGGCGTGCTTGACCAGCTCGACCAGGAGCTCCTGCCCCCGCTCGGTGCGGAGGTTCAGCGTCACGCACTTCTTGTTGCGCGACTGCACCGGCCACCACAGCGACCGCCCCCGATACCGCGCCTTCCCCCACTCCCGGATCGGGTCGGGCTGCCCCGGCGGCTCCACCTTGATCACTTCGGCGCCCAGGTCGCCGAGCAGCCGTCCCGTGAACGGGCCGGCGAGAAGCTGACCGAGCTCGACAATCCGAACACCCGCGAGCGGACCGGGCCCGGCGCCGGCAGCAGCCCCGCTCACGTCGCCCCGGCCCCCTGCTCGCCACCGCGCAGCCGCGCGACCAGGAAATCCCGGGCCTCGAGCACGTGCTCCTTCATCACGAGCTCGGCGCGCTCGGCGTCACGGACGGCGAGTGCCGCGGTCAGCTGGCGGTGGTAGTGCTCCGAGATCAGCTTCTGCTCGGGCGAGTACCAGAAGTAGGAGCGGTAGACGAGCGGGAGCTGGATCACGCCCCGCACGAGCTGGGTCAGTCGCTCGCTTCCGGCCGCTGCCAGGATCGCGTCGTGGAAGCGGACGTTCTCCCGGACGAGGTCGGCGATCTCGTCCGCGTCGCGGAGCCGGACGAACCGCTCGTTGCTTTCCGAGAGCAGCGCCAGCTCGGCATCGGTGATTCGCGCGGCCGCGCGACGCGCCGCGAACCCTTCCAGGACGGCGCGCAGCTGGTAGAGGTCGTCGAGGTCGTCGGCCTCGAACGTGCGCACGGTCGCGCCGCGATTCGGAGCGGACTCGAGCAGCCCCTCCGTCTGGAGCACGAGCAGCGCCTCCCGCACGGGAGTCCTGCTGATCCCGAGCTCCCGCGCGAGCTCCTCCTCCTTGAGCCGCTGCCCCGGCTCGAGCCGCCCGTCGATCACGGCGGCCCGGATGAGCTCGGTCGCAACGGCGCTCGCGCTCCTCGTGAGAGGGCCGCTCCCGTCCCCGACGATCCCCGCCACGCGATCACCGTACAGTATGCAAAACGCGGGCGCGGGTTCGCGATCGCCGCGGGGATCGTGGCGGCGACGCCGGCGTGCGCCCAGGGTCGTCGAAGTGAGCCCATCTGGCACGCAGGAGCTCGAGTCGCGGCCCGAGGTGGGGGAACGCGCTCGTGCCGAGCCGCCAGCCGAGCGCCGGCACGTCGTCCACGTGCAGGCGGTTCCCCGCCAGGACCTGCCAAGGTGTCGGGGACTAGATGCCCCCACCCGCCGCCGACCTCCACATTCGCCGCAACACGGTCCTCCTCGCCCTCTGCATGACGGCGCAGTCGGGCATGTTCCAGCTCGTCGCGGCGATCTCCGCGCTCACGTTCGTGCTCGTGACCGGCGTCGAGGGGCTGCTCGGGCTCGGGCCGGCCATCTTCCTCGTCTCGGCGGCGCTGGCGGCCGGGCCGGCCGGGCGCGCGATGGACCGCTTCGGCCGGGTGCCGGTGATCGCCGCAGGGTTCGCGATCGGCGCGTCCGGCGCGATCGTGACCGGGCTCGGCGCCCGGACCGTCTCGGTGGCGCTGGTGCTGATCGGCTTCGTCGCCCTCGGCGCGGCGCAGGGCACGGTCGGCCTCGTCCGCGCCGCCGGCGGTGACCTCGTCGAGCCGTCGCGCCGGGCCCGCGGCATCGCCTACGTCCTCGTCGGGGCCGTGTTCGGGGCGATCCTCGGCCCCGCCGTCTTCAGCCCGATCTTCGCGGGACGCCACCTTGCGCCGGGGGAGCTCGCGGTCCCCTGGTTCGCCTCGTCGGGTTTCATGCTCGCGGGCCTCGCGCTCGTCCTCTGCGTCCGGCCCGACCCGCGCCGGATCGCGGAGCTGATCACGCCGCCAGCGCGCGCCGCCGCACCCGCGTCCGCGACCCCGCTGCGCGTGCTCGTGCGCCGGCCGGGCGTCGCCCCGGCGCTCGTCGCCGCGCTCGCGAGCTTCTCGGTGATGGTGGCGGTGATGAACCTCTCCGGGTACGTGATCGTCGACCACCATCAGCATCACCAGTCGGACGTGTTCCCGGTGATCGGGGCGCACGTGCTCGGCATGTACGGGCTCGTTCTCGTCGTCGGCACGCTGATCGACCGCATCGGGCGCAAGCCGGCGCTCGTCGCCGGCCTCGCCGTCATGTCCGCCTCCTGTCTCGGGCTGCTCGTCTCCGAGAACGTCTGGGCAACAGCGGCGTTCCTGTTCGGGCTCGGGCTCGGCTGGAACTTCTCGTACGTGGCCGCGAGCGCCGAGCTCGTCGACCGGACCGAGCCGCGGGAGCGCGGCAAGCTGCTCGGGTTCTCCGACCAGCTGGGCGCGTTCGCCGGCGCCGCGCTCGCGCTGATCGGAGGCGTGGCGCTGAACGAGCTCGGAGTGGCGGCGCTCGCGATCGGCTCCGCCGCCCTGGCCATCGTCCCGGCGCTCTGGATCTTCCAGCGCCGCGCGGCCCAGCCGGCGCCGGCGCTCGACTGAGCCTGGCTGCCGGCTCAGCCGACCGGGCCCGCCGCGAAAAAGGACGGCCGCGCCGCCACCGCGTCGCGCACGGCTGCGGTCTTCGGCCAGCGGGAGAAGTCGAGCGGCAGGCGGAGCGAGCGCCACAGCACGGGTCCGGCGGCGCAGTCGGCGATCGTGAAGGCGCCGGTGACGGTGCCGCCGTCCGCGACGAACCGCTCCCAGCGGTCGAGCGCGTCCCCGGCCGATCCGACGGCGGCGTCGATCGCCTCCGGGTCTCCTTCCTGCCACGTGCCGCCGCCGCCCTCGTGGTCGCGGTGGAAGAGCGCGACCCGCTCGAGCTGGTAGAGAGGTGGGCGCACCTGCGTCGACCACGCGTCGAGGGCCCAGTCGACCCGGGCCCGAGCGCGCGGGTCGCGCGGGTAGAGGTCGTGGCGACCCTCACGGTCTGCGAGGTAGCGCAGGATCGCGTTCGACTCGGCCAGCACGAGCTCGCCGTCAACGAGCGTGGGGATGCGGCCGAACGGGTTGAGGGCGACGTACCCGGCGGGCCGGGGCGAGGCGAAGGGCACGTGCCGGGTCTCGTACTCGAGCCCGAGCTCGGCAAGCAGGAAACGCACCTTGAGCGCGTTCGACGACACGGGATGGTCGTGGACGAGGAGCTTCGCGGACATGGGCGTTCCTTTCCCCGGAGGCGGCGAGCGGCCGCGGCTGTCGCTCGTAGCCTGCCACGAGCGGCGCGAGCGCGGCTATCGTCACGGCCGTGACGCCCGACCGGGAGCAGGTCGCGAGGATCAGCTTCGTCCTGACCGAGCCGCCGGAGGACGCCCGCGTCCGCTTCGAGGCGCGGATCGACGGGCTCGAAGCTCGGATCGAGGACTCACGGCGATGCCAGAAGGCGTCTGCTGCGCCCGCGAAGGCAGTCGAAGCGTGAGCGTCCCCGTCTTCGCCGCTCGCCACGTCCTGGCCGCGGTCGAGCCGGCCGCGGCGGTCGAGGCGGTGCGCGAGGCGTTTCTCGAGCACGCGCGGGGGGCCTGGACGATGCCTCCGAAGGTCTACGTGGACGCCCCGCCGGACGGGGACTTCCGCGCGATGCCCGCCGCCGGCTCGAACCACGCGGTGCTGAAGTGGGTGACGTCGTTCCCCGGCAACCCGGCGCGCGGCCTGCCGACCGTGAGCGGCGTCGTGCTCCTCTCCGACACCCGCACCGGCGCGCTGCGCGCACTCGTCGACGCGGGCGCGGTGACCGCGGTCAGGACGGGCGCGGCCGCCGTGCTCGCCGCGGCGACGCTCGCCCGCGCCGGCGCCGGCGCCGCCGGCGTCGTCGGCTGCGGCGTCAACGGCCGCGCCACCGCCAGGACGTTCCTCGCTCGCGGCCGGGAGGTCGTCCTCTACGACGCGAGCGCGGGGCGCGCACGGGAGGTTGCGGCCGAGCTCGGCGAAGGGGCGGCCGTCGCAACCGACCTCGGACAGGCGCTCGCCTGCGACATCGTCGCCACGATCACGCCGGGCCGCGAGCCGGTGCTACGCGCCGGCTCGCTGCGCCCTGGGCAGCACGCGAGCCTGATGGGTGCCGACGGGCCGGGGAAGACGGAGATCGAGCTGGACGAGCTCCTGTCGGCACGGATCGTCTGCGACGAGTGGACGCAGGCAAGCCACAACGGGGAGATCGCGCGGGCCGTCGAGGCGGGCCTGCTCGCGCGCAGCGACGTCGCCGAGCTCGGTCGGGTGCTCACCGGCGAGGAAGAGGGTCGACGCAGCGACACCGAGCGAACCGCGTTCGACTCGACCGGCCTGGCGGTCCAGGACCTCGCGGTCGCGCTCGCGGTTGCCGGACGCTACGCGGCCGACCCCGCCCACCCCGCGTTCGCCGGGGTCGGCGAGGTCGACCTCGACTGAGCGTCAGCGAAGCGGCACGGCGACGCAGCGCATCGGCGCGCCTGTGGCGCCGGCGAGCTTGAGCGGCAGCCCGACGAACGCGAACTCGTAGATCTTCTCCGCCGCGAGCTCCTGGAGCCACGCGACCTCGATGATCTGCGCTCCCGCGGTCGCGAACATGTAGCAGTGCACCGGCAGGAACACGTCGGGCTCCTCAGACGGGAGTGCCTCGAGCGAGATCGTGTCCCCGCCGATGCACATGGCGCCCGCCTCCTCGCAGAGGTAGCGGGCCCCGGGGACGCCGATCCCCGGCGGGTTGAGGAGGTAGCCGTTCGTGTCCGGCCAGTGCTTCATCCGCCCGAAGCGGACGAGCACGACGTCGCCCTTGCGCAGCTCGACGCCCTGCGTGCGGGCGCAGGACGCGAGCTCGTCGGGACCGACCGCGTGGCTGTCAGGTAGGCAGTCGACGCCGTGCATCCCGGCGACGTCGAGCAGGACGCCGCGGGCGATCAGCGGCGGGTAGCGGTCGGCGCCGCCCTTTGTCCAGACGCGGCTGCCGAGATCGCGGTCGGGCGTCCAGCCGTTCCAGAACATGCCGTAGTAGCCGAGGTGGTTGAGTGTGTCGATGTGCGTGCCGCAGTGCGTGTACATGGCGCACGAGTCGCCGCAGTAGCTGAACTTCTCGTGCAGCGCGGGCCCGGCACCCGAGAGGTTGTCGTTGATCGCGCCCTGGGGGGTGTGCGTCATCCAGATGTCGTACTTGGGATCGCCGGCGGCCGACCAGGACGGCATCCCGATGAAGTAGTCGACCGAGAGGTCGAACACGTGCCGTCCGTCCAGCCGCTCGAGGATCGCCGCAACCGAGTCCTTCGTGATCCAGTTCAGGCGCCCGATCTCGTCGTCGGCCCCCCAGGGGCTCTTCGAGACCCTGACGCCGTCGCGGTCGAGCAGCGCCTCCGGCCTGAGCTCGTCGGTCATGTTGACCTCCCCGTCGGTCGCCTGCGATGCCGCCCCCCGCGACGCGGCGAGCGCGAGGCGGCGAGTCTATAACCTGAGCGCGTGGCCAGGCCGGTGCGTTTCTACTTCGACCTGGTTTGCCCCTACTCGTACCTCGAGTCCCACGCCGTCGAGGCCGCGGAGGACTCCCGCGCGATCGTCGTCGACTGGCTCCCGCTCGAGCTGCGCCCCACGCCCAGGCCCCTGCTCGAGCCGCGCGACGACCACCTGCGCACCGACTGGACGCGGAACGTCTACCGGCGGGCGGTCGAGCTCGGCGTCGAGATCCACCTGCCCCGCCACCAGCCGCGCTCGACGCTGCCGCTGGCCACGTGCCTGCTGGCGAAGGAGCTGGGGCGGCTACGGGAGCTCCGTCACGCGTTCTTCGAGGCATTCTTCGGGCAGGGCGAGGACATCGCAACCGACGGCGAGATCCGCCGCGCCGCCGAGCGGGCCGACATCGACGCCGACGAGGCGCTCCAGGCCGCGTACTCGCCCGCGAGGCTCGCGCGGCTTGCCCAGATCCGCCATGCCGCGGCGGCTGCCGGCGTTCGCGGCGTGCCCTCGCTCGTCACCCGCGACGGGGCGTGCCACTGGGGCCTCGGCGGCGTCGAGCGGCTTCTCTCCGGCCGGCCGCTCGTGCCCCGGGGCGCCGCCTGACGCTCAGCTCGCGGTCGCGGCCCGCACGGCCCCGGCGATCGCCCGCACGTGGTCGGGCGACGACCCGCAACAGCCGCCGACGATCCGCGCGCCGGCTTCGACGAGGCGGATCGCGATCGCGCCCGTCTGCTCCGGCGCGAGCTCGTACTCGGGCGGATGCGTGAGCGGCTTCGGCAACCCCGCGTTCGGCTTCGCCCAGAGGGGCAGACCGGGCGCGAGCGAGGCGAGCTCGACGATCGCGGCCTCCGTCACCTCCGGCGTGCTGCCGCAGTTGGCGCCAAGCGCGGCCACGCCGAGCGGCACGAAAGCGTCCACGAGCTCGGGTGCTCCGACCCCCATCATCGTTCGCGCGCCGCGCTTCCCGACCGAGTCGAAGCTGAAGCTGACGACGAGCGGCAGCCCGCTCGCCGAGCGGGCCCCCTCGACGGCGGCGAGCGCCTCGTCGAGCGCGAACTGGGTCTCGACGAGGAGCAGATCAACCCCGCCCTCCGCCAGGGCTGCGGCCTGCTCGGCGTAGGCCCACCTCGCCTCCTCCGGCTCGAGCGTGCCGAACGGCAGCGAGGTCAGGAGCGCCCCGGTGGGCCCGATCGAGCCGGCAACGAACGCGCCGGTCGAGGCCACCGCCTCCCGCGCGAGCTCGGCTCCGCGACGATTCAGCTCCGCGGCGCGATCAGGGTAGGCGGAATCGCGCAGCCTGACCGGGGTACCGCCGAACGTGTTCGTGAGGATCACCTCGGCCCCGGCCGCGACGAAGCGCCGATGCAGCTCGAGCACCGCATCCGGAGCGTCGATGATCAGCTCCTCGGGCGGCTGGCCCGCCTTCAGGCCGAGCTCCTGGAGGCCGGTGCCGATGCCGCCGTCCGCGACGAGGATGCGGCCGCTCTCGAGCGCGTCCAGAAACGTCGCCGCCATGGCGCTCACACCGCCCCGAGCGAGCAGAGCAGGGCGTCCGCGTCCGCCTCGATCTCGACGGGGCGGAACAGGTCGGCGACCGGGTCTGGCGTCTTGAGGCCGTCGCCGGTGACGAGCAGGACGACGCGGTCTCGTTCCCCGACCTGGCCGCGGAGGATCGCCTCGCGCAGGCCACCGAGCGTGACCCCGGCCGCGGTCTCACCGAACACGCCTGCGGTCTCGGCCAGCAGCCGCATATTGGGTCCGATCTCGTCCTCGGCGACCGCGTGGATGTCGCCGCCGGTCGAGCGCGCCGTACCGATCGCCAGCTCCCCGTCCGCGGGGCTGCCGATCGCGAGGGAGCGGGCGAGCGAGCGCGGCCGCACCGGCGTGACGCGCCGCCCCTCGGCGAGAGCGGTCGCGACCGGGGCGCAGCCCTCCGCCTGCGCACCGATCAGGCGGGGCACGGGGCCGTCGACGAGGCCAAGACGGACCACCTCGCCGAAGCCCTGCGCGACCTTCGAGTAGAGAGCGCCGGACGCGATCGGAGCCACGACCACGTCGGGCAGCTCCCAGCCGAGCTGCTCGGCGATCTCGTAGCCGAGCGTCTTCGAGCCCTCGGCGTAATAGGCGCGCAGGCCGACGTTGACGAAGCCCCACGGCAGCTCGAACGAGAGCTCGACGGTGAGGCGGCTGCAGTCGTCGTACGTGCCCTGGACGGCGTAGACCGTCGCGCCGTAGACGGCGGTCGCGATCAGCTTCTCGGGCTCGAGATCGGCGGGGCAGAACACAGCGGCCTCGAGCCCCTCGGCGGCGGCACGCGCCGCCACCGCGTTGGCGAGGTTCCCGGTCGACGAGCAGGCCAGGGTGCCGAGGCCGAGCTCCCGCGCCTTCGCGCAGGCGACCGCGACGACGCGATCCTTGAACGAGTGCGTCGGATTGGCCGTGTCGAGCTTCAGGTGGAGCTCGCCGATGCCGAGCGCGGCGGCGAGCCGCGGCGCGGGCACGAGCGGGGTCAGACCGGGCGCGAGGCGCGGCTCAGCGGGCGCGGCGACCGGCAGGAGCGGCGCGTAGCGCCAGATCGAGGCCGGGCCGGCCTCGATCGACTCGCGGGTGACGGTCCGGCGCAGCTCGTCCCAGTCGTAGACCGGGTCGAGGGGGCCGAAGTCGCGGGGGCAGACAGCCGTCGGGCCGAGCTCGTGCTCGGCCTCGCAGACGCGACAGCGTAGGGCGCTAGCGGGCATCCGATCACTCCTTTGTCTCGCTCGACATCCTTCCGAGCCATGTGGCCCGGCCGGGGTTGGCACCTTGCCGTCGGGGCAGGTTGCCGAGGCTTCACAGGGCCGGTTCCCTCAGCCTCTCTCGATGTGAGCGGGACGTCGGCCCGCTCGCAGGAACGAGTATAAACAGACTCCGTGGGACTTCGCGAGCTCGTACGCCACGAGGCGCTCGAGGCCGGCCGCGCCTCCGGCCAGCTCACCGACGACGCCGTCACGGCCGCTCTGGCAGCCGCCGCCGCGCTCGTACGAGAGAGGCGGGCCGCGGTGCTGGCCGCTAACGAGGCCGACCGGGAGGCGGCGGCGGGGCGCCTCGACGAGGGCACGATCGACCGGCTGAGACTCGACGCGACCCGGGTCGAGGCGCTCGCGGAGCAGGTCGAGACGATGGCCCGGATTCCGCCGCTCGAGCGGGAGATCGCTTCGTGGACGCTCCCGAACGGGCTCGCGGTCAGCGAACGGAGGATCCCGATCGGGACGGTCGGGGCGAACTTCGAGGCGCGACCGAACGTCGCCCTCGACGTAGCCGGGCAGCTCCTGAAGAGCCTGAACACGGCCGTCCTGCGAACCGGCGGGGCGGCGCTGCGCACGGTTACCGTGCTCGTCGACGAGGTGCTGCGCCCGGCGCTGGAGCGGGCCGGCCTGCCGCCCGGGGCGGTAGGTCTCGTCCGCTCGGAGGATCGCGAGGGCGCCCGCGCGCTCGTGACGCTGCCAGCCGAGATCCCGCTCGTGATCCTGCGCGGCAGCGGCGAGACGACCGCGGCCCTCGCCAGGCTGGCAGCCGAGCACGGCGTGCGCACGCTCGCCCACGCCGAGGGTGGCGGGGTGCTCTACGCGCACGAGAGCGCCGACCGCGATCGCCTCCTCGCGATCGCCGGGGCGAGCCTCGACCGGCTCGGCGTCTGCAACCGCCTCAATCTGTGTCTCGTCGATCGGGGCGCGACGGGGCTGCTCCCCGACCTGCTCGCCCTGTTCTCGCGTCTCGGGCTCGAGGTGCGGGCGACGGAGCGGGCGCTGGCCGTCACTGGCGGCGCGGCGCTCCCGCTCGACGTGCGTCTCGGCCACGAGTGGGCAAACGACGCCGAGCGGGTGGCGACCGTTACCGTCGACGTGGTCGACGACCTCGACGACGCGGTGCGGATCGCGAACGCCAAGACCTCCGGTCTCGCCGCCACGATCGTGGCCGAAGACGGGCAGGCCGCCGCGCGCTTCCTCGACACCTACCGGGGCACGGCCGCTTTCTGGCAGGCGCCGACCCGCTTCACCGACGGCTTCGCCCTGACCGGAGCGCCCGAGACCGGCATCAATGTCGACTGGACACCCGGGCCGCGCGGCCCGGTCACCTACAGAGACCTCTGGCTGCGCCAGTACCGGGTCGTCGGGGACGGGACCCAGCACCGGTGAAGCGGCCTCTCGTCGTGAAGCTCGGGACGTCCCTGATCGTCGGGCCTCGCTCGCAGGTGCGGCGGAGCGTTCTGCGCGACCGCGCACGCGAGATCGCCTCGGTCGTTCGCGACGGCACGCCGGTGTGCGTCGTCTCCTCCGGCGCGATCGCGCTCGGCCTGCCGCGTCTCGGCCTGACCCGCCGGCCGCGCAGCATGCCGAAGCTCCAGGCGGCCTCCGCGCTCGGCCAGGCCCGCCTCCAGGCGGCGTGGGACGACGCGCTCGGCGCGGAGGGGATCGCGGCCGCCCAGATCCTCCTGACCGCGACCGACGTTTCCGAGCGCGCGACCTACCTGCACGCCCGCAACGCGCTGAACGCCCTGTTCGAGCTCGGGGCCGTCCCGATCGTGAACGAGAACGATGCGACCGCGACGGACGAGATCACGTTCGGCGACAACGACGCGCTCGCGGCGCAGATCGCGGTGCTTGCCCGGGCCAGGCTCCTCGTGTTGCTGACCGAGGTGGAGGGCGTGCTCTCGCGGGCGCCCGGGACGCCGGGAGCCCGGCTGATCGCCGACGGCTCGATCGCGCGCAACGCGGTGCTGGGCGGCGCCTCGCCGCTCGGCAAGGGCGGGATGCGCAGCAAGGTGCTCGCTGCCGAGGTGGCGGCCGCCGCGGGGATCCCGACCGTGATCGCAGCCGGCGCCACGAAGGAGGTGCTCGAGCCGATCCTTGCCGGCGAGCCACGTGGCACTCGCTTCGCCCCGGGCGAGCGCACCCCGTCCGCGTTCAAGCTGTGGCTGCGCTTCGGCAAGCCCGTGTCGGGGCGCCTGCGCGTCGACGAGGGCGCGGCACGGGCGCTGACGGGAGATGGCGCGAGCCTGCTCGCGGTCGGGATCGTCCGCTGCGAGGGCCGCTTCGTCGCAGGCGACGGCGTCGAGCTCGTCGGACCGGACGGCGTCGCGTTCGCGAAGGGGATCGCGAGCGTGGGCGCGGCCGAGCTACGCCGCCGCCCGCGCGGGCTCGAAGCCGTGCACAGAGACCGGCTCGTGCTCTACTGAGCGCACGTCCCGGTGTCTGGCACGTGCCAGGCACCGGCGCATGTCCCATTCGGGTCAGACGGGTCGGGTGATCGCGCCCTCGCTGGCAGGCTGCACGAGCGAGGCGTATTTCGCGAGCACGCCCGCCGTCACCCGCGGCGGGGGCGGCAACCAGTCGCGCAGTCGCGCCTCGATCTCGGTTCCGGGCACGTCCATGTCGATGCGACGGGCCCCGACGTCGATCGTGACGCGATCGCCGGTGCGCAGCGCCGCGATCGGACCGCCCGTGTAGGCCTCCGGGCAGACGTGCCCGACCATGAAGCCGTAGGTGGCGCCCGAGAAGCGCCCGTCGGTGACGAGCGCGACCGAGTCCGACAGCCCCTCGCCGACGATCGCGGCGGTGATCTGGAGCATCTCCGGCATCCCGGGCGCCCCGACCGGGCCCTCGTAGCGGATCACGACGACGTCGCCCGGCTCGACCTCGCCGGCCTTGACGGCCGCGAAGCAATCCGGCTCCGAGTCGTAGACCTTCGCCGGGCCCTCGTGGTGCATGCGGCCGTGACCGGCGAGCTTGATCACGCAACCCTCGGGCGCGAGGTTGCCGTGCAGGATCGCGAGCCCGCCGCGCGGCTTCACCGGCTTCTCGATCGTCGCCACCACCTGCTGGCCGGGCGTCTCCCGCACGTCCTCGGCGAGCTCGGCGAGCGTCCGGCCGTCGACGGTCAGCGTGTCACCGTCGACCAGGCCCTTACGGAGCAGCTCGCGCGTGACGAGCGAGAGGCCACCCGCCTCGTAGACGTCCGTGGCGACGAAGCGCCCCCAGGGCTTCATGTCGGCGATCACGGGGGTGCGCTCGAGAATCGCGTCGAACTCGTCGATCTCGAGCGGGACACCGAGCTCGCGAGCGAGCGCGAGCAGGTGGAGAACGCCGTTCGTCGACCCGCCCATCGCCGCGACCGAGGCAATCGCGTTCTCGAACGCGGCGCGCGTGAGGATTCGCGAGGGACGGATGTCCTTGCGGACGAGATCCATCACGATCCGGCCCGCCTGCTCGGCGGCCTGCTCCTTGGCCGGGTGCAGGGCGGGGATGGCGTTCAGCCCGCCAGGTGAGAGCCCGATGAATTCGAGGATCGCCGACATCGTGTTGGCCGTGAACTGGCCTCCGCAGGCGCCGGCGCCGGGGCAGGCGACCGACTCGAGCCGGTGCAGCTCGGCCGGGGTGATCTTGCCGACCGCGCAGGCACCGATCTGCTCGTAGACGTCCTGAATCGTCACGTCGCGGCCGTCCAGCTTCCCCGGAGCGATCGTGCCGTTGTAGAGGCACAGGCCGGGGATGTCGAGCCGGGCGAGCGCCATCATCGCCCCCGGCATCGTCTTGTCGCAGCCCACCAGGCAGACGAGCCCGTCGAACAGGTGGCCGCGGGTAACGAGCTCGATCGAGTCGGCGATCAACTCCCGCGAGACGAGCGAGCAGCGCATCCCGGTCGTCCCCATCGAGACGCCGTCCGAGACGGAGACGGTGTTGAACTCGATCGGGGTGCCACCCGCCGCCCGGATCCCCTTCTTCACGTGCTGGGCGAGCTCGCGCTGGTTCAGGTTGCACGGCATCGTCTCGATCCACTCGGTGGCGACGCCGACGAGTGGCCTGGCGAGGTCGTCGTCGGTGAAGCCGACCGCTTTCAGCATCGCGCGGGCGCCGGCCCGCTCGTAGCCGTCGGTGAGCGCGGCGCTGTAGCGCTTCGCTGGGTCGGAAGTCCTGGCGTACGGGTTCTCGGTCATGGGGACATCGTATAAAGGCCCGGCCCGGAACGGTCGATGCAGCCGAGGTGACCGCAGACACCCCCGAGCTGGCGCCCGTCGCCCGCACCCGCCAGCTGCTCGCCCTCGCTGCGCTGCTCACCGGAGGCGTGTACCTGGGCTGGCGCTTCGGCTTCACGCTGCGGCCCGACACGCTCTGGCTCGGGCTGCCCCTCCTCGCCGCCGAGACCTGGGCGCTGCTCGCGGTCGGGCTGTTCGTGTTCTCCACGTGGCGCCTCACGATCCGGGAGCCCGGCATCGCGCCCTCGGGAGCCACGGTCGCGATCCTCATCCCGACCTACAACGAGCCGGCGGACATCGTGCGCTCGACCGTGCTCGGGGCCCTCGCTGTCCGCCACGACCCCCGCCCGGAGGTGTGGGTGCTCGACGACGGCGAGCGCGACTGGGTGCGGACGCTGTGTGACGAGTTCGGCGTCCACTACCTGTGCCGCCCGGCACCGCGTGCCGGTGCCAAGGCCGGCAACCTCAATCACGCGCTCGGCCACGTCGAGGCGGAGTACCTGCTGATCCTCGACGCCGATCACGTCCCGCTGCCGCACTTCCTCGAGCGGACGCTCGGCTACTGCGCCGACCCGCGAGTCGCGTTCGTCCAGTCACCCCAGGCGTTCTTCAACCGCAGCTTCCAGCATCCGCGCCGCTCGGACGACCCGATCGTGAACGAGCAGAGCCTCTTTTACGACGTCGTCTGCCGGGGCAAGGATCGCCACAACGCGGCGTTCTGGTGCGGAAGCTCGGCGGTCGTGCGCCGCTCCGCACTGCTCGAGATCGGCGGCGTCAACACGCGGACGGTGGTAGAAGACACGCACACGGCGATGAAGCTCCACCAGGCCGGCTGGAAGAGCGTCTACCACCACGAGATCCTCGCGGTCGGTCTCGCCCCGGAAGAGGTCAACGCCTTCCTGACGCAGCGCGGGCGCTGGGCGCGCGGGTGCTTCCAGCTCCTGCGCCTCGACTTCCCGCTCCGCGCCCGCGGCCTCGACTGGCGCCAGCGCCTCCACTATTTCTCGTCGGTCTCGCACTATCTCGAGGGCCCGCAGCGCCTCGTCGGGCTGCTGGTGCCCCCGCTCGTCCTGCTGACGGGAACCGTTCCGCTCAGAGCGGACACCCTGACCTACCTGGCGCTGTTCCTGCCGCAGCTCGTGCTGGTCCCGCTCGCCACCTGGGCGATGTCCCGCGGCCGCTACTCGTTCTCGCAGGGCGAGCGGTTCGCGCTGGTGCGGATCGCCGCCTACACGGGCGCCGCATCCTCGTTCTTCCGCCGTGGTCACGTGGCGTTCAAGGTCACCCCGAAGGGCGCGGACAGCGTCGGCTCCGCGTCCCTCCGGGCGGTCGGCCTCCAGGTGGCGCTCGCGGCGCTGGCGCTTCTTGCCGCCGCCTACCAGACTGCGGCGCAGATCCACGATCTCCCGGGCAAGCTGACGCCGTTCGCGTTCGCGGTCACCGTGGTCTGGGCGCTTTTGAGCGCCGGCCTCCTCGGCGCGGTCGCGGTCTGGGCGAGCAGCGTACGCCACCGCCGCCGGGCCCACCGCTTCCCCGTGCGGCTACGCGTGTCGTACGCGCTCGCCGGTGCGGAGCAGCGGGAGGGCGTCGCACGCGACCTCAACCCGTTCGGAATGGCGCTCGACGTCACCGGAGCGGTCGAGGAAGGCCAGCATCTGCGCGCGACGCTCCACCTCGACGGGCAACTGGTGAACGTCGAGGGCGCAGTCGCCCGCATGCTCGGGCGCGAAGACGGCACGTGCAGAGTCGGAATCCGCTTCGACCGGCTCGACCAGGCGGCCCAGGATGCGATCACGCGCTGGTGCTTCGCTAGCCCGTTCGGGCCCCACCACAGTCGCCCGATGCTCGCGGATGCGCCCGGGCCGCTCGCGCGGGTGGCGGAGCCGACAGAGGCCGCCGCCTGAGCTACGCGCCATGCTCGGCCGGCAGGCCAAGGCGCGACCACTCGCTCCAGGAGCCGGCATAGAGCCGTGCGTCGGGACGCCCGGCTCCGGCAAGGCGAAGCAGGGTCACGCAGGCCGTCACACCAGAGCCACAATAGACGGCGATCTCCTCGGCGTCGAGAACGGCCGCCGGGATCGGCGTCGCGTCCGCGTGGTGGAGGCTTCGCGCACCGGGCAGGTGGCCGGAGACCGGGTCGAGCGCGGCGATCGGGTCGCTCGAGGCCTCGCCCCGGTAGCGCTCCGGGGCGCGGGCGTCGAGTACGACGAGACGCGGGTCGCCGACGCGGTCGAGCAGCTCATCGGCCTCGATCAGGTCGCCGGCGCGCTCGCGCGGCAGGAAGGCCGCCGGCTCGATCCGCTCCGGGCCGGGCCGCAGCGGGCCGCGCCAGGCGGCGACGCCGCCGTCGAGGGCGGCCACGTCGTCGTGGCCGAAATGCCGCAAGAGCCACCAGAGTCGGGCGGAACCGCCGGTCATTCCCTGGTCGTAGGCGATGACCAGGACGCCGGGGCCGATGCCGGCGCGCGACGCCGCGACCGCGAAGCGCTCGGCCGAGGGCAGCGGATGCCGCCCCCGGCCCGGGGCGAGCGAGAGGTCGGAGAGGTCGCGGTCGAGGTCGAGGAACGCCGCGCCCGGGATGTGGCCCTCGCGGTAGAAGCGCTCGCCGGCGGCGGGATCGAGCAGCTCGAAGCGGCAGTCGACGAACCGGTACGTCACGGGAGCGGCCCGGCGCCCATCGGCACCACGGCGAGCTGGAGCACGCGGGCGTCGGGGAAGCGCTCGGCGAGCTCGCCGGCGCACGCGGTCCCTTCGCCCTCGCGCGCCCAGACGATCACGGTCGGGCCGGAGCCGGAGATCGTGGCCGCCACGGCGCCGCCGGGAAGCTGCTCGCGCAGCGCCCGGAACGGCGGCGATAGCGGGCCGCGATAGGGCTCGTGCAGCCGGTCGTCGAACGCCTCGCGCAGGAGCTCGACCGAGCCGGTGACCAGCCCCCCCCCGCGCGGGGCGCCCCCCCCCACCGTGTCGGCGGCGTCGTCTGGCGGAACGCGCCCGGCCCGGCGGGCGGGGGCCGCGGGGGTGCCGCCCCGGGCGCCCGGGACGACCGCGATCGGGACGAGCGGCAGCTCCTGGGTGATGCGGGCGACGCGCTGACGCCCGTTCGAGCACCACGTGAGGCAGACGCCGCCGGCGAGCGCCGGCGCCAGGTTGTCGGCGTGGGGCTCGAGCGCGAGCCCGAGCTCGAGCAGCGACTCGACCTCCGGCCAGCGACCGAGCGCGAGCGAGGCGGCGACGAGTCCGAGCGCGATCGTCGAGGCGCTCGAGCCCAGGCCGCGGGCGAGAGGAATCCGATTCGTGAACACGAACCGCTTGCCTTCGACCGGGGCCACGCAGCCGAAGGCGCGCAGACCCAGATGCTCGGGCCCTTCGGAGATCTCGCCCGCACCCTCGCCGCGCACCTCGACGCCGTCGCCCTCGGAGACCTCGAGCTCGTTCCAGAGGTCGAGCGCCGCACCGGCGCAGTCGAAACCGGAGCCGAGGTTCGCGGTCGTGGCCGGCGCCCGGACGCGGACGGGCAGGCTCACCAGCGGCTCAGCCGGCCGCCGCCGCGATGGCGTCCGGGTCGGGGTCGACCTGGAGCGGGGCGACCGTGGCGCGCTCGACCGCGGCGGGATCCTTGAGCCCGTGACCGGTGATCACGCACACGACGCGGGAGCCGGGCTCGAGCTCGACCCTGGCGAGCGCCGCCACCCCTGCCGCGGACGAGGGCTCGCAGAACACGCCCTCGCGCTCCGCCAGCTCTCGCCACGCGGCGAGCAACTCGTCGTCCGTGAGCGAGACGACGCTGCCGCCGGAGGCAGTGATCGCGGCCTCTGCCTCGGCGCGGTGCACGGGCTCGGCGATGCGGATCGCGCTCGCCAGCGTGGTTGCGCGCTCGGCGGCCTCACCGGCGATGATCCGCGGCATCGCCTCCCCCCACTCCTCGAACCCGAGCGCGTAGGCACGGGTGTTGCCGCCGCCGCCGTAGGGAAGCGCGAGCACGTCGGGCGGCCCCCCGAGCGCCTCGGCGAGCTCGAACGCGGCCGTCTTCTGCCCCTGGATCCGGTACGGGTTGACGGAGTTGACGAGCACGTGCGTGCCCCGCTCCCCGAGCTCGCGAGCGGCGGCGAGCGCCTGGTCGAACGTGCCCCGTACCTCGAGCACCCGGGCACCGACGGCGCGCGCCTGCATCAGCTTGCCGAGCGCGACCGCCCCCTCGGGCTGGAGGATCACCGCGGGAATACCGGCCCGCGCCGCGTACGCCGCGGCGGACGCTGCCGTGTTCCCGGTCGAGGCGCAGATCACGGCACGGGCGCCGTCCGCGAGCGCCTGCGACACGGCGATCGTCATGCCCCGGTCCTTGAAGCTCCCGGTCGGGTTCGCGCTCTCGAGCTTCAGGTGCACATCGACGCCGAGCCGCGCGGAGATCCGCGGCGCGGGGATGAGGGGGGTCGAGCCCTCGCCGAGGGAAACGACGGGCCACCCGGAGTCGAGTGGCAGTCGGTCACGGTAGCGCTCCGCAGGGGTCGTCACGGGGCAAAAGCCTAGTGGGTTCGTCGCCGTCGGGTCTGCCCGTCGGTCGGTCGCGCCGCGCCGGCGAAGGGGCGGGAGGATCAGCCTCCCCGGCCCGGTCCGCCGGGGCCACTCGGACCTCGTAGACGAGGCCGGCGCCGATCGTGACGACGGGTTGCGAGAACGGTCAACTCCTCGACTTCGCCGCCGACACCGTGCCGAGGCGCCACTCGATCTCGTTCTGACGCCTGGGATCCAAGAGCTCCCTCACGAATCCCCCTCCGATCGTCTCGCCCGCCAGCTCGCGCCACCCAGCCGGGACGCTCGGGCGAGCCTCGTCAGCAGCGCGGAGCGCGGCCAGAGCGATTCTCAGCCGGCGGCCGCGACGCCCCGGTCGGAGATGACCGCGAGTCGGGTCGGGGTTCCGTGCGTCTCGGGCAGGAGCGCGATGTCGCCGAGCGCCGCCTCGACTGCACCGGCCGGAGCCTCGTGGGTGACGACGTGCAGCGACGCGCCGCCCGCGAGCCCGTGCTGGATCAGCCGCGCCACGGAGACACCGTGCGCGGCGAGCCGCTCCGCCACGTGAGCGAGCACCCCGGCGCGGTCGTCGACCTCGATCCGCAGGTAGTAGGGCGACTCGAGCTCCCCCGGCGGCAGCTTCCGGAGCGTGCGCCAGACCGCGTCGTTCTGGAGGAAGCCGGTGCCCTGCGTGCCGACGATCGAGACCATGTCGGCCACGACCGCCGACGCCGTCTCGATGCCCCCGGCGCCCGGCCCCTCCAGCATGATCTCGCGGATCGAGTCACCCTGGAGCATGACCGCGTTGAACGCCCCCTCGACTCCGGCAAGCGGATGGTGGCGATCGACGAGCGCCGGCGCAACCCGGGCGTCGACGGCGCCGCCGGCGAGCGTCGCCTGGCCGACGAGCTTCACGGCCATCCCGAGCTCCCGCGCCGCCACGATGTGTCCGGGAACGATTCGCTCGATCCCCTCGAAATCCACGTCCGCGAGCGTGACGCGCGACCCGAACGCGATCGTGGCGAGGATCGCCATCTTCGCGGCCGCGTCCGCACCCGACACGTCCTCCGTCGGGTCGGCCTCGGCGAAGCCCAGCCGCTGCGCCTCGCTCAGCGCGCCCTCGTAGGTGTCGCCGGCCTCCATCCGCGTCAGGATGTAGTTGGTCGTCCCGTTGACGATCCCGAGCACCCGGTGCACGCTCGAGACGACGAGCGCCTCACGCAGCACCTTGATCACCGGAATCGCCGCACACACGGACGCCTCGAAGCGAAGCTGGACGCCCGCCGCGGAAGCGGCGGGGAACAGCTCGTCGGAGCGCTGGGCGATCAGCTGCTTGTTCGCGGTCACGACCGGCTTGCCGGCCCGGAGCAGATCGAGGACGTGGCCGCGCGCCGGCTCGATCCCGCCCATCACCTCGGCGACGAGCGCGATCGACGGATCGTCGCGGACGTCCGCGAAGTCGGTGGTCAGGACGCCCGGGGCAGGCGCGAAACCACGCTCCTTGCGCGCGTCGCGTACGAGCGCCCTGACGACACGCAGGCGGTGCCCGGTCGCGCGCTCGATGTCGTCCGCGTTCTCCGACAGGAGCCGGTCGACCGCGGCGCCGACCGTGCCATACCCGAGCAGCGCGACGGGGACGTCAACGCTCGCCATGCGCCTCCGGCTTCGCCATCAGCGCCCGCAGCTCTTCCCCGACCCGCTCGATTCGACCCGCCCGCTCCTCGGCGCGGACGCGCTTCAGGTTCGCCTCGCCCTCATCCATCTCCGCGATCCATTCCTTGGCGAACTGGCCGTTCTGGATGTTCGCGAGCACCTTCTTCATCGACTCGCGCACGTGCTTGTCGATCACGACCGGGCCACGCATGTAGTCGCCGTACTCGGCCGTGTCGGAGATCGAGTAGCGCATGTAGGAGAGCCCGCCCTCCCAGATCAGGTCGACGATCAGCTTCAGCTCGTGCAGCACCTCGTAGTAGGCGATCTCCGGCTGGTAGCCGGCGTCGACGAGCGTGTCGAAGCCCGCCTTGATCAGCTCGCTGACGCCCCCGCAGAGCACCGCCTGCTCGCCGAACAGGTCGGTCTCGGTCTCTTCCTGGAACGTCGTCTCGAGCATCCCGGCCCGGCCGGCGCCGATCGCGACCCCGTAGGCGAGCGCGAGATCGCGAGCGCGCCCGCTGGCGTCCTGCGCGACGGCGATCAGCGCGGGCGTGCCGAGCCCCTGCGTGTACAGGCGCCGCACGATATGGCCGGGGCCCTTCGGCGCGACCATGATCACGTCGTGACCCGCGGGCGCCTCGATGCGGCCGTAGAGGACGTTGAAGCCGTGCGCGAACAGAAGCGCCGCGCCCGGCTCCAGGCTCGGAGCGATCTCCTCGGCGTAGACCCGGGGCTGCACCTGGTCGGGCAGGAGGATCGCGACGAGCTGCGCGCCTCGAACGGCCTCGGCGACGGTGCCCACGCTCAGCCCGGCCTCCTCGGCCGCCTGGCGGGACTGGCTGCCCTCGCGCAGCCCGACCTGGACGGTCACGCCCGAGTCGTGGAGGTTGAGCGCGTGCGCGTGGCCCTGGCTGCCGTAGCCGACGACGGCGACCTTGCCGGACAGCAGCTCGAGGTCGCCCTCGCGGAGGATGTTCGCCATGACAGGGAGTCCTTTCGTTCGGGAGTTCCGGGCAGTTCTACCGGAGGACCTCGAGCCGCTGCGCCCGCCGCGGCGTCTCGCGCGAGGCGCGAGCGAGGCCGACACGGCCCGTGCGCGCGAGCTCCTTGATCCCGTGCGGCCGCACGAGCTCCTCGAACGAGGCGAGCTCCTCCGGCGGGCCGACGACCTCGAAGACCAGTGCGTCCGGGCCGAGATCGACGACGCGCGCGCGGAAGACCTCCCCGAGCGCCATCAGCTCGGCCCTCCGGTCGGGCGGCGCGGCCACTTTCACGAGCAGGAGTTCGCGCTCGACCGCCTCGCCGGGCTCGAGCTCGATCACGCGCAGCACGTTGACGAGCTTGTGCATCTGCTTCTGGATCTGCTCGAGCGTGTGCTGCTCGCAGTTGACCCGCAGAGTCACCCGGGAGACGTCGTGGCGCTCCGTCGGCCCGACCGCGAGACTCTCGATGTTGAAGCCGCGCCGAACGAACAGGCTCGTGATGCGCATCAGTGCGCCCGGCCGATTCTCGACGAGCACGGACAGCGTGTGCGCCATCAGGATCCCGCCTCCACCGTCTCCTCCTCGGGGTTCTCGATCATGTCGAGAGCGGCCGCGCCCCCGGGGATCATCGGATAGCACTGCTCGGCCGGGTCGACGCGGGCGTCGACCACCGCCGTGCGACCCAGCGCGAGCGCCTCCTGGAGGACGCCCTCGAGCTCGTCCTCGGTCGAGACGGTGAAACCCGCGGCGCCGTACGCCTCGGCGAGCTGCGCGTAGTCGGGAACGGCATGGGTGAGATGCACGTGGGAGTAGCGCTCGCCGTAGAACAGCTCCTGCCACTGCTGCACCATGCCGAGATAGGCGTTGTTGATCACCACGACGACGATCGGGAGCCCCTCGAGGACGGACGTTGCGAGCTCCTGGCCCGTCATCTGGAAGCAGCCGTCGCCGTCGATGCAGACGACCGTCGCGTCGGGTCGGGCCGCCTTGGCACCGACCGCGGCGGGGATGCCGAACCCCATCGTGCCGAGACCGCCCGAGGTGATGAACGACCTGGGGCGATCGCAGTGCAGATACTGCATGGCCCACATCTGATGCTGCCCGACGCCGGTCGTCCAGATCACGTCGTCACGTCCCGCGGTCAGGGAGCGCAGGGTCTCGACGACCGTCTGCGGCTTGAGCACGTCACCGCGGCGGTAGCGCAGCGGGAACTGGTCGCGCCAGTCCGCGATCTGGAGCAGCCACGCCTCGGGCGGCCGCAGCTCCCCGACCTCCGAGAGCTTACGCAGCTCCGCGGCGAGGTCGTGCAGCACCTGCTTGAGCGGGCCGACCACGGGCACGTCGGCGTTTCGGAGCTTGCCGATCTCGGCCGCGTCGATGTCGAGGTGCACGACCGAGGCACCCGGCGCGAACGCCGACAGCTTCCCGGTGACGCGATCGTCGAAGCGCGCGCCGCACGCGACGATCACATCCGCCTTGTTGAGCGCGTAGTTCGACCATTTCGGGCCGTGCATCCCGGGCCAGCCCGCGAACAGCTCGTGCGTCTCCGGGAAGGCGCCCTTGCCCATCAGGGTCGTCACGACGGGCAACCGCCCGAGCTCGGCGAGCTCGCGCAGCTCCCCGCACGCGTCGCCGTTGACCGTACCGCCGCCGACGTAGAGGATCGGCCGCTCCGCTGCCGCCAGCCGGCTCGCGGCCTCCTTGATCTGGCGCGCATGGCCGCGGCGCGGCGGCCTCCAGCCGGGCAGGTCGACCGCATCCGGGTACTCGAAGTCGATCGGCGCCTCCTGCACGTCGCGCGGCACGTCGACGAGGACGGGGCCGCAGCGGCCCGTACGCGCGATATGGAACGCCGCCTTCATCACGTGCGGCAGCTCCTCCACGTCCTGGACGAGCCACGAGTGCTTAACGATCGGGATCGTGATCCCCGTGATGTCGCACTCCTGAAACGCATCGGTCCCGATCAGCGGACGGCGCACCTGGCCCGTCACGCACACGAGCGGGGTCGAGTCCATCCACGCGTTCGCGATCGGCGTGACGAGGTTCGTGGCGCCCGGGCCGGAGGTCGCGAACGCCACCCCCACACGGCCCGACGCGCGCGCGTAGCCCTCCGCCATGTGCCCCGCCCCTTGCTCGTGGCGGGCGAGCACGTGGCGCACAGTCGTGCCGCGCGCGATCGCGTCGTACAGGGGCAGGATCGCCCCTCCCGGGATGCCGAAGCAGACCTCGACTCCCTCCGCCTCCAGCGAGCGGAGGATCGCGTCCGAGCCGAGCATCTTCATCGGGTCACCCTCCCTTCCTGAACTCGAGTCCCCGCGCCGCCCGGCGTCGAGGCCTGCGACAACTGTACCGCCTTCTCGATCACGTTCGATCCACCTCCTCGGCCGCTTCCCGGAGCTCCCGGGGGCGCACCTGTCCCGTCTTCGGTCGCCGTGTGCGCCGCGAGGGCGCGTGTGCGTCGTCCTCCCCCTAGCGGGGGATGACGACGGCGACGAGGAGAATGAGGAGGCCGGTGACGAGCGCGAGATTGACGAGCAGCGGCACCGTCGCCTGCTCGAGCGCGCGCACACGGGTGACGGGCCTCCGCTGCATCTGCGACCCAGTGTCGCGGACAGCGGGCAGGGTGTCAAGCAGCCGCGCGCGGCTGCGACTTGCCCGCTGGCCTCACCGTCCGTATTCTTATCCTCGAGATGGCCGACGCGGACAAGAGCACGACGTTCAAGACCGCCGCGCGGGTCGTCGAGCGCTAACCGGCGTCCGCAGCCCCGCCTCCGCCGGTTGAAGACCTGAAGAGGCAGGGCGAATCGTACACCCGCAAACGGCGCGCGCCGCCGTCCAGGGAAGGGAGACCGATCCGACCGCAGCTTCACGACCCGAGCATCGAGCGCGACGCCTGCGGGATCGGCTTCGCGGCGGATGCACGCGGGCGCGCCTCCCGGACGATCATCGACCTGCTGGTCGAGGGTCTCTGCAGGGTTCGCCACCGGGGCGCCACCGCCGCCGACCGCAAGACCGGAGACGGTGCCGGCGTCCTGCTGCCGCTGCCGCCGGCGCTCCTGCCCGAGCCCGGCGCCGGCCTCGCGATGGTGTTTCTACGCGACGAGGAGGCGCGGGAGCGGATCGAAGCGGCGTGCCGGGAGGAGGGCCTCGAGCCGCGCGGCTGGCGCGACGTCCCGACCGATCCTGAGCGCCTCGGCGCCGAGGGCAGGGAGAGCATGCCCCGGATCGTCCAGCTCCTGCTCGGCCCACCGAGGGGGCTGTCCGACGACGAGGCCGAGTGGCGCGCGTACCGGGCCCGGCGCAAGGCCGAGCGCACCGGCGGCGCCTACATCGCATCGCTCTCGTTCCGCACCGTCACCTACAAGGCGCTGTGCGCGGCCCACGAGCTCGGCGAGTTCTACCTCGATCTGAAACGGCCCGAGCTCGAGGTGCCGTTCGGGATCTTCCACCAGCGCTTCTCGACCAACACGATGCCCTCGTGGGAGCGCGCGCAGCCGTTCCGCTTCCTCTGCCACAACGGCGAGATCAACGCGATCCAGGGCAACGTCAACTGGATGCGCGCCCGGGAGGGCAACTTCGGCACCGCCGACGACGAGCTGTACCACCCCGTCCTCGACGAGGCCGGCTCGGACTCCGCGATGCTCGACAACGCGCTCGATTTCATCGTCCACGGCGGCCGCGACGTCCGACACGCGATCGCGATGCTGATCCCGCCCGCCTGGGAGGGCAATCCCGAGCTGCCCCAGGAGGTGCGCGACTTCTACCGCTACCACTCGGGCCTGATCGAGCCCTGGGACGGCCCGGCCGGCGTCGTCTTCACCGACGGCCGCGCCGTCGGCGCGACGCTCGATCGCAACGGCCTGCGCCCGCTGCGCTACGCGATCTGCGAGGACGGGCTCGTCGTCTGCTCGTCGGAGGCCGGGGCGGTGCCGCTCGAGGGGCACGGATCGGTCAAGCGCGGCAAGCTCGGCCCCGGGCAGATGATCGCCGTCGACCCGCGACGCGGGTTCGAGGACGATCCGCGGATCAAGTCCTGGCTGGCCGCGAAAGACCCCTACGGCACCTGGCTCGAGGAAGGACTGATCCGTGGCGCGGCGGGGGGGCCGATCGCGGCACCCGAGGGCGAGTTGACGCCGCGTCAGGCGCGTTTCGGGTACACCCGGGAGGAGCTGACGTTCTTCCTGCGCACGATCGCCTCGCACGGGCACGACCCGACGTACTCGATGGGCGATGACACGGCGCTCGCCCCGCTCGCCGGTCGCCCCCGGCCGCTCTACCACTACTTCCGCCAGCGGTTCGCCCAGGTCACGAACCCGCCGATCGACCACTTGCGGGAGCGCTTCGTGATGTCGCTGCGCACCGTGCTCGGCAGCCGCGCCCCCCTGCTCTCGAACGGTCCCGAGGTCGCCGGCGGAATCGAGCTCGACAGCTTCTTCCTCTTCCCCGATGCGCTCGACCAGTTCGCGGCCATCCGCCTGGACGCGACGTTCGACCCCGGCGAGGGGCTGTTTGCCGCGTGCGAGCGCCTGGCCGGGGAGGCCGAGACCGCCGTCCGCGCCGGCGCCGGCATGCTGCTGATCTCGGACACGACTCCCGGCCGCGCTCCGATTCCGGTGCTGCTCGCGACCGGCGTCGTCCATCACCGGCTCGTGCGCAGCCAGCTGCGAACGAAGGCGACGCTCGTCGTGGAAACCGACGAGGCCCGCGAGGTGCACCACTTCGCCTGCCTGCTCGGCTACGGCGCCGAGGCGATCTGCCCGCGGCTCGCCCTCGAGACCCTTGCCCAGATGGCAGCTGCGGACAAGATCGGCGGCGACCGGCCCTCGCCGGAGGAGGCGCAGCTGCGCCTGAAGCGGGTCGTCGAGGACGGCGTGCTCAAGGTGATGTCGAAGATGGGGATCTCGGACATCGCAAGCTACAGCGGCGCCCAGGTGTTCGAGGCGATCGGGCTGGCGGAGGAGGTGGTCGAGCTCGCGTTCACCGGCACGCCCTGCCCGGTCGGCGGCATCGGCTTCGCCGAGCTCGAGCGGGAGATCGTCGAGCGCGTCGCGGCCGCGGCGGAGGGGCCGAAGCTCGAGAGCCCCGGCTACTACAAGTGGCGCAAGGGCGGGGAGCCCCACGAGACGAACGGGGACGTCGTGGACGCGCTGCACGAGCTGGTGGCCGCCCACAAGCTCCGCAAGGCAGTCGGGTCGGGCGCCGGCGGCTTCGGGCTCGACGGCTATCACCTGTACGCGCGCTACGCGGAGCTCGTCACCGGGCGCTCGCCCATGGAGCCGCGCGATCTGCTCGAAGTCGTGCCGGCCGGGCCACCCGTGCCGCTCGACGAGGTCGAGGGCGTCGACGCGATCGTCCGTCGCTTCTCGAGCGGCGCGATGTCGCACGGAGCGCTGTCCGCGGAGGCGCACGAGACGATCGCGATCGCCCTGAACCGCCTCGGCGGAATGGCCAACTCGGGAGAGGGCGGCGAAGACTCCGCGCGCTTCCGCAACGAGCGCAACTGCCGGATCAAGCAAGTCGCGTCAGGCCGCTTCGGGGTCACGGCCGAGTACGCGGCCTACGCCGACGAGCTGCAGATCAAGGTCGCTCAGGGCTCGAAGCCCGGCGAGGGCGGCCAGCTCCCCGGTCACAAGGTCTCCGAGGAGGTCGCACGCCTGCGCCATACGGTGGCGGGCGTCGCCCTGATCTCCCCCCCGCCGCACCACGACATCTACTCGATCGAGGACCTCGCGCAGCTGATCTTCGACCTGAAGCAGGTGAACCCGCGTGCGGCGGTCTCCGTGAAGCTCGTCGCCGAAAGCGGGGTCGGCCTCGTAGCGGCGGGCGTGGTGAAGGCGCTCGCCGATGTCGTCCACGTCTCGGGCGCTGACGGGGGCACGGGCGCGAGCCCGCTGACGTCGATCAAGAACGCGGGCGCCCCGTGGGAGCTGGGCCTGGCCGAGACGCAGCAGGCGCTCGTCGCCAACGGCCTTCGCGGCCGGGTGCGCGTCCGCACCGACGGCGGCTTCAAGACCGGCCGCGACGTACTCCTGGCCGCGCTGCTCGGAGCGGACGAGATGAGCTTCGGTACGGCTCTCCTGCTCGCGGAGGGCTGCCTGATGGTGCGCTCCTGCCACGTCGACACCTGCCCGGTCGGGATCGCGACGCAGCGGCCCGAGCTGCGCGAGAAGTTCGCCGGCACCCCGGAGCAGGTGATGGCGTTCCTCGTCTTCGTCGCCGAGGACGTGCGGCGGCGCCTCGCCGTGCTAGGCCTGCGTAGCCTCGGCGAGGCCGTCGGACGGGTCGACCTGCTGCGTCAGGCCGAGACCGGCGACGGGCGGGCGGACTCGCTCGACCTCGCGCCGCTGATCGCGCGGGCCGGCGACGGCCCGACCGGCTTCGTGGGGGACGCCCACATCGAGCCCGACGGGTGGGAGCTCGGAGACCTGCTAGCCCGGGATGCGGCGCCCGCGCACGAGCGGGCCGGCCTCGTCGAGCTCGAGTACGCGATCGCGAACACGGATCGCACGGTCGGCGCCCGCCTTGGCGGCGAGATCGGCAAGCGGTTCGGGTCCGCCCCGCCCCCTGGCCGGGTCGTGGCGCGCTTCACGGGCGTGGCCGGCCAGAGCTTCGCCGCGTTCCTCACGGAGGGCGTCGAACTCCACCTGACGGGCGAGGCGAACGACTACGTGGGCAAGAGCATGAGCGGCGGCCTGGTCGTCGTCAGCCCGCCCGCAAACGACGCGGGCGACCCGGTGCTGCTCGGCAACACCGTCCTCTACGGCGCGACCGGCGGCGAGCTCTACTGCGCGGGCGCGGCCGGCGAGCGTTTCTGCGTTCGCAACTCCGGCGCGACCGCGGTCGTCGAGGGGGCGGGCGACCACCCCTGCGAGTACATGACCGGCGGCACCGTCGTGATCCTCGGCTCCTACGGCCTCAACGTCGGCGCCGGCATGACCGGCGGCGAGCTGTTCCTCCACGACCCCGAGGAGCGCCTCGAGCGCCACCTGAACACCCAGCTCGTCGCCGCCTACCGCCCCGGCACCGACGAGCTCGCGCGCCTGCGCGCCCTGCTCGAGCGCCACGCGGAACTGACCGGCTCGAAGCGCGCGACCGACCTACTCGCGCGCTTCGAGGAAGCGGCGGGCGCGTTCTGGCGGGTCGCCCCCAAGGCCGAGGTCGCCCGCATCGAATCCGAGGCCGAGAGCACGGTCGCGGGCAAGCACGCGTAGGAGCCGGCTCAGCCGCGCTCGAGCGGGTGCCGCCAGCGCAGGCCGGGAAAGCGGGCGAAGTCGCGGTCGGTCGTCGCGAGCTCGCTTCCCGACTCGATCGCGAGCGCGGCCAGGAAGGCATCCGGGACGAGGTTGCCCCTCGCGCTCACGTCGCGGCACAAACGGGCGAAGATATCCCAGTGGCGAGGCCCGGCCGCGACGGGAACCGCGTTCGGCTGCTCGCGCAGCACAGAGGCGAACTCGAGCGCCCGGTCGGGCCTCGAGGGATACGCGAACGCTCGCGGATGCGTGACGACACGTACGAAGCCACTCAGAACGAGATCGCAGACCCCGTAGGCCACATCGGACCCGACCTGCTCGCTCAGCCACTCGCGGTAGGCGGCGTGGCCCGGAGCGTCCTTACGAAAGGCGTAGACGAGGACGTTGACGTCAGCGAGGACGATCGTCCTGCTCCATCAGGTCGAGCAGGGCGGCGCTGTCGTCCAGGTCGACACCGGGCTGGAGTCCGCCGCGGCCATCGACCGGGAGCTCCACCCGTGCTCGGCGGGGAAGCCCGCGGCGCCGCGCGAGCGACTCGCGCAACGCGTCTTCGACGACCTCGCTCATGCTTGTTCCGCGCTCGGCCGCGAGGCGCTTCACGTCCGCCAGTAGGGCATCGTCCAGCGTGACCGTCGTTCGCATGCATCAAAGCATATCACTCCCGCATCATGATGCGTCGCCCGCGGACTTACCGCTCGGGACAGGAACGAGCGCTCGCCCCCGCGAGCGACGCAGCCACCACCACGTCCCGCCGGCAAGCGCCGCGGCCTGCGCGACGGTGAGGATTGCGAGCGCGGCACCGAAGTCGCTCCAGAACGCATCCGGGTAGAGGCGAAGCAGGGTGTCGGTGGAGCGGAAGCGCCAGCTGTCGCCGGCGAAGAGCGCCTCGTGGAACTGGACGAAGAAGCGGTCGAAGCTCGCGAGCATCAGCACCCCGAGGGCGGCCGCGAGCACGAGCGTCAGCCCGCCGCCGAGAACGAGCCCCCTGGCGAAGGCCGCGCGGACGCGCAGCGCCCGCAGGCCGGCGAAGGCCGCGGCGATCGCGCCGAGCGCGATCGCGTGCGCGAGCAGGATCCGCCCGACGAGGCCCCGGACGTCCGCCATGTGGGCGATCTCACGCTCGCCGAACGCCGGGCTCCCGTCGGGCAGGCTGGCCTCGCGCAGGACGTCGACTCCGTCACGGTTGACGGACTGGATCGAGCGGAGCCCGACGATCGCGAGCTCGGTTCGCTCGCTCTTCGTGAGCCCGTAGCGGTCGTCGGGAAACCCCGGCCTCGCGTACGCGACGTGGACGTACCAGCCGTTCGCGAGCAGCCAGAGCCCGTTTCCGAGCAAGAGCGCGGGGATCGCGAGAGCGACGAGGGCCGTGAGGGAAGCGGGAAGCCACCGGCGCACGCCGGTTCAGACTAGCGCGGCACCCCGGCCCGGACGTGGCCGACGCCGACGGCGAGCGCGCCGCCGACGAGATCCGCCTCTACGGGCCGCCCGCCCACGAGAAGCCGAGCGGAAGTTGCGGCGGAGCGAGTGGGCTTGCAGGGAGCCCGGGTCGCGGCTCCGGCTCGTTGTACTCGCCGGGCGCTACGTCGTTCGCGGACTCCGGGTAGAACAGGCTCGCCAGCGCCTGGATCTGCCCCCTCCCCACGCCCAGCTCGAACTGGCCGCCGCCGTACATGACGATCCCGCGCTCCTCGCAGGCCTCGATCGTCTCGAGCAGCCGGGCGAGCGACCCGAACCGCGAGGGCTTGACGTTCAGGTAGCGCGCGGCCACCGGCAGCGCGTCGACATCGGCGAGCGAGTGGACGGGCGCGTCGAACGAGAGGCGCTGCTCGGCGCCGCGCAGCGCCTCCCGCGTCTCGTCTGTCCAGGCCGGGTCCTCGAGGACGGCGTCCGGGAACAGCTCCGCGCAGGCGCGGTAGAGATCCGGGTCGGGGGCCTGATCGACCGACGTGCCGGTGTAGTAGGCCTTGAAGTCGAGCAGGTGGACGCTGCCGGTGGCGGCGATCGCCTCCATGTAGGGGCGCTCCCAGTCGCTCGTCGGGTCGAGCTTGAAGCCGAGCTGCGGGGCGACCGCGAGCCACGCGCGCGGATCGAGACGGGTCGAGACGACGAACCGGACCGGCCGGTACTCGCGGCCGAGCGCCTCGCCCAGCGAGAGACCCCGCTGGCGAAGAGCGAGGTCGAGCGCAGCGCTCTCGAGCGCCCAGCGGCGGTAGTCGCCCGACGCCGCCCACCGCGGCGGCCCCTCGGGAAACAGCTCGAACCCGTCGAGGCGGCGCGAGAGCCCGTCGATCGTGTGGCGACCGACGAGATCGAGCCGCGGGAAGACGTCGTGATCCTCCGCGTCGTAGCTGACGTCCTCGCCGCGCCCCTCGATACCGCCGCCCTCGAGGACGACCGTCGTCGTCACCCGCGTGAAGCCGCTCGACACGTCGGTCTCCCGGCGCTCGAGACGGTAGCTCTCGAGCTCGAGCTCGAGCCCGGCGACGAGGTCGTACAGGCTCACGAGCCGGCCAGACGGTAGATCGTTCCCTCATGGGAGACGAGCAGCATCCCGCCTCGCCACGTCTCCCCGAAGGAGACGAGCCCGGGCACGTCGAACGGCTCGCGCCGCACGCCCGCCGCCTTCCCGTTCGGTCCGGGCCTGAGGCTCCAAACGACGCCGCTGCAGTAGTCCCCGTAGAAGTAGCGCCCTCGCGCAGACGCCGCGGCCCGCCCGTGGTAGACGTACCCACCCGTGACCGAGCAGTGCCCGCCCGGGTGCCCGTACACGTGCAGCGGCGCGACGAGGGAGCCCGCCGGGTTCGGGGCCTTCGGCTCCCAGACCGCCTTGCCCTCGTAGACGTCCCAGCCGAAGTTCGCGAGCCCGGAGAAGCCGGCGGGGAGCACGTCGATCTCCTCCCACCTGCGCTGGCCGACGTCGGCGATCCAGAGGTCCCCGGTCTGCGTGTCGAACGCGTAGCGCCACGGGTTGCGCAGCCCGTAGGCGACGAGCTCGGCCTCCGGTTCGGCCGTGGCCGGGTCGAGCCGGAAGAGCTTTCCGAGCGGGCTCGCGAGGTCCTGCGCCCGGTTTCCCGGGTCGCCGCCGCCACCGCCGTCGCCGGTGCCGACGTAGAGAAGCCCGTCCGGGCCGAACGCGAGCCCGCCGCCGTTGTGATTGTCGTACGGCTGCGACACGGACATGAGCAGCCGGCGGGTCGCAGGCAGGGCCCGCTCACCGTCCGAGCGGAACTCGACGATCTCCGTATCGCCGTCGGTGTTGGTGTAGTTGACATAGAGAAGACGGTTCGTCGCGTAGTCGGGGTGGAATGCGACCGAGAGGAGCCCCTGCTCCCACCCCTCGCTGCCGACGAGACGGCGGATGTCGAGGAAGGGCTCGGCGCGCACTATCCCGCGCACGCGCACCCGGATCACGCCGTCCTGCTCGACCACGTAGATCCGGCGCGCATCGCCCGGGGCCGCGGTGGCATGCACCGGGTGATCGAAGCCCGACGCGACGCGGACGAGACGAAGCGACGACCCTGCCGCCCCGGCCTCGGAGGCCAGCGCGAGCGCGGCTGCGGCCACGGCGATCACGAGCACGCTGCGCACGGAACCGATGCTAGCCGCTGTCCGTCACCTCGGAAAGGGCCTGGCGGTACTCGCGCCGGCCCGGTCTCAGCGAGACTGCCAGCTTCAGGTGGCTCGTCGCCTCGCCGGCACGGCCCTGCTTCACGAGACAGCGCCCCAGCGCGAAATGCGCGTAGTCGTTGACCGGCGAGAGCTCGAGCGCGGCCCGGAACTCCCGCTCGGCCTCCGCGAAGCGCCGGATGCGAAAGTACGCGATCCCGAGCGCCTCCCGGATCGAGGCCTTCGCGGGCTCGCGTCGCTTCGCCTTCTCGAGCGCGACGGTTGCCTGGGCGGCATCGCCCGCAGCGAGGTGGCGCCGACCCTGCTGGTAGAGCAGGTACGTCTCGCTCATCGAACCACGAGCGAGCGCACGCTGAGCGCGCCGCGCGCGCGACTCCGGACGCCGAGGCTGCGCGCAAGCTCGCGCTCGAGAGAGGAAAGCTCCCGGCGCGCGCGTCTCGCCGACTCCCCGGCCGCCTGCGGGGGGCCGAAGCGGGCCGCGGCCGCGGCGCGCACGAAGGGGCCGGAATCGATGCCGAAGCGCCGCTCGAGCGCCACCCCGACCTCGTGCAGGGTGGCACTCCGGGAGACGTCGAGCCGCTGGTCGGCCAGGAAACCGACCAGGTCGCGCCGGCAGGCGGCAGCGGTGCGCCTCGGGTCGCGGCTCGCAAAGCGCACGAGGCTCGCGGCACGCTTGACGAGCGGCGGCAGGGCCGCAGCACCCGCGACGGCGAGGAGCACGATCAGCGCCAGTCCGAGCCCACCGCCGGTCGAAGCTGCCTCCCCGTCGCCGCCGCCGTCGCCGATGGCCTCCGGCTCGGCGGCGCCCCGGGCCGCCCGGAGCAGCTGCTCGCGCAGGAGCGGCGAGAGGGCGCCCGACGCCACGCCGAGAGCGTTCAGGTCGCTCACCTCGAAGTCGACCGAGGACGGGGCGTACGCGGCCTCCAGCTGGCCGCGCCCCGCGGTCGGGTCGAACGCGAGCCAGCCGTACTCCGGGAACCACACCTCGACCCAGGTGTGCGCGTTGTGATCGGTGACGACCCACTCGCCCCGGCTCTCGTCGTAGGTGCCGCTCGTGAACCCGGCCGCGACGCGCGCAGGGATCCCGATCAGCCGCAGCATCAGCGCCATCGCACCCGCGTAGTGCTGACAGTAGCCCTCCCGCGTGCGCAGGATGAAGTCGACGAGCGGCGGCACCTGCCCCAGTGGCTGTTCCGGGTGCTCGTCGTAGACGAAGCCGCCCTGCTGACGAAACCAGCTCTCGAGCGTGACCGCCGCCAGGTACGGGCTCTCGACGGCTCCGACGAGCTCCCGCGTCTGGGCGTAAACCGGCTCGTAGGCCGCGAGCAGCCCGTCCCCGGCGCGCTCGTCGAAGAGAGCGCTCACCGCACGGTGGCGCGCGGCGGTGCCAAACGCCGGGAACGCCACGCCCGGGACGACCTCGAGGAACGGACCGAGCCCCTCCGGATACTCGGCCGGCAACGCCGCCAGCTCCTTCGGCTCGATGCGAGGGGCGTAGCTCCAGACCGTGTAGCGCTGCCCTCGCTCGAGGCCGGACGGCTGGAAGACGACACCGCCGGAGGCAAGCTGCACCTCGGCGGCGCCGGGCAGGGAGAAGCGGACGGGCTGGGAGGCCGCGAGCAGATGGGTGTCGGACAGCGCAGCGATCTCGACCTGCTGGCGGATCAGGCTCTTGTCGTCGTCGGGGACGTCGGGCACGAGCGGGTCGCCGGCCGCAACCTCGAGCTCGCGCACGCGCGCGGGCGCACCGGGCCGCAGGCGCTCGCGCCAGGCGATACCCGTGTACTCGTCGAGCGTGGTCGCGCGCCAGTAGAGCGGCCGCCTGGACGACTGCACCCGCAGCACCACCGTCGGCTTCTCCGGGAACGTGATCCCGGCGTAGTTCGACGCCCACACGTAGCGGACGCCGACCGGGTCGTCGGGCCGGTCGTACAGATCCCAGCGCTGCCACGCGACGAACGCGGGCTTGGCCACCGCCTCCGAGGTCGACACCGCGATCGCCGCCACGACCAGCACGACACCCAGGCCCGCGGCCCCCAGCCCCGCGCGAACGGTGCGACCGCCGGCCCGGGTGGCGAAGAACGTGAGCAGGAGCGCGGCGAGCACGAGCGCTCCGGTTCGGAGCGGCTGCCCGACGCCGCTCTTGGCCGCAACGGTTGCGGGAACACCGACGGCCACCACGAGCGCGAACGCAAGCGGGATCACCCTGCCGCGCATCGCGAGCAGCGAGCAGACCGCAACGCCGAGGAAGATCGCGAGGAGCACGAGCCCCGCGAGCTCGGGGAAGCCGTCCCGGCCGAAGGGCGCCCGCGCCTCGTACACGTCGCGGAAGCCGTCCGCCATCGCCGCGCCCACCGGCCCGAAGAACCCCTGCTCGCCTCCGGGCCCCATGTCGGTCAGGGGTACGCCGAACGCGAGGCTGGCGGCACCGATGCCGGCGAGGACGAGCGCCGGCAGAGCCGCGAGCAGGCGCCGCGTGAGCACGAGCACGAGCGCGGGCGCGAGCGCGAGCGCGAGCGCTCCGGCCACGCGCCCGGCCGACTCGCTCCCCGCCTCGAGCTCGAGCCAGACGACGGGGATGAGCGCCGCGCAGACGGCCAGCGGCACGAGCGCCCTAGCCACCGGCGGCCTCCCGAGCTCGCGCGAGCGCCGGCCCGAGGCTGCGCTCCAGATCGTCGCCGCGCCGCAGAACGCACACGGGGATCCCCACGTGGTTGAGCCTCGCGATCTGCGCGCGAGCCTCGACCGGCAGCGACGCACTTCCGCTCGCGAAGCTGGTGGGGTCGACATACACGACGGATGTCCCACGGCGGGCAAACGCCCGCTGGAGCAGACGGTCGGAGAGCCGGGACGAAAGCGCGGAGGTCACGAGGCAGAGCTCGACCGCGGCCGCCGCCGCTCCGGCGCCCCCGGCGAGCACGCCGGCGACCGGCGCTCGCCCGTCGGGCGTGACCGTCGCGAGCAGCTCGAGCGCGGCATCCCAGCCGGCGTCGAGCGACTCGACCGGCTGGTAGCGGGCGATCGCTCCGTTCACGAGCATCCCGGCGCGGCGTCTGCGCGCCGCGTGCGCACGGAGCACCGATCCGGCTGCGCTCACGGCCAGCTCGAAGCTGGTGTCGGGTGGGGCACCGACGACGTGGCCGGCGTCGGCGTCGAGCACGACGAGCGCCTCGTCCCGCGGCGAGTCCTCGAGGTCCTTCACCATCAGCTGGCCGCGCCGTGCCGTCGTCGGCCAGTGAACGCGCCGGAGCGACTCCCCCTGCTCGTACTCGCGGACGCTGTGGAGGTCGAAGCCGCTCGGCCGGCGCACGAGCAGATGGCGCCCTTCACGAACGCGCCGGCCGGACTCGGAGAACAGCACCTCGAGCTCGGCGAGGCGCGGATAGACGAGCAACGCGTCACGGGCCGCGAGGTCGAGCTCGCGGCGCACGAGCGCGAACGGGTCATCGAGCGCGACCCGGGCCTGCGCGAAGAGGTAACGGCCACGTGGCACCTGCTCGAGCACGTACTCCCCGGCCAGGCCCCCGGCAACCCGGGAGAGTTTCACCGTGCGCTCTTCGAGCCCATCGATCCTCTCGATCAGATTCATCGACGCGGGCACGATCCGGCCGTCGACGTCGAGCTCGAGCCGGACGGCGACGTCGTCGCCCGCCACGTGGGTGGCAGCCACGTGCCGGCGCAGCCCGACGGGCCGGGCCAGAATCCGCACCCAGGCCACGCCTGCGGCCACGGCGAGCACGAGGCCGAGGGCGACAGGGTAGAGGGCCCGCGATCCGAAGGCCCAGCCGGCCGCGTAGCCTGCCGCGCCGAGGGCGAGCGCGAAACGGCCACGGTCGGTCAGCACGGGATGCTTCCCGCCGGGAGGGCGCCCCGCGAGCGCCCCCGGCTCACACCGGAACCGGCGTTCGCTCGACGACGTCCCCGACGACCGCCGCGGCGTCCAGCCCCGCCGAGCGGGCCTCCGGAGCCAGGATCAGCCGGTGGGCGAGAACGGCGGGAGCGATCTCCTTGACATCGTCCGGGACGACGTAGTCGCGGCCCTCGGAGAGCGCGCGGGCCTTGGCGACCCGCAGAAGCGCGATCCCGGCGCGGGGGCTGGCGCCCAGGTAGAGGCGGCTCTCCGTGCGCGTGTGGCGCAGCAGAGCCACGACGTAGCGGCTCAGGCTGTCCTCGACGTAGACGTGGCGGGCGGCCTCGATCGCGCCGAGCACGTCCTCCCCGCTCGCGACCGGACGGAGCGCCTCGAGCGGGTCGGCGCCCGTCTGCTCGGTCAGCATCCGCGCCTCCTCGGCGAGCGGCGGGTAGCCAATGGAGACCCGCATGCTGAAGCGGTCGAGCTCGGCCTCGGGCAGCGCGTACGTGCCCTCGTACTCGATCGGGTTCTGGGTCGCGAGCACCATGAAGGGGCGCTCGAGCCGGTAGGAGACTCCGTCAGCGGTGACCTGGTGCTCCTGCATGCACTCGAGCAGCGCCGCCTGCGTTTTCGGAGAGGCCCGGTTGATCTCGTCGACGAGCAGGAGGTTCGCGAACACGGGCCCCGGGCGGAACTCGAACTCGTTCGTGCGCTGGTCGTAGACGCTCACGCCCGTGACGTCCGACGGCAGCAGATCGGGGGTGAACTGCAACCTCGAGAACGAGCAGCTGACAGAGCGTGCGAGCGCCTTCGCGAGCGTCGTCTTGCCCACCCCCGGGAAGTCCTCGATGATCAGATGTCCCTCTGCGAGGAGGCAGAGGACGACGAGCCGGAGTGTCTCCTCGGGCGCGTGAACGACGAGCCGCAGGTTCTCGAACACGCGGCGGGCGAGAGCTTCCGGCGTCCCCGACTGCGCAACCACCGGGCGCTCGGGCGCCCTGGCGAGCTCTCCGTCCATCATCCTCCTTCCAGGAGCGCCTCGATCTGATCGAGGATAGCCACGGCGCACAGGGACTTGCTCGCCTTCGCGATCCGGAGCTCGCCGTCCGGCCGGATCAGCGTCACCTCGTTGTCCTCCGCGTCGAAGCCGATGTCGGGGCGCGACACGTCGTTGAAGACGAGGAGGTCGACACGCTTTCGCCGACGCTTCTCCCGGGCCGAGGCGAGACCGGCCTCGCCCTCGTCCGCCGCAAAACCGACGAGCACCTGCCCGTCGCGGCGGCGGCGCCCGAGCTCGGCCAGGATGTCGACCGTCGGCTCGAGCTCGACCGCCCACGCGCTGGCATCCTTCTTGCGCTTGGCAGCGAGCGGGCGTGCGGGCCGGTAGTCGGCGACCGCGGCCGCCATCACGATCACGTCGGCGGACGCGCGAGCGAGCGCCTCCCGCTCGAGCTCGGCCGCGGTCGGCGTCGCGACGACGTCGAGGCCTGCCGGGACGGCGACGCCCAGGTTCGCCGCGAGCAGGGTCACGTCGGCGCCGCGCCGTCTCGCCTCGACGGCGACCGCGACGCCCATCCGGCCGCTCGAGCGGTTACCGAGATAGCGGACAGTGTCGAGCGGCTCCCGCGTCCCACCGGCCGTCACGACGACGCTGCGTCCGCGCAGGGCAGCGCTCCCGCCGAGCAGGGCGGCGCAGCGGACGGCGATCGCGGCCGGCTCGCTCATGCGGCCCGCGCCCCATTCGCCCTCGGCCAGCTCGCCTTCCTCGGGGCCGATCAGCTCGACGCCGCGCTCGCGCAGCACAGCGGCATTCGCCCGGGTGGCGGGGTGCTCCCACATCCGTGCGTTCATCGCCGGCGCCACGAGCGCGGGGCCGCGGTAGGCGAGCGCGAGCTGGGTCAGGAGGTTGTCCGCGAGCCCGTGCGCGAGCTTCGCGAGCGTGTTCGCCGACAACGGCGCGATCACGAGCAGGTCGGCGGCGACGAGGTGCGGGTAGAGATCGCGAGGCTGCGGACGTCGCGCGAGCGCCTCGAACGTCTGCGCGGCGACGAACCGCTCCGCCCCCGGGGACAGGACCGGCGTGACCTCGTGACCCGCCCGGACGAGCAGCCGCGCTAGCTCGCACGCCTTGTAGGCCGCGATGCCGCCGGTGACGCCGAGAAGGACGCTGGCCATGATCGCACCGTTCGGCAGGCCTCGCCGGACGAGTGCTCAGCTCGGGTTGACGACCTTGATCTTCCCGCTCTCGATCTCCTCGAGGGCGATCGTCAGGTAGTTCTTCGACCGCGACTCGACGAGCGGCGGCGGGAACTCATCGAACGTTCCCTCGCCGAGCTGGTGGTGGTAGTTGTTGATCTGACGGGCCCGCTTGGCGGCCGCGATCACGAGCGCGTAGCGGGAGTCGACGTTCTGGAGCAGGGAGTCGAGCCTCTGGTTGATCATCAGGGTCGCATTGTACCCGCCGCCGCGATCTCGGCGCCGACGACCCGGTCGAGCTCCTCGGTCGCCCGCTCGACGTCGTCGTTCGTGACGACGTGGTCGAAGTCGCCCGCCTCGGTCATCTGGCTCCAGGCGAGCGCGAGACGCTCGCCGATCTCTCCGGCGCTCTCGGTCGCACGGGCGCGCAGCCGTCGCTCGAGCTCGTCGAACGACGGGGCTGCGATGAAGATCGAGACCGTCTCGGGACGGATCGCCTCGACCGCGCGAGCGCCCCGGGTCTCGAGCTCGAGAATGCAGCTGCGACCGGCCCGGAGGATCCGGTCGACCTCGGCGTGGAGCGTCCCGTACCGCTGACCCGACACGTAGACGACGTGCTCGAGGAACTCGCCGTCGGCCGCCCGGCGATCGAACTCCTCCTCCGTAAGAAAGATGTAGTCGCGCCCGTCGATCTCCCCGGGCCGGCGCGGCCTCGTGGTGGCGGACACCGCCACCTCGACGTCGGCGCGGCGCTCGACGAGTGCCCGGATCAAGGTGCCCTTGCCGGCGCCCGACGGGCCGGTCACGACGAAGACCCGCCCCGCCCGGGTCGCCGGCTCCCGGCCGTCCGGGGGGATGGGTGGCGGACTCTTCGTCAGTGCCGCAGGAGGTTGACGAGCTCCTCCCGCTGGCGGTCGGAAAGCCCGGCGATCGTCTTCGAGGGGCTGATCCGGCACTGGCTGAGGAAGCGAGCGGCTTTCACGCGCCCGAACTTGGGGACGGCCATCAGCATGTCGACGACCTTCGCGGTGCCGACGTACTCGGGGGGGTCGCTGAGGATCGCCTCGACCTGGACCGTCCCGTTCTTCAGGTCTTTCTTGAGCTGCGCGCGCTTGACACGAACGTCGTTGGCGCGCCGCAGGGCGTCCATGCGCTGGTCGAGCGACCGCGACGGTGCCTGGTTCTGCATCTTGGGCGCGGCCATGGCGCGGGATTCTAGCAGCGCAACGGTTCGCTTCAACCCGGGATTTTGCGTGCTAATCGACGCTTTTCGACCGGACTCCCGCCCGGGTCAAACCCCGGGGTCGGGCACTCGGCCCCGGAGGACGGCGAGCTCGGCCCGGATCCGGCCGGGCACGCCCGGGTCGGCGAACAGGGCGGTCCCGACCGCTACAGCTGACGCGCCGGCCGCCACCAGCTCGAGCGCGTCGCGGCCGCACGCGACGCCTCCGACACCGACGATCGGCAGGTCGACCGCGCGGGCGCACGCGTACACGGCGGCCAGAGCAACCGGTCGCAGCGCGGGCCCCGATAGCCCTCCGATGCCCGCAGCAAGCCGCGGCCGGAGCGTCGCCGGGTCGAGCGCGAGCCCGCGCAGCGTGTTGACGAGCGTGAGCCCGTCGGCGCCCGCGGCTGCGACCGCGGCCGCCGTTCCGGGCAGGTTCGGCAGGGCCGGCGACAGCTTCGCGTACAGCGGCTTCACGGTCGCGGCTCGGGCCGCTGCGACGATGGCGAGCGCGTCCTCCTCGGGAGCGTCGACGTTCGGGCAGGAGAGATTGAGCTCGATCGTGTCGACCTCCGCCCTGGTGTCGAGGAGCGAGCACACGTGGGCGTAGTCGGCCGCGGAGAAGCCACCGGCCGAGACCCAGATGGGGATGCCCAGCCCGGCGAGTCGCGGCAGGTGCTCGCCTAGGAACGCGTCGATGCCGGGGTTCGCAAGCCCGATCGAGTTGAGCATCCCCACGTCCGTCTCGGCGATCCGCGGCGGCGGGTTGCCCTCGCGGGGGAGCGGGGTGACGGTCTTCGTCACGTAGGCATCGAGCGTCCGGGCGACGTCGGGCGCGGTCAGGGCGTCCAGACAGCCCGACGCGTTGAGGACGGGAATCATCGCCCGGCCCGCATCGTGCTCGCGCCCGTGACGCGACGGGCGGCGACGACGGGGCCCTCGATGCAGAGGCGCTGGAGCCGCCCATCGAGCTCGACGGCGCAGCCGTAGCAGGCGCCGTACCCGCAGGCCATCGGAGCCTCCCAGGCGAGCTGCGCGTCCGGGTAGATCGCCGTCAGCGCTCGCAGCATCGGCTCAGGCCCGCAGGCGAGCACGTCGTGCCCGCTGGGTAGCGCATCCGTGACCAGGACCGGATCGATCACGACCTCGGCCCCGGGCAGCAGCGCCGCGGCCTCGGCGTGCCCGGCCGTGCGGAAGCCGAGCAGCGCCGGCGGCCCGCCGAGCCGCGCCGACAGGTATGGAAGCGGGGCGATGCCGATGCCGCCGCCGACGAGCAGCGGCCGCTCGACGTCGAGGCGGAAGCCGCGTCCGAGCGGGCCGAGCAGGTGGATCGCGTCGCCGGGCGCGAGCGCCGCCAGCGGCCGGGTGCCCGGACCGACCGGATCGATCAGGAACGCGAGCTCGGCCGGCGTCGCCAGACAGACGCTCAGCGGGCGGGGCAGGAGCCGGCCGGGCGCCTCGAGCATGAAGAACTGCCCGGGCTCCCCCGCGTCGAGCCCGTCTCGCTCGAGCCGCAGCAGCCGGTATGGGCCGACGTCGTCGGCGCGCTCGACCCTACGCCGTTCTCGCCTCAACCCGCTCCTGGAGAGACAGCGCCCCCTCGTCGCCCGCGCGCGCGATCGCCTCGACGGCCGCGTCGGCGACCGCGAGCGTCGTGATACACGGAATCCTCGCTGCGAGCGCCGCCTCGCGGATCTGGTAGCCGTCCACCCGCGCCCCGCCGCCCTGCGGCGTGTTGACGACGAGGTCGCAGCGGCCGCGGCGGATCCGGTCGACCACGCTCGGGCCGTCACCCTCCTCCCCCACCTTGCGCACCGCCTCGACAGCGAGGCCGGCGGCCGCGAGCGCCCGCGCCGTCCCGGTGGTCGCGGTCAGCCGGAAGCCGAGCGCGACCAGCCGCCGAGCCAGCTCGGTGACGGCGGGCTTGTCCGCATCGCGCACGGACACGAACGCCACGCCGCCCGGTGGCAGCGGCCGCCCGGCGGCACGCTCGGCCTTCGCGAACGCGGTCGGGAAGTCGGCGGCGCTTGCCATCACCTCGCCGGTCGAGCGCATCTCGGGCCCGAGCAGCGGGTCGGCGCCCGGGAAGCGGGCGAACGGGAACACGGCCGCCTTCACGCTCACCTCGGCAGCGGTCGGCCGGGTCGGCAGCTCGAGCTCGTGCAGGCGCGCCCCGGCGGAGAGCCGGCAGGCGGCCTCGACGAGGTTGACACCAATCGCCTTGCTCGCGAACGGGACAGTCCTCGAGGCGCGCGGGTTGGCCTCGATCACGTACAGCTCCCCCTCCTGGAGAGCCAGCTGGACGTTGACGAGCCCGACCACGCCGAGCGCGGGCGCGAGCCGGCGCGTCGCGGCCCGGACCGCGTCGAGCTCCGCCGGCGAGAGCGACGCCGGCGGCAGGACGCAGGAGGAGTCGCCGGAGTGCACGCCCGCCTCCTCGACGTGCTGCATGATCGCGGCGACGTGGACGCCGACCCCGTCGCAGAGAGCGTCGACGTCGATCTCGACCGCACCCTCGAGGAAGCGGTCGACGAGGATCGAGGCTCCGCGCAGCGCCTCGTCACAGGGGATGTCGTCGGGCCCGTAGCAGACGCGCATGTCGCGCCCGCCGAGCACGTAGGAGGGGCGGACGAGGACGGGGAAGCCGACCCGCTCGGCGATCGCCAGTGCCTCGGCCCGCGTGCGGGCCATTCCCCACGGCGGCACCGCCAGTCCGAGCTCGCCGCAGAGCGTCCCGAAGCGCTCGCGGTCCTCGGCCAGGTCGATGGCCTCGAAGGGGGTCCCGAGGATCGGCACGCCGGCGTCCTCGAGCGTCCGCGCCAGCCGGAGCGGCGTCTGCCCGCCGAACTGGATCACGACGCCGACCGGCTGCTCGCGCTCGCAGATCTCGAGCACCTCCTCCTCGCCGAGCGGCTCGAAGTAGAGGCGATCGGAGGTGTCGTAGTCGGTCGACACCGTCTCCGGGTTGCAGTTGACCATGACGGTCTCGTAGCCGAGCTCGCGGTACGTCCTCGCCGCGTGCACGCAGCAGTAGTCGAATTCGATCCCCTGGCCGATCCGGTTGGGCCCGGAGCCGAGGATCACGACCGAGCGCCGCGGCGCGGGCGGGTCCGCGCCGTCCTCCCCCCAGGTCGAGTAGAGGTAGTTGGAGCTGGCCTCGACCTCGGCGGCGCACGAGTCGACGTGCCGGTAGGAGGGCCGGATCCCGGCGGCGTGGCGCCCGGCTCGCACCGCCTCCTCGCTCGTGCCGCGGGCGGTCGCGATCGCAGCGTCCGACCAGCCGGCGCGCTTGAGCTCGAGCAGGTCCGCGCCGGCGGCGAGGAGCTCGCGCGCCTCCCCGAGTTGCTCGCGAAACCACGGGTGCAGCCCGTCGGGCAGGTCGTCGAGCGTCGCCCACGGCGTGGGCGCGCCGGGGTCGAGCTCGCGGCTTCGATGCGCTTTCAGGAACGCTTCGGTGAACGTCCGGCCGATCCCCATCGCCTCGCCGACCGACTTCATCTGGGTGCCGAGCGTGTGATCGGCGCCCGGGAACTTCTCGAACGCGAACCGCGGCACCTTGACGACGACGTAGTCGAGCGTCGGCTCGAAGCTCGCCGGCGTTGTCCGGGTCAGGTCGTTCGGGATCTCGTCGAGCGTGTAGCCGACGGCGAGCTTCGCCGCGACCTTCGCGATCGGGTAGCCGGTCGCCTTCGACGCGAGCGCGGAGGAGCGCGACACGCGCGGGTTCATCTCGATCACGCACATCTCACCGGTCTCCCGGTCGCGTGCGAACTGGATGTTCGAGCCGCCGGTCTCGACGCCGACCGCACGGATAATGGCGGCGGCGGCGTCGCGCAGCTCCTGGTAGGCCTCGTCGGAGAGCGTCATCTGGGGGGCGACGGTGACCGAGTCGCCGGTGTGGACGCCCATCGGGTCGAGGTTCTCGATCGAGCAGACGATCACCACGTTGTCGGCCCGGTCGCGCATCACCTCGAGCTCGAACTCGTCCCAGCCGCGCACGGACTCCTCGACGAGCACCTGCCCGATCGGGCTCTCCGCGAGCCCCCGCTCCACCTGGGCCAGCAGCTCCTCCTCGGTGGCGACGAAGCCGCCGCCGTGGCCGCCGAGCGTGAACGCGGGCCTGACCACCGCGGGCAGCGCGACGCCGCGCAGGTCGTCTGCCGAGGTCACGATCCTGCTGGTGGGCACGCGCAGGCCGACCGACTCGACGGTGGCGCGGAAGAGCTCGCGGTCCTCGGCGCGGCGGATCACGTCGAGCGGGGCGCCGATCAGCTCGACCCCGAGCGCGTCGAGGACTCCCTCCGCGGCGAGGGTGCTCGCGAGGTTGAGAGCCGTCTGGCCCCCGAGTGTCGGCAGCAGCGCGTCGGGCCGCTCGCGCTCGAGCACTGCCGCGACCCCCTCCGGGTCGAGCGGCTCGAGGTAGGTGCGGTCGGCGAAGCCCGGGTCGGTCATGATCGTCGCCGGGTTCGAGTTGACGACGACCGTGCGGTAGCCGTCCTCGCGCAGCACCTTCAGCGCCTGGCTGCCCGAGTAGTCGAACTCGCAGGCCTGCCCGATCACGATCGGGCCGGCCCCGATCACGCAGATCGAGTGCAGATCAGGCCGCCGCGGCAACGCGCCCCACCTCCTCCACGAACCGCTCCAGGATCGGCCAGGCGTCGTGCGGGCCGGGGCCCGCTTCCGGGTGGAACTGGACGGAGCGGGCCCGCTCGCCCGGCAGCTCGAGCCCCTCGACGGTGCCGTCGTAGAGCGAGACGTGGCTGACCTCGGGGCCGTCGCCCTCGACGGCGAAGCCGTGGTTCTGGCTCGTCACGAGCACGCGCCCGCTGGCCCGCTCGAGCACGGGGTGGTTCGCGCCGCGGTGGCCGAACGGGAGCTTCCTCGTCTCGAGGCCGGCGGCGAGGCCGAGCAGCTGGTGGCCGAGGCAGATCCCGAGGATCGGCACGCGGCCGAGCAGGTCGCGCACGACGGCCACCTGCGCCGGCAGGGCGGCCGGGTCGCCCGGCCCGTTCGAGAGCAGCACGCCGTCGGGACTCAGCTCGAGCACCGCGGTGGCCGGCGTGTCGTACGGGAGGATCGTCACGGCCGCGCCGGCCGCGACGAGGCGCCGGACGATCGAGCGCTTCGCCCCGTAGTCGAGGAGCGCGATCTCGACCGGCCCCGCACCGACTCGCGCGGGCTCCCCGGCGGAGACGCCCGCGACGAGCGCCCGGCCCGCCATCGCGGGCTGCGCCCGCACCTCCGCGAGCACCGCGTCCGGGTCGGCCTCGCCGGCGACCGCGGCGGCCCGGAGCGCGCCCCCAGCGCGGAGCCGCAGGACGACGCTGCGGGTGTCGATCCCGTCGAGCGCCACGATCCCGCGCTCCGCGAGCCAGCGGCACCACTCGCGCCCGCCGGCGCGCCGCATCAGGAAGCCGCGCGCGGCGACGCCGCCGGACTCGTCTCGCCGCTCCGCGACGCCGTAGTTGCCGATCATCGGAGCGGTGAAGCAGACGAGCTGCTCGGCGTAGCTGGGGTCGGTCGCGATCTCCTGGTAGCCGGACATCGCGGTCGTAAACACCGCCTCCCCGAACGCGACGCCGTCAGCGCCGACCTGGCGGCCCGGGAAGAGCGAGCCGTCCTCGAGCACGAGGAAGCCGGTCATGCCCGGAACGCCAGGTGGCCGGCGGCAAGCGTCATCAGGATCTGCCCGCTGAGCGTGTGGCCGAGCAGCCAGGAGTTGGTCGAGCGTGAGCGGAAGCCGGCCGCCCCGACCGTCCAGGTGCGCCTCAGGTCGGCGAGGACGAGGTTGGCGGGGGCGCCGACGGCGATCCGCGGCCGCTCGAGGCCGTAGATCCTCGCCGGGCCGGCGCTCATCCGCTCGAGCAGGGTCTCGAGCGGCAGCACGCCCGGGACAACGAGCCTCGTGTGCAGGACGGAGAAGGCGGTCTCGAGACCGGTGACGCCGAACGGCGCCTCTTCGAACGGAACCTCCTTCTCGTGCCGCGCGTGCGGAGCGTGGTCGGTTGCGACCGCCGCAATCGTCCCGTCACGGAGCCCCTCGACGAGAGCCAGGCGGTCTTCCTCGGCCCTGACCGGCGGGTTCATCTTCAGGTTCGAATCGAGCGAGCGCACCGCCTCGTCGGTGAGGCAGAGGTGGTGGGGCGTGACCTCGCCGCTCGCCTCGACGCCGGCGGCGAGCGCGCGGCGCAGCTCGTCCACTGACTCGCGGGCGGAGAGGTGCAGCAGGTGCAGCGGCCGCCGCTCGTAGCCGGCGAGCGCGAGATCGCGGGCGACCATCGTCGACTCGGCGATCGACGGCCAGCCGCCGAGCCCCAGCTCGGCGGACACGGCACCTTCGTGCATGTGCCCGCCACGCGAGAGCGCGGGATCCTCCTCGTGCAGGGCGATCAGGCCTCCCGTCGCGGCCGTGTACTGGAGCGCCCGGCGCAAGAGCGACGCGGACACGACGGGCCTGCCGTCGTCGCTGAAGCCCGCGACGCCGCGGTCGGCGAGCTCGCCGAGATCGGCGAGCTCGGCGCCCTGCTGGCCTTTCGTGATCGCAGCGAGGAACCCGACGGGGACGCGTGCTTCTGCCTCGGCCCGCTCGATCAGCGAGCCGAGCACGGCGGCGGAGTCGACGACCGGCTCGGTGTTCGGCATCGCGAGGATCGCGCAGTAGCCGCCGCCGGCGGCGGCCTCCGTGCCGGAGACGATGTCCTCCTCGTCCTCGCGCCCGGGCGTGCGCAGGTGGACGTGCGGATCGACGAAGGCGGGGGCGAGCAGGAGACCCGGCTCGGGCGTGCCGGGCTCGAGCCGCGTGATCCGGCCGTCCTCGACGGTGACGGTCAGGGCCGCGTCGATCCCCTCGCCCGGGTCGACGACGCGGGCGCCCTCGATCACGAGCGAGGAGCCGGGCGCCGCCGGGGCGAACAGCGTGTGGCGGGCGGCGGCGACGGTCATCACGCCACCTCCTCGAACGCGGCGGTCTTCACCGGGACGGGGCCGTGGGTGACGAGGTCGTAGAGGACGGCCATGCGCACGACGAGGCCGGAGCGGACCTGGCGCTCGATCAGGGCGGACGCGGCGTCGGCGACGTCCGCGGCGATCTCGACGCCCCGGTTCATCGGGCCCGGGTGCATCACCACCTGCCCGGAGCGCAGGCGATCGGACGTGACGCCCCAGCGGGCCGAGTACTCGCGCAGGCTCGGGACGTAGTTCGCGCCCTCGAGCATCCGCTCGCGTTGCATCCTGAGCACGTAGACGACGTCGGCGGCGCAGATCGCCTCGATGTCGTGGGCTACCTCGCAGCCCATGGCCTCGATCCCGCGGGGGATCAGCGGCGGCGGCCCGACGAGCGTGACGCGGGCGCCCATCAGGACGAGCGCCTGGATGTTCGAGCGGGCGACCCGCGAGTGCAGGACGTCGCCGACGATCGCGACGTGCAGGCCTTCGATACCGCCGAAGCGCTCGTCGATCGTGAAGAGGTCGAGCAGCGCCTGCGTGGGATGCTGGTGCTTGCCGTCGCCCGCGTTGACGACGTGGGCGCCCGTGTGGCGGACAACGAGGTTCGGGGCGCCGATATGGGGGTGGCGGATGACGACGACGTCCGGGTCGTAGGCGCCGATCGTCAACGCCGTGTCCTTCAGGGACTCGCCCTTGTCGACCGACGAGCCGGCAGCCTTGATCGACATCACGTCCGCCGAGAGGCGCTTGGCGGCGAGCTCGAAGCTCGAGGAGGTGCGGGTGGACGACTCGAAGAACATGTTCACGACCGTGTAGCCGCGCAGCGTCGGGAGCTTCTTGACTTCACGCTCGAGCGAGCGCGAGAACGTGCGGGAGAGCGCCAGCAGCCGCTCGACGTCCCGTCGGCTGAGGTCTGCGATCGAGATCAGATGGCGTCGCGGCGGCCGGCTCGGCGGCAGCAGCTCGTCGCGGATCAGCGGGCGAACGTCGGTCATTGCATACCCCCCGGGGTGAGCAGGACGCGGTCGACCTCGTCGACCTCCACGAGCTGCACCTGGATGCGCTCGCTGCGCGCGGTGGGCAGGTTCTTGCCCACGTAGTCGGGTCGGATCGGCAGCTCCCGGTGCCCGCGGTCGACGAGCACGGCGAGCTGCACGCGGTCGGGGCGCCCGTACGTGAACAACGCCTCGATCGCCGCCCTGATCGTGCGGCCGGTGTAGAGAACGTCGTCGACCAGGACGCAGGTGACGCCCTCGAGCGGGAAGTCGAGTCGGGTCGACTTGACGACCGGCTGGGGCGCGAGCGGCGCCGCCCCCTGCCGCGCGCCCACGTCGTCGCGGTGGAACGTGATGTCGACCGTGCCGAGAGCGACGTCGACGCCGCCGAACTCCTGGATCAGCCGTCGCAGCCGCTGCGCGAGCGGGACGCCGCGCGTGTGGATGCCGACGAGCGCGACCTTCGAGAGCTCCGGGTTACGCTCGACGATCTCGTGTGCGATGCGCACGAGCGTGCGCCGGAGCGCCTCGCCATCGAGCAGAAGCTTTCCCGTCTGCGCGGGAGCAGCCACGAGCGCCTCCTTTCCAGCCTCACGGGACCGGGTTAAAGGTGTCGAGGGAAAGATAGCAGAGAGCCTGGACGGCAGCGGCCGGGCGGGCGATCCTCGCTGGCTCAGCCCCCGCGGGAAGGACGCGTGCGAACGGACTCCCAGGTGGCCTCGAGCTCCTCGACGACGGCGCCGAGCACTTCCTCGGGCTCGCCGGGCCGCTCGAGGTCCTCAGACCAGGCCCAGTGGGCGAGGTAGTCGCCCGACGCGCTGAGCCCCTCGCGCATCGCGACGCGGTCGATCTCCTGCTGGAAGCGCTCGGTGAGCGCGCGAGAGAGCGGTCTCCCCTCCTCGGGGAAGACCTTGACCTGGGCGGGGATCCCGCGCCAGGAGAGGATCCGGTAGCGCGCCACCGTGTGCGAGTCTACCGGCGGCTCAGACGGAGGCGACGACGATCGACCACTCGAGCGAATAGGGCGTCTCGGGCGCGAGCTCCAACTCGGCGCGGGCGAGGCCGGCCAGGTACTCGTCCTCCGGGAGCAGCCAGAGCGTCGAGATGTAGCGGCCACGCAGTCTCTCGAGCGCCTCATCGCGCGCCACGCTCGAGGGTTGGCTGACCTCGACCGTGCGCACCGAGGCGAAGCCGGCCCGCTCGAGCTCGACGGCGAGCGCCGCCGGCTCGGGGAAGCGGGCCCGGTCGACCTCGGTGAGCGACGGGAAGAAGCGCGCGAGCCAGATCCGCTCGAAGTGCTCCGGGCGGAACGTGGCGACGACCGCCCGTCCGCCGGGCGCGAGCACGCGCCGGACTTCCGGGAGGGCGCGGGGGCGGTCGACGAGGTGAACGACGAGGCGCAGCACCGCACGCTCGAACCAGCCGTCGCGAAAGGGCAGCGCCTCGGCCCGGCCCTGCTTCAGCCCGACCGAGGGACCCGCTCGCCGCCGGGCCTCCGCCAGCATCTCCGCCGACGGGTCGACTCCCCACACCTTTGCGCCCCGCCGGGCAAGCTCCGCGGCGAAGAGCCCGGTACCGCAACCGACGTCGAGGACGCGGCGTCCCGCGAGGTCGCCCTCCGCCCAGATCGTCTCGAGCACCCCCTGCCACGCCGCGTCCGCCGGACGCAGCCGGTCGTACTCTCCGGCGAGCCGATCGAAGTCGGGCGCCTCCCCCGTGGCCACGCGGGAACACTAGCGAGTGGATCGCGGGCCGTTCGCATGCAATCTCGGCCGAAGCGCACCGGCGCCTCAAGGCGCGCGCCGCGCCCGCCGTACCGCTCCTGACGACCGACGCCCGCCTCGCCCGGGCCGGCGGCCACCGCGCGGAGATCGTCGCCGCGGCCTGAGCGCTACTCGTCGCCGAGGAACTCGTCCGGCTCGGACAGCTCCTCGACCGCCTCCTGCGCCGCTTCGATCTCCGCTTCGGGGACGAGCACGCGCTGCGGAGCGTCATCGAGGCCGGTCGGGTGATGCTCGGTCGCCTGCTCGATCTCGCACTCGATCCCGGCGGCGTGCAGCATCGCCTGGATCTCCTCGGCCTCCGCCAGATCGGCCGCGATCGTCATCTGCACCATCCGCGTCATGTCCGCCTCCCGAGCTCGACCGCCGATTCCGCCGGCCCCGACTCGTCGGGACGCCGCTTCGCGCCACCCCTGAGCAGAACCGGCCCACCCCGCTCCGCGAACCGCACATCGATGATATCGAAGTCCCTCGGCACGACCGTGTCCGGGAACACCGCCCGCGCCTCGCGCAGGATCTCCGGACCGAAGTAGCGGTTCGAGAGATGCGTCAGAGCGAGCATCCGGGCGCCCGCGACCCGTGCCAGCTCGGCCGCGTCAGCCGCGGTCGAGTGGCCGGTCTCGGCTGCGCGCTCCTTCTCGTCGCTCCCGAACGTGCCGTCGTGGACGAGTAGATCGGCCTCGATCGCGGCCTCGAGCACCGACCGCGTCGGCTCCGTGTCGCCGCTGATCACGACTCGACGGCCGGCGCGCGCCGGCCCGAGCACGTCCGCGGGCTCGACCACGGCGCCCCCGTGGAGCTCGACCGGCTCGCCGCGCTGCAGCGCCCCCCAGAGCGGCCCTTGCGGCACCCCGAGCCCGCGCGCGGCCTCGACGTCGAAACGGCCGGGCCGCTCGTTCTCGACGAGCGCGTACCCGACGCCCGGTGTCCCGTGCTGCACCGCAATCACTTCGATGCGGTAGTCGCCGCGGTCGAGAGCATCGCCGGGGCGCACCTCCTCGAGGTCGAGTGCGTAGGTGAGCCGCCCGAAGATCCGCCTGAGCCCCCCGAACAGGTCGCGCAGCCCCGGTGGGCCCCACACCGTCAACGGCAGCTCGCGGCCGCGGAGCGCGAACGTCTTCAGCATTCCCGGGAGCCCGAGGTAGTGGTCGGCGTGGTAGTGCGTCACGAACACCTCGGACAGCTCCACGAGCCCGATCGTCGAGCGCAGGAGCTGGCGCTGGGTCCCCTCGCCGCAGTCGAAGAGCAACCGCTCGCCGCCCCGCCGCACGAGCAGGCTGGTCGGCGCGCGTTGCGCCGTCGGAACCGAGCCGGAGGTGCCGAGAAACGTGACGTCGAGATCCACCCGGCGATTGTACGGGCGCCCCCGCTCCCGCCCGCCGCTCTAGGGCAGGACGAGCACCTGGCCCGGCTGGATCGGCCCGGCGCCGATCTCGTTCCGCTCGCGGATCAGCCAGACGCCCTCGCGCGGATCGCCTTCGTAGTGACGCTCGGCGATCTCCCAGAGCGTGTCGCCGGCCTCGACGACGTAGCGCTCCGAGCGCGCGTCCCCGCCCCTGGCCGCCCCGCTCGTCGGCCGCGCCGCCCCGAGCGCGGCGAGCGTGACGACGAGCAGGACGGTTCCGGTGAGAGCGAGGCGGTAAACGAACACGTGTTCGACTGTATCACCGAACGTGTGTTCGTGTCAAGTCAGGCTGCGGCTGTCTCCAGTTCCCCGGCCCGCCAGGCCTTGATGTAGGCACGGCAGTGCTGGTCGACGCCGGTGAGCACGTCCGTCGCGAGCAGAAACGGTCTCGAGGTTCGATCGATCGAGAAGACCCGCTCGAGGTTGTTCTGGATCGGGTCGATGATGCCGCTGTCCGCGCCCGCGTCGACCGCGAGCACGAGGAACGCGTCGTTGACGAGCGTGCGGTTCGGAAGCCCGAAGCTGACGTTGCTCATCCCGCCGGTCAGGTGGATCTCGGGCCCGAATCGCTCGCGCAGGCGCCGGAACGCCTCGAGTACGTGGCTGCCGAACGAAGCATCGACCGAGATCGGGAAGACGAGCGGGTCGACGTAGACGAGAGCCAGCGGGATCCCGTGCTCGAGCGCGATCTCGACGGCGCGGCTTGCATTCTCTACCCGCCCGTCGGCGTCGTTCGGGATGCCCGTCTCGCCCGCCGACGTCACGATCACGGGCCCGCCCGCCTCGGCCGCGAGCGCGAACGCGTCGGCCCGCTCGAGCGAGGCCGAGTTCAGCATCGGGGCGCCCGGATCGTGCCCCGCAGCCTCCTCGATCCCGGCCCTGAGCGTGTCGGGATTCGACGAGTCGATCGAGAGCGGCACGGTTGCCCACGGCCTGATCGTGCGCACGAGCCAGCGCATCGCCTCGATCTGCTCGGATGGCACGAGCGAGACCTCGTCCACGTTCAGGTCGAGGTAGTGCGCGCCGGCGGCGACCTGCGCCTCGACCATCGCCCGCAGGTACGCGAGCGCCGTCTCGGCCTCCGGCCCGGCGCCGCCCATCGCCGTCTGGACGGCGATCCGCACGTGCTTGATGCGCCCCTCCTGGTAGGCCTGGAGCTCTTTCTCGGCCTCGGGGACGAGAAGGTGACGGGTCGCCCCGCCCACGTCGGTGAAGACGACTGCCTGGCGACCGTCGGAGTCCTCCCCCACGCGCGGGGACGAGACGGGGACGATCCGCGTCGTGTGAACGTTCTCGCCGATGACGACGAACCGCCCGGGCGCCGCCATCACGACTCCTCGCGCTGGCGCGCATGGTGGTCGCGCCCGAGGAACGTGTTCGCCCAGGCGCTCGTGCCTTGCAGGGAGCCGTCCTTGAGGACGGCGGGTCCGTCGAGCATGGTCTCCTCCTTGCCGTATGCCTTGAGCCTCTCGTAGGCCCGGGCCCAGATGCACTCCTTCTCGCCGATCTCGCACAGGCCCTGGCGGGTGCCGCCGCACGGGCCGTTGCGCTGGTTCTTCACGCACTGGGACTCCGGGCACAGGTACGCGATGTCGGGTAGCGAGCAGTCGCCGCAGTCACGGCAGGCGAACAGCGCCTGCTTGGTCAGGCGCTCGGCCGCGTGCAGCGCTTTCCCGACCGGTCGCGGACCGCGCTCGACAGCGCCGTACAGCGACCGTCCCGGCCCGAACAGCGGCGCCCCCGGCTCGAAAGCGAGGTCATGGACGCGCCGGTTCAGCCGGTAGAGGGGCGAGACACGCAGCCGCGCCCGGCGCCGGGCGGCCGGAGAGACGGATGCGAGGTACGCGCGATCGACCTGATCGGATGCGAGGCCGGTCGCCTCGTCGCGCTCGAAGAAGTGGAACTCGTCCCGGTAGGGGAACTGCAGCTCGCGCGCGAAGTCGCGCCAGTCCTCGGGCGCGAAGCCGTCGGCGAGCCCGAGGATCGCGTCGTAGTCCTCGATCTTCAGGTGGCCGCCGAGGTAGGCGCCCCGGAAGCCGAGGCCGCGCGCGATCGCCACCTGCTTCGCGGCCAGCTCCCGGAAGAACGGGCGGCCCTTGTCGGGCGCGTCCGCCCACCGCTGGCAGAGCTCGAGCAGCTCGTCCGTGACGACCACGCCGGGGATCCGCCCCGAGTGGAAGACGCGCGCGGCGCCGGGCGAGAGCACGAACACGTTCGCGAGCACCGGCACGTCGAGGCCCGCGTGCGCGAGCCACTTCAGGAGCTCGTCGTCCTTGCGCGCGTGGTAGCCGACCTGGTTGATCACGAACGCCGCGCCGTGCTCGAGCTTGCGGCGCAGCTTCAGGTACTGGGGCACGACCTCGCGCTCGTGGCGCTTGTGGTTCGTGACGACGGCGCCGAGAAACAGCCGCTCCTCCTCGGCGAGCTCCGTGTTCATGTCGGCGTACATCCGCAAGAGCCCGACCGAGTCGATGTCGAACACGGGGCCGGCCTGCCCTCGGTAGCCTGCGATCGGGTAGTCGCCCGACAGGCAGAGCACGTTGCGAAGGCCCTCGGAGGCGAGCTTCCAGCCGCGGCTCTGGAGCGCGTTTCGGTTCAGATCCTTGCAGGAGACGTGCACGATCGCCTCCTGCCCGCGCGCGGCCAGCTCGCTCGCGACCGTGTCCGGCGCGAGCATCGGGTTGCCGCCCGGGTTGTCGGTGATCGAGACGACGTCGATGCGGGGATGGGCGGCGAGGTCGCGGGCGAGGCCGAGCACGCGCTGCCCGGCCTCGGCGGTGATCAGGCCGCGGCTCGTCACCAGCTCGGCCGCGATCACGAACCGGCCCGGATCGGCGAGGAGCTGCCGGAGCGAGGGCCCGGCCGTACGCTCAGGCAGCGGCGCGGTCATCGGCTCCCGCCAGCGCCGAGGGCAGCGGCTTGAACTGGCAGCCCTCGACGAAGAGGTCGAAGAAGTCCGGGGCCAGCTCGAGCTCGACGTGCTCGACGCGCCGGACGAGCTGCTCGAGCCGCTCGCGGGCGGAGGCCGAGAGCAAGAGCTCCCGAGCGCCCCTGACCGCGGCGTTCCCGGCCTTCACGACCCGGTCGGCCGGCACGGGGGCGAGGAACCCGATCTCGATCGCGTGCTCGACGTTCACGTGGTTGGCGAACCCTCCAGCGAGGTAGAGGCGATCGACGTCCGGCGGATCGACCCCGAGCGTGCGCAGGACGATCCACTGGCCGGCCGCGTTCGCCGCCTTGGCCTGGGCAAGCGCCGACGCGTCGGCGCGAGAGAACGTTATCCCAGCGTCGGGCGCCACCGTCAGGGCATGCGTGCCGTCCGCGAACTGGCCTTTCGGACCCATCCACCCCGCACTGACGAGCTCGGCCAGCAGGTCGATCAACCCCGATCCGCAGATGCCGCGCGCCCGTACGCCCCCGATCGTCTCGTAGGCGAACGTCCCGTCCTCGCGCAGCGCAAGCGACTCGATCGCTCCCTCCTCGCCGGCCATGCCGTAGGTGACGAGCCCGCCCTCGAACGCCGGGCCGGCCGGGCAGCTCGCCGCGACCAGGCGGCCGCCACCCGCGACCACCACCTCGGTGTTCGTGCCGACGTCGACGACGGCGACGACCTCGTCGCCCAGTCCGTCGATCCCGAGCGCGACGAGATCGGCCGCCATGTCTGCGCCCACGTGGCTCGCGACGAGCGGCGCCCCCCAGATCCGCGCCCTCGTGTTCGCCTTGAAACCGAGCTCGTGGGCCTGCCTGACGATCGCGGTGGTGTCACGCTCGCCGGCGAGCAGCGCGTGCTCGGTCAGCGAGCGGTAGGGGCGCTGGCCGATCGACGTGACGTCGAGTCCGAAGAAGATATCCCGCATCGTCGAGTTGCCGACGACGACGGCCTCGTACACCTCCCGGCGGTCGATACCGCGGCGGTCGTAGAGATCGCGCAGCTCGCGGTTCAGCGCCTTGCGCACCGCCTGGCGAAGCTCGCCCCGCGCCGGCCCTCCGTCGTAGCTGATCCGGCTCATCACGTCGGAGCCGCCGAAGCGCTGCGGGTTCTCGAGCGCGACCACCTCGAGCGTCTGGCCGCTCTCCAGATCGACGAGCTCGAGCACGACGGTGGTCGTGCCGAGATCGATCGCGAGCCCGTAGACGCCCCCGCGCCGCGGCTCGATCGGCTCGTCCCCGTAGTGCACGACACCGCCCGCGACGCGCACCATCGGGTCGATCGGGTCGGTGCGCGGCTCCGGTTGGGGCGTGAGGATGCGCAGACGCCGACGCAGTACCGCGAACTCGACGCGTGCCCCCGGCTCCGCGATCGCCGCCTGGCAGGCCAGCCGGTACGGGTCCCGGAGGAACTCCTCCGCGTCGGTGCGCGGCCCGAGCAGCTCCGCACCGGCCGTCACCTCGACGACGCACTCGCGGCAGCGGCCGCTGCGCCGGCAGGACGTGGGTACCTGGAGCGCCAGCTCGTCGGCGTCGTCGAACAGCGTGCGCGCGGGAGCGCTCAGGTCTCCTCCCACGCGCCTCGGTAGTCGATGGCCTCGTCGCCCCCGCAGAGCTTCGACCCGAGCTTCCCCCCGGGGAAGCGCTGGTTCCGGCAGCCGAACGCGGCCGTGCAGCGGTCGAGCCGGTCGCGGTAGGGGCAGCGGCGCGTCGAGACGTCGCCGGCAACCTCGATCATGGACGCGAACAGCTCGGAGATCCGATCGAGCCGCTCCTGGTAGGCGGCAGGGTCGACACGGCGGTCGTCCTCAGTCGCCGACACCGGCTCCCTCGGCGATCAGCTGCTTGGCGAGCGCGACGCACGCCACGGCGTCCTTGCCGTACCCGTCGGCGCCCATGTCGTCCGCGAACTCGCTGGTCACGGGCGCGCCGCCGACCATGATCTTGACGCTGTCACGGAGGTCCGCGTCGATGAACGCCTCGATCGTCTTGCCCATGTTCGGCATCGTGGTCGTGAGCAGCGCCGACATCCCGAGCAGGGGCGCGCCGTGCTGCTCGACCGCGTCGATGAAGTCATCGGGGGACGTGTCGACCCCGAGGTCGATCACCTCGAACCCCGATCCCCGCAGCATCATGATGCAGAGGTTCTTGCCGATGTCGTGCAGGTCGCCCTTCACGGTGCCCATGACGACGGTCGCGAGCGGCTCGATCCCCGATGCGGACAGGAGCGGCTCGATCTGGGCCATGCCGACCTTCATCGCGCGGGCGCAGGCGAGCACTTCGGGGACGAAGATCGCGTTCTCCCGGAACTTGATCCCGACGAGCGCCATCCCGGCGATCAGGCCGTCGTCCATCACCTCGAGCGCGTCCGTGCCGACGTCGAGGGCCTCGCGGGTCAGCCGGTCGGCCTCGTGGTGCTCGCCCTCGACGACCGCCGCCGCGATCGCCTGCATCTCCGCGCGCGCGCCGGCGTAGAGCGCGGTCAGGCGCTCGCGCTCGTCCGGGCGCTCGACGAACTCGTCCACCTCGGCGCGCAGGAACTCGTTGGTGATGTCGGCGATCTCTGCCATTCGCGCTCGTTCCTCCCCGGCGTGTGTTGGGCTCAGGCCGCGGCGCGGGCCGCGTGCCACTCGTCCACGGCAGCGCGAATCGCACACAGGTTCTCGATCGACGTCTGAAGCGGGATCGCGCACTCCGGCCCCACCATCTGCACACCGGCCTCGAGGTTCCGGATCACCTCGGCCCGCACCTCGGCTGGACCGCGCGCGAACAGGGTCTCGGGGTTGTTGACGTTGCCGACGAGGCCGATGCCGCCGTGCACGGCGGCCATCGACTCGTCCGGGTCGTTCTTCGAGTCGAAGTGGAACGCCGCCATCCCCGTCCTGGCGATATCGCCCATGCGGTCGACCGTCCGCCCGCAGATGTGGAGGATGATGGGGGCGGGCAGGCGCTCGGCGAGCTCGACGTGCAGGTCGAGCAGGTAGCGGTGGTAGTACTCGCCGGAGACGAGATCGCCGGTCGCGTGGTCGGGCAGCGTCAGCGCGTCGGCACCGGCCTCGATCTGGGCGAGCCCGAACGCGACCGTGACCTCCTTCAGGCGCTCGAGGCACGCACGCGTCATCGCCTCGTCGTCGAGCGACATGAGCAGGAAGCGCTCGACGCCGAAGCAGTGGTAGGCGAGCGACCAGGGCCCCATCGTCTTGCCCACGATCGCGACCTCGTCGCCGAAGCGCCGCCGCAGGATGCGGATCGCGTCGAGCACGCAACGGCAATCCGGGTGGTCGAGCAGGTCGTCAGGGATGCGGATGTCGTCGGGCGTCTCGTACACCGGCTCCGCCATGCGGACGGTCGGCCAGTTGTCCTTCTGCTCCCACTGGATCTTGCAGCCGAGCGCGGAGGACTCCTGGATGATCGAGAAGACGGGCATGATCGAGTCGAAACCGAGCTCGGTGTGGCCGGTGGCGGCGAGCCGCGCCATCAGCTCCGGCTCGCGGTTGGCCTCAGGGAACGGCGCCTCGACGAGATCCATCAGCTCGACGGTCGCAACCGACGTCGGGTTCACGACCGGGGTGCGGTCGACCGGCTCGCGCCGCAGTGCGGCGAGGACGCGCTCCCGGCTCGTCATCCGGCCGGCTCCTCGCGGGCGCCGGGCGAGACGAGGACGCCACGCGTCGCCTTGGCCTCCTCCTCGCGGAGGGCAGCGCGGACGTTCAGGGCACGCGGCAGGAGCAGGCCGACGAGGGCGTCGTGGGTCCGGCCGCAGGGAAACGCGACCACCTCCGGCTCGTCGCCCGCCTCGAGCTCGGCGAGCCGGGCGAGGCCGCGCGCGACGGCGGGCGCACGACTCGGCGCTTCCGCGCTCACCCCGCCGGCTTCGACCCGGTAGGCGCCGGCTCCGAGGGGCCGGGCGGCGATCGTCTGGCCGGTCTTGCGATCGACGACCTCGAGCCCGGGTGTCTCGAGCGGCGCCGCCGGATCGTGCTTGCACGCCTCGAGGAAAACCCGTTTCGCCGCGGCGGCGTGCCAGCGGCCACAGGGAAAGCGCACCCGCCCGCCCGCGGGCTCGAGCCCGCCGAGCACGGTCATCGCGCGGGCGACGAACGCGATCCGCTCGCGTGCGCACGGCTTCGGGCTGTACGTGTGGACGAGCGCGGCCCCGTCCCTGACGTAGAGCCCGATCGAGATCTCCTCGAAGTGGGCGTCCATCGGGACGAGCTCGACGCGTGTGCCGATGTTCGGTACTGGCATAGTTAACTGTTAACCATAATCCGGTGAGGCGCCCATGTCAACCGGCGGCACCCACCCCGGCCAGGCCCGCGAACAGGCGCTCCTCCGCGTAGCGGTAGTGCGCCTCGATCGTTGCCTGAATCCGTCCGGGGTCACGCTCGAGCAGAGCCGAGAGGATGTCCCGGTGGGCCGCGGGGCGAAGCTCGCTGCGCAGCGTCGGGTTTCTCTCGGCGGCCGTGCGGAGAAGCAGCACGGTCTGGCTCAGCATCTGCTCCTCGGTCGCGGCCATACGCGCGTTCCCGGCCAGCTCGACGAGGCCGCGGTGGAAGGCGAGATCGTGGGCCGCCACCTCCAGGTAACCGGCCCCGCTCCCCCGCGCCCGCTCCATCGCGTCGAGGTGCGCCCCGAGCGCCAGCAGCCCGTCGTCGCTCGCGCGGGCCGCGACGATCTTGGCCGCACCCAGCTCGAGCGCCTCGCGCACCGCGTACACCTCCGCAAGATCGCGGGCGGTGAGCGTCGAGACGACGGTGCCCCGGCGCGCCAGCTCGACGACGAGGCCCTCCCGGGCGAGCTCCCGGATCGCCTCGCGCACGGGCCCGCGGCTCGTGCCGAACCGCTCGGCGAGGTCGGCCTCGACAAGCTTCGCCCCGGCCTGGAGGTCGCCGCCGAGGATCGCGGTTCGGATCCGCTCGGCGACCGCCTCCCAGAGCTGCGGCGGCCGGACGTGCTCGACGTTCAGGGCTGACCTCCCATCCGGCGTGGCGGGAGGCCAGTGTAGACGAGCCGAAGGCGGCCACCCGCTGCTAGCGTGCGCGCCATGAGGTGGCGCGGCCGCCGTAGCGAGCGCGTGACTCGCGTCGAGGATCGGCGCGGGCAGAGCGCCGGTGGCATCCCCGGACTGCCGTTTCCGATCGGGAAGCGCGGTGCCGGGGTCGGCGGTCTCGGCCTCGTCGCGCTCGTGCTCGGCCTGCTCTTCGGGGTCGTGCTCCCGGGCGGCAGCGGCTTCGACATCGGCGTGCCGCAGCTTCCGGGCGCGACGCAGCCGGCGAGCGGCGACGGGCTCGGCGACGCCCCGGATCCCGACGCTGAGCTGAAGGAGTTCGTGCGCTTCGTCGTCGACGACGCGCAGGTGTTCTGGCGCGATCGTTTCGCCGCTGCCGGCCGCCAGTACGAGACGGCGGGCCTCGTCCTCTTCTCCGACGCGACCGTCTCGGGGTGCGGGCCCGCATCCTCGGCGACCGGGCCGTTCTACTGCCCCGCGGACTCGAAGGTCTACATCGATCTCGGCTTCTACCGGGAGCTCGAGCGCCGGTTCGATGCCCCCGGCGACTTCGCGCAGGCCTACGTGATCGCGCACGAGATCGGCCACCACGTCCAGAATCTGCTCGGCGTCAACGGCGAGGTGCAGCGCCTCTCCCGCGAGCAGCCCGATCGGGCCAACGAGCTCTCGATCCGGCTCGAGCTCCAGGCCGACTGCTACGCGGGCGTCTGGGCGTACTCGACCTTCGAGCGGGGCCTGCTCGAGAGCGGCGATCTCGAGGAGGGCCTCGGCGCCGCCGCGGCCGTCGGTGACGACCGGATCCAGGAGAAGGCGCGGGGGCGGATCGACAGGGAGTCCTGGACGCACGGCTCCTCCGAGCAGCGCACCCGCTGGTTCGACAAGGGCTACGAGAGCGGCGACCCGAGCGCCTGCGACACGTTCGGCGGCGACGTCTGAGCCGTCCGGCTCAGACGTCGATCGCGATCAGCGCCGGATCCGCTCGAGCACGTCGCGCACCAGCTCGTCGGTCAGAGGCGGAACAGCTTCGACCGGCACGGCGACGGACCCTTCCGGCGTGTCGATCAGGGCTACCTCGGTCGCCACCGGCCGATCACGCCGCCTCGCTCCTGGCTCTCGAGGATCTCGCCCCCATTCGGGTGGAGTTGCCACATGAGGATTATCCCTGCTCGAGAAACCGCCCGTCGCGGTAGACGAGCTCGCCGTCCGCGTACACCTCGCCGCCCTCACGCAGGTCGCAGACCATGTCCCAGTGCAGCGCGGAGCGGTTGACGCCGCCGCTCTCGGGGTAGGCCTCGCCGAGCGCGAGGTGGACCGTGCCGCCGATCTTCTCGTCGAACAGGGTCTCGCCGGTGAAACGGGTGACAGCCTCGTTGAGCCCGAACGAGAACTCGCCCACCCGACGGGCGCCCTCGTCCAGGGCGAGCATCTCGTCGAGGAATCCCTGCCCGCGGACGGCACTGGCCTCGACGACCTCCCCGCTTCGAAAGCGCAGCCGCACGTCCTCGACCGCACGCTGGTCGTAGACCGCCGGGTAGGTGAAGCGGATCTCGCCCTCGACCGTGTCCTCGACCGGAGCCGTGAAGAGCTCCCCGTCCGGGAGGTTCTGGAGGCCGTCGCACGGGATCCAGGTGCGGCTCTCGACCGAGAACGACAGGTCGGTGCCGGGGCCGACGATCCGCAGCTCGCGGACACCGCCGAGCCGCTCGCCGAGGCGGTGCAGGCGCTCGCCGAGCTCGCGCCAGGCTGCGACCGGGTCGTCGCGGTCGAGCAGCGCCGAGCCGAACACGAGGTCCGAGTAGTCGCGCAGCGACATCCCGGCCTCCTGGGCGGCCGCGCTCGTCGGGTAGGCGGTCACGACCCAGCGGAGCTCGCCGGCGGCGGCCCGTTCGATCAGACGGGTCAGGTAGGGGCCGCGAGCCCGCTTCGCGCGCGCGAGCCGGCGCGGGTCGACGCCCGAGAGCGCTCGCGTGTTGAAGTCGGCGAGGATGACAACGCGAGCGTCGGCGAGCTCGACGTGCTCGCGGAAGAGCGGGTCGACCCAGTCGAGTTGCGCGTCGCTGCCGAGCGAGAGCCTGAGCTCCTGCGCCCCGTCGATTGCCAGCCGGCTGCGCGGATGCCCGCCGGCGCGCAGCACCTGCCGGTAGAGCTCGCGGACGAGCGGCGCCGCGAGCGTCGGCCCCTCGATCACGACGAGCTGGCCGGGGGCGACCGCGAGCGAGTACCCGGCGATCACCTCGGCGAGGCGGGCGACGCGCGGGTCAGCCAGCGGGGGCCTCCGGCCCGTCGAGGAAGCGGCCGGCCCGCCAGACGAGCTCGCCGTCGGCGTAGACCTCGCCGTCCGCGCGCAGGTCGCAGATCATGTCCCAGTGAAGCGTCGACGTGTTGCGTCCGCCCGTGTCCGGGAACCCGGAGCCGAGCGCGAGGTGCATCGTCCCGCCGATCTTCTCGTCGAAGAGGATGTTGCGCGTGAAGCGGTCGATCTCGTAGTTGAGGCCGAACGCGACCTCGCCGAGCACGCGGGCACCGTCGTCGACGTCGAGCAGCGACCGGAGGTACTCGCCGCCGCTCGCCGCTTCCGCGGCCACGACGCGCCCGCTCTCGAACCGCAGGCGCACGTCTTCCACCTCGCGCCCGTCGAAGATGGCGGGAAAGCGATAGCGGATCTCGCCCTCGGTCTCGGTCTCGACCGGGCTCGTGAACACCTCGCCGTCGGGAAGGTTGAGGTGACCGTCGGCGGCGATCCAGGTGCGCCCTGCGACGCCGACTCGCAGATCGGTGTCCGGGCCGACGATGCGAAGCTCCCGTGCCTGTTCGAGCGCGCGGGCACGGGCACCGAGCGCGGCCGCGGTCGAGAGCCAGTGCGCGGCGGCGCTCTCCGCGGGATCCTCGACGTGGCAGGCGCGGAACACGAACCGCTCGTAGTCCTCGAGCGACATCTCGGCGTCCTGGGCGTGGGCGTGAGTCGGGAAGAGAGTGCCGCACCAGCGCTGCTCGCCGGCAACGATCCGCTCCCAGCGACGGTTGGCGAGCGTCCGCCGTGCGGCAAGCAGCCGGCTTTGCCGCCCCGGGTCGGCACCCGAGAGCGCCCGGGTGTTCTCGTCCGACCAGACCGTGACGACGGCATCGAGGGCTTCGATCTCTCGCCACTCGGGCTGCGAGAGATACGCGAGCTGCTCCTCGGAGGCCTCCTCGAGCAGGATCTCGTCGAGCCCGGGGAGCGACACGCTCAGGTACGGGCGCGCGCCGCGCTCGAGCGCCGAGCGCAGGAGCGCGAGCAGGAGCGGCTGCGCGCACGCGCCGCCGTCGATGCGAAGCACGTCGCCCTCGCGCAGCTCGAGCGCGTAGCCGGCGACGAGCTCCGCCAGCCGATCGACCCTCGGGTCCCTCACGTGTGCGTTATACCGGCGAGCCGCGCCGCTACGCCGGCAGTTGTGCGAGCACGGCGTCGAGCAGCCGCCCCGCTCCGAAGCGGACGGGATCGTCGGCGACGAGGCCGGTGGCGGCCTGCGCCCCCGCGATCGCGCGCCGCGCCCCGGCCTCGTCGAGGTGAGCGGTGTTGAGGGCGATCGCCGAGACGGACGCGGGCCGCGCGGGCAGCGCGAGCCGCTGGTAGAGCTCGACGAGGTCGGGCAGCGGCGGAATCGTGTGCTCCGGCAGCTCCTCGATGTGGGTCTCCCCGGCCTTGTGGCAGAGCACGAGCAGATGCGGCATCGCCCCGTGGTAGAGGCCGAGCGTGACGCCCGAGTAGTACGGGTGGACGATCGAGCCCTGACCCTCGACCCAGAGCAGGTCGCCGCGCGAGGCGCCCTCGACAACGAGTCGCTCGGCGGCGCCGGCGACGTAGTCGGAGACGACCGCGTCGACAGCGATGCCCCAGCCGGCGATCGCGATCCCGGTCTGGCCCGTCGGGACGAACACCGACGCGAGCCCGCGCCGGCGGGCCTCGAGGTCGAGCTCGAGGCAGACGGTCTTCTTGCCGATCGCACAGTCCGAGCCGACCGCATGGACGACCCTGGCCCCGTGGCCGAGGTTGGCGCCGCTCGGCACCCCGAGCCCCTCCGGCGCGCGACGCAGGTCGCGCAGCTCGACGCCGTGGCGACCGGCTAGCTCGGCGAGCTCGAGATCGTCCGAGAGGAACGTGTGCATGCCGGCCTCGACGTCGAGGCCGCTTGCGATGCAGGCGTGCAGGAGCTCGCGCCAGACCGGGGGCAGGACGCCGCCGGTGGGCGCGACCCCGACGATCGCCGTCGTCGGCCCGTGGCGGAGCGCGTCGGCGACACGGGCGACGATCGGGATGCCCTCGTAGCTCGCGCCGGCGCGCTCGGAGTCGAGGATCGCGACGGTCGGGTCGGGCGCGTAGCGGACGACGCCGCACATCGTCTTCCCGTGGTGCGGGTCGCCCGAGTGACCCTCGGCGAGGACCAGGTAGCGCTTCACGGCGCGCCCACGGGCCGGGTCACGCCGAGGCCCGGGCCGTCCGAGGGAAGCTGGACGCCGTCGACGAGCGCGACGCCGGGCCACGGGTCGTCCGCGAGCAGGAGATTGCCGTCGAGGTCGACGTGGTCGCACAGGCTGGCGACGGGGCAGCCGGCGGCAATGCCGAGCCCGGACTCGATCATGCAGCCGATCATCACGCCGAGGCCGAGTGCCCGGGCGGCGTGCACCATCCGGATCGCTTCGCGGATACCGCCCGACTTCGCGAGCTTGATCGTGATGCCGTGGCCGCGCTCGGCGCAGGCGGGCACGTCCTCGAGCGTGTGGCAGTCCTCGTCGAGATAGACGGGGAGTGGCGAGCGCTCCCGCAGGAGCGCGCCGCCCGGGTCGCCGGCCGGCAGCGGCTGCTCCACGTATTCGACCCCGAGCGTCGCGAGCTCCGGGATCGCGTCGAGGGCCTCGTCGACCGTCCAGTACTCGTTCACGTCCACCTGGAGCGGGCGGCCGCTGACGGCGCGGACTGCGCGGACGCGCTCGACGTCGAGGCCGTCGCGGGCACCGAGCTTCAGCTTCAGCCGCCGGAAACGCCCCTCGGCGTCGACCCGCGCGGCGCGGGCGGCCATGTCGTCGGGGTCTCCTAGCCAGATCGTGAACGAGGTGGGCGGCGAGGAGCGCGGCACTCCGAGGAGGCGCCAGACGGGCTGTCCGCAGAGCTTCCCGCAGAGGTCGTGGAGCGCGGCGTCGAGCGCGCACTTCGCGGCCCGCTCGCCCGGGAGCTCCGCGAGCCGCGCGCCGATCTCCTCGAGCGCGAACGGGTCGTCGCCGAGCAGCGGCTCGGCCTGCTCGAGGAAGTCCGTCGCGGACGCGACGCTCTCGCCGTAGTGATCCTGCGGCTGGGCCTCCCCGTAGCCGACCTCCCCGCCGGCGTGCAGCTCGACCCAGACGAGCTCGACTTCGACGTCGGTCGAGCGCGAGATCCGAAACGGCGCGGCAAGCGCGAGCGTGACGGGCCGGTGGGCGAGATCCACGGCGGGTACACTAGTGGCCCACCGCGCCTGTAGCTCAGGGGATAGAGCGTGCGCCTCCGGAGCGCAAGGTCGCAGGTTCGAATCCTGCCAGGCGCATCCTCGACGCGAGACGGGCCTCGCGTCCCGGGCCTGTTCGGCCGGCTGCGTGGCCGGTACAATGCGAACCCGGAGATGCGCGTCGACGACCCGCTCAGTACCGATGGCACGGCCTACCCTCGCTCGCATCAGGCGTGGACGACCTCGCTTCCCGGTCGAGGCGGCCGAGGCGCGGGCGCCTCGCATCCAGGAGCTCTCCGCTAGCGGCCTCAGCTGGGTTCACGTCGACCGGCCCGGACCACTCGAGGCGGGCCTCTTGGCCGAGCGCTTCGGCTTCCACGAGCTCGACGTCGAGGACGTGCTGTCGAAGCGGCAGCGACCGAAGATCGACGAGTACCCCGGATACCTGTTCTGCGTTCTGCATTTCCCGGTCTACGACAAGGCGATTCAGCGCCTGAACGCTGCCGAGCTCGACGTCTTCCTCGGCCAGGACTTCCTGATCACGCTGCCGAACGTGGAGCTCTTACCCGTGTCGCGGCTCTTCGACCGCTGCCAGCACGATCCGGAGCTTGCTCGGGAGCTGTTCTCGAAGGGATCCGGATACCTGCTCTACCACGTGCTCGACGACCTGTTCGACTACTGCTTCCCGATTCTCGACAAGATCTCCCACAAGCTCGACTCGATCGAGGACGAGCTGTTCGAGGGCCGCTCCGAGGAGATCGTTCGCGACATCTCGAACGCGAAGCAGGAGATCATCTCCTACCGCAAGATCATCAAGCCCGAGCGGACGACGCTGCGGCTGCTCGAGCGCCACACGCAGCGTTTCCTGCCCGAGGAGCTCGAGCTCTACTTCGACGACATCGTGGATTCGGCGGAACGGATCTGGGACCTCCTCGACAACTACAAGGAGGTGCTCGAGGGACTCGAGTCGACGAACGAGTCGGTGATCTCCCACAAGCAGGGGCACGTGCTGGCGGTGCTGACGGTGATCGCGACGATCGTGCTGCCGCTCACGCTCGTCGCGAGCATCTTCGGGATGAACGTGCGCGTTCCCGGGGAGGGCGACATCCACGCATTCTGGGCGCTCGTCGGCGTGATGATCGCGCTCGGGCTCGGGATGTTCGGCTACTTCCGCTACAGGCGATGGCTCTGACGTGACCGAACGCCTGTGGGCGCCCTGGCGGCTCGAGTACATCCGGGCCGCCGACGAGCAGACCGGCTGCGTGTTCTGCCGGGCTGCCTCGCTCGCCGACGAGGACGGGCTCGTCGTCCACAGGGGGAAGCTCGCCTTCGTGCTCCTGAACAAGTTCCCGTACGCCTCGGGGCACCTGCTGGTCGCGCCGTACCGCCACGTCGGCGACTTCGGCGAGCTCGGAGACGAGGAGGCGCTCGAGATCCACCGGCTCGCCTCGCAGGGCCTCGGCGCCCTCGCCGGGAGCTTCCAGCCGCAGGGCTACAACCTCGGCTGGAATCTCGGTCGGATCGCCGGCGCCGGCGTCGTCGACCACGTGCACCTGCACGTGGTGCCTCGCTGGGCCGGCGACACGAACTTCATGCCGGTGCTCGCGGACGTCAAGGTGATGCCGGAGCACCTCGAGGCGACGAGACAGCGGCTCCTCGGGGTCTGGCCCTCCTAGACTGACGGCATGGCGCTCGACCCGAAGGCCTTCAAAGCCTACGACGTTCGCGGCCTCTACCCGTCCGAGCTCGATGAGGAGGGCGCGTACGCGATCGGCCGCGCGTACACGGAGGTGTTCGAGCCGAAGGCGGTCGCGGTCGGGCGCGACATGCGGCTGTCCTCGCCGGCAATGGCGGCCGCGGTCATGGAGGGCGTCGCCGACGCGGGCGCGGACGTCGTCGATGTCGGAATGGTCGGCACGGAGATGCTCTACTTCGCGGTCGGCTCGCTCGGCCTCGACGGCGGCATCGCGGTCACGGCCTCGCACAACCCGAAGGAGTACACGGGCATGAAGATCGTCCGGCGCGGTGCGCTGCCCGTCGGGGGCGACTCCGGGCTCCTCGACGTCAGGCGGCGCGCCGAGCTGGGCTTCCCGGAGCCGGCTGCCCGCGGGACGGTTCGGGTCGAGGACGTCTACCCAGCCTGGACCGAGCGCGTCCTCTCCTTCGTCGACCCGGCGGCGATCCGCCCGCTCCGCGTCGTGATCGACGCCGCCAACGGGATGGCGGGAGCAATGCTGCCACGGGTGCTCGAACGGCTTCCGATCGACGCCGTCCCTTTCTGCTTCGAGCCGGACGGCTCCTTCCCGAGCCACGAGCCGAACCCGCTCCTGCCCGAGAACCGCGAGCTCGTGATCGCTAGGGTGCTCGAGGAGGACGCCGACCTCGGCGTCGCCTTCGACGGGGATGCCGACCGCTGCTTCTTCGTGGACGACACGGGCGAGTTCGTGCCGGGCGACTTCGTGACCGCGCTGCTCGCCGAGGCCGTGCTCGAGCGAGAGCCGGGCGCGACGATCGTCTACGACGTGCGGGCGAGCTGGGCCGTCCCGGACACGGTCGCGGCGGCCGGCGGGACCGCGCTCGTAAACCGGGTCGGCCACGCTTTCATCAAGCACCGGCTGCGCAAGGAGGGCGCCGCGTTCGCCGGCGAGGTCTCGGGGCACTACTACTTCCGCGACTTCTTCCAGGCCGACTCGGGCGTCGTCCCGATGCTGCTCCTGCTCGAGCTGCTCTCGAGGCGCGGCGGCCGCCTCTCCGAGCTGCTCGCGCCCTTCCGGAAACGCTACTTCCTGACCGGCGAGCTGAACAAGCGCGTCGCGGACGTGGCGTTGAAGCTCCAGGAGTTGAAGGAGCGCTTCGGGCCCGAGGGCGAAGTCTCCCATCTCGACGGCATCTCGGTCGTCGCGGCCGACTGGCGTATGAACGTGCGCCCCTCGAACACCGAGCCGCTGCTCCGCCTCAACCTGGAGGCGCGAAGCCGCGAGCTGATGGAACGCAAGCGCGACGAGGTGCTTGCCCTCATCCGCGGCTGAGGCCGGGCGACGCGGCAGCCGCGGTAGAGACCGAGCCCGCCGCCGCCGAACGAGCGAGGCCGCTGAAGGCGTCGCGGGTGGCCGAGGCACGCCGGTACCATCCGACGTCGTGAGCCTCGAGCTCGGGCGCGTGACCGACCGCAAGCCGCCGTTCAAGTACTCGGCGCTCGCGCGCGTCGGCTTCTCCGACACGGACGCGCAGGGGGTCGTCTACTACGGCCGCTACCTGCCGTACTTCGACCTCGCCCAGAGCGAGTACCTGCGCCACGCCGGGCTGCTCGGCTCGAACGTGGAGCGGGAGCGGTTCGTGATGCGGGCGGTCAGCGTCGAGTACCACGCGCCCGCGCGCTTCGACGACCTGCTCGAGGTGTTCACCCGCGTCGGACGCGTCGGGCGGACGAGCGTGACGACGGTGTTCGCCGCCTACCGCCACGCGGACGACGTGCTCATGTGCACCGCGCACCAGGTCGCGGTGCGCGTGGACGCCCGGACGGGCCAGCCGGTACCGGTGCCGGAGGCGTACCGGGCGGCGCTGCGGGCATTCGAGGGCGCCGATCTCGAGGAGACGAGCCCGTGATCTCGTTGCCAGACCGCAGGCGCGGCGCGCTCGACGCGATCGACCGCGCCGTCAACGCCGAGCGGACGGCCGGCGCGGTGCTGGACAGGACGGTCGAGCTGCTCGCGGAGACGTTCGAGCACTACACCTGGGTGGGCGTCTACCTCGTCGACGGCGACGACCTCGTGCTCGGCCCGTGGCGCGGCCCGGAGGCCACCGAGCACGTGCGGATTCCCGTCGGCCAGGGGATCTGCGGCGCGGCCGCGGCCAGCGGGGAGACCGAGATCGTCGACGACGTGAACGCGGATTCCCGCTACCTCGCCTGCTTCCCCTCGACGCGCAGCGAGATCGTCGTCCCGATCCTCGCCCCCGCCCGCCCGCACGCGGTGCTCGGCGAGATCGACATCGACTCCGCCCGCCCGGCCGCATTCGACGCCGGCGACCGCGCCTTTCTCGAGCGCGTCGCGCGCATGGTCGCCACCCGTCTGCCGGGCTGAGCTGCCGTGCGGGACGACCAGCGGGGCGCGCTCGAGGCGATCGAGCGGATCCTCAACCGCGAGCCCGACGCCGACGAGGTGCTCCGCCAGTCCGTCGCCGCCCTCGCCGAGCGGGTCGAGCGCTACGACTGGGCGGGCATCTCGTTCGTCGAGGACGACGGGCTCGCACCCGGCCCCGCGAGCGGCGACGCCGGTGCCGCCGGCAGCCGCGTCACCGTGCCCGTCGTCCACGAGGGCCAGCGGGTCGGCGAGCTCGCCGTCGCCTCGCGGGGGCCGGACGCGCTCGGGCCCGAGGACGAGCAGCTGCTCGAACGAGTCGCGGTGCTGCTCTCCCTCCACTGCCTCGTCGGCTGGGACACGGGCGGCGTTCCCTGGGACGAGCTCGGGTAGAACTCAGGCGACGCCGAGCAGGCTCTTCGCGCGCTCAGTCGCCGACGCCGCGTCGGGCGCGTAAGCGTCCGCGCCGATCGAGTCCGCGTACTCCTGCGTCAGCGGCGCCCCGCCGACCATCACGACCACCCTGTCGCGGAGGCTCGCCTCGACGAGCGCCTCGATGATCGTCTTCATGTTCGGCATCGTCGTCGTCAGGAGCGCCGACAGGCCGATGATGTCCGGCTGGAGCTCCTCGATCGCGAGAATGAAGCGATCCGCGTCCACGTCGGTGCCGAGATCGTGCACCTCGAAGCCGGAGCCCTCCATCATGATCCCGACGATGTTCTTGCCGATGTCGTGGATGTCACCCTTGACCGTGCCGAGCACGACCGTGCCGCGCTTCGTCGAGTCGTAGCGGGCCAGCAGCGGCTGCAGGATCCCCAGGCACGCCTTCATCGCCCGTGCGGCGATCAACATCTCCGGGACGTAGATCTCCCCCTCCGAGAAGCGCTGGCCGATCACGTCCATCGCCGGCACGAGCCCGCCCTCGAGAATCTCGAGCGCGTCGGTGTCCGCGTCGACCAGCCCCTGCGTCAGCTCGACCGCTGTTGGCGCGTCCCCGTTCTCGACCGCCATGCTCAGCTCTTCGAAGCGCATGCCTCCCCCTTCTTCCGTGACGTCGCCGGGACCGGCTCGACCAGCGCTGCGAGGCGCTCCTCGAGATCACCCGCACGGGAGTCTCGCACTTCCAGCTCGAGCCCGAGGTAGTCGGCGATCTCACGGGCCTTCGCGTCCAGCCGCGGGTCGGCCTCCCTGCGCAGGTAGACGAGCGCCGTCGAGTTGCCGAAGTAGACCTCCTTCAGATCCGGGTAGCGGTCGAGGCCGAGCCCTTTCAGGACCGCCTGCTCCCAGTTGCGGACGAGCCACGAGGTCAGGAAATACGTACCCGGCCGGCGCGTGGCGTTCACCGCGAACTCCCGCGCCCCCATCATCATCTCGTAGCAGTGTGGCCCGGACGGGCGAACCGCGTGCTCGAAGCGCTCCAGCACCCGGTCGAGCGCGCCGAACGTGCCGCAGTCGCCGTACACGACCACGACGCGCTCGTAGCCGTCGAGCTCACCGAGCTTCGCCTCGACCGCCGGCGCGATCTCCTTCGGGTACAGGTGGTGCGAGGCCGGCAGCCCGTGGACGTCCACTGTCCAGCCGCGCCGGGCGATCAGGTCGCGCACCTCGTTCACGATCGCACCGCAGACGAGCACGGCGACGCGGGCGTCCTCCCGACGGGCAGGCAGCCCCAGCGCGGGATCGTCCGGCCGCGCGCTCACCCGAGCTCGTGCGCCTCGATCCGCTCCGCAATCCAGCGGACCCGCTCGATGTCGTTGTGGCCCATCACCATGTCGGACACGCCGAGAATGATCCGCGAGTCGCCGATCCGCTCCAGGATATGGTTGACGTACGCCTCGAGCTCAGCCTGGGTCGTGTGCTCCTCGAGCAGCGGCGAAGGGATCGCGCCCCACACGATCGGCCAATCCCGCCCACCCCAGGCGTCCCACACCTCGTCGAAGGTCGTTCCGGAGAGCGGCACGGGCGAGAAGGACTCGCACACGTCGAGGCCGGACTCCGGCAGCACGCCGAGCAGCGGCTTCAGGTCGCCGTCCGTGTGGCTGCCCATCCGCTTGCCCTGCCCGTGCAGGATCTCGGCGTACCGCTGCGAGTACGGCACGTAGTACTCCCTGAACAGCTTCGGGTTCGTCATCGCGCCGGTGAGGTTGTCGGCGAACTCCGCGTACGGCGTGTCGAGCCCGGCGAGGTGCCCGAGCGTCTCGACCAGGCGCTCATCGATGTGGTCGAGCAGCGTACGCAGCCTCGCCGGGTCGTCGTAGGTGAGGTAGAACGTGCCGAGCTCGCCCAGATACTCGAGCAGGACCTGCTGGAACGGCGTCTGCTGCAGGAAGCACACCGCGAACCCGTCCCCCCCGAGAGCCTCGTCCACCTCGCGGAACTCGTCGAACAGCGGCACGTACTCGTGGCGGTCGAGAATCCAGTGAGCGACCGCGAAATCCGCCTCGTCCTTGAGCAGGTGCTCGCGCATGTAGGGGTCCTCGCCGTTGTCGACTGTCTCCTGGAGCGTCTGGTGCTCGCCGACTATCGTCCCGACCGGCGTGATCAGCTCGAAGCGGGTGATCCCGGCGCGGTCGATGGGCACGATGTCGCGCAGACCCGGGTAGTGCCGGACTACCGGCTCGTACTCGTGGTAGTGCGGCTCCCCGTTGAACGTCGCCTTCACCTCGACGCCGACGAGCCGGAAGCCGTGCGGTCTGACCCACGCCTGCTGGCCCATGCCGACATCCCGGTGGACGTCGAGCAGCGACATGCCCTCGTAGCGCTCGGGCAGCGTCCCGTTCATCACCCGCACCCGGTGCCACATCTCGAGGCGATCGACGAACGGGATGCGATCCGGCCGCTCGCCGCCCAGCACCGCCAGCAGGCGCTCGCGATGGCTCATGCGCGTCGTCACGCTCATCGTCTTTCAGACTCCTCCCGGGCGGATCATATAGGATATGGTGCGAACCGAGCCCTGATGCTCTACGACGGTGTCACCCGGTAGGCATCCACGACGCTCTCGAGGTTGCGAAGCGCGTTCAGGAGCGCCCGCAGCGACTTCACGTCCCCGATCTCGGCCACGTACCAGTTGCGGGCCATCTGGTCCTCCACGTGGCCCGAGTACTCGACGATGTTCGCGCCATGCTCGGCGAACGTCCTGGCGACGTCCTCGAGCAGCCGGGCCCGATCCCAGGAGTCGACCGCGATCTGCACCCGGAAGCTCTGGGTCGACCCGCCGTCCCATTCGACCGGCGTGAACCGCTCCGGATTGCGCATCAGCGCCCTCACATTCGGGCAATCCGCCCGGTGGATCGTGATCCCCTTGCCGAGCGAGATGTAGCCGGTGACCCCGTCGCCGGGCACGGGGTTGCAGCACTTCGCGAGCCGCACCAGCACGTCCTCGACCCCGGGGACGCTGATCCCGACCGCGTGCGAGGCGACGGTGCTGCGGGCCTTGGGCTTGCGTGGGACGAACTCCTCGTGCGCGACCTCGGCCGTCTTCAACCGGTGCAGCACCTTCGCGACGACCTGCGAGACCGGGAGCTTGCCCGAGCCGAGCGCGAGGTAGAACTCCTCCGCCTTCTTGAAGTTCATCTCGCGGATCACTCCGGCGAGCACCGCGGATCCGGCGACTTTCTTGAAGGGCAGGTTGTGCTGCTTCAGCGCCTGCTCGAGCGAGTCGCGGCCGCGCTGCTCGGTGTCCTCGCGCGTCTCGCGGCTCCACCACTGGCGGATCTTGTTGCGCGCGCGCGAGGACACGGCGACCTGGAGCCAGTCACGCGACGGGCCGCGACCGAGCTGCTTCGAGGTCAGGATCTCGACGAAGTCGCCGCTCTTGAGCTGGTAGTGGAGCGGCACGATCCTCCCGTTCACCTTCGCGCCGACGGTGCGATGGCCGACGTCGGTGTGGACCGCGTAGGCGAAGTCGATCGGCGTCGAGCCTGCCGGCAGCGACTTCACCTCGCCCGCAGGCGTGAACACGAAGACCTCGTCGGCGTAGAGGTCGGTCCGGAACGAGCGCATGAACTCGCCGGGGTCGGACTCGTCCTGCTGCCAGTCCATCAGCTGCTTCAGCCACGCGAGCCTTTCCGCATCCGCCCTGCCGTCGCGGACTCCGGCCTTGTAGAGCCAGTGCGCGGCGACACCGAGCTCCGCGGTGTCGTGCATCTCGCGGGTGCGCACCTGGATCTCGAGCGGCTTGCCCTCGGGACCCACGACCGTCGTGTGCAGCGACCGGTACATGTTCAGCTTCGGCATCGCGACGTAGTCCTTGAACCGCCCGGGCATCGGCTTCCACAGCGAGTGGATGATCCCGAGCACGGCGTAGCAGTCGCCCTGCCCCTCACGGCCCGGCCGATCGACGATCACGCGCATCGCGGTCAGATCGTAGATCTCGTTGAACTCCTTGCCCCGCTTCACCATCTTCTCGTAGATGGAGTAGAAGTGCTTCGCGCGACCGGCGAGCTCGGCACGGATGCCCGCCTTCTCGAGCTCGGCCCTGAGCACGCGGGATGCCTCGGCCACGTCGCACTCGCGGTCCGTCCGCCGCTGGGCCACCATCGCCTCGATCTCCGTGTACTTGCGCGGGTGCAGCGTCTGGAACGCGAGGTCCTCGAGCTCCCATTTGATCTGGTGGATGCCGAGGCGGTGTGCGAGCGGCGCGTACACCTCGAGCGTCTCGCGCGCCTTCTGGATCTGCTTCTGCTTGCCCAGGTACTCGATCGTCCGCATGTTGTGCAGCCGATCCGCGAGCTTGATGATGATCACCCGGATGTCCTGCGCCATCGCGACGATCATCTTGCGGTAGTTCTCGACCTGGGCCTGCTCGCGGCTCTGGAACCTGATCCGCGTCAGCTTCGTGACGCCCTCGACAAGCCGGCCGATCTCCTCCCCGAACTCGGACTGCACGTGCTCGATCGTCGCGCCCGTGTCCTCGACCACGTCGTGCAGCAGCCCGGCGGCGACCGTGCGGGAGTCCATCCGCAGCTCCGCGAGGATGCGGGCGACGGCCGCGGGGTGCACGACGAAGTCCTCGCCGCTTCGACGCTTGTGACCCTCGTGGGAGGCGCAGGCGTACACGAACGCTCGCTCGAGCAGGTCGCGGTCGACCTCCCGGTTGTGTTCCCCGACCGTGGCGACCAGCTCGTCGAGGAGGCGGCGGTGCCGCTCTGCCGGCCCGCTCAGAACCTGCTCCATGGACGTATTGTAGGCGGCCGGCTGCCCGGCCCCGTCAGGCGGCCCTGGGCAGCTCGCCGACCGCGCCCGCGAGCAGAGCCCGGAACGTCTCCGACTCGACGAGCTGGCGCCCCGACGACGCGCCGCCGACGAGCCCGAGCTCGTCGAAGACCGCGCGCGCCTCGGGGCTCCACGCCTGCTCCCCCGCCTTCCACTCGGTGGCGAGGCGCGCGCGCAGCTCCTCGTAGCCCTCGGGGGTCTCGAACGCGCGCCGGACGACGAGCTGTGGCGAAACCGTCCCGTTCCAGCGATTTGCCCCGAGGCGGAAGCAGACGTCGAAGAGGCCGGGGCGGCGCAGGCGGTCAAGCTGGACCCCCTGACCAAACGCGATCGCACCCGAGCGCACGGCCGGGCCCGGGCCGCCGCGGGGCGTAACCGCCAGACGCAGGTGCTTGCCGTCGCCGACGAGAGCGTGCTCGGACAGCTCACACGCGGGCGCGAGCAAGGTCACGCCGGGGTTGCCGAGACCGAACGGGGCGAGCCGCTCCAGCTCGTCGACGAGATCGAGCGTGAGCTCGTGGCCCCGAACGACGGCGTCGATCTCGACCGACGGGCGCAGGTCCGTGTCCGCGAGCTCTGCGGCCGCGCGGGTGGCGAACGCCTCCGCGAACGCCTCGAGGCGCTCGGGACGGATCGAGAGACCCGCTGCCGCGCGGTGGCCGCCGAAGCGCTCGAGCTCGCCGGCGCAGGCGGCGAGGGCCCCGTGCAGATCGAAAGCGGGGATCGAGCGGCCCGAGCCTTTCCACGCGTCGTCGCCGCCGGCGACGAGCACGACCGGGCGCCGCGTGCGCTCGACGAGCCGGGAGGCGACGATCCCGATCACGCCCTGATGCCAGTCCTCGCCCCAGAGCACGTAGGCACGGCGGCGGCGGTGCGAGTCGGGCCACGCGGCGATCTGGCGCGTCGCCTCCCGCAGGATCCGCTCCTCGACCGCCTGACGATCGCGGTTCAACTCCTCGAGCTTCGCGGCGAGACGGGCGGCCTCGGCGGCATCCTCGGTGAGCAGCAGCTCGAGCGCTACCCGCGGGTGACCGAGCCGGCCGGCGGCGTTGATCCGCGGAGCGAGGCGGAAGCCGATCGCGCCGGAGTCGACTGCGCCGGGATCGACTCCGGCGGCGCGCATCAGCGCGAGCAGGCCCGGCCGGGCCGTCCGGGCCAACCGCCTCAGGCCGGCTGTGACGAGGCTGCGGTTCTCGTCGACGAGCGGCACGACGTCGGCCACGGTCGCGAGCGCGACGAGGTCGAGATGCTCCGCGACGGCATCCGTGCCGGCAAGCGCCTGGGCGAGCTTGTACACGACTCCGGTGCCGCAGAGCTCGGGGAACGGGTAGCCGGACGGGCGGGTCGCGACGATCGGGCAGGCGGGAAGCGCCTCCCCGGGACGGTGGTGGTCCGTGACGATGACGTCGAGGCCGAGCCCCGTCGCGTGCGCGACCTCGTCGACCGCGGTGATCCCGCAGTCGACCGTCAGGACGAGCCCGTACCCCGCCTCCGCGAGCCTCGTGAGCGTGTCGCCGGCGAGGCCGTAGCCCTCCTCGAAACGGCTCGGCAGGTGCCAGTCGACGTCCGCGCCGAGCCCCCTGAGCACGGTCACGGCGAGCGCGGTTGCGCAGATCCCGTCCACGTCGTAGTCGCCGTGGACGCAGATCCGCCTCCCGGCCGCGATCGCCGCCCTGATGGCGTCCCGGGCGACGGCCATGTCGCCGAGCAGGAGCGGATCGTGCGAGACCGACTCGCCGTCGAGGAGCGCGCGCGCGCTCTCGGGGTCGCCATACCCCCGCCGGACGAGGACGGATGCGAGCGTCTCGCTGACCCCGAGCGCCGCAGCCAGGGATTCGACCTCCCGGCGAGGACACGGACGGAGCGTCCAGGTGCCCTCGGTCACGTCTCCAAAACTAGAGGCGCGGTCGGACGGAGGGTCCCGCCGCGTGAATCCCCCGTTCGGGGGAGAGGAACCGGGCCGGGCGGGCAGAACACGGAACCGTGCGCATCGCCAGGGCTGTCGAGGCTCTCTCCCCGTCCCGCCGCCGGCGCGCCCGGGGCGCGCAACGGCTGCTCACCGACCTGATCACGATCGAGCGGATGTCGCGCCCGCGCGCGCCGTCCGCTCGCGCACGACTCGAGGACGAGCTCGGAACGGCCCTCCTGCTCGAGCTCGAGCGGGAGTTGGGGCTCGAGGGGCGCCTCGCCCTGCGCGGGCCCGGGCGGAGCAGACGGCTTCGCGACGCCGCGTAGCGCGGCCTGCCGCACGTCAGGTCGGGTCTATCCTGTACGCGTGGCCGAGACGAACTACGCGTCGGGCGACGACTTCACCGTCGAGTTCCTCGGCTACCGGTTCGACTTCAACGCGATCGACTTCGAGCAGCGCGTGAACGCTGCCGCGGTGCGACTGGGCCTGGTCGAGCCGGGCGAGCTCGAAACCGGCGAGATCGGGGACCTGGTCGAGCTCGCGACGGAGGGCCGGGTCGAGGAACCGCGCAGCGGCCTCGGCGAATACCTCGTCCGCAACTGGGATCAGCTCTCGCTCGTCGGTGAGGAATCGCTCGTCTACTGGCTGCGCAAGCTCGTGTTCCGCAGCGCCTGGCTCGACCATCGCGTCAAGGAGAACCTGCTCGAGGTCGAGTGGGAAGAGGAGAGCGGGGAGTTCTCCTACCGCGACCCCCGGGGCGGGCGCGCCCTGCTCGAGCTCGCCCCGGTGCCCTCCTGGCACGACCTCCAGTTCCGCCGGACGTAACTCCAGTCGCACCGGCGGCCGCGTCGAGAACAACTGAAGGGGTCAGACCCCTCAACGGGGTCGCTCCGGAGACGAGGTAGCGCCCGTCGTTCGAGGCAACGATCCACGGCTCGCCCACGGCGGAGGGCTCACCCGGCGGGGCGGTCCGGTCGGCGGTCTCCGTGCCGTGAGACGAGGTACGCCCCGTTGACCCGGATCGTGATCCGGGCGCCAGCGTCGTTCACTCCGCCGCTTCCTGGACGCTGAACCCGAACCGGGAGCCCCGCTCGGCCGCCTCGCCGAGCGTGATCCGCACGATCGACCCGACCGGAACGATCACCTCCTCGGGCGGGCAGCCGCCCTCCTCGCGCTCCTTCGGCCACGGTCGCTGCTCGTCCTCCGGGTAGGGACAGAGGGTGAGGAAGCCGTACCCGGGCTCGGGGCGGATCGAGTGGAGCGCCAGGCGCTGCCCGTCGTGGAGCACGACCTCGACGACAGCCTCGTCCCAGCCGCGCCGTACCGCGAAGCTCTCGATCGTCTTGTGCAGCCGGGCGACGAAGTCCTCGAGCGAGGGGCCCGCCGCCCCCGGTACCCACAGCTCGGGCATCAGAAGAGCCGGCTCCTGTCGGCGGCGGCAGCACCGATGTGCGCCCGCCCGAGCTCGGTGACGATCCGGCCGCGCGGGGTGCGCTGGATCAGGCCGAGCTGGAGCAGGTACGGCTCGTACACGTCCTCGATCGTATCTGTCTCCTCGCCGAGCGCGACGGCGAGCGTGGACAGCCCGACCGGCCCGCCCCCGAACTTGTGGGCGATCGCCGCGAGGAGCTCGCGGTCGACCCGCTCGAGCCCCTCGCCGTCGACCTCGAGCAGCTCGAGCGCGGCCCGCGCCACTACGAGCGTGACGGCACCGTCGTGGCGCACCTCGGCGAAGTCGCGCACGCGCCTCAAGATCCGGTTCGCGACCCGCGGCGTGCCGCGCGAGCGACGCGCGATCTCCTCCGCCGCCGCGGGCTCGATCTCGACGCCGAGGATCCGCGAGGAGCGGCGCACGATCGTCCCGAGCTCCCCGGGCCCGTAGTACTCGAGCCGGTACGTCATCCCGAAGCGGTCGCGCAGCGGCGTGGTCAGGAGTCCGGTGCGGGTCGTCGCGCCGACGAGCGTGAACGGCGGCAGGTCGAGCGTCAGCGTGCGCGCGGCGGGGCCCTGGCCGACGATGATGTCGAGCCGGAAGTCCTCGAGAGCCGGGTAGAGGATCTCCTCGACCGCTCGGTTGAGCCGGTGGATCTCGTCGACGAAGAGGACGTCGTGCGGTTCGAGCGAGGTGAGGATCGCGGCGAGGTCGCCCTTGCGCTCGAGCGCGGGCCCGGCGACGCAGCGGATCCCGGTCCCGAGCTCCTCGCGGATGATGTGGGCGAGGCTCGTCTTGCCGAGTCCCGGCGGACCGGCGAGCAGGACGTGGTCGAGCGCCTCCCCCCTGCCCATCGCGGCCTCGAGCACGATCGCGAGCTGCTCCTTGACCCGCTCCTGGCCGACGAACTCGGCGAGGCGCCGCGGCCGCAGCGAGCCCTCGAGCTCGTCCTCCTCGGGAACGAGCACCGCAGCCGTGACCCGGTCGGTCATGCCGCTCTGAGCGCCTCCCTGACGCGCTCGGACGGAGGTAGGTCGGGGTCGATGCTGGCGAGCCGCTGCTCGGCCTCGACGACGGTGAAGCCGAGCTCGACGAGGGCGTCGCGGGCGACCACGTGGCCGTCGCCGGCGCCGGCCGCGGGCGGGCCGACCGCGACGAGCGGCGCCACCTTCTCCTTCAGCTCGAGCACGACCCGCTGGGCCAGCTTGCGCCCGATTCCGGACACCGCCTGGAACAGCGCGAGATCCTCCGTGACGACCGCTCGCCTGACGTCGCCCGGCGCGTGCGCGGAGACGATCGCGAGCGCCATCTTCGGGCCCACCCCGGCGACGCCGAGCAGGAGCTCGAACGTGCGCCGCTCGTCCGCGCTCGCGAAACCGAAGAGCTGGAGCGCGTCCTCGCGCACGTGCAGATGCGTCTCGAGCGCGACCTCATCGGCCCCTTCGGCCTTGCGAAGCGCGCTCGCGGTCGCGAGCAGTCGGTAACCGACGCCGCCGACGTCGAGCACGAGCCCGTCCGCGTCGAGCGCGACGGGTCGCCCGCGCAGCCTCGCGATCACCGCCGCCCCCCGGCGAGCGCGAGCAGCGGCGAGGCGAGCGCGTGGCAGATCGCGACGGCGAGCGCATCGGCCGCGTGATGCGGGGTCGGATCCTCGTCGAGGAGCAGGATCGCGCGCACCATCCGCTGCACCTGCGCCTTGTCGGCGCGCCCGTAGCCGCA
>JAHDVS010000008.1 GCA_023382435.1 Thermoleophilia bacterium
GCCCAGCAGCACGTCGCGCAGAACGCCGTACTCGGAGTCGATCCCCCAGCCCTCGGGGGCCGGCGTCCCGCCCTCCTCGCGCCGCGTCCGCAGAGCCCCTTCGGTGATGGCCATGCCGCTCACGTCCGCCCCCTTTCCAGCCGCCGCCGGATCGCCGTAGATTGTGCCACATGATCGACGTGTTCTGGGACGAGCGGGTCCTCGCGCACGACACCGGCTCCGGCGCATTCGAGACGGCGCCGTCCGAGCTGCTCGCGGTCCAGGAACTCCACCCCGAGAACGCCGAGCGCGTCCGCAACATGCGCTCCGTGCTCGCGCGGGGCCCGATCGCGCCGCACCTGCGCTGGCACGCGGGGCGTGCGGCGGACGTCGCCGAGCTCGAGACCGTGCACGATCCGGCCTACGTCGCCTCGGTGCGGGAGTTGTGCGAGGCCGGGGGCGGGCGAGTGACCGCAACCACCGTGCTCGGCCCCGGCTCGTGGGAGCCGCTCACGGTCGCCGCCGGCACGTGCCTGGCTGCCGCCGATGCCGTCCTCGACGGTGAGGCCCGGGTCGCGTACGCGCTCGTCCGCCCGCCCGGCCACCACGCCCAGCCTGCGCAGGCGGACGGCTACTGCTTCTTCTCCCACGCCGCCCTGGTCGCGGAGCGGGCCCGGGGCCGCGGCCTGGCGCGGGTCGCTGTCGTCGACTGGGACGTCCACCACGGCAACGGAACCCAGGAGTGCTTCTACGACCGGGCCGACGTCTTGACCGTGTCGCTGCACATGCGCCACGGCCCCTGGGGCACCTCGCATCCGCAGACCGGCGAGGCGGACGAGATCGGCCGTGGCGCGGGCGAGGGCTACAACGTCAACCTCGCGCTCGGCGTCGGCGCGGGCGACCGCACCTATCTGGACGCGCTCGCGGAGGTCGTGCTGCCGATCCTGCGCCGCTTCCGCCCCGAACTGATCGTCGGCGCCTGCGGTCAGGATGCGAGCTGTTTCGACCCGAACGGGCGCCAGAACGTCACGATGGCGGGCTTCCGGCGGCTCGGCGCGACGCTCGGGGCCGCGGCAAGCGAGCTCTGCGGTGGGCGGCTGGTGCTCGTCCAGGAGGGCGGCTACGCCCGCACGTACGCAGCCTACTGCCTGCACGCAACGCTCGAGGGAGTGCTCGAGCTGACCGAGCCGGCCCTGCCCGATCCGCTCGCGTACGTTCCGGACGACCCGTCGCGCGGCCGGGAGGGCATCGTCGCCGCGCGTGCGGCGCTTTTCCCCTTCTGGAAGCTCTAGCTCCCGGCGGAGCGAAGCCGGGTGCCGGCCGCGATCGAAGGGCCCGGTCCCGCTCGACTTCGGATCCAGGTCTTGCTTTTCGAACGCCAACAGTCAAACAATACGCAGCACCGCTCGTCAAACCAATACATCCGGTATGGGACTACCTGACACAGACGGTCACATCGTCCTCGAGGGCGTGACGAAGCTGTTCGGCGACTTCAGGGCCGTCGACGACATCGACCTCACGATCGCCAAGGGCGAGTTCTTCTCGCTGCTCGGGCCGAGCGGCTGCGGCAAGACGACGACGCTGCGGATGATCGCCGGCTTCGAGGAGCCGACCGTCGGCCGGATCCTGCTCGAGGGTGAGGACGTCACCTACGTGCCGGCCGCGAAGCGACACGTGAACATGGTCTTCCAGGCATACGCGCTCTTCCCCCACATGACCGTGTGGGACAACATCGCCTTCGGCCTCAAGATCAAGAAGGTCCCCCGCGACGAGACGGAACAGCGCGTCGCCGAGGCAATGGGCACCGTCCGGCTCGAGGGGATGGAGAAGCGCAGGCCTGGCCAGCTCTCCGGCGGCCAGCAGCAGCGGGTCGCGCTCGCGCGGGCGCTCGTCAACAAGCCGGCCGCGCTGCTGCTCGACGAGCCACTGGGAGCGCTCGACCTGAAGCTGCGCAAGGAGATGCAACTCGAACTGAAGCGGATCCAGACGGACACGGAGACAACGTTCGTGTACGTCACACATGACCAGGAGGAGGCTCTGACCATGTCCGACCGGATCGCGGTCATGGACCGGGGCCTCGTCGAGCAGGTGGCAGCGCCGCGTGAGCTGTACGAGCGGCCCGCGACCTCATTCGTAGCCGGCTTCATCGGCGTCTCGAACGTGATCCGCCTACGCCCAGATCGCCGCCAGGACGGGCTGGTCGTGATGGACGCCGGCGAGGGCCAGCGGATCGTCGCGCCGGCCCCGGCGGGTGGCGCCTCCGGCGATCTGCTCGTGACGGTGCGCCCCGAGAAGATCAAGTTCGAGGAGGTCGGCGAGCCGGCGTCCCGCCTGTCCGCGACCGTCACCGACGTCGTCTACGTCGGTTCGATGACCGCCTACATCGTCGAGCTGCCGATCGGCGGGCAGCTCACGATCCACCGCCTGAACGACGAGATCCGCCACGCGAGCCGCCCCGTCCGGGTCGGCGACCGGGTGACGCTGCACTGGGCCGCCGAGGCGAGCTTCGTGATCGGCCCGGCGGACGAGACCACCGGGCGCACGCTCGGCGAAGGGATCGAGGCGTAGGCAGAGGACACGGGCATCGGGGCGGCGTGCTAGCCGCCCGCGACGAGAAGGAGGGCTTCGGGATGGAACACGAAAAGCTCAGCCGGCGCGGCTTCGTCGCCCTGACGGGCGCGGCAAGCCTCGGAGCGCTGCTCGCCGCCTGCGGCGGCGGCGAGGAGGCAGGCGCTCCGGCGACCACCGAGGCGCCGCCCGAGACGGAGGCGCCGCCCGAGACGGAGGCGCCACCCGCCACGACCGAGGAGGCGCCGCCCGCCACGACCGAGGAGGCGCCGGCCGGCCCGAAGTTCGACCCGGAATCCGAGCCGGATGGCCCGGTCGAGGTGTTCGAGTGGGTCGGCTACGACAACGCCGAGGACACCGCGGCGTTCATGTGGAAGACCTACGACGAGGGACCGTACGGACAGAAGAGCCCGCTCAAGTTCACGTTCCTCGAGAACGACCAGCAGGCGCTGGCCAAGGTCGCGTCGGGCTACAGCCCGGAGGTGATCCACCCGTGCATCGCCTACTGGCGGGACTTCGACGCGGCCGGCCTGCTCCAGCCCTTCGACACCTCGCTGCTACCGGACTACGAGGGTATTCCCGAGGCGATCCGCGCCGCCGGCGTCCATCCGGAGACGGGCCTCGTCTACCACGTCCCGTTCGACATCGGCTTCTCGGCCCTCACCTACCGGGCGGACAAGATCCAGATCAGCCCCGAGGAGGAGTCCTGGAGCATCCTCCTCAACCCGGAGTACGAGGGCAAGATCGGCATCTTCTCCGACGATGCCGCGATCATCAAGATCGGCGCCCTGATCAACGCGGGCGAGCCGATCAACCCGAACAAGCTCACGACCGAGCAGATCCAGGCGGCCAAGGAGACGATGATCAAGGCGAAGCCGCAGATCCGCACGTTCTGGGGCTCGCAGACCGACACGGTCAACGACTTCGTCAACGGCAACCTCTGGGCCACCTACACGTGGCCGGACGGCTACTGGAGCATCAAGAACCACGGGAAGATGAAGGACGTCGAGGTCCGCTACATGTCACCGAAGGAGGGACGGCTCGCCTGGACGTGCGGCCTCGTCCTCCACGCGGAGGCCAAGCATCCCGGCCGCGCGACGCTCGCGGTCGCGGCGACGAACACACCCGCGGCGTCGGCGGCGCTGACCGACGTGTACCAGTACGGCGGGGCGCAACAGAACGGCGTCCAGGAGTTGATCCAGAACAAGGAGCTGATCACCGCGTTCAGCCTCGACGACCCGGCGGCGTTCGCCCCGCCGAAGGCCTGGTTCGAGGAGTACCTCCCGAACCGCAAGGAGTACGTCGACGCGGCCGCGGAGGTCAAGGCGGCGTAGAGCGACGAGGCGTGGCCGCCCCGGTGCGGGGCGGCCACGCCTTCCACGCCGGCGGGCACGAGTGGCGACCACCGCGACACCCGTGATCGAGGCCCCGCGCAGGCGGAAGTGGGGCCGCCGCGCCCGCGAGCAGAGCTCGGGCTACGCGCTCTCGGCCCCAGCGGTCGCAGTCCTGCTCGTCTTCTTCCTGCTGCCGATCTACTTCATCGTCCGCTATAGCATCGGCCTCGACCGCTTCGCGAAGACAGAGGCGGCGGCCGAGCTGACGGGGGAGCTGGCCGGCTTCTCGACCGAGCTCTGGCGCAACTTCCTCGGCGAGGGCGCGGAGATCGCTCTGCTCGGCAAGAGCTCCGCGGCGCTCCACCTGCCGATGTACGTGGTCGGAATCGTGTTCGTCGTGCTCGTCCTCGGCGCCGTGTTCGGCAAGCGCCTCTCGGCCCGCTTCGGCGGCTGGATCGTGGGCGGCTCGTTCTTCCTCCTGCTCGCCCCGTTCATGACCATCCCCGCCGGCAACAACCTGCTGCGGCTGGCAGAGCTCGAGTCGGGCGGCGACTTCCTGCGCCTCTTCTTCCGTTCCGTGACGATGGCGACGACCTCGTCGGTCTGGGCGGTCGCGATGGCATTCCCGATCGCGTATTTCCTGGCCTTCGGGATCAGGAAGTCGAAATACACGTGGCTGCTCGTCGTGATCGCGCCGTTCCTGACGAGCTACCTCTTGCGCGTGTTCGCCTGGAAGCTGATCCTCGGCGACCAGGGTCTCATCAACAGCGCCCTCTTCGAACTCGGTCTGCGCGACCCGGACAACGCGCTCTCGTTCCTGATCTACAGCCAGTTCACCGTAATCCTGGTGCTGCTGTACGCGTGGGTCCCGTTCCTGATCCTCCCGATCTTCATCGCGCTCGAGAACATGGACAGGCGTCTGCTCGAGGCGGGTACCGACCTCGGCGCCAGCCGGCTGCAGACGTTCCGCAAGGTGACGCTGCCGATCGCGGCTCCGGGCATCGTCGCCGCGTTCCTGTTCGTGTTCATCCCGTCGATGGGCGAGTACATCACGCCGTCGCTCGTCGGCGGCAACACGGGCTACATGTTCGGGCAGGCGATCTGGGTGCAGTTCGTCGGCGGCACGCTCAACTGGCAGACCGGCTCGGTGCTCTCGATCTTCCTGCTCGGCGTCGTCCTCTTCCTCACGTTCACGACCTCGAAGTTCCTGCGCCAGGGCGGGGGGGCGACCGCATGATCGCGAGGCGCCGGGCGAGCACCGACGTGGCGATGTCGCCGGGCGGGCGGCGCCTGCTCGGGCTGTTCTTCGTCGGCTTCCTCGTCTTCCTCTACCTGCCGACCGTGATCCTCGGCATCTTCTCCTTCAACACCTCGACGGTGATCGCCTTCCCGCTCGAGGGCCTCACCGTCGACTGGTACGCGAAGGCGTGGGGGAACGCGGAGCTGAAGAAGGCGCTCGTCGCGTCGATCTGGGTCGGGCTGGCGGTCTCGGTGGTCGCGACCCTGCTCGGCGTGCTTGTCTCCTATGCGCTGGCCCGGCGCTCGTTCCGGGGCAAGTCGGTCGTCTCGGCGTTCGTGCTCGTGCCGCTCGTCGTCCCCACGGTCGTGCTCGGCGTCGCGCTGCTCGTCCTCTTCCGGCCGAACGACCCCGTGATCCCGATCCCGCTCGGCCTCTGGGCGGTCCTGATCGGGCACGTCGTGATCGCGCTCCCGTTCGCGGTGCTCCTGCTCCTGCCGCGGATCGCCTCGATCGACAGGCGGCTCGAGGAGGCGGCCCAGGATCTCGGCGCGTCGTGGCTCCAGGGCTTCCGCCGCGTGGTGCTGCCGCTGATCACGCCCGCGCTCCTCTCCGCGCTGATCGTCTCGTTCGTGATCTCGATCGACGAGGTCGTGATCGCGAGCTTCCTCGTCCAGGATCAGGTGACTCTGCCGGTCTACGTCTACGGCGGCCTGCGTCTGAACGTCACGATCCCGCTTCTGATCCCGATCGCGACGGTCATGATCACGGTCAGCTTCCTCCTCGTCCTGGCGGCCGAGCTGATCCGCCGCTACGGGGAGCGGCGCGTCGGGGTGCGCCAGTGAGGCGGCTGGTCGCACTCGGGCTCGCCGCGCTCGCCGTCGCGGCCTGCGGCGGCGCGGACGCCGCCGAGCCGGGTCAGCCCGCGACCGCGAGCCAGCCGACCGCCGCCCAGCTCGAGTTCCGCGAGCAGCTGCTCGAGCAGCTCGCGAACGGCACCTACGGGGACTGCGACTGCACGGGCGCTGAGCGGGCGGCAGACCGGGTCGCCTCCGGCAAGGTCGAGGCGCCGCCCGACGACGAGGGCGTCCGTCATCGGGCCGGCCGCGCGAGCGCGCCCGCCGGCTCGCCCCCGGTCAGCGCGAGCGCGAGGTCGCGTGCGGCGAGACGGTAGGCCAGCTCGTACGCCTCGGCCGAGTACCACGCGGCGTGGGGGTTCAGGATCGTGCGCGGCCAGCCGAGCGCCGGCTCGCCCGGAGGGGGCGGCTCGACCGGAAGCACGTCGAGCGCCGCGCCGCCGAGGTGCCCGGAGGCGAGTGCCTCGCCGAGGGCGTCCTGGTCGACGAGCCCGGCCCGCGCGCAGTTGACGAGGTAGGCGCCGGGACGCATCGCCGCGAGCGCGGCCGCGTCGACGAGACCCTCGGTCTCCCGGGACAGGGGCAGGTGGAGCGTGACGCAGTCGGAGCGGGCGAGCAGCTCTGGGAGCGACGCGACGTGCTCCGCACCGGCCGCGCGTGCCGCCGCCGCTGGCACGAGCGGGTCGTACGCGACCACGACCATTCCGAGGGCATGTGCCCGCGACGCGACCGCCTGGCCGATCCGGCCGAAGCCCGCCACCCCGAGCACGGCGCCGGCGACTCGTCGCGGCGGCTGCGCGAGCACGTCCCACTCGCCTGCGCGGACGCGATCGTCGAGCTCGACGACCCCGCGCAGGAGCGCGAGCACGAGCGCGACCGTGTGCTCCGCCACCTCGTCGGTGCAGTAGCCGGCGACGTTCGAGCACCAGACGCCCGCGGCCGCGAGCGCCTCGACGTCGAGGTTGTCGAACCCGGTCGAGTTGGTCGCGACGGCTTCGAGCCGGGGCAGCCGCTCGAGCTCGGCGGCACCGACGGCAACGTCCGGGCAGACGAGCAGCCCGACCACGTCCTCGCCCTCCGGGCGTTCCGCCCGCTCGATCGTGACGCCCGCCTCCCGCAGGTCCTCGGCCGCCCAGTCGAGCGGCCACGTCGGGTCGAGGACGAGGACGCGGCGACCGTCAGGCACGCGCGCGGGCGAGCGAGGGCTTCGACAGTAGCTCGCCGTAGTCGAGCTCCCGGTAGCCGGCCGCGCACGGAGGCCCGTCCGCGAGCCACATGCGCCGCGCGTCGACGTCGAAGACGACGGAGGCCACCGTGGCGGCGCGCTCCGCTTCGGGACTGCGATCGTCGGGATGGCAGCAGATGCCGCTGGGGTAGTTGGCGTGATCGGCCAGCGCCCCGGTCAGCACGTCGACCGTGAGCGGTCCGGCCGCCTCGACGCGGGCGCGTAGCCGCTCGAGCCGGAAGGGGCTGTCGGGCATCACCCAGAGGCCGACGTCGCGGCGGTCGAACGCGGGCGAGACGAAGTGGTTCGTGTGCAGAAGCACGCCTCGCTCGGGAAAGACGAGGAACAGGCGCGAGAAGTCTCCCGGGACCGCCTCCACCTCGACGGCCAGTCCGTCCTCGTGAGCGATCAGGTAGCTCGCCGAGGAGGAGCGCCGGCCCCGCTGGATCGCCGCGAGCGCGTCCGAGCACGTCTCCGCATCGAGGATCGCGCGCAGGACGACGTGGTAGGGGACGCCCGGCTCGCCCCGGTCGTCGTCGGTGATGAGCGCGTTCGTGGCGAGCGCGAGCCCGCTCGAGTTGAGCCCCGCCTTCGCGAGCAGCCCCGCCTCGACCACGGTCACGTAGTCGGGTGCGTCCGGCTGCAGAGCCTCGAGCACGACGACGGTGTCGAACGAGTGGAGCAGCCAGTCCCAGTTCTGGCCGGCGAGCGTGTGACCGTTCGCGCTCGCGTCCGGCAGCGCCGCGAACGCGCTGCAGCCGTCCCGGAGCTGCGGTGTCACGGCATCGGCCTGGCGGGCCTTCGCGGCGAACATGACCTCGGTGCGGACGTTGAGGGCGAGCACGTCCCCGAACGGCACCGCGGCCCCCTCGGCGATCCCGCGCAGCTCCTCGAGGTACTTCTCCCCGAACGCGGCGATCGGAGCCTCGTAGGGCCCGGCCGCCTCGACGACCCGCTGCCAGCTCCAGGCCGCGTAGTGGGCGAACACCTCGCGGTAGGCCTCGAGCGAGCGGTGCACGCGCTCGCGCGCCTGCTCCCCGTAGGAGCGGCCGCGTTCCCGGGGCCCGCCCTCGACTCGGACGTGCGGGTAGGTCGCGCACACGGGGGCACCGTACCATCACCGGCCGCACGGTTGAAGCCGCGCGCGAACTGTGGTTCACTCGTGGTCGATCCGGTGTTCTCGAGACTGGAGGGGCCATGAGGCATCCGCGCGAGCGACGGGGGCTCGACCGCCGTGACTTCCTGCGAGCGAGCGCCGCGACCGCGCTCGGGCTGGCCGGCTCGGGCTCGCTGCTCGCGGCCTGCGGCGATTCCGGCGGGAGCGCCACTCCGACGTCCAGCACGCCGGCAACCGGGCCAGACACCGCGCCGGCGACGACGGAGGCGCCGGCGACGACGGAAGCGCCGCCGACGACCGGCGGCGGCGACGCGCCGTTCCAGCTCGCCCGGCCCCACAGCCCGGTCACGCTGCCCCTCTTCGACGACAACCCACCGCCCGAGTCGGGGCTCGAGCCCGAGAGTGGCCCGCTGCGCGTCTACAACTGGGTCGACTACCTCTGGAAGCGCAAGCTGAAGGAGTTCGGCGAGGAATACGGCGTCGAGGTCGAGCTCACGACCTTCTACACCATGGACGAGGCGATCACGAAGCTCGCCTCGGGCGCTGTCGAGTTCGACGTCTTCTTCCCGACCCCGGACCGAATCAGCAGGCTCGTCGCGGGCAAGTTGCTGCGCCCGCTCAATCTGGGCTACATCCCGAACCTCGCGAACGTCTGGCCGCAACTCCAGGACCCGTTCTACGACGTCGGCTCGCAGTACACGGTTCCCTACACCGTCTACACGACCGGGATCGGCTACCGCACCGACAAGCTCGCCGCCGCGCCCGGCACGCTCGCGAACCCCTACGAGATCTACTGGGACGAGGCGTACAAGGGCAAGACGTTCCTCCTCGACGACAGCCGCGAGGCGATCAGCATGGTGCTTCTGAAGAACGGGATCACCGACCTCAACACCGAGGACCCGACGGCGATCGAGGCGGCGAAGGAGGAGCTGATCGCGCTGAGCGACCTCGTCAACGTCAAGGTCTCGGCCGAGGACTACACGAAGATCCCGGAAGGCTCCGCCTGGATTCACCAGGCCTGGTCCGGGTCGATGATCGCGGCTCCCTACTACCTCCCGGAGGGGACGGACGCGAGCGTGATCGGCTACTGGTACCCACCGGAGGGGGGCGGAGCGATCGGCAGCGATGCGATGGCGGTGCTGCGCAGCTCGAAGAGCCCCGTGCTCGCCCACCAGTTCCTCAACTTCATGCTCGACGAGAAGCACGCGTACGAGAACTTCGCGGGCTACGTCGGCTACCAGCCGCCGCTCACCTCCATCAATCCGGACCGCCTGGTCGCGGACGAGGTCGTGCCCCCGCATCTGGCAACGGCGGTCGTGCGCCCGTCGGACTTCGATCGCGGCTACCAGGAGCTCGAGCTCAGCCCGGAGGGGCAGATCCTCTGGCAGAACGCCTGGGCCGAGTTCAAGGCCGGCGTCTAGGCCCGCCCGCGGTGAGCTACCCGCGCTGGCTCTGGCCCGCTCTCTCGGCGCCGGCGCTTCTCTGGCTCGGCCTCTTCTTCTGCGTGCCGTTCTACGCGGTGCTCGCTGTCGCGATGGGCACGGTCGACCCGATCTTCCAGACGCCGAAGCCGACCTGGAACCCGCTCGACTGGGACACGTCCGCGTTCTCGTTCGTCTTCGACGGCCTGTTCACGAGCGGTGGGCCGTTCCAGACCGTGTTCCTGCGCACGATCGTCTATGTCGTCGTCGCGCTCGCGCTCTCGCTGCTCATCGCCTACCCCGTCGCCTACTTCGCCGCCCGCCGCGCGGGGCGCTTCGGGACGCTGCTATTGGTCGGGCTCGTCGCGCCGTTCTTCATCAGCTACCTGATGCGGATGCTCGCCTGGATCAACCTGCTCCAGGAGGACGGCTGGGTCAACGACGCCCTGCTCTGGGCGCACGCGATCGACCGGCCGGTTGCCTGGCTCGACGGCCGCGCCTCCTCGGTGATCCTCGGACTCGTCTACGGCTACGTGCCGTTCCTGATCCTGCCCCTGTACGCGTTCCTCGACCGGATCGACGAGCGGGTGCTCGAGGCCGCGCGAGACCTCGGTGCGGGGCCGTTCCAGACCTTCCGGCGCGTGACGCTGCCCCTGTCGGCGCCGGCGCTCCTCGCCGGCAGCGTGATCATCGCCCTGCCGATGTTCGGCGACTACTACACGCCCGATCTCCTGTCGGGCTCGCCACGTACGAGCCTGATCGGGAACGAGATCAACCTCTACCTGCGCGGCGGCCAGCAGATCCCGGTCGGGGCCGCGCTCGTCTGCGTGCTGACCATGCTCCTGCTCGTCCTGATCGTCGCCTACCTCGTCGCGGCGGCCCGGGCCGCGCGGAGGCTGCGATGAGGGCGCGCCTCGCGAAGCTACGGCGCCGCCCGAAGCTGCTCTTCCTGTTCACGGTCGCCTACCTCGCGTGGTCGCTCGTCCCCGTGCTGCTCGCGGTGCGCTTCTCGTTCAACGAGGGGCGCTCGCGCAGCTCGGCCCAGGGCTGGTCGACCCGCTGGTACTGGGGCGACCCGGACCTGTCCGTCTGGCACGACCCCGATCTGCGCTCGGCACTGTTCCAGAGCCTGCGCCTGGCCGGGTTCGCGATCGCGATCGCGGTGCCGCTCGGGGTCGCGCTCGCGCTCGGGATCACGCGCTGGCGCGGGCGGGTGGCGCGACCGGCGAACCTGCTCGCGCTCTCGACGCTCGTGACGCCCGAGATCGTGATGGGCTCGGCGCTCCTACTCGTCTTCGTCAACCTGCTCACGTTCATGCCGCTCGGGACACCCGCCCAGCTCGTGGGCCACGTCACGTTCTCGCTGGCGTTCGTGCTGCTCGTCGTACGCGGCCGTCTCGTCTCGATCGGCCGGGAGTACGAGGAGGCGGCCATGGACCTCGGCGCCTCGTCGCTCAGAACGCTTCGCTCCGTGCTCCTGCCGCTGCTCTCGCCCGCGATCGTGGCTAGCGCGATCGTCGTGTTCGCGCTCTCGATGGACGACTTCGTGGTCAGCGCGTTTCTCTCGGCCGGCTCGGGCACGGATACGGTTCCCGTCCGCATCTACTCGAACGCGCGCGGCTCCCCGACGCCCGCCCTGAACGCGCTCGCGAGCCTGACCCTGTTTCTCACGCTCGGGGCGGTGGCGCTCGCCTTCGGCGTCTGGCAGGCGGTGCGGCGCCGCGGCGGCGAGCGCGGCTCGGCGGTGGGCGAGCTGGCGCGCCTCGAGCTCTGAGCGCTACACGAGCAGGTAGCGGCGCGAGAGCGGCACCTCGGCGGCGGGCGACGAGGAGATCGGCTTCCCGTCGAGCGTCACGGCGGAGCCGTCGGACGCGACGCGGACGGCGCCCAGACGGTCGTTGCGCACCATCGAGCGCTGCGAGACCGTACGGCAACCGCGCACCGCGCTGCGCCGCCGCGCCGAGCGGCCGGCGGGCCGTGCGAGCGCGGCCGCCGCCACGAACGTCACGGACAGCTCGGCCGCTGCCGGCCCGCAGGCCCCGAACTGCGCGACGATCCCGACCGGCTCGGCGAACAGGGTCGAGGCGTTCGGCTCGCCTACCGCACCGTAGGCGGGGAAGCCGCTCTTCAGAACGAGCTCCGGCTTGACGGCGAAGAACGCGGGCTGCCAGAGGACGACGTCGGCGAGCTTGCCGGGCTCGAGCGAGCCGACCTCGTGCGCGAGCCCATGGGCGAGCGCCGGGTTGATCGTCAGCTTGGCGAGGTAGCGCAGCACGCGCTCGTTGTCGTTGCCTCCCTCGGCGCCCCGCTCGCCCTTCAGCTTGTGGGCGAGCTGGAACGTGCGGCGCACGGTCTCGCCGATCCGGCCCATGCCCTGCGAGTCCGACGAGGTGATCGCGATCAGCCCGAGGTCGTGCAGGACGTCCTCGGCGCCCATGGTCGCAGGCCGCACGCGGCGGCGCGCAGCCTCCCGGTTCCCCGGCAGGAGGTCGCTCAGGTAGTGGACGACCATGATCATCTCCTCGTGCTCGGCGGCCGCGCTCACGCCGTAGGGGATGGTCGGGTTGGTCGAGGAGCAGATCACGTTCGGCTCGCCGCAGAGACGCAGCAGGTCGGGCGCGTGGCCGCCGCCGCAGCCCTCGATGTGGTAGGCATGCACGGTGCGGCCCGCGAACGCCTCGAGCGTCCCCTCGACCGAAAGCGACTCGTTCAGCCCGTCCGTGTGGATCGCGAGCTGCACGTCGTGGACGTCGCACAGGCGCAGCGCCTGCTCGATCGCGGTGCGGGTGGCGCCGACGTCCTCGTGGATCTTCAGCCCGGCCGCGCCCGCGAGCAGCGACTCCTCGATCGTCTCCGGGCGGCTCGCGGAGCCCCGGCAGAGCAGAGCCACGTTGAGCGGCCAGGCGTCGAGCGCGGCGAGCTGGCGCTCGAGCGCCCAGGGCGGGTTGGCGCCGAGGTTCCAGATCGGGCCGTAGTCCTGGCCGACGACCGTCGTCACCCCCGACGCGAGCGCGGCCTCCGCCAGCGCCGGCGAGAGCAGGTGGACGTGCGAGTCGACCGCGCCGGGAGTCGCGATCAGGCCCTCGGCCGAGACGATCGCGGTGCCGGTGCCGAGCGGGACGTCGATGCCGTCCTGGAGGTCCGGGTTGCCGGCGCGACCGACCGCGACGACGCGGCCGTCGCGGATCCCGATCGACGCCTTGACGACGCCGAGAACGGGGTCGAGCAGGAGGCAGTTCGTGATCGCGAGGTCGCAGGAGCCCTCGGCGGCGGCGCGGGCAGCCAACCCGTCGCGGATCGTGCCCGCCCAGCCGGCGATCGCCTCCTCGCCGTACTCCGTGCGGTCGTCCGTGACCTCGACCCAGAGGTCGGTGTCACCGAGACGCACGCGGTCGCCGAGCGCGGGACCGTAGACGGCGGCGTAGGCGTCGCGCTCCATCAGCGCTCGAGCGGCCCGTCGACGAGGCCGTTCATGCCGACGACGATGCGGCGCCCGCGGTAGGGGACGAGCGCAACGGTCACGTCCTCCCCCGGCGGGAACCAGGTCACCGCGCCCGCCGGCACGGCCAGGCGCCGCCCGTAGGCGGCGGCGCGGTCGAAGCACAGGGCCGGGTTGACCTCGAAGAAGTGGAAGTGGGAAGTGACGCCGACGGCGACAGCGCCCTCGTTGTGCACGGTCACGCTGACGGCGTCCGCGAGGTCTGGCCCGCGCGGCGGGCCGTCGGTGACGACCTCGCCGGGAATCACGCGGGCGGCTCCACCCGGGCGATCGGGTCGCGCAGCACGACCAGCCTCGTCCCGTCGGCGAACAGCGGCTCGACCTCGACGTACGAGGCGAGCGCGGCCACCCCGTCGAGAACGTCCGCGGGCCCGAGCACCGAGTAGCCGTGCGCGACCACCTCCTCGTAGGAGGCTCCGTCGCGGGCCTTCTCGAACACCTCGTCCGCGATCAGCGCCAGCGCCTCCGGGTGGTTGAGCCGCAGCCCCCGTGAGCGCCTGCGCCGGGCAAGCTCGGCCGCGAGGAAGACGGTCAGGCGGGCGCGCTCCTTCGGCGTCAGGCGCACGGGCGCATGATAGGGCTAGGCTTGCGCCTCGATGGCGAGCGGGGCGTGGGAGCGCGCATGGGTCTGAGCGGCCAGGTAGCGATCGTCGGGGCGTACGAGTCACCGCGGCGCAAGGCGCCCGGCATGCACCCGTTCGAGCTCCAGGCAGAGTGCGTGCGCGGCGCGCTCGAGGATGCCGGGCTCTCGCTCGCCGACGTGGACGGCTTCTGCACGGCGGCCGGCTTCCCCGGTGAGGGGGGCGCCTGGATGGACACCTGCGAGGTGGCGGAGTGGCTGGGGATCCACCCGGCCTTCCTCGACGGCACGGACACGGGCGGGGCGGCGCCGCTCTCCCAGGCGGGCCACGCCGCCGCCGCGATCGCGACCGGCCTCGCTGACGTCGTGGTTGTGAGCTATGCGGCCTGCTCCTACTCGGGCGCCGCCGACTTCGACACGCCGCCGCCGGGCTGGGGCCCGTACGGCTACGAGGCGCCCTACGGACTGACGACGGTCGCGGCGTACGCGCTGGCCGCGCAGCGTCACATGCACGAGCTCGGCACGACCCCGGAGCAGCTCGCGCTGGTCGCGGTGCAGTGCCGGGCGAACGCGGCAGCGAACCCGGACGCACGCTACCGCGACCCCCTGACGGTCGAGGACGTGCTCGCCTCGCCCGTGATCGCCTCGCCGCTGCACCGCCTCGACTGCTGCGTTGTCACGGACTCGGGCGGTGCGATCGTGCTGACGGGCCCCAGCAGGGCGGCGTCGTGCCGGAAGCGCCCCGTCTGGCTGCTCGGGTTCGGCGAGGCGGCCGGCCAGGTACAGATGAGCCAGATGTGGCCGTATACCGAGACGGTCGCGCGGGTCTCGGGGCCGCGCGCGCTCGCGATGGCGGGGGTCACGCTCGACGACCTCGACTGCGCGCAGATCTACGACAGCTTCACGATCACGGTCCTGCTCACGCTCGAGAGCCTCGGCTTCTGCGAGCGGGGCGAGGGCGGCGCGTTCGTCGAGAGCGGTGCGCTCGCGCCCGCCGGCTCGCTCCCGATCAACACGGACGGCGGCGGCCTGTCGTCGAACCACCCGGGCCGGCGCGGGATCTTCACGCTGATCGAGGGCGTGCGGCAGCTCCGCGGCGAGAGCCCGGGCGTCCAGCTCGCCGACCCGAAGCTCGTCCTCTGCCACGGCACCGGCGGCTCGCTGTCGGCGACCGCAACGGTGATCCTGGGAATCTGACGTGAGCGGCCGCCCGAAGCCCCTGCCCGTGCTCGGCGACGAGCTCTCCCGCACGTACTGGGAGGCCGCCGCGGAAGGCAGGCTGCTGCTCCAGCGCTGCCGCGCCTGCGGCGCCTACCAGCACTACCCGCGCGGCCACTGCGTCCGCTGCTTCGCCCCCGACCCGGAGTGGGTCGAGGCGGCGGGCAGCGGGCGCCTGCACACGTTCTCGATCGTGCAGCGCACCTCGGATCCCTCGTTCGAGGACGACGTCCCCTACGCGTTCGGGATCGTCGAGCTCGACGAGGGGCCCCGCCTCGCCGTCAACGTCGTCGACACGCCGCTCGAGGAGCTCGCCTGCGACCTGCCGGTGTCGATCGTGTTCACGCCGGCGGCCGGCGGCATCGCTCTCCCCAACGCGACCCGGAAGGAGGCAGGATGATCCACCTCGAGGATCTGGAGCCGGGCCGGGAGCTCGTCACGGCCCCCGTCTACCCCGGCGACACGATCGTCACGCGCACAGCCGAGGCGGAAGCGACATGACGCGGCTCGCCGGACACGTCGCGCTCGTCACCGGCGCCGCCGGCGCGCTCGGCTCGACCACCGCCGAGCGGCTCGCCGCCGACGGCGCCGCGGTCGTCTGCACCGATATCGACGGGCCGGGGGCGGAGGCCGTCGCCGAGTCGATCCGGGCCGGCGGGCGCGAGGCGCTCGCGCTCGAGCACGACGTCGCGAGCCGCCCGGCCTGGGCGATGGCAGTCGAGGCCGCGGTCGACGCGTTCGGGCACCTCGACGTGCTCGTCAACAACGCCGGCATCACCCGCGACCGGACGCTGCTCAAGATGGTCGACGAGGAGTGGGACGCCGTGATCGATGTGCATCTGCGCGGCACGTACCTGGGCTGCCAGCACGGGCTGGCCGCGATGCGCGAGCGCGGCTGGGGTCGGATCGTCAACCTCTCCTCGATCTCCGCCTGGGGCACGGTCGGGCAGACGAACTACGCGGCCGCGAAGGCCGGGATCGTCGGGATCACCCGTACCGTCGCGCTGGAGGGCGCCCGCTACGGCGTGCTTGCGAACGCGATCGCCCCCGGCGGGATCGACACACCGATGCTGCGGGCAATCCCGACCGACCTGTTCGAGCGGGGCCGCGGGCTCGTCCCGCTCGGCCGCTACGGTGAGCCCGGGGAGATCGCGGCGGTCGCGGCGTTCCTCGCCTCGGATGACGCTAGCTACCTGACCGGCCAGGTGATCCACGTCAACGGCGGCGCGCTCCTGCCCTGAGCCCACCGGAGGGGCCCGATGGACACGACGCTCTCGAAGCTCGACCGCAAGCTCGTCGCCCACGCCCGCGCATTCGCGGAGCGAGAGCTACGTCCGGTCGCGGCCCACTACGACGAGACCGAGCAGTTCCCGTGGGAGGTCCACTGGAAGGCGGCCGAGGCGGGTCTGGCCTCGTACGACCTGCCCGAGGAGTACGGCGGTGGGGGCGTCACGAGCCTGCTCACGAGCTGCCACATTGCCGAGGAGCTCGCGTGGGGAGACGGGCCGATCGCCGGGGCGTTCGGCGGCGGCAGCTTCTTCGCCGGGCCGATCGTTGCCCTCGGCACCGGCGAGCAGAAGGCGCGCTGGCTCCCGCCGCTCTGCGGCCCCCGGCCACCCGTCGCGGCGCTCGCGATCACGGAGCCGCACTGCGGCTCGGACGCGGCGGCACTGAAGACCCACGCGCGCCGGGTCGAGGGCGGCTACGTCCTCGACGGGCAGAAGACGTGGATCTCGAACGCCCCGATCGCCGACCTCTACCTCGTCTACGCGACCGTCGCACCGGGGACGCGGTCGAAGGGGATCACGTCCTTCGTCGTCGAGAAGGGCGACCCCGGCTTCACCCCCGGCCGGGAGCTGCCGAAGCTGGGGGCGCGCTGCTACCCGGCCGGCGAGCTCTTCTTCAAGGACTGCTTCGTCGCCGACGACCGGCGCATCGGCGACGAGGGCCAGGGCTTCTACGGGGTGATGCGCTGGTTCGACCGATCGCGGGTGACGCTCGCGGCGAACTCGCTCGGGATGGGTCGGGCCGCGCTCGAGGTCGCGATCGAGTACGCGAAGGAGCGGGAGGCGTTCGGCAAGCAGATCCACGAGTACCAGGCGGTCAGCTTCCGGCTCGTCGACGCGAAGCTCGGCCTCGATCAGGCGCGTCTTCTGACCCACCACGCGGCGCGGCTCGCGGACGCGGGAGAGCCGTTCACGGTCGAGGCGTCGATGGCGAAGCTCGCTGCCTCCGAGGCGGCCTGGTACACAACCTGGGCGGCCGTGCAGACGCTCGGCTCGAACGGCTATTCGCGCGAGTACCCGGTCGAGCGCTGGCTGCGCAACGTCAAGCTCGAGGAGATCTACGAGGGCACGAGCGACATCCAACGGCTCGTGATCGCCCGCAGCATGTTCGGGTCTTGACGCGGGCTACCGGGGGGCGCGGGCTGCCGCCAGCTCCGCGGCGACCCGTTCCATCACGTCGAGCGGGCCGACCGTGATCCTCGCCGTCCCGGGCAGGCCGAACTCGCTGCCCGGGCGGATCAGGAGGCCGCGGCGGGCGAGGCTCCCGGCGGCCTCGACGTCGTCCATGCCGAGGCGCACGAGCAGGAAGTTCGCCTGCGACGGCGTCGACTCGAGCCCGGCCTCCCCGAGCCTCGCAGCCAGGAGCGCCCGCGCCGCGGCGGCCCGGGTGCGGCGCTCCTCGACGAGCTCGCACCGGCGCAGGCTCGCGCAGCCGGCGGCTAGCGCGGCCCGGTTGACGTTGAACGGCTCCTGCACGACGTCCAGGAAGGACGCGAGCTGCTCGCCCGCGATCGCGTAGCCGAGCCGCAGCCCGGCGAGCCCGAAGATCTTGGAGAACGTTCGCAGGAGCAGCACGGGCCGGCCAGCGGCGACATCCGCCTCACGGTCGACCCGAAGCCCGGGATCGACGTACTCGCGGTAGGCCTCGTCGACGACAGCGACCGATCCCTGCGGGAGCGCGTCGAGGAACGCCCGCCACTCGGCCGCGGTCACGATCCTGCCGGTCGGGTTGTTGGGGTCGACGACCCAGACGAGCCGGGCCGACGTGCGCTCGGTCGCAGCGAGCATCGCCTCGAGGTCGAGCCCGAGGTCGCTCCGGACGGGCACGCGCGCGACCTCGGCGCCGTGGGCGGCGCAGACCTGCGCGTACAGCCCGTAGGTGGGGCTCGGGATCACGACCGTGTCGCCGGGGCGCAGGAACGCGGTGGCGACGATGGTCACGAGCGCCTGGATCCCGTGCGCAGGCACGATCCTGGCCGGCACGGTCCCCGTCCACGCGGCGACATCGGCGCGGAAGTCCGCGTACGCCTGCTCGGGGTACATCCAGGAGTTCGGGAGCTCCCGCTCGACCTCCTCGAGCACGCCCTCGAGCGGCCCGGCGAGCTCCTCGTTCCAGTTCAGCTTCCAGACCTCGTCGAGCCCGTGGCGGGCCTTGAGCTCGGCCATGCTCTCGCCGGGGTCGTAGGGGTCGACCCCGACGAGCGACGGCCTGACGAGACGGCTCCAGTCGGTCATGCACGAAGGATCGCACGGGCGGGCGGGCGCCGGCGCCCGGAGCGGCGTAGGATCTCGCGACCGCTACGGGAGGTGCGTGCATGAGGCTCGAGGGCAGGGTGGCGATCGTGACTGGCGGCGCGCGGGGTCTCGGCCGGGCGATCGCGCGCGGGCTCGCCGCGGAGGGCGGAACCGTCGTCGTCGCCGATGTCGACGGTCCGGGCGCCGAGCGGGTCGCGGCGGAGCTCCCCGGGGGGCTCGCCGTCCGCGCCGACGTCTCGCGCGAGGAGGACGCGCACGCCATGGTCGAGGCGGCGCTCGAGCGGTTCGGGCGGCTCGACGTCCTCGTCAATAATGCCGCCCTGGTCCCGTGGGCGCCGATCGACGAGATCGACCTCACCGAGTGGCGGCGGATCACGGCAGTCAACCTCGACGGGGTGTTCCTGGCCTGCAAGGCGGTACTGGCGCCGATGCGGGGCGCCGGCTACGGGCGGATCGTCAACATCACCTCGACCGTGATCCTGACCGGCGTCCCGAACGTCGCCCACTACAGCGCCGCGAAGGGCGGCGTCCTGGCGCTGACCCGGGAGCTCGCGACGGAGTTGGGCGCGGACGGCATCACCGTCAACGCGGTCGCCCCAGGCCTGACGCGCACGGAGGGCACCCTCGAGACGCGCCACGCCGACTTCTACGACCTGGTCGTCGGCTTGCAGGCGATCCCGCGCCTGGGCCAGCCCGAGGACATCGCCCCCGCGGTCGTCTTCCTCGCCTCCGAGGAGTCGCGCTGGGTGACGGGACAGATGATCGTCGCCGACGGCGGCCTCGCCCGCCACTGACGGCCGAACGCGCCATGTCCGGGGGCCTGGCCCCGGGACATGGCTGACCCGGTCAGGGCGTCGCCTGCACCCAGCGCAGGCGCTCGCGCAGGACGAGCACGGCCGGGCCGGCGGAGGCGAGCGCCCACTCGAGGTCGGCTGCGAGCGCATCCGGCGACGTCTCGCGCACCGGCACGCCGAAGGCCCCGGCGAGGCGCACGAAGTCGGGCTGGGCCAGGTCGACGGCCGTCGTCTCGCCGTACGCGCCGAGCTCGTACTCGCGCAGGATCCCGTAGCCGCCGTCGTCGACGAGGAGCAGCGCGGCCGCGATGCCGTGCTGGCGCGCGCTCGCGAGCTCGGCGAGGCCGTACTGGAAGCCGCCGTCCCCGTGGACGGCGAGGGCGGGCGTTCCGGGCAGGGCGAGCTTCGCCCCGAGCGCGGCCGGCCAGGCGTAACCGAGCGTGCCCGACCCGAGCGGGTAGAGCCAGCGACGCGGTGCCAGAACGGGGAAGTAGGAGGAGGCGCAGTAGGCGAGGATCGTCATGTCCCAGGCGCTGATCGCGTCGGCCGGGAGCGCCTGGCGGATCGAGCGGAGCAGCCCTGTCTCGAGCTCCGCGCCCTGCGCGGCGAGGCCGCGCTCGATCGTCTCGCGCAGCGCGGCAACCCGCTGCTCCGCGTGCCCGTCCGGCCCGCGGGCGGGCACGCGCGCTGCGAGCCCGGCGAGCGTGTCGCGGGCGTCGCCGACGATCCCGACCGCGGCCGGGTAGGTCGCGCCGATCCGGGCCTGGTCGGCGTCGGCGTGGACGAGCGTGGGCGGTCGCAGACGCCAGTCGCGAGTCGTCTCGGCTCCGAGCTCGGTGCCGACCGCGAGCAGCACGTCCGCGTCCTCGAGGAACGCCGCCAGCGCGCCGTCGTAGCAGGCCGAGCCGGCGGCGAGCGGGTGGTCCTCGGGCAGCGCGCCCTTGCCCATGAACGTGGTTGCGACCGGAGCGCGCAGCCGCTCTGCGAGCGCGCGTAACTCCTCCCAGGCGCCGGCCGCGAGCACGCCGCCGCCGGCCCAGATCGCCGGACGCTCCGCCCCGGCGAGGAGGCGCGCCGCCTCGTCGAGCGCGGCCGGGTCCGGCGGTGCGATCGGCCTCGGGGACCAGTCGAGGGATCCCACCGGCGCGCCCGTCTCGCCCTTCAGGACGTCCCACGGCACCTCGAGGTAGACGGGCCCTGCGGGCGGGGCGAGCGCCCGGCGCCAGGCTTCCGCGAGCAGCTCCGGGATCGCCTCCGCGCTTTCGGCCCGCGCGGCCGACTTGACGATTGGCGCGAACGACGCGAGCTGGTCTGGCAGCTCGTGCAGGTAGCCGCGCCCCTTGCCGATCAGCTCGCCCGGGATCTGGGAGGAGATCGCGACCACCGGCACGTGGGAGCTCGCCGCCTCCATCAGCGCGGCGAGCGAGATCAGCGCCCCCGGGCCCGTCGAGAGGAGAAGCGGCGCGGGCCGGCGGCTGACGCGCGCGTAGCCGTCGGCGGCAAAGCCGGCGTTCAGCTCGGAGCGCAGCGCGACGCCGCGGACGCTGCTCGTTCGCAGCGCCTCCCACATCGGCAAGGCATGGATCCCGGGCAGCCCGAACGCGAACTCCGCCCCGAGCGCCTCGAGCGACTCGACGACGACGTGCCCACCCGTCCTGCCGGCCATTGCGGGAGCCTACCCTGGCTGAAACGCCGCCATCAGCGCCCGCGGTAGTCGCGCGGACCCCTCGGCGGCCGCCCGCACGCCGGCGAACGCCACCCGGTCTGGCGGCGTGTGCGCGTCACGCTCCTCGCCGGGGCCGAAGCCGACCGTGGGACGAGCGGGAGCCCGTCGGGCTCGGACCCCTGGCGTCGCCGCCCTGGCGGCGGGCGACCTCGCGGAGCCGCACCGAGGAGGCCTCCTTCGTGGCATTCAGTAGAGGTTGCGTGCGTAGTCGTCGTCGACGTACTCCTGCACGGCCTCGGTGGTGAAGTCGGGCATCGCGATGTGGTCGCGCCAGATCTGGGCCGGCCGGGCGAGCCCCTCGAGACTCGGCCAGCGCTCCTCCTGCCAGAGCCCGGAACGCTTGAACGCCTTGGCGCAGTGGAGGTACGCCTCCTCGACCTCGACCCCGATCGCGATGGCCGGTGTCCAGCTTCCGACGGCGTGGCGCGCGAGCAGCTCCGGGTCGCGCGTCAGGCACGCCCGGCCGTTCACGCGCAGGGTCTCCTCCATGCCCGGGATCAGGAACAGGAGGCCGGCGCGGCCTGTCTGGGCGACGTTTCGCAGCGTGTCGACCAGGCGGTTGCCTTTCGCATCGGGGATCGCCAGGCGGCGCTCGTCGAGAATCTCGACGAAGCCGGCCGGCCCGCCCTTCGGCGAGACATCGCAGCGACCCTCGGGGTCGGCGGTGCCGACGAGCACGAACGGGGAGAGGGCAATGAAATCGCGGCAGTGGACGTCCAGGTGGTCGATCACCTTGCGCTGAACCGGCTCGTCGGGCGGGCCGTAGACAGCGTTCGCCTCATCCAGGGATTCGACAACAGCGTCGAAGCCGGGTGCGCGCTCGGTCGTGCTCACGTTGGGTCTCCTTCCATCGGGTCGGGCGCATTATCGCGCGGGCCGGCGCGACGCCGCCAGGGCAGGACGACGTGTCGAGAATCGCTCCGCCGGGATCGCCGGGTCGTCGCCGGCCGCGAGCGCGGCCAGGATCTCGCCCAGCAGCGGGCCGAAACTGAACCCGTGCCCGCTGCACGCGGAGGCAACGACGACGGGGCCGACACGCTCGAGCACGAAGTCCTCGTCGGGCGTCATCGTGTACACGCAGGTCTCCGACTCGACCGGCGCGGGCTCGAAGGCGGGCAGGCGCCGCGCGATCCAGGCCGCATCGAGCGCCTCGCGCTCGGGATCGACGTCGAACGGCGCGAGCGAGGGGTGAACGGCGCGGCCCGGGGTGCCGAGCCCGGCCTTGAGCCGGGCACCGGCGACCCCGGGGACCCAGTAGCCGCCCGCCGCGACCCCGGGGCCGAGCTCGGCCTCGACGAGGCAGGGCGGCATCGGCGTGCCCGGAGCCCGCGGGTCGAAGTACGTGACCTGCGCGAACGCGGGGCGGAGGGCCAGGTCGATCCCGAGCTCGAACAGGAGGTCGCCGGCCCAGGGGCCTGCCGCGATCACCGCCACCGGCGCGTGCACAGTCTCCTCGCCGCTCGTGACGGCGATCCCGCGGTCGTCGATGGCGAAGCGCGTCACCTCCGCGGCCTCCCGCACCTCGACGCCTGCGGCGCGCGCAAGTCGCACCTGCGCGGCCACCGCCCGGTCGGCGAGGCAGACGCCGCCGTCGGCCTGGAAGAGCACGCGCTCGAGCCCGTCGAGCGCGACTCCCGGGAAGCGCTCCTCCGCCTCGGCGGCGGGCAGCCACTCGCGAGAGACCCCGCACGTGGCCAGCGCCGCTCCGCACACCTCGGCCCAGCCGCCCGTGTAGAGGCCGCCGGTCGTGACGAGCAGCTCCTCCCCGGCCGCGCTCTCGAGCCCCCGCCAGCTCTCGAGCGCGCGCCGCGCGAGCCGGACATGGTCCGGCTCCGGGTAGGCGAGCCGGAACATCCGCGTCGCCCCGTGCGAGGAGCCGCGCCGGTGGCCGACGACGTACTGCTCGAACAGCACGGTCTCGGCTCCCCGCTCGCCGAGGGCGCGGGCGGTCGCCGAGCCCGTGACCCCTGCCCCGACGACGATCGCGTCGAGCCGTCTCAACGAGGGGCGAGGCTCCCCGCAGGCACCGGAACGGCGAGCCCGGCGGCGACGCGAATGATCTCGGCAACCTCGTAGAGCCGGATGAAGCCGCCCATCCGCCGGATGAAGCCGCCCATCCCGGCGGGAGCCTCGACGTACACGTCGAGCGGGACGAGGAAGGAGCGGGTCTCGTTCATGGCGGGCCTCCGGATGTCGACGCGCTAAGCGTAATCGCCGCCGGACGTCCGCCGCGCCGCGTTAGGCTCCCCTCCGGGAGGCGGCCGATGAAGCTCGTCCAAAGGGTCGTTGGTACGCGTGCGGCCGCCGCCGCCTGCCTCGCCGCCCTCGCTGCCGGCTGTGACGCTGCCCCGCCGCTTCGCCCGGCCGAGCCCTCCGGAGCGACCACGATCCGCCTCCTTTTCGCCGGCGACGTGATGCTCGGGCGCGGCGTCGCGGCGGCGGGCGACCCACACGGTCCCCTGGCGGGCGTCAGGCTGCAGGTGGCCGCGGCGGACGTCGCGGTCGCCAACCTCGAGTCTCCGCTCACCTCCCGGCCGCACGACCCCGCCGCGGGGCCGAACGCGCTCGAGGCCGAGCCCGCCTCGGCCCGCCTGCTCGCCGCGGCCGGCTTCGACGCGCTGGGAATCGCCAACAACCACGCGGGCGACGCCGGCACCGCGACCGCCGGCGACACGCTGGCGGCGCTCGCGGCTGCCGGGCTCGGCTCGATCGGGGGCGGCCCGTCCCGGGCCGCGGCGTTCGAGCCGCGGATCGTCGAGACGGGCGGGCTGCGCGTGGCGCTGCTCGCATTCGACGCGACGGGGCAGGGGCCCCGGGCCGGCCCAGAGACGCCCGGGGTCGCCTGGTGGAACGAGGAGCTGGTGCGGGAGGCCGTCGCGCGGGCCCGGGCAGCCGCCGACATCGTCGCGGTCGGAATCCACGGCGGCGCCGAGTACGTCAGCACGACCGACCCCTACCTGCTGCGGCTCGCGACGCTGCTCGCCGGCCTCGGCGTCGACGTCGTCTGGGGCCACGGCGCTCACGTCGTCCAGCCGCTACGGACGATTGACCCGGACGGCGACGGGCGCCCCACGGTCGTGGCGACGAGCCTCGGTAACCTCCTCTTCGACCAGCACCTCCCGGGCACCCGCGAGGGAGCGCTGCTCGAGGTGCTCGCCGGTGCCGACGGGGTACGAGCGTTCAGGGTCGGGTCTACCGTGCAGGAGACAGCCTCGGTCCGTTTCCGGGAGTGGCTGGCGCCCGAGGGCGACGCGGTCGCGCTCGGCGGGGCCTGGTGGTCGCTCGCCGCCGCCGCCGACCCGGCCCCACGCGTGGCCCCGTCCGACCTCGACAACTTCGCCGGCGACGTCCTCGACGCGGCGCTCGGCGACCCGGACGGCGACGGCAGCCCCGACCTCATCATCGCGTTCCGGCGCCCGTACGAGCCGACCGCGGTCGGCGAGCTCGTCCCCCGCGAGCAGCTCGTCGACGCGAGCGGGCGTAGCGCTCACGTCGGCCTCTACCGGCCCGGCGACCTGCGCCCGCGCTGGGTCGCCGGGACGCTGCTGCGACCGGTCGCGACGCTCGCCCCCTGCGACGGCACGCTCGCGGTCGCGTATTCGACCCTCGACGATCCCGCGGTCGCCGGTGCGGGCGCCTGGCGCTGGGCCGGCTTCGGCTTCCTGCCGCTCCCCGATCTCCCCGGCTCCGGCCGTCCCGCTTGCGCGGACGTGGACGGAGATGACAAGCTCGACCCACTCGTTCTCGAAAGGAGCCCGTGATGCTCAGGCGCGCGCTCGCTCTCGCCCTCCTGCTAGCGGCCACCACCGCGGCTGGCTGCACGTCCGACGGGGAGGAGGCGCAACCGACGGAGACGGCGCCGCCGACCACCGCGCCCGCGACGCCCGAGACGGCGCCCGAGACGGTCACGACCGGGCCCGAGCCCGAGCCGGCCGCGCTGGCGCTCCCCGTGTCGACCCTTCGCTTCGGGGCCTACACCGCGGTGCCCGCGCTCGACCCAGACACACCGACGTACGCCGGGCCGGCGACACCCGGCTCGCTCGAGGGCGTGCGCGTCTCCGCCGAGCTCGAGCCGGCTCTCGCGGAGCCGGGCGTGGCGGAAGCACTCGCCGAACGCGGGTTCGTGGTCGTCCCCTCCGACCTGCGGCTCTTCCACTTCGCCTACCAGGGCAACGTCTACCAGGGGTGGCCGGTATTCGTGACGACGGACGCCGCCTACCATGCGTGGCACCTCGTCTTCGACAAGCTGCTGCGCGACCTCGAGCAGCAGGTGCTGCTGCCGCGGCTCGAGCAGCTCGTGACCGGTCTGCTCGAGGCTGCGCGCGCTCAGACGGCCGACCTCGCTGGCACGGGCGCCCAGGACGCGGCCGAACGGGTCGAGCAGCTTCTCCAGCTGGCGGCGGCGGAGCTGGGCCTGCCCGGCGAGCTCGGGCCGCTCGCGTTGGCCGAGCGGGCGCTCGTCGAGGCGCACGCCGGCACCGAGACCTCCCCACTCGTCGGCAAGGAGATCGACTACTCGCTGTTCGCGCCGCGCGGTCACTACACGCGCACGGGCGACCTGACGCGCTTCTTCGTCGCGATGTCCGTGCTCGGCCAGCTCGACTTCTGCCTGCCGGGCACGATCGGCTGTCCCGACCTCGGGCCCGCCCGGATGGCAATCCTCGCCTCGCGCCTCGTCGCGGGCGACCCCGAGCTCGCCGCGCTCTGGCAGGAGATCTACGAGCCGACCGCGTTCCTGGTCGGGCTCGCCGACGACTACACGCCGCTCGAGGTCGCTGCGGCCGCGGCAGAGGCGGCGCCGGACACCCTCGCCGACCCGGCCGGGCTCGCCGACGACGACGCCGTCGAGGCGGTGCTGGCGGCGCTCGTCGAGTCGCGCCCGGTGGCGATCAACCCGGACCGCGCCTCGATCCGCCTGATGGGGACGCGGTTCGTCGTCGACTCCTACATCCTCGACCAGCTCCTCTACCCGAACGTCGGCACCGAGGACGAGCCGCGCCTGCTCCCCTCGGCTCTCGACGTCGCGGCGGCGCTCGGCTCCGATTTCGCCTACACGGCGCTCGCGGAGACGGGCGGGACCGACTTCGAGGGCTACGACGAGCAACTCGCCGCGCTCGAGGCCGCGGTTGCCGCACGACCGGCCGACGCCTGGGGCGGGACGGTCTACGACGCCTGGCTGTACGCGCTCGCCCCGTCATTCGCGGCTCGTGGCGAGGCCTACCCGGACTTCATGCGCGGCGAGGCCTGGGCCGCGAAGGCCCTGCAGGCGGGCCTCGGCTCGTACGCGGAGCTGAAGCACGACACGATCCTCTACGCGAAGCAGGCGGTCGCGGAGGGTGGCGACGAGGTCAGCGGACCACGGCGCAACTGGGTCGAGCCCGAGCCCGTCGTGTTCGCCCGCCTCGCGGCCGCGGCCGAGCTGACCCGCGGGGGGCTCGAGAGCCGCGGCCTGCTCGGCGAGGAGCAGGCCGGGTTGCTCGACCGCGCCGGGGAGCTGTTCGCCTTCCTCGAGCGAGTCGCCCGCGACGAGCTGGCCGGCGCGCCTATCTCTCCGGAGGACAACGACCGGTTGACCTACATCGGCGGCGAGCTCGAGGCCGTCTACTGGAACACGATGGACCGGCTCGCGTCGGGCGACATCACCGCCGACGAGGACGCGGCGATCGTCGCGGACATCGCGAGCGGCCCGCAGGGGGTCCTCGAGCTCGGCACCGGGCGGATCGACCGGATCTACGTCCTCGTCCCCGACGACGAGGGCGGGTTCCAGGTCGCAGTCGGCGGCGTCTACTCGTTTTACGAGCTGGTCGGCGAGCCGGGGGAGCGGCTCACGGACGAGGCGTGGCGCGCCCGCCTCGACGCCGGCGACGCGCCGGCGCGCCCGGCCTGGGAGGCGGCCTTCCTCCCCGGCTGAGCGATCGGCCTCTCAGCCGGAGCGCAGATCGAGCCAGGCGGCGCGGGCCTCGTCGACCGAGCCCTCGTCCTCGATCGTGGCGACGTCGCCCGGGTCCTGGCCGAGCACGACCGCCTTCAGCACGCGGCGCATGATCTTGCCGCTGCGGGTCTTCGGGAGCACCCCGACGAAGCGGATCTCCCCGATCACCGCGACCGGGCCAAGCTCGTGGCGGACGGTCTGCAGGAGCTCCTCGCGCAGGCGCTCGGACGGCTCGTGCCCGACCTTGAGGACGACGAACGCGGAGATCACCTCGCCGCGCAGCTCGTCCGGGCGGCCGGTCACGCCCGCCTCCGCGACGGCCGCGTGCTGCAGGAACGCGGTCTCGACCTCGATCGTCCCGATCCGGTGCGCGGCAATATTGATCACCTCGTCGGCCCGGCCCGCCACCCACACGTAGCCGTCCTCGTCGATCTGGGCCGAGTCGCCGGTGAAGTAGACGTTCTCGCCCGGGATCCGCTCCCAGTAGTCCGGCCCGTAACGCTCCGGCTCACCCCAGAGCTCCGCGGTGAGGCTCGGGAAGGGGCGGCGGATGACGAGGATCCCCTTCTCCCCCGGGGCGCACTCGCGGCCATCCTGGGTCATCACCGCCACCTCCGTCCCGGGCAGGGCGATGCCCGCGGAGCCCGGCTTGATCGGCAGCATCGCGATCCCGTACGGGTTCCCGAGCACGGGCCCGCCGGTCTCGGTCTGCCACCAGTGGTCGATCACCGGGATCCGGTCCTCTAGCACCGTCTTCTGCAGCCACTCCCACGCGGGCGGGTTCAGCACCTCGCCCGCGCAGAACACCCGCTCGAGCGACGAGAGGTCGCGCCCGCGCGCGGGCTTTTCTCCGTGGCGCATCAGCGAGCGCACCGCGGTCGGCGAGGTGAAGATCCCGGTCACGCCGAGCTCCTCGACGAGCCGCCAGAGCACGTCGGGGCCGGGGTGGTCGATCGCGCCCTCGTAGGCGACCGTGGTGCAGCCGACGAGCAGCGGCGCGTAGAGGATGTAGCTGTGGCCGACCACCCAGCCGATGTCGGAGGTCGACCACCAGACGTCGTCGGGACGCAGCCCGAAGCAGGCGCGCGCCATCGCGTGGATGCCGACCGCGTAGCCGCCGTGGCGCTGCACGGTCAGCTTCGGCCTTGCGGTCGTGCCGGAGGTGGCGAGGATCCAGGCGGGCTCGTTCGCCTCGAGCGCGACGTAGGAGCCGTCGCCGCCCTCGCCGCCCGCGAGGAAGTCCGCCCACGGAAGCCCGCGGCCGCCGGCCGCGCCACCCCGGGGCAGGACGACGACGTGCTCGACACCGCCGCCGCCGAGCGCCAGAGCCTCCTCGACGATCCCTCCGAGCGGCACGTCGGCGCCCTTGCGGTACGTGACATCCGCGTAGACGACGAGCTTCGAGCCGGACGCCTCGATCCGGTCGGCGAGCGCGCCCGCGCCGAAGCCCGCGAAGACCACGGAGTGGATCGCGCCGATCCGCACGGTGGCGAGCATCAGCACGAGCGCCTCGGGGCAGACCGGCATCGAAAGCGTGACGCGGTCGCCGCGACCGATCCCGAGCGCCCGCAGCGCCGCCGCCGCCCGGCGGACCTCGTGGTGGAGCTGCCCGTACGTGAGCACGCGGCGCTCGCCCCGCTCGTTCGCGTAGATGACCGCGGCGTGGCCGCCGCGGCCCGCCTCGACGTGGCGATCGACGCACTGCCACGCCAGGTTCGTCTCGGCGCCCGCGAACCAGCGGAAGCTCGGCGGGCCGGGCTCGAAGACCGAGTCCCACGGGCGCAGCCACGGCAGCTCGGCCGCGCGCCGCGCCCAGAAGGCCTCGTGATCCTCCCGCCCCTCGCGGAGGGCGGCGCCGACGATCGGGTTGACGAGCTCCATCGCCGCGTATTCTGCCCCGGGTGACGCCGCCGTGTACGCTGCCTGGCATGACACGCTTCTGGCACCCCGTTGCGAACATGCACGCCGTCGAGCGCGACGGCGAGCTCGTCCTCGACCGCGCGGACGGTATCGAGGTGTGGGACGAGCAGGGTCGGCGCTACCTCGACGCGACCGCGAGCCTGTGGTACTGCAACGTCGGCTACGGCCGGCAGGAGATCGTGGACGCGGTCGCCGCGCAGATGCGCAAGCTGCCCGCCTATTCGGCCTACGACGACCTCGCCACCCGCCCGACGATCGAGCTCGCGGAGCGGATCGCGCGGATCGCGCCGATGCCCGACGTCCGCGTCTTCTTCGCGAGTGGCGGCGCCGAGTCGATCGAGACGGCCGCGAAGCTCGCGCGCCGCTACTGGAGCCACGTCGGCCAGCCCGAGCGCAGGATCGTGATCTCGCGCGAGCGCGCCTACCACGGCATGGCGGCCTACGGGACGAGCCTCGCGGGCGCGGAGGTGTTCAAGGCCGGCCTCGGCACGCTCGTCGCCGACGCCGCCCAGGTGCCCTGGGACTCGGCCGGCGCCCTGCGCGAGACGATCGGCCAGCTCGGCCCGGAGCGGGTCGCCGCCTTCGTGTGCGAGCCCGTGATCGGTGCCGGGGGCGCGCTCGCGCCACCGCCCGGGTACCTAGACGAGGTTCGCCAGATCTGCCGCGACGCCGATGTCTTCTTCATCGCGGACGAGGTGATCTGCGGCTACGGGCGCGTCGGCGACTGGTTCGCGTCGAGCCGCTTCGGCCTCGAGCCGGACATGGTCACGTTCGCGAAGGGGATCACGTCCGGCTACCTGCCGCTCGGCGGCCTGATCGTCGGGGCGAGGATCGCCGAGCCGTTCTGGAACGGCGAGGCCGGGTTGTTCCGCCACGGCTACACCTACTCGGGCCACGCGAGCGCGACCGCAGCCGCCCACCCGAACCTCGACATCGTCGAGCGGGAGGGCCTGCCGGCCCGCGCGCTCGAGCTCGAGCTCGAGCTGACCGAGGCGCTCGCGCCCCTGGCCGGCCACCCGCTCGTGACGGAGGTGCGCTCCGGCGTCGGCGTGATCGCGGCAGTCCAGCCCGACCCGGCGCTCGTCGCGGCCGACCCGACCCTGCCCGACCGGCTGCGGCTCGCGTGTCGCGCGAGCGGCGTGCTGACCCGGACGCTCGTCGGCGGCGGCCTCCAGGTCTCGCCGGCGCTCACGGTCACGCGGCCGCAGCTCGACGAGATCGCGGCGGGAATCGCCGCCGGACTCGACGCCGTCGCCGCGACCGTCCCCGCGGCCGCCGCCTCCTAGCGCGGCCTCTCATCACGCTCAACCGGGAACCGCTGGCCGGGATCGGTCGTGACGGCGGAGGGGCCGGAGCCGAGCTCCCCGGCGAAACGCGCCATGTCCCGTAGGGACGTATACATCGTCCCACTCGCGATGTATACTGCGAAGTCGATGAGGCGGACGCAGATCTACATCGACGACGATCTCGACATTCGGCTCCGTGCCACGGCCGCGGCCGAGGGGCGATCTGCGGCGGCCCTGATTCGCGACGCGGTCCGCCTGTACCTGGCCGGGCAGCGTGGCGGTCAGGCAACGAGCGATCCCTTCCTCGAGCTTGCCGGGGCGTTCGAAGGAGGCCCGCGCGACGCCTCCACAGACCACGACCGGTACCTCTACGGGAGCGACCAGCCCGGGGCTTGACTCCCCTCCTCGTGGACACGGGCGGCTGGATCGCCTTGCTGAAGCGCGACGACGAAATGCACGCGCGCGCGGGCAGGTACTACGAAGCCCAGGTGGCCGGGGGCAGGCGGCTGCTGACCACGAACTACGTGATCGCCGAGACGGCCACGGGATTACGCTACGACGCGGGACTGGAAGCGGCCGTTGCGTTCCGCCAAGCGGTCGAGCGGGCAGTCGCCGGACGCCGGCTGCGGGTCGTCTGGATCAATGCTCGCCTCGAGCGCGAGGGCTGGGACCTGCTCGAGCACTACTCCGGCCTCGCGCTCAGCCTGACGGACGCGACGAGCGCGGCTGTGGCGCGCCGAGCAGGGGTGAACGAGGTCTTCGGGTTCGATCGGCACTTCCGGGCTCTCGGCTTCGATCTCCAGCCGGCGTAGCCCGCCTCAACGCGATCCCTCGATCCCCGCGCGCGGAAGCCAGCGAAGCCAATGGGGCAGGTACCAGTTCCAGCGGCCGAGCAGCCTCATCGAAGCGGGCACGAGCACCGAGCGGATCACCGTCGCGTCGAGGAAGAGCGCGACGGCGAGGCCGAAGCCCATCTGCTGGAAGATCACGAGCTCGCCGAGCGCGAAGCCGGAGAAGACGGCGACCATGATCAGCGCCGCACCGGTGATCAGGCGGGCCGTCGAGCCGATCCCGAACGCGACCGCCCCCGCGTTGTCGCCCGTCTCGTCGTAGCGCTCGCGGATCCGCGAGAGCAGGAACACGTGGTAGTCCATCGAGAGCCCGAACAGGACGGAGAAGAGAAACAGCGGCAGCCACGCCTCGACCGACTCGACCTGCTGGAAGCCGAGCAGGTCGGTGAGGTAGCCTTTCTGGAACACGAGTACGAGCAGCCCGTAGGCGGCGCCGACGGACAGCAGGTTGAGGGCGATCGCCTTCGCCGGGACGACGATCGAGCGGAACGCGACCGTGAGCAGCAGGAAGCTGAACGCGAGCACGAACGCGAACACGATCGGCCGGTAGCGGTCGGTGACGTCGAAGAAGTCGCTGTTCTTCGCGGTCACGCCGCCGACGAGGACCTCCGCGTCGACGCCCTCGAACGCTGCGGGGATCGCCTCGTCGCGAAGGGCCCGCACGACCTCGGCGGCCGCGTCGGCGTTCGGGTCGCCCGCAAGCGGGATCGAGACGAGCGTGAGGTCGCCCCCGTCGTTGGCCTCGACCACGGCCTCGCCGAAGGAAGGCTCACCGGCCAGCGCCGTCTCGAGCCGCTCGATCGCGGCCTCGACCTCGGCGGAGCCGGCGTCGCCGTCGACGACGACCTCGACGGGGGCGATCCGACCCGCCTGGAACTCGTGGTCGAGCACATCGAATGCCTGCCTGGAGGGCAGGTCGGGCGGAAGCGTGCTGACGCCGGCCGTGCCGGTCTGAAGCTGAAAGGCCGGCACCGTCGCCGCGAGCAGCACGCCGGCCGAGAGAAGCAGGCTGAGCACCGGTCGGCGCATTACCGCCCTGGCAATCGCCGCCCAGAAGCGCCCCTCGGCGCCGCCGGTGAGCCGCCGCTGCACGAACGGGAGCCGCAGCGCGTTGACGCGGTCGCCGAGCAGCGCCAGCACCGCCGGGAGCAGCGTCAGGACGACGACCACGGAGGCGATCCCGACGAGGATCGCCCCGGCGGCGAGGCTGCGCATCACGGTCGTCGGCACGAGCAGCATTCCCAGTAGGGCGAGCACGAACGTCCCGCCCGAGAACAGGACCGCGCGGCTGGCGGTGGCGCCGACGACGCGGATCGCCGCCAGCTTCTCGTCGCCGCGCGCCCGCTCCTCGCGGAAGCGCGAGACGATGAAGAGCGAGTAGTCGATCCCGAGCGCGAGCCCCATGCCGACGGACATGTTGACCACGAAGAAGGAGAGGGGCGTGGCCTGGCCGATCAGCGCAACGGCGCCCAACGCGACCGCGATCGCGACGAGCGCGAGCAGTACGGGCACGAGCGCCGCGACGAGAGCGCCGAAGACGAGCACGAGGATCACGAGCGCGGCGACGAGGCCGTACACCTCGCCCGTCTTCAGGTCGTTCTGCGACACCCGCTCGAAGTCCTTACCGACGCTCGCGAGCCCGTTCTGGAGCACGTCGAAGCGCGGGTCGGCGCCGGCGGCGCGCGTGACGTCGAGGACGGCCCCGACGGCGGCGGCGGCCTCCTCGTAGTCGCCGGTCATGACGAGCGGGACAAGCGTCGTGTGCCGGTCTGCCGAGACGAGCGACTCGTCCCCCGTGACGTAGTAGCTCGTGCCGCCACTGAGCACCTCCGGGCCGAGCGCGCGCAGGTCCTCGCCGAGCCGGGCGACGAACGCCGCGAACTCGGGGTTGTCCACGGTCAGCGTGTCCGACCGGACGATCACGACCTCGCGGATCGGGGTCTCGCCGCGCAGCCGCTCCTCGAGCAGCCGCTCGGCGCGGATCGACTCCGGGTTGCCGGTGAGGTCGGCGTCGGTGGTGAGCGAGTCACCGAGGAAGCCTCCGACGAGCGCGAGCGCGCCGAGCAGCACGACCGCCCAGGCGGCGACGACCCGCCACGGGTGCCGGCTGCAGGAGCCTGCGAGCGCGGCGGGCGAGAGGACGAAGCGCACGGCCTGAGCCTACCCGGGCGGACGGAGCAGACGGCCGCCTCGACTGGAACGGCCTCTCATGACGTTCGACCGGAAACTGCTGGCCTGGATCGGCTGCGACGTTGACGTAGGGGCGGGTCATGACCCGCCCCTACTAGACTCCGCCATCTCGCGCGATCCCCGCCACGACGTCCTGTTCGAGCCGGTCCGGATCGGGCCGAAGACGCTGCGCAATCGCTTCTACCAGGTGCCGCATTGCACCGGGTTCGGGACGACGAAGCCCCGCTCGCAGGCCGCGCACCGCGCGGTCAAGGCGGAGGGTGGCTGGGCAGCCGTCTGCACCGAGTACGCGCCTGTGTCGGCCGACTCTGACGAGTCGCCGTACGTGTCGGCGCAGCTTCTCGACGACGACGACCTGGCGAACCTGACGCTCCTGACCCGGGCGGCGCACGAGCACGGGGCGCTCGCCGGGATCGAGCTGACGCACGTCGGCGGACACGCCGGTGTGCGTGAGTCGCGCTGGCCTCCGATCGCCCCCTCCCAGCTCGCGAGCGACTACCACTCCTTCACGGTGCCGAAGGCGATGGAGAGGACAGACATCCGCCGCGTCCAGGCGGACTGGGCGACCGCCGCGAGGCGCTCGCGGGAGGCCGGCTTCGACATCGTCTACGTCTACGGTGCCCACTCCTACCTACCGCTCCAGTTCCTCTCACCGTTCTACAACCAGCGCACGGACGAGTACGGCGGCTCGTTCGAGAACCGCGCCCGGTTCTGGCTCGAGACGATCGAGCTCGTGCGCGACGCCGTCGGCGCCGACTGCGCGATCGCCGTCCGCCATCAGCTCGACGGGCTCGGCCCGGCAGGCGTCGAGCTGCGAGAGGCGCTCGCGTTCGTCGAGCTCGCCGACCCGCTCGTCGACCTCTGGGACGTCAACGTCGGCTCGATCGCGGAGTGGGGCGGCGACTCGGGGCCGTCGCGCTTCTTCGCGGAGGGCTACCAGCTCGAGTGGACCCGCCACGTGCGCGACCGCACCGGCAAGCCGATCGTCGGTGTCGGGCGTTTCACGAGCCCGGATGCAATGGTCGAGGCGATCCGCTCGGGCGCGCTCGACCTGATCGGCGCGGCCCGCCCCTCGATCGCCGACCCGTTCCTGCCCCGCAAGCTCGAGCAGGGCCGCTACGGCGAGATCCGCGAGTGCATCGGCTGCAACGTCTGCATCTCGAAGTCGGAGTCGGGCAACCACATCGGCTGCACGCAGAACGCGACCGCAGGCGAGGAGCACCGCCGCGGCTGGCACCCCGAGCGTTTCGTGCCCGCCACGAACGCCGACCGGGACGTGCTCGTGGTGGGGGCGGGGCCCGCCGGGCTCGAGTGTGCGATCGTGCTTGCCAAGCGGGGCCTGCGCCGCGTGCATCTCGTCGAGGCGGAGGAGGAACCGGGCGGCGCGATGCGCTGGATCCCCCGGCTGCCCGGGCTCGGCGAGTGGGCGCGGGTGGTGAACTGGCGCCGCATCCAGCTCGACGGTCTGCGGAATATCGAGGTCCTGACCGGCCTTCGCCTCGATGCCCGGGCCGTGCGTGAGTACGGCGCCGAGCTCGTCGTGTGCGCGACGGGCGCGCGCTGGGCCGCTGACGGGCTGAGCGCGTTCGCGCACGAGCCGGTCCCGGGAGCCGACTCGTCCCTGCCGCACGTGCTCACGCCGGAGCAGGTGATGCTCGAGGGCAAGCGACCGCCCGGCGAGCACGTCGTCGTCTACGACGCGGAGGGCTACTTCGTCGCGGCAGGGCTCGCCGAGCTGCTGGCGCTCGAGGGCTTCGCCGTCGAGCTCGTGACGCCGCTCGAGCAGGTGGCGCCGATCTGCGACGAGACACTCGAGGGCTCACGCCTGCGCCGGCGACTGCACGAGGCCGGGGTCGGGATGCAGCGCGGCGTCACGATCGGCGCGATCGAGCCGGGCCTGGTCGCCTGCGCGACCGAGTTCGACCAGCCGCTCGAGCTCGCTGCCGACGGCGTCGTGCTCGTGACCCAGCGCCTCTCGAACGAGCAGCTCTACCTCGAGCTCGCGGCCGACCCGGCCGCGCTGCGGGCCGAGGGGGTCGAGGCCGCCTACCGGGCCGGCGACTGCGTCGCGCCGCGCATGATCGCGGACGCGGTCTTCGACGGCCACCGCCTCGCGCGCGAGATCGACTCCGAGAACCCGGCCGTGCCCCGCCCGTACCGGCGCGAGCGGCTGGTCGTCGGTTAGCCGGAAGCCCCCGCGCGGATCTTCCGTGGACGTAGAATCGACGCACTCCGATGACGCTGCGAGTCGACCTCAACGGGGACATGGGCGAGTCGTACGGTCGCTGGACGCTCGGAGACGACGAGGCCCTGATGCCGCAGCTGACGTCCGCGAACATCGCGTGCGGCTTCCACGGCGGCGACCCTCACGTGATGCGCCGGACGGTTGCGCTCGCGCTCGCGCACGGTGTCGCCGTCGGGGCGCACGTCGGCCTTCCCGACCTGATCGGCTTCGGGCGGCGGCGCCTGGCCGTCTCCCCCGCCGAGCTTCGCGACTACGTCCTCTACCAGGCCGGAGCCGTCAAGGCCTTCGCCGAGGCAGCCGGCGCAAGGCTCGAGCACGTCAAGCCGCACGGCGTCCTCTACGCAATGGCCCAGGAAGACGGCGAGCTGGCACGGGCGATCGCCGCTGCCGTGGCCGAGCTCGGTGGCGACGTCGCTCTTTTGCTCGCCGGCCGTACCGTCGCCGCTGCAGCGACTGAGGCCGGGGTGAGGTTCGTCCCCGAGAGCTACGTCGACCTCGACTACACGGGCGAAGGGAAGCTCGTGATCGAGCGCGTGAAGCAGCTGCGCGACCCGAAGGAAACGGCCGCGCGGGCCGTTCGCCTGGTCACCGAGGGAAAGGTGCGGACGCTGGACGGGACCGATCTCGATCGCGAGGCGAGCTCGATCTGCGTGCATGGCGACGCCCCGAACGCACCCGCGATCGCCGCCGCGATCCGCCGCGCTCTCCAGGCGGCGGGGGTCGAGCTCGTCCCGCTCGCCGCCCTGTAGGCACCACCTGTCGGGCACGGATCGGTCAGTGGCCGAGCTTACTCTCGAGGAAGTCGACGTGGTAGTCGCCGGCGCGAAACAGCCCGTCGGAGAGCAGCCCGAGATGGAGCGGCACGGTCGTCTTCACGCCCTCGATCCGCAATTCCGAGAGCGCGCGCTCGCCGCGGGCCATCGCCTCTTCGCGCGTTCGGTCCCAGACGATCAGCTTCGCGATCAGCGAATCGTAGAACGGCGGTATCCGGTAGCCCGCGAAGACGGCTGTGTCGACGCGCACTCCCGGTCCGCCCGGGAGCTCGAGTGCCGTGATCTCACCCGGCGAGGGCAGGAACCGGCGCTCGGGATCCTCGGCGTTGATCCGGAACTCGATCGCGGCGCCCCGCACCGCCACCTCGTCCTGCACGACACCGAGCCGCTCGCCCGCCGCGACCCGGAGCTGCTCCTTGACGATGTCGACGCCGACGACCATCTCGGTGACCGGGTGCTCGACCTGGATGCGCGTGTTCATCTCGATGAAATGGAAGCTCCCGGCTCGGTCGAGGAGGAACTCGAGCGTCCCCGCTCCCGTGTATCCGACCGCCCGCGCCAGGCGCAGGGCGTCCGCCGCGATCGCCTCGCGAGCGGCCGAGTCGAGCACCGGCGAGGGGGCCTCCTCGAGGACCTTCTGCCGCCGACGCTGAAGCGAGCACTCGCGCTCGTAGAGATGAATCATGTTGCCGTGCTCGTCTCCGAGCACCTGAACCTCGACGTGGCGGGCGTCGGGAAGGAGCCTCTCCAGGTAGAAGGAGCCGTCACCGAACGCGGCCTCGGCCTCTCTGGCCGCGTCGACGACGACCGAGCGCAGCTCGTCGGGCTCCGAGGCGGTCCTGATGCCGCGTCCGCCACCACCGGCGACGGCCTTGACCATGACCGGATAGCCGATCGCGGCCGCGCTCTCGAGCGCCTCGTCGACCGATGCCAGCTCGTCCGTGCCGGGCACGGTCGGAACGCCCGCGTCCCGCGCGCGGCGACGGGCCTTCGCCTTGTCGCCCATCTCCTCGATCAGCTCCGGCGCCGGCCCGACGAAGACGAGGCCGGCCGCGCGGCAAGCCGCTGCGAAGCGCGCGTTCTCGGCCAGGAAGCCGTAGCCCGGATGGACGGCGTCGGCGCCCGCTTCCCTGGCCGCGCGGAGCACGGCGCCGCCGTCGAGGTAGCTCTCCCGGGCGTGGGGCGGGCCGATGCAGACCGCCTCGTCGGCTACGCGCACGTGCAGCGCTTGCTCGTCGGCCGTCGAGTACACGGCCACGGAGCCCAGGCCGAGCTCCCGGCAGGCCCGGATCACTCGCAGAGCGATCTCGCCCCGGTTGGCGACGAGAACCTTGCGCACCGACCGGTCCTCGCCCTTCAGTCGGAGAGCACGATGAGGTTCTGACCGGCCTCGATCAGGTCCTCGTTCTCGACGAGGAAGCGCTCCACGGTTCCGGCCTCCTCGCTCGTGATCTCGTGGAAGTTCTTCATGATCTCCACCAGGCCAACGACGTCTCCGGGCTCGACGCGATCGCCTTCGCTGACGAAGGGGTCGGCCTGGGGGTTGGCGCGCCGGTAGAACGTTCCCGGCAACGGCGACTTGACCGCCCTGTTTGCCATCTCGCGCCTCATCTCCTCCGTCGGGTTGCCGTCTCAGACCTGTTCGAGGCTCGTCCCGGTCAGGCGCGCGTCGAGCTCCCGATCGAGCTCCACGGCCTCCTCGATCGTGACCTCGCGAAAACGCACCGTGTCGCCGACCGGGCGAAGCTGGCCGAGCTTCCAGAACGCCGCGTGTACCACCGTGGCGGCGCAGAGGAAGCCGCCCGCGGTCGGCCCGTCCGGGCCGAGGATCACCGGCAGGTCGCCGTTCACGTTGACGGCACCGACCGGGTAGCTGTTGTCGAGGATGTTCGAGGGGTGACCGCCGGCAATGCCCCCGCTCGAGCGCGCCCACTGGAACAGCTGCGGCTCGAGCCGGACACCGGTGCGGTTGGAGTTGCGATCCACCCTCCAGGTCCGGCCGAAGAACGTCGCCATGTCCTGCTCCGTGAGGAAGTCGGGTGACGCCTGCGGTCCCCGCAGCGCCTCGATCTCCCACTCGCGCGCGTACGGCGGCCGCGCGCTCTCCCGGAAGCGCCAGCCGCCGCCGGAGGCCGCGTCGCCGCTCTCCGTCCCCAGGGGAAACCGGTCGCCCGTCCGGAGAGCGCGACCATCGAGGCCGCCGAGAGCCCCCATCGTGTAGGTCGAGCGGGAGCCGAGGACGGACGGCACGTCAATCCCGCCCGCGACGGCGACGTACATGCGAAAGCCGGGCCCCTCGGAGATGCCGATCCGAAGCTCGGAGCCGGCCTCGAGTCGCCGGCCTTCCCACAGGGGGAGCGCCTCGCCGTCCACGGAGACCGCGACCGGCGCGCCGCATACGGCGACGGTGGCGCCGGTTTCGAAGCGAAGGGCGACGTTGCCGAGCGTCACCTCCAGCGTCGCCGCTGACGGCTGGTTTCCGACCACGAGGTTGGCGGCCCGGTGGGCGAAGTGGTCCATCGCGCCGGCGGGAAAGAACCCCTGGGCGCGCATCCCAGGCCGCCCGGGGTAGTCCTGAACGGTCGTCTGGATTCCACCCTCGAGCACCTCGACGTTTCCGGCGACCATCGAGCTCACCTCAGGGCACGGGAGCCGCGGTCGCCGCCTGCTCGCGGAGTCGCCGCCGCTTCCCCGCCTCGTCTGCCACCTGCGGCAGCCATTCCAGATAGGCACCGACGTCCAGCGTTCCCTCTTCCACGCTGTAGGGGTAGCGATCCGCATGCACGTCATCCCAGAGCTCGAGGAGCTCCTGCTCCTCGACCCGGTGGAATCTGATGCGATCACCTGCCCGCAGGAGCAGCGGGCTCTCGCGAAACGCGGCGTTGCGAGCAGCGAGGTCGTAGATCGGCAGCGTGCGCCCGATCAGCTGGTAGCCGCCGGCCGACTCGACGGGGTAGATCGCCCAGCACGGGCCGCCGAGCCCGAGCGCTCCCTCCGGAGTCCAGGTGCGCGTCGGGTTGTATTTCGGCACGACAACCGCGTCGCGCGGGTCGAGCGGAAACATGAAGGGCAATCCGGGGAAGAACCCGATGAAGGCTGTCCACTGCTCGGTACCGAGCACGGCCTCGTAAAGCTCTTCGCGGTCGGCGAGCCCGTTGTAGCGGGCGATGTAGTCGACGTTCGTGCCGCCCTCGCAGTTCGGCGCGTCCTTGCGGATCGAGTGGATGTAGCGCTCGACCGCCTGGCGTGTCTGCGAGTCGTCGAACGCCACCGGCAGGCGGACGAGACGACTCGGAAGAGTGATCTCTCGCTCCGCCTCGAGGCTCTCGTGCACCGCGTGCAGGTGATCGAGAAGCTCGTCAACGGAGAGCTGCAGGGGGTCATAGCTGACCAGGATCGACCGAAAGCCCGGGGCCGTCTCCACAAGCCCCTCGAGCGGCCACGTGCCGAGGGCGTCGTTGACGGCCAGGACGAAGAAGTTCAGCGTCAGGTCGAACTCCATCTCGCCGTACTCGACGAGAACGGCCCGGTCGCCCGCGTAGCGGTACGCAATGCCCGGCTTACCCTCTCGTGCCGGCTGCCGCTCGATCACAGCCGATGCCGTCGCGCCCATCGCGGTCCACCCTCCTTCCGGGATGCCCGACAATACCGGTGCCCGGTGGCCTGCGTGCGGGGCGCGATTCCGACACGACGTCCAGACTCGGTGCCCGCTTGCCGGGGAGCAGCGGGACGCGGGACAGCAAGACGCCGCGGGATCGGCGACGATTGACCCGTCAACGGGCACCGGTGAGGAGGCCGCCATGGCTGAGAGCGAGACGCTGACGTTGCGGAGGATCCCCCGCCTCGAGTTGAACGAGCTGGCCCGGGAGTGGGGCTTCGCGATCGCGGCCGAGGAGGAGAGCGCGTACCTGCGGCTCGTCGACGGCGTCCTCTCCGTCCTCGACGAGCTGGACCGGCACCCGGTCCCCGTCGAGAACGTCGAGGCGGTGCGGGACCCGGGGCGCCCGCCCGGGCCGGGGGAGGACCCCTGCAACGCCGTCGTGCGCTGGTGCCGGGTCGAGTCGACGCACGAGGGCGTCCTGGGCGGGATGCGGATCGCGGTCAAGGACTCGGTGGCCGTCGCCGGTGTCCCGATGACGTGCGGGTCACGAATCCTCACGGGGTTCGTCCCCGAGCGGGATGCCGTCGTCACGGAGCGGATCCTCGAGGCAGGCGGCGTGATCGCCGCGATCACGAACATGGACGACCTCGCCTTTTCCGGCGGCGGGGACACGAGCTGCTACGGCCCGACCCTCTGCCCGTTCGACCTGGCGCGCACCGCCGGCGGCTCGTCGGGCGGATCCGCCGCCGCCCTCTGGTACGAGGGCCTCGACGCCGCGATCGGCAGCGACCAGGGCGGGTCGATCCGGGTGCCCGCGGCGTGGTGCGGGGTGATCGGCCTCAAGCCCACCCACGGCCTCGTCCCGTACACCGGGATCGCGGGGATCGACCGGACCTTCGATCATGCCGGGCCCCTGGGCCGGACCGCCGAGAGCGTCGCGCGCCTGCTCCAGGCCGTTACGAGCGGGGGCAGCGCCGCCCCGCAGCGGGGAGACACTGCGGTCGCCGACTACCTCAGCGCGGTCGCCGGGGCACCCGACGACCTCCGTGGTATCCGGCTCGGGCTCGTCGCGGAGAGCCTCGGCGAGGGTGTCGGCGCCACCGCCGAGGTGGCCGAGGCGACGCTGGAGACGCTCGAGCGCCTGCGCGAGCTCGGCGCCGACATCCGGGAGGTATCGCTTCCGGAGCATCTCCAGGCGGGCGGGATCGCCTTCGCGGGCTTCGTCGAGGGGATGACCGCGCTCATGGCCGGAGGCGGCAACGGCTACCACTGGTTCGGCCGCTATGCCCCCGATCTGGCGCTCGCGCTGAGACGGGGGCTGACCGCTCGCGCCGGCGAGCTGCCCGCCTCGGTCAAGACTGCCCTGCTGGTCGGCACTCACCTGCGCCGCTCGTACCTCGGCGCGGTCTACGCGCAGGCCCAGAACCTGCGACCGTGGCTTCGGAGCGCGTACGACCGGGCCCTCGAGGGTCTCGACGCCCTGCTTCTCCCGGCGACGCCCGGCCTTCCCCACCGAGACGACCCAGCGCTCTCGCTCTCCGACCGTGTCCTGCGCGGATGGGGCGTCCTCGCCAACACGTACCCGACCGACATGACGGGTCATCCCGCCCTCACCATCCCCGTGGCGGAGACCGGCGGCCTGCCCGTGGGCCTGATGCTCGTGGGGCGGCCGCTCGCGGAGGCCCGGCTGCTTCAGGTCGCGCGCACGGTCGAGGGCTCCCTCGGCTGGCGGCCCGACCCCTCGCTCGCCGCTGCCGCCTAGCGACTGATCAGAGCGACGCCGGAGACGACGAGGACGGTTCCGCCGTCTTCCTCGCGGAGCCGACCAGCGCGACGACCGGGAAGGCGGAGCCTGCCGGGACGATCTTGCTCGCGTCGCCCTTGGTCAGAGCGGAGGCCTTTCCTCAGGTCCTCGGCTCGCCCTTCAGCTTCGGCAATACGTAGTCCCGGTAGAGCTCCACGCAGGCGGGACTGCAAAACCGGTGTTCCTCGCCCTCGACCTCGGCAACCCAGAGACGCTTGGGGACGACCTGGCCGCAGCAGTCGCACGGTGTCACGGCGGTCTCCCAGACCTGCGTCGTGATCGGCAGCCACCGGCCACTCACGGGCACTCCCAGCCGTACAGGTCGCGCGCCCGCTCCGGACTGACAAAGCCCTCGTAGACGTCGCGCGCGACACGCTCCCGGTCGCGCGCACGCGGGTCGCCATAGCCGCCGCCGCCGGGCGAGTCGATCAGCACCTCGTCGCCCTCCTCGAGCAGGATGTTCGTGAACTTCGACGGCGACACGGTCCCGAACGCCTCCGAGAAGGTGCGAAACTCCGCATCTCCCTTTCGCCTGACCATGATCGCCGCGCGACCACCCGTGCCGCCGCCCGCGAGGCCCCAGGCCCCGAAGCCCGGCTTGGTCCGGTCGAAGAGCGCGTTGACCGTCACCTCGGTGCTCGGCTCGACCCGGAGGATCCGGCGCGTGCCGAGACCGCCGCGCATCCGCCCCGGCCCGCCCGAGTCCGGGATCAGCGAGTACTCGATCGTCCGCAGCGGGTAGCGCGTCTCGAAGATCTCGACCGGCGTGTTCCGGCAGTTGCCGTTCTTGACGATGATCGCGTCGTTGCCGTCGTCGTAGTCCTTAGCACCCCAGCCGCCGCCCTCGAGGTGGTAGTTCGCGTAGTAGTCGCCCGTCCTCGGATGGAAGCCGCCGAAGAGGAAGTTGCACGCCGTCCCCCCCTCGGCCGCCGCGACCCGGCCGGGAAGCGCCTGCGCGAGCGCGGCAATGACCATGTCGGCGAGCTTGGGATGCGTCTCGGTGTTGCCGCCGACGGACGGACCCGGGTAGACGACGTTCACGGCGGAGCCGGGCGGCGCGATGATCGAGATCGGCCGGTAGACACCGGAGTTCTTCGGGATGCTCTGGTCGGTCAGATGGAAGATCGCGTTGTACGTCGCGCCGGCGGTCACGCCGTAGGTGGCGTTGATCGGGCCCCGCACCTGGGGGTCGGTCCCGGTCCAGTCGACGATCAGCCGATCGCCGTCGACTGTTACCTCGACGTGGAAGGTGACCGGGCGCTCGACGACGCCGTCGTCCTCCATTCGGGCGGTGAACGCATACCGTCCGTCGGGGATCGCCCTGATCTCGGTGCGCATCCAGCGCTCCGAGTAGTCCATCAGCTCCTCCGCCGCCTCCTCGACGAGATCGCGGCCGTACCGTTCGAGGAGCAGCTGGACGCTCCGCTCGGCGACCCGCAACGAGCCGATCTGGGCGTTGAGGTCACCCCAGGTATTCCGGGGGGTCCGGTGGTTGGCCATGATCAGCCGCCAGAGGTCCATGTTGGGCCGGTCGCGGCTGACGATCTTGACCGGCGGGATCCGAAGCCCCTCCTGGAAGACCTCGGTTGCGTCAGCGGCGAAGCTCCCGACGGCCTTGCCCCCGATCTCGGCCAGGTGACCGACGTTGGCGACGAAACCGAAGAGCTCGCCGTCGAAGAAGACGGGACGGATCACCGAGTGCTCCGGGATGTGAGCGCCACCTCGATAGGGGTCGTTGTGGAGGACGACGTCGCCCTCCTCGAACGAGTCGACGCCAAGCTCCTCGACCGTCCAGCGAACGATGAAGAGGCTGGCCGCGATCTGGGCGGGGCAGAACTCCGCCTGGCCGATCATGTTGCCGTGCCGGTCGAAGAGGACACACGAGAAGTCGAGACCCTCGTTGAAGATCGGCGAGAAGGCTGTCCTCATCATGGTGATGCCCATCTCGCGACAGATGTTTACGAAGGCGTTGTTCACGATGGCGAGCGTTACTGGATCGATGCCGCCGCCCACCCTCACCCCTCCTCACGGACGAGCTCGAGCACGCCGCGGCGGCCGCTCTCGAGCCGCCAGGCGGGGGGGACGACGATCGTCGAGTCCATCTCCTCGACGATCGCCGGGCCGCCGCGCACGCTGCCAAGCTCGAGCGAATCGCGCCGCACCACGGGCGTGGCGACGAAGCCGTGCTCCGGAAACCAGACCTCGCGCGACTCGTCGCGGGCGGCGGGCCCGCCCCCCTGAACGAGCTCCGGCAGACGCCTGTCCTCGCCGACGACCACGACCTGGAGACGAACGAGCTCGATCGGGATTCCGTCCAGCCGGTAGCCGTAGAAACTCTCGTAGAGGCGCGCGAACTGCTCGTAGACACCCGGCAGGTCGTCGTCAGCGAGCTCACCCCCCGGCACCGTCACCTCCGTCTCGTAGTTCTGACCCTGGTAGCGCATGGCGATCGATCGGCGCACCTCGTGGGAGGCGACTCCGCCTGCCTGAGCCTCGAAGTCGGCAACGGATCGGGACTCGAGCTCCGTGAAGAGCCGGCTCACCTCGGCCGCAGTCGCCCGCACGTCGGTGAGGTAGACGCTCTTGACGGCATCGACCCGCACCTGGGCCGCGAGCGCGCCGAAGGCCGAGGCGAGACCGGGATTGGCCGGCACGATCACTCGACCGATCCCGATCGCAGCGGCGATCTCGGCCGCATGCGTCGGCCCGGCGCCGCCCATGGCGACGATGGCGAACTCGCGCGGATCGATGCCCTGCTCGACCGTCACGATCCGGATCGCGTTGGCCATGTTCTCGTTTGCCACCCGTACCATCGAGGCGGCGACGTCGACCGCGTCGCGGCCGAGCTTCGCGGCGAGCCGCCCCAGCGCCGCGCGGCTGAGCGAAGCGTCGAGGGCGAGCCGTCCGCCGAGGAAGAAGTCGGGGTTCAGCCGGCCGAGGGCGAGGTTCGCGTCGGTCAGCGTCGTCTCCTCGCCGCCGCGGCCGTAGCACGCGGGGCCGGGGTCGGCCCCCGCGCTGCCCGGCCCGACCTGGAGGAAGCCGCCGGAGTCGACCCAGCCGATCGAACCACCGCCGGCGCCGATCGTCTTCGTCGACACCGACGGAACCGAGACGGGAAAGCCGTACTCGATTTCGAAGTCCGAGGAGTAGAGCGGCTCGCCGCCGACGATCAGACAGACATCGCAGCTCGTCCCGCCCATATCGACGACGATCCCCTTTTCCGTTCCCGCAAGCCGCGCGAAATGCGCGCCGCCGATGGCGCCCCCGGCGATTCCGGACAGCAGGAGGTGCGCCGGCCGCTCCCGCGCCTCGGCGGCGAGGGCGTGCCCGCCGTTCGACTTCAGAAGCGACGGACGGCTCGAGATCCCCTGCGAGACGAGCGCGTCGCCGAGCCCGGACACGTACTCGTCGAGGAGAGGCTTCAGGTAGGCGTCGACGATGGCCGTCGTGCCCCGCTCGTACTCACGCCAGATCGGCGCCACTTCGTGGGAGAGGGACACCGGCAGGCCGGTCCGCTCCTCCAGGAACGTGCGCGTGGCCAGCTCGTGCTCGGGGTCGAGGTACGAGAAGAGGAAGCAGACGGCGATCGCGAGGCGATCGCCGTCTGCCCGGGACTCGACGCTCTCGAGAACGCGTTCGAGCTCCCGGGTAGCGAGCGGCACGAGCTCCCGCCCCTCCTCGTCCAAGCGCTCGTCGACCCCGATGCAGTCTGGCCGGTGGACGAGCGGCGTCGGCTTGCGCCAGCGAAAGTCGTAGTGGTACTTCCGGGAGATCCGCTGGATGAATGGGACGTCCTCGAAGCCCTTCGTCGTCAAATAGAGAACACGGGCGCCCGTCCGCGTGAGGACGGCGTTGATTCCGATCGTCGTACCGACGACGACGATCGAGATGCGCTCGGGATCGAGACCCGCCGCCTCGAGGGCCGCAGCCACAGCGGAGACCGGGTCCTTCGGGTTCGACGGGACCTTGGCGACGTGCCAGCGGCCCGCCTCCTCGTCGACGGCTACGAGGTCGGTGAACGTCCCGCCCGTATCGATCCCGACCCGAATGCCCATCGAGGTCCCGCGCTCGACTCTATCCGGCGCGACGGGGAGGCGTAGGATCGAGCACCGCTGCCCACGCCCGACCCTGATGAGGTGAGCGATGACGAACGACCTGGCCGCACGGATCGCAAAGCTCGAGGCAATCGAGGAGATCCGTCGCCTCAAGGCACGCTACGCGGATGTCTGCGACACGGGCTACGACCCCGATCGCATGGGGCCGTTCTTCACGCGCGACGCCGTGTGGGACGGCGGCGAGCGCTTTGGCCGGCACGAGGGTATCGAGGCGATCCGGGCCTTCTTCGCGGGCGTCTCGAGCCAGATCACCTGGGCGCTCCACTACATGGTCGCGCCGACCGTCGATGTCGCGGACAGCATCGAGACCGCGACGGGTAGCTGGTACCTCTGGCAGCCCTGCACCGTCGTCGGCGACGCCGGCGCACAGGCCGTCTGGCTGACCGGCCGCTACACCGACCGCTACCGCCGCGAGGATGGCGTCTGGAAGTTCGCCGAAGTCCGGCTCGACTGCCAGACGATCAGCCCCGTCGAGGAGGGCTGGGTCCGCCGACCGTTCTGGAACGAGTAGGGAACGGCCCAGGCCCGGCTCCCCGGCCCCGGCGGCGCTCGCGGAGCGAGATCCCCGAGCTGCCTGTCTGATCGCAGCGGCCGCAGCCGAAGATCGACTCGCTCCTCCGCCCGCTCGAGGAGACCCCTGCCCTGTACGACACGCTCCTCGCGTACTTCCACGAGGACTTCGACGTGGGCCGCACCGCCAAGCGGCTGCACCTCCACCCCGGCTCGCTCGGATCGAGCGACGCCTCAGCCGTTCCCTCCGCTCGCCGGCCACGATTGCCGACCTCTATCTGGCGATCCTCGCCACGGAAGCCCCGGGCCGGAAGGCGAGTTCACCTCCGGATTCGGGCGCCGGGCACCCGCGCGGGAGGTAAGCCGGGCGCGACCGCAGCGGCTCCTGATCAGCACCGCTCGCGCCGCGCCGCGAGAGCCTGGTTCGCCTTCACGGCAAGCCACAACTCCATGCGCTGCTCGGGGTCGTCCGGGTGGCGGCCCGTCTGCTCGCGCAGCCGGTCCATCCGGTAGCGGAGCGTGTGGCGGTGAACGCCCAGCCGATCGGCAGCATCGCTCCAGCGACAGCCCGACGCGAGCAGCGCGCTCAGGGACTCGACGAGCCACACGTTGGCGGCAACCGGGCCGAGCACGCGGTCGACGAACGCCTCGAGCGCCGCGTCGGGCAGGCTGAGGAGGAGCTCCAGGGAGCCGAGCTCGTGGTAGGAGGCGACGGCCGTTGATGTCGCGTCGAGCGCAGCACGCGCCTCGAGCAGGCTGCGCCCCAGAGATCGCCCGTGGGCCGGCCGGCCGACGCCGACGCGGGCGTCCGGCTCGACGCTCACGACCCCCCGGGCGAGGCCGAGGATCGCCTCCTCGCTGTCCGCCTCGACGAGGAACGCGGCCCGATCGCGCCGGGCGGTCGAGAGGTAGCGCAGGGCGCGGCGGTCGAGCTCGCGCGCAACCGTCGAGCGCAGGCGCTCGCCGGTCAGGCCGTTGCGCGGCACGGCCAGCAGCGCGGCGTAGTCGCGCGCAGGCTCGAGCCCGAACGCGGCCATCCGCCGGGCGGTCTCCCGGTCGTCCAGGCGCTCCCGCTCGAGATCCTCGAGCAGATCGCCGGCGAGGCGCAGCTCGGCCGCCGAGACCGCGTGGCGGCGCGAAAGCTCGAACGCGAGCGCGGTCTGGCCGTGGTGGAGAACGAGCCGGTCGTACTCCGAGAACTCGCCCCGCTCGCGCTTCGCCCTCAGCGTCGCGATTTCCTCGTCCGCGACCACCGGCAGCTCGAGCGCGCCGGCGAACGGAAGCCTCTTCCCCGCATGCCTCTCGGCGAGCACCCGCCCACCGTCGTCGACGAGCGCGAGACTGCAACCGAGATGATTGCAGAGCACCGCGAGCAGGGCCCGCAGCCCGCGTCCGTGGATCACGGCCTGGGCGAGGCGCTCGTGCACCTCGAGCGCCTGGGTGACTTGCTCGAGCTGCTCGTTCGCGAGGTGCGCGAAGACCGCCTTCGAGATCGCGATGAACGGCACGTCGTACGGGACTGCCAGAACGGGGAACCCGAGCCGGTCACCCGCCCGCACGACCGCCGCCGGCACCTCGTCGTAGCCGAAGCCGGTGCCGAACCCGAGCCCGGCGAGGCCGTGGACGGCGAGGCGCCGCACGTACGTGCGCTGCCCGGCCGCGGTCCGTGGGATTCCGAGCCCCGTGGTCAGCAGGAGCTCACCGCCGGCGAGCCACGGCGTCGGGTCCGCCAGCTCAGAGGCGTGAAGCCAGCGGATCTCGTTCCCGAGACCCGGCTCGCCCGCCACGACGCGCAGCTCGAGAGCCGGCATCGCCACGATGTCCTGAACCCGGAGCATCTCGCGCCGGCGCATTGTACGTCGTGTCGAAGCCGGCAGCGCCTGCGGCTAGGATTGACGCGGTGGCGGAGCCGAGCTACGAGGACGCCGGCGTCTCGCTCGGCAAGGCCGAGGCCGTGGTCGAGCGGCTGCGCGCCGCGGTCGAGTCGACGCGCACAGCGGGCGTCGTCGGCGCATTCGGCGCGTTCGCGGGGCTCTTCGACCCGGGTGGCGGCCAACTGCTCGCCGCCTCCACCGACGGGCTCGGCACGAAGCTCGTGCTCGCGCGCAGGGCCGGGCGTCTGCGCGAAGCGGGCGCGTGCCTCGCCGCCCACTGCGTCAACGACGTGCTCACCAGCGGGGCGCGACCGCTCTTCTTCCTCGACTACGTGGCCGCGGCGGAGCTCGACCTCGAGCAGGTGGCGGAGCTCGTCGAGGGGGCGGCGGAGACGTGCCGCGCCGCGGGCTGCGCGATCCTGGGCGGGGAGACCGCCGAGATGCCCGGCGTCTACCGCGACGGGGAGCTCGACGTCGCGGGCACCTGTGTGGGCGCCGTCGAGCGCGACCGGGTGATCGACGGCGCGCGGGTCGAGCCGGGCGACGTCGTGCTCGGCCTGCCGTCCTCCGGCTTCCACTGCAACGGCTACACGCTCGTGCGCCGCCTGCTCGGGAACGACCCGTTCGACGCCGACCTGGTGCTGGCGCCGACGCGGCTGTACGTGGAGGACGTCGCTCGCCTGCGCGAGCGCTGCGACGTCCGCGCGCTCGCCAACGTCACCGGCGGCGGCATCCCCGGCAACCTGGCTCGGGTCCTCCCCGCGGGACTGCGAGCGGCGATCGACCCCGCAAGCTGGGAGCGGCCGGAGGTGTTCCGCTGGCTCGACGAGCGGGGAGTGCCGGAGGAGGAACAACGACGCGTCTTCAACCTCGGCATCGGCTACTGCGCGGTCGTGCCCGCGGCCGACGCGGCCGGCAGCGGCCTCACCGCAATCGGGCGGATCGAGCGCGGCTCCGGCGGCGTCGTCTTCTCGGACTCGTGATCGGCGTCCTCGTCTCCGGCTCGGGCACGAACCTCCAGGCGCTGATCGACGCCGGCCTGCCGATCGCGGGCGTCGCGAGCAACGTGCCCGGCGCGTACGCGCTCGAGCGGGCGAGACGGGCGGGAGTCCCCGTGGCCGTATTCGAGCTGCCCGACTTCGAGACGCGCGAGGCACGAGACCTCGCGATGGCGAGCTGGCTCGTCGAGCAGGGCGCCGCACTCATCATCTGCGCCGGTTACATGCACATCCTCACGCCCGCGTTCCTCGAGTGCTTCCCCGGCTCCGTCCTCAACGTCCACCCCTCCCTGCTCCCGGCCTTCCCCGGCACGCATGCCGTCCACGACGCGCTCGCCGCGGGCGTGGCCGAGACCGGGGTCACCGTTCACCTCGTCGACGAGGGCGTGGACACGGGCCTGGTGCTGGCGCAGGAGCGGGTCCCCGTTCTGCCGGACGACACCGAGGAGACGCTGCTCGAGCGCCTGCACGTTGTCGAGCACCGGCTCCTGCCGGTCGCGACTCGAAACCTGCTCGCGAAGCGTTTACAGTCGCACGCGTGATCACGCGCGCAATCCTGTCGGTCTGGGACAAGACCGGTCTCGACGAGCTCGCCCTCGGTCTCGCCGACCTCGGGGTGGAGCTGATCGCGAGCGGCGGCACGTCCGCCCGGCTCGCCGAGCTCGGGCTCGCGCACACGCGCGTGGACGACGTGACCGGGTTCCCGGAGCTCCTTGGCGGACGGGTCAAGACGCTGCATCCGCGAATCCACGCGGGCATCCTCGCCCGGCGTGACCTGGACGACGACCGCGACGCGCTCACCGAGCACGGGATCGAGCCGATCGACCTCGTCTGCGTCAACCTGTACCCGTTCGACGAGGTCGCCTGGCGCAAGGACACACGCGAGGAGGAGGCCGTCGAGATGATCGACGTCGGCGGCCCCACCCTCCTTCGCGCCGCGGCCAAGAACTTCACGCACGTCGCGCCGGTCTGCTCCCCGACCCAGTACGGGCCCGTGCTCGCGGAACTGCGGAAGCAAGGGACGCTCTCGGCCTCGACGAGGCGCAAGCTCGCGGCCGCGACGTTCGCGTACACCGCCGCCTACGAGGCGTCGATCGCGGCCTGGTTCGCCGACCGCGAGGCGTTCCCGGCCCGCTTCGTCGTCGCGCTCGAGAAGCGGCTCGATCTCCCCTACGGCGAGAACCCCCACCAGCGCGCTGCCTACTACAGCGAGGCGGAAGCCGCCCGCCACCTGCTCTCGCGCGTAGAGCAGCGGTCCGGACGCGAGCTCTCGTTCAACAACCTGAACGACCTCTGGGCGGCGCGCTCGTTGCTCGAGGAGCTCTCGCTGCCGGCCTGCGTGATCGTCAAGCACGCGAACCCGTGCGGGTGCGCGCTCGCCGGCTCGATCGAGGACGCGTACGCGAAGGCGCTCGCATGCGACCCGGTGTCGGCCTACGGAGGCGTCGTCGCGCTCAACCGGACGGTCGAGGCGGAGCTCGCCCGCCAGCTCGCCGGCCAGTTCGTCGAGGTCCTGATCGCGCCGGACTACACGGAGGAGGCACTCGCCATCCTCGGCGCGAAGCCGTCGTCCCGGATCCTCGCGAGCGGCGAGCACAGGCTCGCGCCGGCCGGGGAGCGGGACTACCGGCGCGTGCTCGGCGGTTTCCTCGTCCAGGACGCGGACCTCGAGATGGACGAGCGGGACGGCATGGAGGTCGTGACCGGAGCGCACCCCTGCGAAGACTCGTGGGGCGACCTGCTGCTCGCCTGGCGCGTGGCCAGGCACGTCGCCTCGAATGCGATCGTGATCGCCAAGGGCCTCGCGACGATCGGGATCGGAGGGGGCCAGACGAGCCGCGTCGACGCCGTGCGGATCGCGCTCGACAAGGCGCGCGCGCACGGCCACGACCCGACGGGGGCCGCGCTCGCCTCGGATGCGTTCTTCCCCTTCGCCGACGGTGTCGAGCTCGCCCTCGACGCGGGCGTGACGGCGATCGTCCAGCCCGGCGGCTCCAAGCGTGACGACGAAGTGGCCCGGGCGGTGGCGGAGGCGGGCGCCGCGATGGTGTTCACGGGCCGCCGTCACTTCAAACATTGAAGTAGAGTTTCGGAAGATGCCCCGCGAATACCCCACGGTGCTCGAGCTCGTCGGGGGAACGCCGATCGTCCGGCTCGCGCGGCTCGGCCGCGACGACGGGCCGCAGTTGCTCCTGAAGCTCGAGTACATGAACCCGGGCGGCAGCGTCAAGGACCGGATCGGACTCGCGATGATCGAACGGGCCGAGCGGGAGGGGAAGCTCCGGCCGGGCGGAACGATCGTCGAGCCGACGAGCGGCAATACCGGTGTCGCGCTCGCGATGGCCGCGGCCGTGCGCGGCTACCGCTGCATCTTCGTGATGCCGGACAAGATGAGCCAGGAGAAGATCTCGCTCCTGCGCGCCTACGGCGCCGAGGTCGTGATCTGCCCGACCGCCGTCCCGCCCGAGTCGCCCGAGAGCTACTACTCGGTCTCCGACCGGCTGGCCGAGGAGATCCCGGGCGCGTACAAGCCGGACCAGTACTCGAACCCTGCCAACCCGGAGGCCCACTACAGGACAACCGGTCCGGAGATCTGGGAGCAGACCGGCGGCGAGCTCGACGCGATCGTCTTCGGCGTCGGCACCGGCGGCACCGTCAGCGGCAGCGCCCGCTACCTGAAGGAGCGCAAGCCCGACCTGCTCGTCGTCGGCGCCGACCCCGAGGGTTCGATCTTCTCGTCCCCGACCGTCCACCCCTACCTGGTCGAGGGGATCGGCGAGGACTTCTGGCCCGAGACGTTCGACCGCTCCGTCGTCGACGAGTTCGTGACCGTCTCCGACCGGGGCTGCTTCGTGACCGCGCGGCGACTCGCGCGCGAGGAGGGCCTGCTCGTTGGTGGCTCGGGCGGCGCCGCCGCCGCAGCGCTGCTGGCCGTGGCCGAGCGCTTCGGGTCCGGCGCTTCGCTGCTCGCGCTCGTCCCGGACGGAGGCCGCGCCTACCTGTCGCGCTTCTACGACGACAACTGGATGCTCGAGCACGGCTTTGCCGAGCGGCGAGCCCCGGCGCCGACGATCGGGGAGGTGCTGGCGTTCAAGCGCGGAGAGGAACACGCGCCTGAGCTGATCGTGGTCGAGTCGCACCAGCCGGTCAGCCACGCAATCGAGCTGATGGAGCGCTACGGGATCTCCCAGCTCCCGGTCGTGCGGCACGAGCCCGCGCAGTCGCTCGCGGACGTGATCGGCTCGGTCCGCGAGCGCGGCCTGCTCGAGCGGCTCTACCGCAACCCCGGCGCGCTCGGCGACGACGTCGCCGGGCTGATGGAGGCGCCGCTGCCCGCGGTCGAGAGCGAGTCCTCGGTCGACGCCGTCTTCGCTGACCTGTCGGGCGAGAGCCGCGCGGTCGTGGTCGCCCAGGCTGGGCGCCCCGCCGGCGTGCTGACCCGCGCCGACCTGCTCGAGTACCTGGCGCATCAGGGCGCGACCATCGTCACCTGACCTGCCTGTACGATCGCACCGGTGGAGTTCGAGACCCGCGCGATCCACACCGGTCAGGCGCCGGACCCGGAGACGGGCGCCGTGATCGTCCCGATCTACCAGACCTCGACGTTCGCGCAGGAGGCAGTGGGCCGCTTCCGGTACGACTACTCACGCACGGCGAACCCGACGCGCGAGGCGCTCGAGACGTGCCTTGCGTCGCTCGAGAGCGCGGAGCACGGGCTCGCGTTCGCGTCCGGGATGGCGGCGGCCACGACCGTGATGCACCTCGTCTCGCCGGGGGAGCGGGTGGCGTCGGTCAACGACGTCTACGGCGGCACCTACCGGCTGTTCGAGCGGGTCTATGCGCCGAAGGGGTACTCGTTCGACTACCTGACCGCCGAGGAACTGGGTGCCGGCCTGGCGGCGCGACTCGACGAGCGCACCCGTCTCGTCTGGGTCGAGACTCCGACCAACCCGTTCCTGCGGGTCGTCGACCTCGCGGCGGCGGCCGAGGCGGCCCACGCTGTCGGCGCGCTGCTCGTCGTCGACAACACGTTCGCGACGCCGTACCTCCAGCGCCCGCTCGAGCTCGGCGCCGACCTCGTCCTCCACTCGACGACGAAGTACCTCGGCGGGCACTCGGACGTCGTCGGCGGCTTCGTCGCGACGGGCGACGGCGCGCTCGCTGAGCGCCTGGGCTTCCTTCAGAACTCGCTCGGGGCGGTGCCTGGCCCATTCGACTCCTGGCTCGTCCTCCGCGGGCTCAAGACCCTGTCCCTGCGGATGCGCGAGCACTGCGCGAACGCCCGGCAGGTCGCCGCCTTCCTCGACGGACACCCCACGGTCGCCCGGGTGCACTACCCGGGCCTGGCCGGCCACCCCGGCCACGAGATCGCCGCGAGCCAGATGCACGACTTCGGCGGGATGGTCTCGTTCGAGGTCGATGGCTCCCGCGAGGACGCGCTGCGCGTCGTCGAGCGCACGCGCCTGTTCACGCTCGCCGAGAGCCTCGGCGGCGTCGAGAGCCTGATCGAGCACCCGGGGCTGATGACGCATGCGAGCCTCGCCGGCTCGCCGTTCGAGCTTCCCGACACGTTGATCCGCCTCTCGGTCGGAATCGAGGCCGCCGCGGATCTCCTCGCCGACCTGGAGCAGGCCCTCGCCGGCACGGCCCCGCACGCGGGCGGGTCCTGACGCGGCCGTCAGACGGCGCCGGCCGAGCAGGCGAGCTCGTAGGCGGCGACGTAGTCGCGCACCATCCGGGCCGGTGCGAACCGCTCCTCGGCTGCGCGCCGGCACTCGCGAGGGTCGATCCGCCGGACTTCGAGGATCGCGCCGGCCAGCCCGGCTTCGTCGTCGACGATCAGGCCGCTGCGCCCGTGCTCGATCACCTCCGGCACCGCGCCACGCCGGGTGGCGACGACGGGGGTGCCACACGCCATCGACTCCACCATCACGAGGCCGAACGGCTCCTCCCACGAGATCGGGAAGATCGTGGCTCGCGCGCCCTGGAGCAGCGCCACCTTCTCCGCGTGGGTGACCTCGCCGAGGTATTCGATCCCCCGGCCCAGGTTCGGGCGCACGTGCGCCTCGAAGTACTCCCGCTCCAGGGGCTCGCGCATCTTGCCCGCGAGCTTGAGCGGCAGGCCCACCCGCCGCGCCGCCTCGATCGCGCGGTGCGCGCCCTTCTCGAATGACAGGCGGCCCAGGAACAGCAGATAGTCGCCGCGGCCGGGATCGAACGGATAGTGCTCGAGGTCGATCGCGTTCGGGCAGTTCGCGAGCCACGGCAGGTCCGGGCGCGGCCGTCGCTGATTGAGCGAGAGCGAGATCAGACCGAGCCGCGGGGCAACACCGGCCACCTGCCCGTAGACGACCCCGGCCTCCCCGTCGAGCGGCCCGTGCACCGTGTGCACCACAGGCGTCGCGACCGTCCCGGCGAGCGCGGCCGCGGGCAGGCCCGAGTGGTCGTTGACGACATCGAACTCCCCGGCTCGCACGAAGCACGTGAGCGCGTGACGCAGCTCGGTGAGCGAGGTGCCGATCCGTTCGGACGGCGCGCGCTCGTACACCGAGACGAGCCGCGCGGCCGTCCGCGAGTCGCCGGAGGCAAACAGGGTCACGTCGTGGCCCGCTGCGACGAGACCGTCGGCCAGGACGGCGACGACCCACTCGATCCCGCCGTACCCGGTCGGGGGCACCGGGAACCAGACCGGGGCCAGGAGAGCAACCCTCACGTTGCGTCCACCGTCACCCTGCTCTCCTCGAGCCGCACGTCCCAGGCCAGATCGAACGCCCGCAGGCCCGAGAGACGCAGAGACCCGGCCCACGTGGGCAGCTCTTCCGGAGCGCGCGAGACCAGCACGTGACGGCTGGGGTCGGGCTCGAGTCCGAGCAGCACCCGCAGGAGCAGCACCGGCGTTCCGGCCGCCCACGCCTGCGGCCGCGTCGCGGTCGGGTAGGCGATCGGGAAGGGCGTCTCCACCCGGGCGAAGCCGGCGAACACCTCCGGCAGCTCGTGGTCGAACCACGTGCTCGCGTCGATGATCCGACGAACGATGCGCTGCGCCTCCTGCCAGCGCCCGTACCGCGCGAGCCCCCAGGCGATCAGCGAGTTGTCGTGGGGCCAGACGGTGCCGTTGTGGTAGGCAAGCGGGTTGTAGCCAGCGTCGGCGGTCGACATCGTTCGGACGCCCCAGCCCGACCACAGCTCGTCCCCCATCAGCCGGTCGACGATCGCGTCTGCGCGCTCCGGCGGGACGATCCCGCTCCAGAGGAGATGACCGATATTCGAGCAGAGCGAGTCGACCGGCCGCTTGGCCCGGTCGAGCGCGAGCGCGTAGTAGCCGCCGCGCCGATCGACCCAGAACGCCTCGTCGAACCGCCGCGCCAGCTCGGCCGCCTCCCGCTCGAGCCGCTCGGAGAGCTCGCGCTCCCGCCAGACCTCGCGCGCCAGCTCGGCGACGCGCAGCTTCGCGTCGTACACGTAGCCCTGGGCCTCCGCTGGCGCGATCGGCGCCTCCGCCAGGCGCCCGCCGGCGAACCGCTGCGAGTTGCCGGAGTCCTTCCACGACTGGTTCTCGAGCCCCCTCGACGAGCGCCGTCGGTACTCGACGAACCCGTCCCCGTCGAGGTCGGCGAAGTTCTCGATCCAGCCGAGCGCCCGCAGCGCCGGCTCGCGGAGGCTGCGGACGAGATCCACATCGTCCGTCCAGCGCCAGACCTCCGAGAGCAGGATCAGGTACAGCGGCGTCGCGTCGATCGTGCCGTAGTAGCGGGGAAACCAAGCCTCCGCCCCACGACCGTGCCTGACCTCGTGGACGATCTTCCCCGGCTCCGCGTCGATCTCCGGGTCGTCTTCGAGCGCCTGCAGGCCAGCAAGCGTGTGCAGGGCGGCAACCGCAAGCTCGGGACCGAACAGGAGCGTCTGCAGGCACGTGATCAGGGTGTCGCGCCCGAAGACGGCCATGAACCACGGCATCCCGGCGGCAGGAAGCTGGCCGGCGCCGTCCCCGCCCCGCATCCGCAGCGCGGCGAGGTCCGACACCGAGCGGTCGAACGCGTGCCCGAGATCGTCCCAGCTCCCGCGCAGCTGAGGCACGCGCAGGTGCCAGACGGCGAGCGACTCCTGGATCCGATCGAGCTCCTCGCCGAACCGGCGCTCGGCCGTGCGGGCCGGCACCCGCACCCCGTCGGTGGAGGCGATCACGTCGATCCGCAAGCTCCAGCGGCCGCGCGGCTCGAGCGCCACGCGGTAGCGAACGGTGCCGCCCTCGACCTCGCCCCGGTGCGAGAGCAGCACCTGCGTCTCACCGCGAAAGCCGTCCCCGGTGGCGAAGACGAGGCGGTTCTCGGACGGGTCGAAACGTGGAGGAACGGGGGTGGCGGGCAGTGCTCGCCCGGGATCGCCGAGCGCGGCGTCGAACGCCTTGACGGCGAAGATGTCCGCGAAGTCGGCACCGAACTCGAGCCCCACCTCGAGCTCGACCGGGTGGCCGGCGTGGTTCGTCAGGATCACGTGCTCCTGCATGTCGCGGCCGACGAAGCGCCTCCGCTCGATCGAGACCTCGTCGCTCGCGAGCCCGCCCACCGGGGGGTTGCGTAGAAACCAGGCCGCCGAGTAGTACTCGACGCGGCCGTGGGAAAGCCGGAGCGGGCTGGCTCCGTTGACCGTGAGGACGAGCCGGGAGAGGAAGCGGGTGTCGGCCTCGAAGAAGCCGTCGGTCGGCTCCGCGATGTCCCCGCGCTCGTCGGAGATGCAGAACGTCGCGCCTTCGAGGATCGTGATCCGGGCCACCCGCGCGAGCTTACTTAGCTCGCGAGGTCCGCGAGCACCCGCCGGGCCTCCTCGACGAGCCCGCGAACCACCGCCGCGGCGGGGACGACGTCCCGGACGAGCGCGACGCCCTGGCCCGCATACGTCGCCATCGCCTCGATCTCCCCGGCCATCCCGGCCAGCGGGTCGTCGGCGGCGTAGCGCACCACCTCGTAGCCCTCGGCGGCACGCGCGACGACCTCGCCCTCGCCGGGGCGGCTGCCGTCCGGCGGGCAGCCCGCCTCCCGCCAGCGGCGGACGGTCGAGTTGACGAGCGCCCTCGAAGGCGCGCCCCGCCAACCGACGTCGAACAGGGTCGAGAGCAGCGTGTCGGTCTCGACGGCCCCGACGAGACGACGCTTGTAGTCCTCGTGCACGGGTGCCTCGACGGTCGCGACGAAGCGAGTGCCGACCCAGCCCGCCTGCGCGCCCAGAGCGAGCGCGGCCGCGAGGGTTCGCCCGTCCGCGATTCCGCCCGCGGCGATCACCGGCACCGGCGAGACCCCGTCGACGACCGCCGGCACGAGCGCCAGCGTCGAGACCTCGCCCCGGACATGGCCACCCGCCTCCCAGCCCTGCGCGACGACGGCGTCGACGCCGGCGGCGACGGCCTGGCGAGCCTCCTCGGCACTGGCCACCGTCGAGAGCACGAGGCCGCCCGCAGCGTGCACGGCCGGGACGTAGGGGGCCGGGTCGCCCCAGTGGAACGAAACGAGACGTACGCCCTCCTCGAGCAGAACGGCGAGCCGCTCGTGCTGTGGCCACTCGAGCACGAGGTTGACAGCAAACGGACGAGCGGTCAGAGCGCGTGCCTCGCGGATCGTCTCCCTGAGACCGTCCGGCGAGAGCCAGCTTCCCTGGAACTGCCCGAGCCCGCCCGCGTTCGAGACCGCGGCGGCCAGAGCTGCGCCGCGGGAGATCGGCGCGAGCACCACGGGGGCGTCGATCCCGAGCGTGTCGCAGAGCGGCGTGCGCACGCTCAAGCGCCGGGGCCGGCCGCGACGTCGGCGAGCGCGCCGAGGTTGCGCGACGGGTGACGGCCGTGCGCGAGGCCCACCAGGTACGTCGCCAGCGGCGCGTTCTGGCGCTCGCCGCTGCCGTGAGCGGCCGCCCGGGCCAGCTCGAGCAGGATGTCGATGTCGGCCTGCGCGAGCGTGTACCCGGCCGGGTCGTCGCCGACGGCCGCAGCGAGATCGGCATGCGCGCGCTCGAGCCACTCGTGCATGACCTCTAGCCTACCGGCGGGCCCCCGACACCGCGCCAGTCATCTGATTAGTTTTGCCCAGGGGCGCGGGCGCTGCTGGCCGTAATGTCCGTGGTAGGCGATTACGCGCGCGCGCGTAGTCCTATATCCCGCACAATATCCGGCACCGAGACGGAGGCAGCGTATGAGAGAGGCATTGACGGCGGCGATCGCCGACATCCGCGAGGAGGACGCGCTGGAGCTCACCCAGCAGATGCTCGATGCGGGGGAGGATCCCCGCGAGATCCTCGAGGCCTGCCGCGAGGGCATGGCGCTCGTCGGCGCACGCTACGAGGAGAAGGACTACTTCCTGCCCGAGCTGATCGTCGCGGGTGACGTGCTGAAGGCGATCGCCGAGATCGTGAAGCCGCTGCTCCAGGGCGACGGAGAGGGCGCGGACACGCTCGCCACGATCGTGATCGGCACCGTCGAGGGCGACATCCACGACGTGGGGAAGGACATCGTCGCGTTCATGCTGGACTCGAACAACTTCGAGGTGATCGACCTCGGTGTCGACGTCCCGGCCTCGAAGTTCATCGAGGAGATCGAGACGCGCCAGCCTGAAATCGTTGCCATGAGCGGGTTCCTGACGCTCGCGTTCGACCAGATGAAGAACACGGTCGCCGCCATCGACGAGGCCGGGCTGCGCGACCGCGTCAAGATCATGATCGGCGGCGCCCCGATGGACGACACCGTCACGAAGTACATCGGCGCCGACGCCTACGGCACCGACGCCTCGGCGGCCGTGACACTCGCGAAGAGCTGGGTAGGAGGGAGCTAGCCATGACGGAGATGGCAGACGTCGCAACGAAGACGACGGAGGACCTCTATCAGGAGCGAGTTCAGCGCATCCTGGACTGCGTCGCCCTCAAGGAGCCGGACCAGGTCCCGATCATGGGCCCGTACGAGCTGTTCCCGTATCAGTACGCCGGGGTGACGTTCAAGGACGCCATGAACGACTACGCAGTCGCCCGGGAAGCCTGCCACACGTTCCTGGACGACTTCCGGCCGGACGCGGACTTCGGGCCGATTCTCGCCTACCCCGCGAAGGCGATGGCGATGCTCGACGTCAAGTGGTTTCGCTGGCCCGGAAACGGCCTCGGCGACAACACGATGTACCAGTTCGTCGAGGGCGAATACATGACCGCCGACGAGTACGACGAGTTCGTCTACGACCCGTCGCACTTCATGCTCTCGAAGTGGCTGCCCCGTTCCTTCGGCTCGCTGGAGGGGCTCGCCGGCTGGCCGCCCGCACGCCTGATGATGTGGTTCGGGTGGACGGGCCTGCTCGCCGGAATGGCCGATCCCGGGGTGCAGAAGGCGCTGCGAAACGCGCTCGACGCCGGCGAGGAGCTGGGCCGCTGGTTCGGCTCGATCGGCCAGTACGCGCAGGAGATCAAGGCCAAGGGCTTCCCACAGGCGTTCGGGGCCTTCTCGTGGGCACCCTTCGACATCGTCGGCGACACGCTGCGCGGGACGCGCGGGATCCTGTCCGACATCGTCCGGCGCCCGGATCAGCTGCTCGCGGCCACGAACAAGGCGACGCAACTCTGCGTCGAGTACGCGGCCGGGGCGGCCGGAGCCGACCTGCCGCTGTGCTGGATCTGGCTGCACAAGGGCTCGGAAGGCTTCATCTCCGACGCGCAGTTCAAGAAGTTCTACTGGCCGTCGCTGCTCGAGGCGATCGAGGGGATGGTCGAGAAGGGCGTGATCCCGGTTGTCTACTGCGAGGGCGACGACACCTCGCGGCTCGAGTACTTCACGCAGGTGCCCGAGAAGAGCGTGATCTTCCACATGGCCGTGATGGACATGAAGAAGGCGAAGGAGATGCTCGGCGACATCGCGGCGATCTCCGGCAACGTCCCCAATCGCCTGCTCCTGACCGCCACGCCCGACGACGTGCGCGACTACTGCAAGGGGCTGATCGACACGTGCGGGGAGGGTGGCGGCTACATCATGGACACCTCGGCCCTGCTCGACGAGGCGAAGGTCGAGAACGTGCGCGCCATGTTCGACGTGACCCGCGAGTACGGCGTGTACCGTTGAAAGCGGTTGGCCCGGGCGGCCCGGCCGGGCCGCCCGGGCCACTGGCGTGATGACGACGTTCCAGGTCGACTTCCAGCCGATCGGCCGGCGCGGTCCCTGCCGGCCCGACGAGTCGTTCCTCGAGTTCGCCCGGGAGCTCGGCATCGACCTGATCAGTCTCTGCGGAGGCCACGGGCTGTGCGCGCGCTGCCGCGTGCAGATCGTGGAGGGACATGTCAGCGACCCGACCGGCGCGGACGAGGAGCACCTCACCGAGCGCGAGCTGGCCGAGGGCTACCGCCTGGCGTGCGGCTGCTTCCCACGGGGTGACTGCACCGTCGGCGTGCCACCGGAGTCCCTCAGCACCGCGATGCGCTCGCAGATCGAGAGCCGTGAGACAGAGGTCGCGCTCGCGCCGCTCGTCGCGGCGGTCGAGCTGGCTCTGCCCCGACCCTCGCTCGAGCACCCCGCAGCCGACGCGGACAGCCTGCTGGCCGCCCTGCGCGGGCGTCCGGGACCCCGGGTGGACGCCGTGGACGTCGACGTCCTGCGCCGGCTCTCGCCCGACCTGAGAACGTGGGACTGGAGCTGCGCGGCGATCGTCCGCGGGCGCGAAGTGATCTCGGTCGCGCCCCCCGGCTCGCGGCCCGTGGGCCTGGCCGTGGATCTCGGGACGACAGGAGTCGCCGGCTACCTGCTCGACCTGGCAAGCGGCGAGGTCGTCGCCAGCAAGGGCACCATGAACCCGCAGATCGCCTACGGCGAGGACATCGTCAGCAGGATCACCTATGCGAGGAACTCGCCGGAGCAGAGAGAGCGGCTGCGGGAGGTAGCGATCGCCGGGCTGAACCAGCTCGCCGCCGAGCTGTGCGCCGAGGCGGGCCTGTCGGCGACCGACGTGGCGGAGGCGGTGGTCGTCGGCAACACGGCGATGCACCACCTCCTGATTGGCCTGCCCACCGAGCAGCTCGCGCTCTCACCGTTCGTGCCGGCCGTCAGCGACGCACTGGCGATCAAGGCCCGGGACGCCGGCCTCCGGCTCGCACCGGGCGCCTACCTCTGCCTGCTTCCGAACATCGCCGGGTTCATCGGCGGCGACCACGTCGCGATGCTGCTGGCGACCGCCGGCGACTGGCGCGGACGGCACGCGATCGCCCTCGACATCGGGACGAACACCGAGATCTCGCTGATCACGCCGGACGGCGCGGTTCGCTCGCTCTCCTGCGCGTCGGGCCCGGCGTTCGAGGGCTACCACATCAAGGACGGAACGCGCGCGACGGCCGGAGCGATCGAACGTGTTCAGGTCACGGACGAGTCGGTTCGCTTCCAGACGATCGGCGCCGCCGAGCCCTCCGGGATCTGCGGGTCCGGGATCCTGGACGCGATCGGCCAGTTGCACCTCGCCGGCGTGCTGAGCTCGAACGGGCGGATCCAGCTCGGCTCGCATCCGCGCGTCCGGGAGGCCGACGGAACGCGCGAGTTCGTGCTCGTCACGGAGGAGGAGCGCGGCGGCCGGAAGGCGATCTCGGTCACGCAGGAGGACGTCCGGGAGATCCTGCTCGCCAAGGCGGCGATCCAGACCGGCATCGGAGTCCTGCTCGCCGAGAGCGCCCTTGCCGCCGAGGAGCTCGACGTGATCGTGATCGCCGGGGCGTTCGGAAGCTACATCGACGTCGAGAACGCGATCGCGATCGGCCTCTTCCCGCCGCTCCCGCTCGACCGCTTTCGCCAGGTCGGCAATGCGGCCGGGCTGGGCGCCAAGCTCGCGCTAGCCTCCTCGGTAGTGCGCGACGAGGCCCGGGAGCTTCTCGACCGGGTCGACTACCTCGAGCTGGCGCGCTACCCGGGCTTCTCGCGCCTCTACGGGGAGAACTGCCGCCTCGCGGCGGTGGAGCCGGCGCGATGACCGTCAGGCGGGACTTCGAGCTCGTTTTCGACGACTCCTACTTCGTCCGGCTCCACGGCGACGGCTTCGCCCGGCTGCTCGAGCAGCCGGCGCGTCGGGCCCGGCTCGCCTCCGTACTCGAGGAGGCGCGCGAGGTGATGGAGCCGGCCGCGTGCTACGACGCCTTCCCGATCGAGAAGGTCATGCACGGCCAGTTCCGGCTTGCCGGAGGCACCCGGATCGGCGGTGGCCCGGTGGTCGAGGTGCTCGGCGGTGCCGAGGTCCTGTACGCGGCGATCTGCACGATCGGGTGCGCCCTCGACGAGCGCGTGCGCGCCCATCGCGAGGCGGGGCGGCGCTTCGAGATGCTGATGCTCGACGAGCTCGGCTCGTGGGCGGTCGACCAGGTGCGTCAGCAGCTCTACGAGGGGCTCAGCTGCGAGCTCGCCGGGCGCGACTGGCGCACGAGCAGCCCCCTTTCCCCGGGCGAGGGTGTCTGGTCGATCCGCGAGCAGCGGACGATCTTCAAGCTGCTCGATGCCGACGAGATCGGGGTCAGGCTGCTGCCCTCCTACGTGATCGAGCCGATGAAGTCCCTGACCGTCGTGTTCGGGGCCGGTGCCAGCCCGATGGGCGTAGAGGGGCTGACGAACTGCGACTTCTGCTCGATCCAGGACCGCTGCCGCTACGCGGGAGCACGCATCGCGCACTAGCCGGCGCGCGCGAGCAGCACGTGCGCTGCCACGGCGAGCAGGTAGAAACCGGCGAAAGTCGCCCCCAGCGCCGGATAGCCGCCGAGATGGAGCGCGAGGCCGCCGAGGCTGCTGCCGACGAGATAGCCGAGCTGCGTGGCGGAGGCGCGGATTCCCATCGCCGTTACGGCCCGGCCCGGCGCGACCTCGAGACCGACGACGCTCCCGACAATCGTCCGACCCGAGTTCAGGAACACGAAGACGGACAGCAGCGCCACCGTCAGCCAGAGGCCCGGGCGAACCGACCCGATCAGCGCGGCGGCGACCGCCGCCCCGAGCGCGAGCATGACGAGCAGCCGTCTGGGCGAACGGTCGAGGCCGCGTCGTGCGAGCCAGCTTCCGGGTAGGTAGGCGAGGAAGACGACACCCAGCAGGAGCCCCGTCGTGCGCAGCGAGGCGCCATAGCTCTCGATCAGAAGCGCGCCGGAGTAGACGAGCCAGCCGGTCCAGGCCGAGAAGCAGAGCACCTCCCCGGCCGCCCAGCCGGCGATCGCCCGGTCACGAACGAGCAGGCCCAGGTCGGCGCGCAGGCTCGTCCGTTGCACCGGGACGGCAGGCAGCGTCGCGACGAGGACGAACGCGACCAGCGCCGCGGCGATGGGAAGCGCCACCCAGGTAAGTCGCCAGCTAACCGAGCCGACGAACCCGACCACGGGCATGCCGACGAGCCAGGCGAGCGCCTGGCCCGAGAACGTGACCGAGAGCGCGTCCGCCCGTCGCTCGGGCGCGATCCAGGCGATCGCACCTGCGACGGCGCCGGCGAGCAGAATGGCGAGCGCGCCCCCCAGCAGCGCCTGCGCGGCCGCAAGCACCGCGAACGTCGGCGCGGCCGCGCTGAGCCCGCAGGCCGCAGCGAGCAAACCAAGCCCGGCGAGCAGCATCCTGCGCAAGCCGAGCCTGCCGGCGAGCGGGCCCGCCGCGAGCGCCGTCATGCCCGCCACGGCCCCCGAGACCGAGCGCAGCTGGCCGGCAGCCGCGGTCGAGACGTCGAAGTCCCGCGCGATCTCGACGAGGATCGGCGCGAGCACGAGCGTGGCCGACTGGTTCGCGAACAGGGTCAGAGAGAGCGTCGCCGCCGGCCGGAGCACCCGCGCACTGTACGGCCGGGGGCCGGGCACCGATCGATCCGCCGGCCGCCGGCCCGGCATCGTATGCTCCCGGTCGTGCCCGATCCCCTCGATCGCTTCCGCCTCGATGGCCGCGTCGCGCTCGTCTGCGGCGGTACCGGAGGCATCGGCCTGCCAGTCGCGCGGGCGCTGGCCGCGGCCGGTGCGAGCGTGGCCGTGGGCGGACGCGACGAGGCGCGCACGCGGGCGGCCGCCGCCGAGGTGGGGCCCCAGGCGCTCGCGGTTGCCGCCGACGTGGTCGTACGGGAGGAAGCCGACCGCGCGATCGCCGAGACGGTCGAGCGCTTCGGGCGCCTCGACGTGCTCGTGAACGGGGTCGGCGGCGGCGGCACCGGGATTCTCGCGGCCGCCGAGGACTACCCCGAGGAGAAGTGGAAGCGGATCATGGACCTCAACCTGACGTCGGCGCTGTGGACGTCGGCTGCTGCCGCCCGTCAGATGATCGCCCGGGGCGGCGGGGGCTCCATCCTCAACGTCTCCTCGGTGCGAGGCCAGCTCGCCCTGCGCGCCGGCTACTCGTCGTACGTGGCCGCCAAGGGGGCGCTCAACATGCTGACGAAACAGCACGCGACCGAGTGGGCCCCGCACGGGATCCGGGTCAACGCGATCTCGCCCACGTTCGTGCGCACCGCGCAGGTCGCGGACATGCTCGCGAACCGCGACTTCTACGACGGGATCGTCGCGCGCATCCCGCTCGGGCGGATCGCCGAGCCGGACGACATGGTCGGCGCCGCGCTCTATTTCTGCTCCGACGCCTCGGCGTTCGTGACGGGCCAGATCCTCACCCTCGACGGCGGCCTGACCGCGTGCCAGTAACCGGCGCGGGCCACCCACCGCTCCGAATATCCTTTCGCACGGCATGAAGGTCGGGATTCCGAAGGAGACGGCTGCCGGCGAGCGCCGCGTGGCCCTCACCCCGGATGCCCCGGCAAGGCTCTCGGCGGCGGGGATCGAGGTCCTGGTCGAGTCCGGGGCCGGTGCGGCGGCGGGCTTTCTCGATTCCTCGTTCGCGGAGGCCGGGGCGCGGATCGTGCCCGACGTGGCGGCGCTGTACGCCGAGTCCGACCTCGTCGCCAAGGTGCAGCGGCCCTCCGACGCCGAGGTCGCGCTCCTGCGCGACGGCCAGGCGCTCGTCTGCCCGCTCCAGCCGCTCGTCAACACCGACCTCGTCGCCGCGATCGCCGCCCGCGGCGCGACGGCGTTCTCGATCGACACGATCCCCAGGATCTCGCGCGCGCAGTCGATGGACGTGCTCTCCTCGCAGGCGACGGTCGCCGGGTACAAGGCGGTGCTCCTCGCAGCGACGTCGCTCGGCAAGTTCTTCCCGATGCTCACGACGGCCGCCGGCACGATCCCACCCGCCAGGGTGCTCGTCCTCGGGGCCGGAGTCGCGGGCCTCCAGGCGATCGCAACCGCCCGGCGGCTCGGCGCCGTCGTGTCCGCGTTCGACACCCGGGCCGTCGTGAAGGAACAGGTCGAGAGCCTCGGTGCCACGTTCCTCGAGCTCGAGATCGAGGGCGGGGAGACGGCTGGCGGCTACGCGACGGAGCTGTCGGAGGAGCAGCATCGCCGGGAGCAGGAGCTGATTGCGAGCGCCGTTGCGGACTCCGATGCCGTCGTCACCACCGCCGCGATCCCGGGCAGGCGCGCGCCCGTCCTGATCACCGCGGAGGCTGTGCGCTCCATGCGACCCGGATCGGTGATCGTCGACCTGGCCGCCGAGACCGGTGGCAACTGCGAGCTCACGTCCCCGGGCGAGACGGTCGAGCGCGAGGGCGTCACGATCGTCGGCCTCACCGGGCTGCCGAGCACGATGCCCCAGGACGCCAGCCGCATGTACTCGCGCAACGTCCAGAGCCTGCTCCTCCACCTCGTCAAGGACGGGGAGCTCGAGCTCGACTTCGACGACGAGATCACCCGCGGCACCTGCATCGCCCACGCCGGCCGCCCCCTCGAGAGGGTGACCGCGTGACCCCCGCCCTGATCGCCAGCCTGACCATCTTCGCGCTCTCCGCGTTCCTCGGCTTCACCCTCATCTCGCGCGTGCCGACGCTCCTGCACACGCCCCTGATGTCGGGCACCAACGCGATCTCGGGCATCGTCCTCGTCGGGGCCCTGCTCGTGGCCGCGCACGCCGACGGCGCGCTCGAGAACGCGCTCGCGTTCATCGCGATCGTGCTCTCGACCGTCAACGTGGTCGGCGGCTACCTGGTCACCGACCGGATGCTCGAGATGTTCAAGCGTAAGCCGGAGTCGCGCGAGTGACGCCGCCGCTTGCCGTCTCCCAGAACGTCGTCGACCTCGCGTACGTCGCCGCCGCCGTCGCGTTCATCATCGGCATGCAACGACTCAGCTCGCCGAAAACCGCGCGGTCCGGCGTGTGGGTGGCCGCGATCGGGATGGCGATCGCGATCGTCTTCACGCTGCTCCTGCCCGAGGTCGACAATTACGGGCTGATCGCAGCGGCGCTGGCGGTCGGGGCCGTGATCGGCGCGATCTCTGCCCGCAAGGTGAAGATGACCGCGATGCCGCAGATGGTGGCCGTGTTCAACGGCCTCGGCGGCGGCGCGGCCGTGCTCGTCGCGTACCGCGAGTTCGACCGGCTGGCGCCCCTGCCCGGCGCGCTGTCCGGCGATGTGCTTGCCGCCGCGCTCTTCTCCGCGCTGGTCGGGGCGCTCACGTTCACGGGCAGCATGCTCGCCTTCGTCAAGCTCCAGGAGCTGATGCCGGGCCGACCGATCACGTTCGGCGGCCAGCAGCTCGTCAACGCGGCCCTCATCGTCGCGGCGCTCGGATTCGCGGTAGCCGGCGGCGTCACCGAGGACACGGCCTGGCTGATCGGCCTGATCGCTGTCTCGCTCGGCTTCGGCGTCCTGTTCGTGCTGCCGATCGGCGGCGCCGACATGCCGGTCGTGATCGCCTTCCTGAACGCGTTCTCCGGCCTCTCCGCCGTCGCCGCCGGGTTCGTGCTCGGCAACAACGCCCTGATCATCGGCGGCACGCTCGTCGGGGCATCCGGAACGCTCCTGACGCTCCTGATGGCCCGGGCGATGAACCGCTCGGTCACGAACGTGCTCTTCGGGGCCTTCGGGGCAGCCCCCTCGGGCGCGGCCGCGGCCGTCTCCGCCGACGGACGCACCGTGCGCGAGGTCTCGCCCGACGACCTCTCCGTGATGCTCGCCTATGCGAAGCAGGTGATGATCGTTCCCGGCTACGGGCTCGCGGTCGCGCAGGCCCAGCACGCAGTGCGCGAGCTGGCGGACATCCTCGAGGGGCGCGGCGTCGCCGTCCGTTACGCCATCCACCCGGTGGCGGGACGGATGCCGGGCCACATGAACGTCCTGCTCGCGGAGGCGGACGTGCCGTACCCGCAACTGCTCGACATGGAGCAGGCCAACCCGCAATTCCCGCGCACCGATGTCGCGCTCGTGATCGGGGCGAACGACGTGACGAACCCGGCCGCGCGCTCGAACCCCGAGAGCCCGCTCTACGGGATGCCGATCCTGGACGTCGACCGGGCCCAGAACGTCGTCGTGATGAAGCGGTCGATGGCGAGCGGCTTCGCCGGCGTCGACAACGAGCTCTACTTCGACCCGCGCACGGCGATGCTGTTCGGGGACGCCAAGGCCTCGCTCGAGAAGTTGATCCTCGTCACGAAGTCCGCCTAGGATTGCGGGATGGCGGCGCCGTACCCCGTCACCTTCGACGCGGAACAGCCGGAGCGCTACGACCGACCGCAGGCAGCACTGCGGCTCGTGATCCTCATCCTGCTCTCGCTCGTCGGCTCGGTGCTCGGCTGGTTGTTCGGGGTCGTCTACCTCGTGGTCCCGGTGGCAGCGGCGATCCTCGTCCAGCAGGCGGGCGCGTCCGGCTACCTCGCGCGGGAGACAGACCGGGTCAGCGGCTGGCTGCGCTGGCTCGTCGCTGTCTACGCGTGGCTGTTGTTCCTCACGGACCGGTTCCCGTCCGGCGCCGAGCCAGGCGTCAGCTTCGGGGTCACCCCCGGGGGCTCGCCCACGACCGGCTCGGCGCTGCTGCGGCTCGTCACGAGTATCCCGAGCGGGGTACTGCTCGTGCTCCTCGGGCTCGTGTCCGGGCTCGCCTGGATCGTCGAGCTCGTGACCGTGCTCGTCTACGAGAGCGTGCCCCGCTCGCTGTACGGCTTCCAGCGCGGCGTCGTGCGCTGGCTCGCGCGCCTGCTCGGCTACCACGCCTCGCTCGTCGAGGAGTACCCGCCGTTCTCGCTCGACACGGGCCGGGAAGCGTAGCTGGGGCTCGGCACGCCACGACGGCCAGCCCGACCTGCATACTGCGCATTGTGAAGGGCTTCGCACGGGTCCACCCCCTGGCCGCGATCGGCGTGCTCGCGCTCGTCCTCGCGGCGACGGCCTGCGGCGGCGACGAGATCGCCGGGGGCACCTCTCCCGGTACGACCGCCGAGCCCCCGGCGACGACCGAGACCCCGCCCGAGACGGCCACGGAGCCGGCCGAGACCGGCGAGACGGAGACGGAGACGGAGGCGCCGGTCGAGACGATCAGCATCTCCGTCTACCTCCTGCGCGGCGAGAAGGTCGGCGTCGCGCACCGCACCGTCGACAAGCAGGAGACGGTCGGGACGGCCGCGCTCGAGGAGCTCCTGCGGGGCCCGACCCCAGAGGAGGCCGCGGCGGGACTCGGCACGTCGATCCCGGAGGGCACGACCCTGAACGGGCTCACGATCGAGGACGGCATCGCCACGGTCGACCTCTCGGGCGAGTACGACGATGGTGGCGGCTCGCTCGCGATGTTCACCCGACTCGCCCAGGTGGTGCACACGCTGACCCAGTTCCCGACCGTGCAGGGCGTCCTGTTCCAGCTCGACGGGGAGCCGGTCGAGACGTTCTCGTCCGAGGGCATCATGCTCGACGGCCCGCAGACGCGGGAGGATTACGAGGACCAGGCACCCCCGACGCTCGTCGAGACGCCGGCAGTGGGCGACGCCTTGCCGAGCCCGCTTCGCCTCAGTGGGACGTCCAACGTGTTCGAGGCGACCTCGAACTACGAGCTGCTGGACGCGACCGGCGCCGTGATCGCCGAGGGCTTCGTCACCGCCAGCTGCGGCACCGGCTGCCGCGGCACGTTCGACGTCGAGGTCCCGTTCGAGTGGTCGGGCGAGCCGAGGGGCACCCTGCTCGTGTTCGAGCTCTCCGCGCAGGACGGCTCCCGCGTGAACGTGGTCGAGATCCCGCTCGCGTTCGCCCCGGCGCCCTGCTGTTAGGCGCCGTCGGAGCTCCCGTCGCTCAGTCTCGCAGGAACTGCTCGACCAGCTCGACCGCCCGCGTCTTGTCGGCGATCGTGTAGGCGAGCGCGGTCATCCGGTAGGAGTCGGAGAGGTAGAAGCGCTCGTACAGCTCGCCGCGGCCGCCGAGATCGGAGCCGACGAAGTCCCACGCGAGCCGGAACAGCCGGATCCGCCGCTCGGCGTCCGCGCCCGCGGCCTGGAAGTAGACGGCGATCGCTTCGCCGATCGGCCCGTTCACATCGGCCTCGGAGGGGGTGCACATGAAGCCGCCGCCGCCGATCAGCTGGAGCAACTCGTTCACGCGCGGCATCCACTTCGGCATCTCGCCCCGTAGGGCGAGGAAGGGACGGTCGTCCGGGTACCAGACCCCGCCCTCGTCGAGGGCCGAGCCGGCCTCGGCGGCCACGATCGCCGAGCGGGTCAGCTCGACCATGTTCCAGATCTGGCCGAGCTTCTCCTGGATGTGGTCGAAGCGCACGACCCCGGTCGTGTTCCCGAGCAGGTGACCGATCCCGAACGCGAACAGGAGCTTCACGTAGGCGCGCGTGAACGCCTGGTGCATGATGTGGCCGCGCCAGCCGGTGTCGGTGATCACCTCCGAGTAGCCGACCGGGTCGCCGCAGAGGAAGACCCGCTCCCAGGGAACGACGACGTCGTCGAAGATCGCGACCGCGTCCATCTCGTCGAAGCGCGACGAGAGCGGGTAGTCAAAGGCGCTGCGGCCCTTCGCGAACGAGTCCCGGCAGACGAACTTCAGCCCCGGCGTCGCGATCGGGATCGCGAACGCGAGCGCGTAATTGCCGTCCTGCGGGCGGATATCGGAGCCCGGGTAGACGCTCAGCTCGTCGGCGAACGGGGCCAGCGTGGCCAGCATCCGGGCGCCGCGCACGACGATGCCCTCGCTCGCCTCCCCGACCTTGTGCAGCGCGACCTCGCCGGCGGCCTGCTCCGCCTCTGGCTTCGAGCGGTCGACCTGCGGATTGATGATCGAGTGCGTGGTCGAGAGGTCGCGGTCGCGCATCTCCTTCTGGTAGCTGACGATGTTGGCCGCCCCGCGCTCGTTGCCCCGCCGCGCCCACACGTCCGCGCGGCCGGCGAAGCAGGCGAACGTGACGTTCAGGTAGTCGGGCGTGCGGCCCATCATCCCGGCGGTCGCGCCCGCGATCAGCTCGAACGCGCGGCGGCGGCGCTCGAGGTCGTCCCGCGAGCGCGGGATCAGGTGGGTGACCCCCACGAGCGAGCCATCGTCGGGGGAGGGCATCAGCAGCTCGTCGGGGTGCTCATGCTGGAGGTCGAAGACGCGCGCGAGCGAGCGGGCACCCTGCTCGAGTTTCGGGTGCTCGAGCGGGTTGCCGATCCGCTCGCCCTCGAGCCAGATCTCGCGCTCGCCCCTCGCCAGCCCCTCGAGGAACTGCTGCCCGGTGCGGGCGCGCACTTTCGGGGTCGTCTCGGTCGTGGCCATGGGCTCTCCTCAGGCTGGGGGCAGGGGGATGCCGAGCGTCTCGAGGCTCTGGCGCTCGGATTCGACCGCGGCGGCGTCGAAGCGGAAGTAGGAGCGGGGCGGCAGCGGGCCCCAGGTGTTGGACGAGTAGCGGTCGTCCGGGTAGCTGCGCGGGACGTGGCCGTCCTGGAGCTGCTCCATGTCGCAGTAGAGCTCGACGAAGCATTCCTCCTCGACGATCCGCACGTAGCTCGCGATGTTGCCCGCGATTCCGTGGCGGGTCGGGCCCCAGCCGAGCCAGCGCCCGTGACGGGCGAGGTGGTCGAGCAGGTCGCGCTGCTTGCCGATGTCGACCGTCTCGAAGGCCAGGTGGTGGAAGTGCGCGTAGCCCTTGTCGACTAGCGCCATCACGTGGTGGTCCGAGTTGACGTGGAACCAGACGCCGCCGTCTCCCAGCCAGTCGGAGACCCGCATCCCGAGCACCTCGGTGTAGAAGCGGACTCCCCCCTCGATGTCGGCCGTCAGGCAGTTGACGTGGCCGAGCTTGCGCGGCCCGCCCACGTGTACCGTCCGTGACGGGCGGGCGTGCTGGGGCCAGCGTTCGACCTCCGAGGCGGCGGGGCGGTGGGGCATCAGCTCGACGCCGCGGCCGTCGGGATCGCGGACGTACAGGCCCCCGTCGCGCTCCTCCCAGCCGGCGCCGTGGCTCTCGAGGTGGGCGCGCGCGTGGTCGAGCGAGCAGCCGGGGGCAAGCTCGAAGCCGGTGTGATCGTGGCCGGGCGCCCCGCCCTCGACGAGCTCGAGGCAGTAGGGCTCGTCGTTGCAGGCAAGCAGGGCGCGGCCTCCCTCACGGGAACGCTCGGCGAGCCCGAGCTGGAGCGCCCAGCGCGGCGCCGCTTCGGCGAGGTCGGCGACGCGCAGGCAGACATGGTCGATCCGCGAGAGCCGGATCACGGCCCGATCCTCCCCTCCCGGACGCGACGCTCCGCCTCCTCCTCCGGGATCGCGAGCGCGACGTGCAGCGTGGCCGCGGAGACCTCCGGCTGCTCGCCCGGGCCGGAGAGGTCGGCGTCCCACTCGACCACCCGGCTCTCGAGCCGGCCGAGCCCGCTGACCTCGACCTCGACCACGTCTCCGGGCCGCATCGGCCGCGAGTTGGCGGGCGTGCCGGTCAGGACGACGTCGCCCGGCTCGAGCGTGATCAGCCGGCAGAGGTCGGCGAGCTGGTAGGTGACCGGCCAGATCAGATCGCCGGCGGTCGCCTCCTGGACGACGGCGCCGTTCAGGTAGGTGCGCAGCGTGTAGGAGGACGGATCCCATTCCCCGGCCGGGACGAGCTCCGGGCCGAGCGGCAGGAAGCCGTCCTGGCCCTTGACGCGCAGCATCGAGCCCCGGTCGGCGTGGCGGAAATCGTGCAGGCCGACGTCGTTCGCGCACGCGAACCCGGCCAGGTGCTCGAGCACGCAATCCTCGGGGACGCCTTTCATCCGCCGGCCGACAACGGCCGCGACCTCACCCTCGTAGTTGAGGAAGCTCGTCCCGGCAGGCCGGCGGAGCTGGCCGCGGTGGCCGTTCAGGGTCGAGGGCGGCTTCAGGAAGTACGATGGCTCCGTCGGCGTGCGCGCCCCGTACTCCTCGATCCGCGAGCGGTAGGCGAGGTGGACCGCGATCACTTTCGTCGGCTCGGCGGGGGCCAGGTAGGCGGCCCCGGCCTCCGAGATCCGCTCGCCACCGTCGAGCACGAGTTCCGGGCCGTCCAGCCTGCCCCAGCGCGCCTCGCCGCCGAACCAGACGCGCACGCTTCCGCTCACCAGCCGATTCCCTCGCCGAGGAACGCGTCGAAGCCGGCGGGCGCGGCGGCGTCGGCGGCAACGTGCCCGAAGCGGCCCGCGTGGAAGACGAGCGGCTCGCCCTCCCCGCCCGAGAAGGCCGTGACGGCGCCGAGCACGACATCGTGATCGCCCGCCGTCACGATCCCGTGCACCGAGCAGCGCAGCTCGGCAAGGGCGTGACGGACGACGAGCTGGCCGTCGCCAGCACGCTCGACGTGACCGGCCGGGAACGGCGCTCCTCGCTCGGCGAAATCGAGCGCGACCTGGCGCTGTCCCCGGCGCAACATGCTGACCGCAAAGCGCCCGGAGCGGCGGACGGCGTCGAGCGTCCGGGCCCCGTGGCCGAGCGACACGAGCACGAGCAGCGGCTCGAGCGAGACCGACGCGAAGCTGTTCAGCGTCATGCCGGCAGGCTGGCCCTCGTGCTCCGCCACGACCACGCCGACCCCGGTCGGGAACGCTCCGACACAGCGGCGGAACGCCTGCCTCGCGTCCGCACGGCCAGCCGTCGCCTCCGCGGCCGGAAGAAGATCCGGCGCATCTCTCTCTGCGCTCCGCAAGGTCAATCCTGACTAGAACTCTAGCCAGAGGCAGCGCGCCCGGAGCGGACGCCGCTTCGAGCTCAGGCGTAAGCGGGCCCGGCCGCGCAGACGTTGCGCAGCGAGCCGACGCCCTCGATCTCCGACTCGACCACGTTGCCCGGCGCCAGGAACCGCCGTGGGTCGCGGCCGAACCCGACACCGGACGGGGTTCCGGTGAAGATCAGGTCGCCGGGCTCGAGCGTGCAGATCCGGGACGTCCACGCGAGCAGCGCCGCCACCGGGAAGATCAGGTCGCCGGTGCGGCTCGACTGCACGACCTCACCATCGACCCGGCAGGAGAGCCCGACGTCGTCGGGGTTCGCAAGCTCGTCGGGCGTCACGAGCACCGGCCCGAGCGGGGCGTACGTGTCGAACGACTTGGCCATCGTGAACTGCCTGAGCGCGCGGAACTGCTCCTCGCGGTCGGAGACGTCCTGGCCGCCGGTCAGGCCCGCGACGTACGACCAGGCGTCGGCCTCGGCGATCCGCCTGCCGCGGCGGCCGATCACGACGACGAGCTCGACCTCCCAGTCGACCTGGGTGCGCCCCCCGGGGATGACGATGTCGTCGGCGCAACCGACGAGCGCGCTCGGAAGCTTCGTGAACACGACCGGCTCCGTCGGGAGCTCGAGCCCCGACTCCTCCGCGTGAGCGCGGTAGTTGAGCCCGATCGCGAGGATCTTGGACGGGCGCGGCACGGGTGGCCCGAGCGCGGCACCCGCGAGCGCCGGGGCGTCGTCGGGCACCGGAAGCTCGCCGATCTCCGCAAGCGCCGGGATCAACGCCATCGGATCGGCGGGCAGCCGCCCGCCACTCGCCCGCTCGACGTCGACGAGCCGACCGTCGACAACGAGGTGGGCCCTTCCGGAGAGGTTCGCGATTCGCATGCGCCAACCCTAACGCAGGTGGCGCGGGCCCGGCGTGACGAGCCGCCTACCCGGAAGCGCCGAGGTAGGCGACCTGGACGGCAGGATCGGCCTGGACCTCCGCCGGCGTCCCCTCCGCGATCACGCGGCCCTGGTCGAGCACGTAGATCCGATCGCAGATGGTCGTGATGAAGTGAAGGTCGTGGTCGATCACGAGCACGCCCGCGCCGATCGCCGCGGCCGTCGCGCGCACGTGGTCGATCATCGCGGCTGACTCCGCCTCGCCGAGCCCGGACGTCGGCTCGTCGAGCAGCAGGAACGCGGGCGCGGCCGCCGCCGCGCGCGCCAACTCGAGCGCGCGGGCGGCACCGTAGTCGAGCTCACGCGCCCGCCGGTCGCGCTGCTCCCACAGTCCCGCTGCGACGAGCAGCTCATCCGGATCGGGGAGCACGCGATCCGAGCGGTGCCGGGCCGCGACGAGCGCGGCCACCGAGACGTTCTCGCGCACGGACAGGGCGGGAAACAGGCGCAGGTTCTGGAACGTGCGAGCCAGCCCGGCCCGGGCGATCACGTGCGGCTGCTCGCCCGTGAGCACCCGCTCGCCGAGAGAGAACCGCCCTTCCGCGGGGATGACGATGCCCGTGACGACGTTCAATAGCGTCGTCTTGCCCGCTCCGTTCGGGCCGATCAGGCCGACGATCTCGTCGGCCCGGGCCTCGATCGAGCTCCCGTCGAGCGCGCGGAAGCCGCCGAACAGCACGGTCACCTCGCTCGCCGAGAGCCGCGACGGGTCGGGCCTGGCGGCGGCGGGCACGGGACTCGCCCGCTTCGCCCCCCCGGGCAGCGGGAGGCGCCGCAGGAGCCGTCGGAGCGGGAAGTCGATCTCCCAGTCGCCGAGCAGGCCCTCCGGGCGAAGGATCATGAACAGGAGCATGGCGCCGCCGAGGAAGATGTCCGAGAGGCCCTCCTGGAGCAGCCAGTTCAGGCCGGGCACGGAGACATCGCCGCCCGCGAGGTACCGTGTGAACTCGTTGCCGGCCGTGATCACGATGACGCCGAGCACCGCCCCGGTGACGCCGTTGCGCCCGCCCACGATCAGCATCACGAGCGTGAGCAGCGTGTAGCCGAAGAAGAAGAACTCGGGCGTCATCGAGCCGAGCACGTGCGTGCGCAGCGACGCTCCCACGGCGATCACGACGACGCTCAGGAGCAGAGCCGCGAGCTGCGGGTAGGTAGGGTTGACACCCATGGCCCGGGCTGCGAGATCGTCCTCGCGGGCAGCCTGCGCGAGACGGCCCGTCTCGGTCTCGCGGAAGAGACGCGCGCTCAGGATCGCGACGAAGAGGATCACGTAGATCCAGGTGCGGTCGCTGAGGGAGTTCCCGGGCCCGAACGTCAGCCCGACGCGGCCGTTCGTGAGGTCGGGGTAGTTGCGCGCGACCTCGTAGACGACGAAGAGCAGGGCGAGCGTGATCATGGTCGCCGCGATCGCCCCGGACTTCGCCCCCGAGCGGATCAGACCGAGCCCGACGATCAGCCCCAGGGCGAGAGTCACGGCGACCGCGATGACCATCGCCGGGGCGATCCCGAGCTGGACATCGGCAAGGCCGAACGGGGCGTCCGGGACTGAACGCTCCTTGAACCGCGGCGCGATCGCGAGCAGCGCGAACGTGTAGCCGGCCACGGCCGCGAAGCCCATGTGGCCGAAGGAGAGGATGCCGGTGTTGCCGATGAAGATCTGCAGCCCGATCACCAGCACCGCGTTGACGAGCATCTGCGTCACCAGCGTGTCCCGCGCCGTGCCTCCGCCGGACGCGTACAGGAGGCCCCCACCGACGAGCAGGCCGAAGACGGCGAGCGAGCCTGCACCCGGCAGGAGCAGCCGCCCGACGAGGTTCCCGCGCACCATCGTCCGCGCCCGGCCCGCTTAGACGCGCTCTGCTCGGCGCACGGTCACGAACCCCTGCGGGCGGACGATGAACAGCAGCGCGATCAGGAGGAACACGGCGCCCTCGGTCAGTCCGGCAAGATTGCCCGGCAGCCAGGCCCGGAGATACACCTCCGCGAGCCCGAGCGCGAAGCCGCCGAGCACGGCACCGGTCAGGCTCCCGAGCCCGCCGATGATCGCCGCGATCACGCCCTTCAACAACGGCACGAGACCCGCCCCCGGCTCGGCCTCGCCCGTCCGCATCAGCCAGAAGACCGCGGCGACCCCGGCGAGGAAGCCGGCCAGCGCGAACGCGCTGCGGATCACGCGGTTGGAGCGCACGCCCATCAGCCGGGCAGCGTCGAAGTCCTCGGCGGCAGCGCGGATCGCGATCCCGAACAGCGTCTTGCGCAGGATCGACACCGTCAGTACGAGCGTGGCGAGCGTAACGCCGATCGTGACGAGGTCGACGATCTCGAACGAGACCCCGCCGACCCTGACCGTGTTGAAGATCCAGCCCGGCTTCTCGAAGTTCTTCGCCTTCGGCGAGACGGCCATCACGAAGACCGCGACCACGACGAAGTGCACACCGAAGGAGGTGAGCAGCATCGTGAAATCGCTCGAGCCCCGCACCCAGCGGAACGCCACGAACTCGGTCGCGACCGAGACGAGGACCGCGGCGACGATCACGGCGGGCACGATCAACCACCAGTTGCCTCCGACGGCGAGAGAGATCCCGAAGGCCACGTACGCGGGCACGGTGATCGTCTCGCCGTGAGCGAAGTTGACGAGGTGCATGACGCCGAAGATCAGGGCCAGACCGAGCGCGAGCAGGGCGTAGATGCCCCCGCGGCCGAGGCCGTCCACGAACTGCTGAACGAACTCGGTCACGCCCCGGGCACCTCCCCCCCGGCGCCCACCCCGACGTAGGCCTCGAACAGCCCGGGCCGGGCAAGCAGCTCGTCGCCGGCCCCCTCCGCCACGATGCTGCCCGTGCGCAGGACGTAGGCGCGGTCGGCGGCCCGCAGCAGGCGGCGAGCGTTCTGCTCGACCACGAGCAGCGTACGGCCCTGCTCCCGGAGACGGCCGATCAACTCGAAAACGACGTCGACGAGGACCGGTGCGAGCCCGAGCGTGGGCTCGTCCATCAGGATCAGCCGCGGGTTGCTCATCAGCGCTCGGGCGATCGCGAGCTGCTGCGCCTCGCCGCCGGACAGGTAGCCGGCCTGGGCGCCCCACTTCTGACCGAGGACAGGGAACAGCTCCACCACCTCTCCGAGCCGCTCTCGCCGCTCGCCGCCCGTGGCCGTGATCCCCGCCACGAGCAGGTTCTCCTGCACGGTCAGGTCCGCGAACAGGCGCCGCCGCTCCGGCACGAGCGCGACCCCGCGGCGAAGCATCCGGTCGGGCGACGCCCCGGTGACCTCCCGGCCGTCGAGCTCGACCCGACCGGCGGCCGGGTCGAGGAGCCCGGCCACGGTCGCGAGAAGCGTCGTCTTGCCGGCGCCGTTGGGGCCGATGAGGCCAACGACCTCACCGGCCCCCACCCGGAGCGAAACCTCGCGAATGGCCGTGATCGAGCCGTAGCGCGTGGTCAGTCTCTCAACGCCCAGCACGGGCCTTGCTCGCTAGTCGAACGTCGCCGCCAGCTGGATCTCACCGCCGACGATCTGGTGCACGTACACCGGCTTCTTCGGGACGCCGGCGGTGCCCGCATACGTCACGGTTCCCGTGATCACCGGGACATCCTGCGCCTGCGACAGGGCCTCCGCGATCGCGAGCGGGTCGAGCGAACCGGCGCGCGCGTACGCGTCCGCGGCGAGCAGGACCGCGTCGCCCGCCAGCGCACCGAACGAGACCGTCTCGAGGGGTCGCCCGTTGGCCTCCTCGAAGCGGTCGAGGAACGCCTTCATGGTGGTGCCCTCGCCGGGGAACCCGTGCGTCGTGTAGTAGACGCCGTCGGAGGCGACGGGATCGTCGATGATGCGGGTGGCATCGAAGGCGTCGGCTCCGATCACGGCCATGTCCTCCGGCACCTGGATGCCCGCTCCCTCGATCTGCCCGATCAGCGTCGCGATCAGCGGCATGATCATGGCTGTGTAGAGGACGTCCGGGGTCTCGGGCAGGTTGGCGAGCTCGTTGACCTGCGTGGAGAAGTCCGTGTCGGCCAGGTCGTACGTGTAGTCGGCCAGCACGCTGCCGCCCGCGTCCTCGAAGACGTCCGCGAAGACCTCGGTCGTGTAGCCGAAGTACGGGCCCGGGAACGAGAACGTGACGGCCGTCTCGTAGCCCTGCTCACGGGCGAACTCGGCCGCGACCGTGGCCTGCTTCGTGTCGTCGAAGGCCACGATGAACGCGAGGCTTTCGGGATCGGGAAGCGTGGGCTCGGTGGACGCCACGAACAGTACGGGCACCGTTCCGGCGGTGACCTGGAGCAGCGGCGCGCCGAAGTCCGCGAAGGGCGGGCCAAGGATCACCTGCGCGCCCGCATCGAGCAGCTCCTGGGCCGCCCGCTGCGTGACCTCCGGGTCGCCCTGGATGTCCTTGACGATCACCTCGACCGGCGTCCCCCCAACCCCGCCGGCGCAGTTCAGGAGCTCGGCCATGAATGCGGCCGCCTCGCTTCCCGGCACGTCCGCGAAGCCGCCCACCTCCGAGAAGTCAGCCGCGTAGCCGATCACGAGCGGATCGCCCGCGGGCGTCTCGCAGGCCGCGAGATCGACCGCCAGGACCGCATCGAGATCAATGCCCGAGGCCGGGGCCGGCTCGGTCGTGTCCGCCGGGGCCGGCTCGGTCGTCTCCGCCGGGGCCGGCTCGGTCGTCTCCGCCGGGGCGGGCTCGGTCGTCTCCGCCGGGGCCGGCTCCGCGCTGTCGTCGCCGCCGCAGGCGGTCAGGCCGGCGCCGAGCGCCAACACCAAGATCAAGGCCAGTGCCATCCGTCGTGCCATCTCGTCTCTCACCCCCGCTGTCGCAATCTCGAGCACGTCGCTCCGGCCCCACCCTACGCCCCCGTCGCCGCGAGCGCAACGCCCGTGGGCCGGTTCGGCTTGAGCCGGGAGACCCGTTGGCCTCATACTTGGCGTCTCGCCCGCCGTCACGGGCGGGAACCCGGCCAGCGACTCGAGGGGACGACGAGACAGAATGACAGCCCGCATCGATGAGCTCCGCGCCGCCGGCGTCACGCGCGTGCGCGTCCACTACGGCGACCTGCTCGGCACAACCCGGGCCAAGGTGATCCCGCTCGATCTGCTCGAGGAGACGGTGCAGGACGGCGTCAACTTCTGCGTCTCGGTCTTCGCGGTCGACCATCAGGGCGTGATGCCAGACGAGACCGGCCTGCGGGACGAAGTACTCCTGCGCGACATGCAGGTGCGCCCGGACCTGACCACGCTCAGGCTGCTGCCCTGGGAGACGAACACGGCGATCTGCCTCGCCGACTGCTGGTTCGACGGCGAGCCGCTTCCCACCTCGCCGCGCGGCATCCTGAGACGCGCGATCGCGAGCGCGGAGGCGAGCGGCTACAGGGTCGCCTGCGGGCACGAGCTCGAGTTCTTCTTGCTCCGGCGCGGCCCGGGCGGCGAGCTCGAGCGCTACGCGCCGGTGCCCGGGCTCGTCTACCGGATGGATCCTCGGGTCGACGCGGGCGGCGTGATCCGCCAGATGGAGGACGCCGTGCGGGCGCTCGGGCTCCCGTTCGTGTGCGTGAACCAGGAGTACGACCCGTCCCAGTGGGAGATCAACTGCCGCTACGACGACGCGCTCAAGGCGGCCGACGACGCGCACCTCCTGAAGCTCGCGATCAAGGAGGTCGCGGCCATGAACGGCTGGGTCGCGACGTTCATGGGCGTGCCCTTCGACGGCGGCGGCACGTCCGGCTACCACCTGCACCTGTCGCTCTGGGGCGAGGGCGGCGACAACCTGTTCGCCGAGCCGGCCGGGCCGCAGGGGCTCTCCGACCTCGCGCGCTGGTTCATCGGAGGCCAGCTCGAGCATGCCCGCGGGATCACGGCGGTGATGGCGCCGACCGTCAACGCCTACAAGCGCTTCATCTCCCAGGCCCTCGCCCCCTACTGGGTCGACTGGGGCGAGGACAACCGGACGACCTACATCCGGCTGCCCGGGGAGCGCGGCCGCGGCACCCGGGTCGAGCTTCGCTGCGGCGACGGCACCGCCAGCTCCTACCTGGCCGCGGCGGCTGCGATCCATGCCGGCCTCGACGGCATCGACCGCAAGCTCGACCCCGGGCCGCCGAGCGTCGGCGTCTACGAGCCGCCCGCCGAGCGCCAGCTGATGCCGTTCTCGCTCTCGGATGCCCTCGACGCGCTCGAGGCCGACACGGTCATCCGCGACCAGCTCGGCGAGCAGTTCATGAAGGCGTTCGTCACGCTCAAGCGCAACGAGGCCCGCCGCTTCTCCCTCGCCGTCACGGACTGGGAGCTGCGCGAGTACCTGGACGCGCTCTGACCGGCGTGGGGCCGGCCTACGGCTCGTACTCGAACGTCTCCTCCGGGCCGAACGCCCGCTCTTTCAGCCAGCGGCGCGTCTCGGGGCCGGTCGCCGGGTTGTAGAGAAGGCCGAGGACGAGCCCGGCGAGCAACACCGTGTTGCGGCCCTTGCGGGACGCGGGCGGCTGCTTCGCCTTCCTCACGTGCGAGCCGGCCTCGCGCAACTCCTGCATGACGGCCTTCAGCTCGTCCTGGAGGTCCGAGTCCGTCGCGAACCGCCCCGCCAGCGCCCGTGCGGAGCGCTCGTCCGCGAACAGCTCGTCATACATGTGACGCGCGGACTCGTAGGCGGCCCTGACGTGCTTCTGGAACTCGTCGTCCTTCGCCAGTCGCTGCACGACCGGCTTCGCGGTCGCGACCGCGGTCTTGACCTTTCCGCTGTCAGACATTCGCGTCCTTTCGTCGTTCCGTGACCGATTGTAGCCGGCCCCGCACGGGCCTCAGGCTGGGAGCGCTGCGGCGATCACGTCGTCGATCGTGTCGGCGAGGACGAAGCGGGTACGCTCGCGGGCGTCCTTTGGAACCTCCTCGAGATCCGGCTCGTTCTCGCGCGGCAGGATGACCGTTCCGATCCCGGCACGCTCGGCGGCAAGCACCTTCTCCTTCACGCCGCCAATCGGAAGCACTTGCCCGGTGAGCGTGATCTCACCCGTGAGCGCGACGTCCTCGGAGACGGTGCGCCCGGTGACGAGCGAGACGAGCGCCGTGGCGATCGTGATCCCGGCGGATGGCCCGTCCTTCGGGACAGCGCCGGCCGGCACGTGGATGTGCAGGTCGTGCTCGGCAAACCAGTCCGCGTCGCCGATGCCGAGGCCTGCAGCGTGGGATCGGACCCAGGACAGGGCGGCCTGCGCGGACTCGCGCATCACGTCGCCGAGCTGGCCCGTGATCGTCAGTGCGCCCTTGCCGGGCATCGCGGTCGCCTCGACGAACAGGACGTCGCCGCCCGTGGCCGTAACGGCGAGCCCCGTGGCAACGCCCGGCGCGGCCGCCCGCCGCCGCACCTCGTCGGGGAAACGCCTCGGCCCGAGCCATGCGCGCACACGCTTCTCGTCGACCCGGGCCCGCTTCAGCTTGCCCGTGGCGACCTGCGCCGCGACCTTGCGGCAGAGCGCGGCGATCTGCCGCTCGAGGCCGCGCACGCCCGCTTCGCGGGTGTAGGCGCGGACCACGAGCCGAAGCGCGCGCTCGGTGAACGTGAGCTGGCCCGGCTTCAGCCCGTTCGCCTCGAGCTGCTTCGGGATCAGGTAGCGGCGGGCGATCGCGACCTTCTCGTCCTCCGTGTAGCCGGAAAGCTGGATCACCTCCATCCGGTCTCGAAGCGGCGGCGGGATCGGCTCGAGCTGGTTCGCCGTGCAGATGAACAGCACACGGGAGAGATCGAACGGCAGGTCGAGGTAGTGGTCGCGAAACGTCGAGTGCTGCTCGGGATCGAGCACTTCGAGCATCGCGCTCGCCGGGTCGCCCCGCCAGTCCGAAGCGAGCTTGTCGATCTCGTCGATCATGAACACCGGGTTGCGCGACTCCGCGTCGCGCAACGCCCGGATGATCGTCCCGGGCATCGCGCCGATGTAGGTGCGCCTGTGACCACGAACCTCGGCCTCGTCGCGGACGCCGCCAACCGAGATACGCACGAACTTCCGCCCGAGCGTGCGCGCGATCGACTGGCCGAGCGAGGTCTTGCCGACCCCCGGCGGGCCGACGAAGCAGAGGATCGGCCCCGTCAGATCGGCCTTCAGCTTCGAGACGGCGAGGTACTCGACGATCCGCTCCTTGACTTTCTCCAGGTCGTGGTGATCCTCGTCGAGCACGCGTCGGGCCCGGCGCAGGTCGAGATCGTCCTCGGTCGTCGCGTGCCAGGGCAGCGAGAGGATCCACTCGAGGTACGTGCGGATGACCCCGTGCTCGGCCGAGGCAGAGGGGAGCTTCGAGAGCCGGTCGAGCTCGCGGCTCGCCTGGCGCTCGGCCTGCTCGGGCAGGTCCGCCTCGTCGACGCGGCGGCGCAGCTCGGCCAGCTCGGCCTGCTCCGGATCGCCCTCGCCGAGCTCCTCCTGGATCGCCTTCAGCTGCTGGCGCAGGTAGTACTCGCGCTGGGACTTCTCCATCTCCGACTGGACCTGCGACTGGATCTTCGCGCCGAGCTCGAACGATTCGAGCTCGCGGCTGAGGATCGTCGTCAGGCGGCGAAGCCGCTCCTCGACGTCCGCCTCCTCGAGCAGCTTCTGCTTCTCCTCCGTCTTCAGCCGCATGGTCGAGGCGATCAGGTAGGTCAGCGCGCTCGGGCTCTCGACGTTCGCCATCGCCAGCTCGAGCTCGGCGGGCAGGTAGGGGGCGTGGTCGATGATCCGCGAGAACAGGCCCTGGAGGTTCTTGGAGAGCGCCTCGACCTCCTTCGTCTCGGGGACGATGTCGGGCACCTCCTCGAACTCGCCGAGCAGGTAGGGCTCCTCGGTGACCCAGCGAGTGAGCCGGACGCGCCGCACGCCCTGCACGAGCACGCGCAACGTCCCGTCCGGAATCCGTAGCATCCGGTGGATCACGGCGGCGGTGCCGACCGTGTGCAGGTCGCCGGCACCGGGCGACTCGATCTCGGGGCTCCGGGAGGCGACGAGCGCGACGAGGCGGTTGCCGGCCACCGCCTCGTCGACGAGGCGGATCGAGCGCTCCTGGCCGATCGCGAGCGGGCTCATCGACTCCGGGAAGACAACCGTGTCGCGGAGAGGGAGAACGGGGAGGCTCGGCGGGATCTCGAGCTCCGCCGCGCCCTCCTGTTCGAGGACGCCGGCCTCGCTCATGCTCTCCGGACGATCCTGATCGGCACGGCGGCAGGTCGCTCCGGCTCCCGGCGCAGCGGCAGCCTGACGACGAGCAGGCCCCGGTCGAATGTTGCCTCGGCTTCGTCCGCGCGTGCCTCCTCGCCAATCGGCACGTGGCGCTCGAAGGGCCCGTGGTCGAGCTCGATCTGGTGGTAGACGACCTTCTCCGCGGCCTGCCGGCGCCGGACGCCCGTGATCGAGAGGATGCCGTCGGAGACGCTCAGCTCGACGTCGGCGGGATCGACGCCCGCGAGGTCGCAGACAACCGTGACGCCGGGCGGGTCGTCCGTCCGGTAGACGTCGGCGGCGGGGCGAAACGCGCGCCGCGCGCCCGCAAGCCGCCTCCCCTGCCAGAGCTCGGAGAACAGCTCCTCCATCTCGCTGCGCAGGCGATCGAGGTCGTGCAACGACACGGGCTCATCGTAGCGCCAACGGCACGGCCTACAATCGCCCGATGGGAACGATCGTCCGGCGCGTGCTGCTCGCTCTCGGTGCGCTCGCCTACCTGTGGTTCGCGGGCGTCCGCAACGCGCGCGCGGTCAGGGCCCGCAAGGCCGCCCGGAGGGCCGCCCGTGCGGCTCGAGCCTGAGCTCGTCGAGGGCGACATCGCGCGCCTCGAGGTCGATGCGATCGCCAACGCGGCGAACGACCATCTCTGGATGGGCTCGGGCGTCGCGGGGGCGATCAAGCGGGCGGGCGGCGAGGAGATCGAGCGCGAGGCGATCGCGCGGGGGCCGATCCCGCTGGGCTCGGCGGTCGCGACCGGTGCGGGGCGGCTGCCGGCGCGCTACGTGATCCACGGGGCCGTGATGGGCCAGGACCTGCGCACCTCGGCCGAGCTCGTGCGCCGCACGACCGAGAGCTGTGTCGAGCTCGCGGACGAGCTCGGGCTCGGCTCGCTCGCGCTGCCGGCTTTCGGGACGGGAGTCGGCGGCCTCCCGCTCGCCGAGTGCGCCCGGGCCATGGTCGGCGCCGTCAGGGCACACGAGTCGCGCACGCTCGAGCGCGTCGTTTTGTGCGTCTTCGGGCCGGAGGCGGAGCGCGCGTTCCGCGAGGCCCTGACCGGCCCGGGCCGCGCGCCCTAGACTGCCCACGTGGCGAGCCTCCGTGGCCTCATCTGCGCGGGCGGCGAGGCGACGCGCCTCGGCGAGCTGACGCGCGTCGCGAACAAGCACCTGCTGCCCGTCGGCCGCTGGCCGATGATCTACTACCCGCTCCAGCTGCTTCAGCTGGCCGGGATCAGGGAGGTGCTGATCGTGACCGGCCAGGGCCATGCCGGCCAGCTGATCGACCTGCTCGGCGACGGCAGGTTCGACGAGCGCGGAGGCGGCGGGCCGCTGTTCGAGCTCGACCTCACCTACAAGGTGCAGACACGGCCGGGAGGGATCGCGCAGGTCGTCGGGATGGCCGAGGGCTTCGCGGCGGGCGGGCGGCTCGTCGTCTGCCTCGGCGACAACCTCTTCGAGTACGCGGAGGTCGCAGCGATCCGGGAGTTCGCGGAGGGCGACGGCGGGGCGCTGGTCTTCGTGAAGGAGGTGCCCGACCCCGAGCGGTTCGGCGTCGTCGTCTACGGCGAGGGCGGCGCCGTCGTCGACGTGGTCGAGAAGGCGGGTGCCGTCGACACCCGCTACCCGGCGCCGCCGACCCGCGACGCGGTCGTCGGTCTCTACTGCTACGACGCCGCGGTCTTCGACCTCGTCCGCGGTCTCGAGCCGTCGAGCCGCGGCGAGCTCGAGATCACGGACGTCAACCGCGCCTACGCGGCCCGCGGCCGGCTAGCCGTGCGCCGTACGAGCGGCTGGTGGCACGACGCGGGCACGCACGAGGCGATCGCCGAGATCGGCGCCCTGGTCGAGCGAACCGGTGCGAACAAGGTCGCGTGATCGACGGGCTGCTCCTCTTCCCGCTCGTGCGCCGCGAGGACGCGCGAGGCTGGTTCTCCGAGCTGCGCCGCGACAGCCTGCTGCCGCGGCGGACGGTGCAAACGAACCTGTCCTTCTCCCGGCGAGGCGTGATCCGGGGCCTCCACTACCACGAGCGCGGGCAGGACGACCTGTTCGCCTGCCTGACCGGGATGGCGCGCGTGGTCGTGCTCGACCGCTCGAGCGAGGAGGCGTTCTCGGTCGACATCGGTGACGAGAACCCGCTCGCCGTCTACGTGCCCGGCCGGCACGCGCACGGCTTCGAGGCGCTGACCGACTGCCTGTTCGCCTACCACGTGACCGAGGAGTACGACCCGGCGAGCCCCGACGAGCACACGCTCCCGTGGGACGATCCGCGCGTGAGGCACCTGTGGAGCACCTCGAGCCCGATCCTGTCAGAGCGCGATTCCCGCGCGTCCTGATCACCGGCGCGGGCGGCCAGCTCGGGACCGCGCTCGCGGAGGAGTTCCCGTGGGCCGACGCCCGCCCCCGGGGAGGCCTCGACGTCGCGGGCCCGCTGCCCGTGGCGGAGATCCCCGACCTCGTCCTCCACTGCGCGGCCTGGACGGACGTCGACGCCGCGGAGGGCGATCCCGACGGCGCGCGCGCCGTCAACGTGCTCGGCACGCGCCGCGTCGTCGAGCTGGGCGCCCCCGTCGTCTACTACTCGACCGACTACGTGTTCGACGGGACGAAGGGGAGTCCCTACGTCGAGTCGGACGAGCCGAATCCGCTCTCCGTGTACGGGAAGACGAAGCTCGACGGCGAGCGCGAGCTCGAGCTCGAGGACGGCTGGGTCGTACGCAGCTCGTGGCTGTTCGGGCCGACCGGGCACAACTTCGTGCGCACGATGCTCCGGCTCGGCGCGGAGCGCGAGAGCGTCCGCGTCGTCGCCGACCAGCGTGGCTCACCCACCTACGTGGGCCACCTGGCCGGGGCGACCCGTGCGCTCGTCTCGCTCCCCTACGGTCTTCACCACGTCGCCGCGGACGGCGATTGCACCTGGGCCGACTTCGCCGAGGCGATCTTCGAGCAGGCGGGTCTCCCCTGCCGGGTCGAGCGGATCTCGACCGCGGAGCTCGGCCGTCCCGCCCCGAGGCCCGGGTACTCCGTCCTGCGCAGCGAGCGGCCCGGCACGCCGCGGCTACCCCACTGGCGCGAGGGGCTCGCGGCCTGCCTCGCCCGGCTCCGCGCCCGCTAGCATCCCCGACCGTGCGGATACTCGTCACCGGCGGACTCGGCTTCATCGGCAGCCACTTCGCGCGCAGGCTCGCCACCGCCGGCGACGAGGTCGTCGTTCTCGACAAGCTGACCTACGCGGGCAACCCGGCGAACCTCGACGGCGTCTCACACGAGCTGCACATCGGCGACATCGCGAGCCCCGCCGACGTCGAGCGGGCTGCCGGGGGCTGCGAGGCGATCGTCAACTTCGCAGCCGAGACGCACGTCGACCGCTCGCTGCTCGGGGCGGCCGAGTTCATCCACACCGACGTGCACGGCACCTACGTGCTGCTCGAGCACGCGCGCTCGGCCGGCGTCCGCGTCGTCCAGGTCTCGACCGACGAGGTCTACGGGGACGTGCCGCCGGGCGAGTCGTCCACCGAGTCGGACCCGCTGCGGCCATCGAGCCCGTACGCGGCGTCGAAGGCGGGCGGCGACCTGCTCGTGCTGGCCCACGTGCGCACGTTCGGCGTCGACGCCGCGATCACGCGCGGCTCGAACACGTACGGACCGAACCAGTACCCGGAGAAGCTGATCCCGCTGTTCGTCACGAACGCGCTCGACGGCGAGCCGCTGCCGCTCTACGGCGACGGCCGCCAGACGCGCGACTGGCTCCACGTCTCAGACCACTGCGCCGCGATCGAGCTCGTGCTGCGCCGCGGCGAGCCGGGCGGCGTCTACAACGTCGGCGGCGGCTGCGAGCTCCCGAACCTCGACGTCGCGGAACGGATCCTCGAGCTGACCGGCGCCCCGCGCGACCTGCTGCGCCACGTCGAGGATCGCCCCGGGCACGACCGGCGCTACTCGCTCGACTCCGCCCGCCTCCGCGCGCTCGGGTGGCAGCCGGAGCGGACGTTCGAGGACGGGCTCGCCGAGACGGTCGAGTGGTACCGCGCGCGCCGCGACTGGTGGGAGCCCCTGCGCTCCGGGGAGCACTTCCGCGCGTACGCCGAGCGCCAGTACGGGCGGCGTCTGGCGCAGGGATAGCCCGGTCGGCCGGCGAACCAGGGATCACGAATCCCTAACGCGCTTGCGCTACCCTCCGTCCGAGGTACCCGGGCTCGAACGCCTCGATATGCGCCGCCTGCTGATCCTCGCCGCACTCGCTGTCGCCCTCGCCGTTCCCGGCACGGCTAACGCTGTCACGTTCATGTTCACGGGCCAGGGCTGGGGGCACGGCGTCGGGATGGCCCAGTACGGCGCCCGCGGCTTCGCCGAGCACGGGTGGACGCACCAGCAGATCCTCGCCCACTACTACCCGGGGACCGAGCTCGGGCGGACGGGCAAGGCGCGGATCCGCGTGCTGCTCGCCTCGGGGCGCCAGTCGCTCGAGATCGCCTCCGAGGCGCCGTTTCGCGTCACGGACGCGAGCGGCACGGTCGAGCTGCCGGCGGGGACGTACACGATCGGGCCCGGGCTCGCGCTCACGGTCGACGGGCAGCCGCGCCGGCTCGCCTCGCCGGCTCGTTTCGCCCCCGGCAAGAAGCCGCTGCGGCTCGGCCGCCCCTACGGCGGCGCGATCGTCGTGACCGGCTCCGGCGGCGGCCTGATGGCCGTCAACGACGTCGCCCTGGAGAAGTACGTGAAAGGCGTGATCGCCGGCGAGATGCCGGCGGAGTGGCACGCGGAAGCGCTCGCCGTGCAGGCGATCGCCGCCCGCACGTACGCGCTCGCGAGCCGCAAGCAGGACGGCCCGTTCGACGTCTACGCGGACACGCGCAGCCAGGTCTACGGCGGCATCGGTACGGAGCACCCACGCACGAACGCGGCCGTGGCCGCCACGAAGCGCCTGGTCCTGCGCTACGAGGGGAAGATCGCCTGGACGTTCTTCTCGGCCAGCTCGGGCGGGCGAACCGCCGCGATCGAGGACGTCTGGGCGGGCTCGGAGCCGATCCCCTACCTCGTGTC
>JAHDVS010000009.1 GCA_023382435.1 Thermoleophilia bacterium
CTCGCTCGTCAAGTCGAAGAAGCTCGTCGGCGGCGGCGAGATCACGATCGTCAACGGGACGGTGCCGATGGCGCTCGAGAAGCTCGGCTACGCGCCGGCGGAGGTCGACCAGATCGTCGCCTACATCGACGATCGCAACACGATCGTCGGGGCGCCGTTCGTGAAGACGGAGCACTACCCCGTGTTCGACTGCGCGATCGGCGAGCGGGCGATCCATTACATGGGGCACGTGAAGATGATGGGCGCCGTGCAGCCGGCGATCTCGGGTGCGATCTCGAAAACCGTCAATCTTCCCGAGCAGGTCACCGTCGACGAGGTCTCCCAGCTGCTCATCGAGGCCTGGCAGCTGGGCGTGAAGGCGATCGCGATCTACCGCGACAACTGCAAGGTCGCCCAACCCCTGTCCGGGAAGGACAACGGGGCGGCGGCTTCCCTGCTCGGCAAGCCCCGGCGCCGCCGGCTCCCGGACGACCGCACCGAGGTCGGCCGCAAGTTCCGTGTCGGCGACTACGAGGGGTACATCCACGTCGGCCTGTTCGATGACGGCACCCCGGGCGACATCTTCGTGGACATCGCGAAGGAGGGCACGACGCTGGCCGGCCTGATGAACTCGTTCATGATCTCCGTCTCGCTCGGCCTCCAGTACGGCGTGCCGCTCGACGTGTACGTGTCGAAGTTCAGCCACATGCGCTTCGAGCCGTCGGGAATGACGAACGACGCGGACATCCGTGTCGCGAAGTCGCTCGTCGACTACATCTTCCGCTGGATGGGGAAGAAGTTCCTCGACACGGAGACGCAGCAGCAGCTCGGGATCATGAGCCCCGAGGTGAAGGCCCGGCTGGCCGAGGCGCACGACCTGCTCGAGAACGGCGGCACCGCCTCGTACACGCCGCTGGCGGCCCCGGCCGGTCAGACGGCGCTCTTCAACGCGTGGGAGGACGCCGTCGAGTGCTCCAAGTGCGGCGGCCGGATGATCCGCACCGGCTCCTGCTACACGTGCCGCGACTGCGGCCAGAACACCGGCTGCAGCTGAGCGCGATCGGCCGGGAGCTCGCGCGCGTCGTGAGCTCCGGGTCGCTCACCTACAGAAGCGGGCGGAGCCGGCGAGGCGAAGCGAGCTCGGGTCGTTCGCCCCGAGCGCCGGGTAGCGGGTCTGCACCGTCCCGCCCTTGCTGCGGCAGTAGTCGGCAGCGGTCGACTTCGCCTTGCCCGCCGCCGAGGAGTCGCTGTACGCCGCGACCAGGACGCCGATCACGGGCAGCGCCACGACGAGCGCCAGCATGACCGCGAAGCGCCTCACGCGAATCTCGGAAAACCACCGCACGACCCGAAGTCTCGACGCGGCGCGGGCGGCTCACATCGGGGCCGACGCCGAACCCGGCTTCGGCTTCCTACTGATCCCGCGTACGGGGATCGCCCGGCCGGCCGACCCCGATGTCGCTCAGGCCGCGCCGCGCAGGACGAGCCGCTGGCCGTTCATCGTCGCGGCAGCGTCCGAGAGCAGGTAGGCGATCGCCTCGGCGATGTCCCCGGCCGGTGTGAACGTCGCGAACGTCTCGTCCGGGCGCTCGGCCCGCATCTCGGGGGTGACGATCGCGCCGATCACGACCGCGTTCGCGGTCGAGCCGCTGCCGCGGAAGCGGTCGGCGAGCGCGAACGTCCAGGTCTCGGCCGCCGCCTTGGCCGCAGCGTAGGCGGCCGCAGCGTGCGAGGGCTGCTGCGCCTGACCGGAGGAGACGATCGCGAAGCGGCCGCGGCCGCTCGCGAGCAGATGCGGCGCGAACGCGCGGCCGACGTTCTGGGTCGTGCGCACGAGCAGGGCGGAGAGGACATCCCAGTCCTCGGCCGCCGACTCCTCGATCGGGGTGCCGCCGCGGTAGCCGCCGACCAGGTGCGCAACCGCGTCGACGCCGCCGTGCTCGGCCGCGAGCCGCTCCGCCCAGACGCGGACGGCTGCCTCGTCGAGCAGATCGATTCCCTCGATGTCGGCGCCGCGGAGCTCGGCCGCGAGCGGGGCCAGACGTTCGGGGTTCCGGCCGGCGAGCGAGACGGTCGCGCCGGCCTCGGCCAGGCGCCGCGCTACGAACGGCCCCAGGCTGCCGCCCGCACCCGGGATCGCGATCACTCGGCCTCGGAGGGAGTCCATCGCCCCGGATCCTACCGGGGAGCGCTCAGGCAGCTCCGGGGGCGGCCCGGCCGAGTGCCCGGCCCCACTCCCGCGCCCGCTCGAGCTCGCCCTCGAAGCGATGGTCGGGGTTCTTGCGCGTGTCCTCGCTCGCCGCCTCGCGCGTGTTCCCGAAGGCGGATTCGTACACCACGGCCGCTCTCATCGATCTACCCTCCGCGTCTCGCGTTTCGTGCGAGCATGCCCGCCGCCCCTCGCGGCGCGCATCGGGACGGGCACCGAGCCGGCTGCGGGTTCCCCGCAAGGCCGCAGCCCGCGCGCGTCGAATCGGTAACCATGTCTCACGTGAGACGCCTCGCCGTCCTCGGCTTCGCTCTCCTGGCCGCTTTACTGCCCGCGCCCGCCGCGGCAGCCGACCTCGATCCGTACCGGGGCCTCGCCACCTGGGTCGACATCTACGACTGGGACGCCCTGGGCAGCCCGGAGGCCGCCGTCGCGGCGATCGCCGCGCGCGGCGTTCGCACCGTCTACCTCGAGACCGCGAACCACCGCCAGAAAACCGCGATCGTCCGCCCCGCGCTCGTCGGCCGCTTCATCGAGGCCGCGCACGGGCGCGGGCTCGCGGTCGTCGCGTGGTACCTGCCCGGGTTCCTGAAGCCGAAAGTGGACGTGCGCCGCTCGCTCGCCGCGATCGAGTTCCGCACTCCGGCGGGCCAGCGCTTCGACGGCTTCGCGCTCGACATCGAGGCGACCGACGTCCGCAACCCGGCGCTGCGCACGAAGCGGCTCCTGCGTGTCGCCCGCAAGACCCGCGCCGCCGCCGGGCCGGGGTACGCGCTCGGCGCGATCATCCCCTCGCCCCGCGGCCTCGAGCTCTCGCCCGGAGTCTGGCCCGGCTTTCCTTACCGGGGTCTGGCCGCGAAGTTCGACGTCTTCCTGCCGATGGTCTACTTCACCTACCGCACGCGCACCGAGCGCGAGACGCGCGACTACGTCGGCGAGGCGATCGCCGTTCTGCGCCGCGAGGTCGACGACCCGGACATCCCGATCCACGTGATCGGCGGCGTCGCCGACCGCGCCCGCCGCGGTCAGGTGCGCGGCTTCGTGAACGCGACGTGCGCCGCGGACGTGCTCGGGGGGAGCCTCTACGACTTCGGGACGACCGGCAGCCGCCGCTGGACGCAGCTCTCACGGCTCGCCGGCTGCACCGGCTGAGCCGGCGGCACGGTTGGCGCCGGCGCGGGCCGGCCCTAGAATCGCGCCGTGGAGCGAGACGACGACCTGCGCGCCGCGTGCTTCCTCGCGCTCGATGCGCTCCGCGCGCAGCTCGGCGACGAGCTGCCGTACGCGGGGGCGCTGCAGCACGGGTTCGCGTTCCGGGGCGAGCGCGTGCCCTTCCTCAACTACCAGAAGGGGATCTACCGGGCCGCCGCGCAGCGCGGGCCGGCGGCGCTGTCGATCAACACCTCGTTCCGGTCGCCCTACGACGACGCGGAGGCCGCGGGCGGGTACCTCTACGCGTACCGGGCGGGATCGGTCGACCAACCGGACAACCGGGCGCTGCGTGCGGCCTTCGAGCTCGGGGTGCCGCTGGTCTACTTCGTCGGCACGTACCCGGGGAAGTACCGCCCGCTCTACCCCTGGTACGTCGAGGACGACCGCCTGAACGAGCGTCGCGTCCTCGTCACACCGGGCCACCTGGACCGGACGCTGCCCGAGCCCGCCGCGGTGCGGCTCGAGGACGAGCTCTCGCGGCGCTACGTCTTCCGCGAGACGCGCCTGCGGCTCCACCAGGACAGGTTCCGGGGGCTCGTCCTCCCCGCCTACCACGAGCGCTGCGCCGTCTGCCGGCTGCGGGAGGTGCGGCTGCTCGACGCCGCCCACATCGTCCCCGACGCCGACCCCGCGGGCTCGGCCGCGGTCACGAACGGGCTCAGCCTCTGCACGATCCACCATCGCGCGTTCGACCGGAATCTCGTCGGGATCACGCCCGACTACGAGGTGCGCGTGGCGAGGCAGCTGCTCGAGGACGAGGACGGGCCGATGCTCGATCTGCTCAAGGGCTTCCACCGCGCGCCGATCGAGCTGCCGCGCCCGGCTGCGAGACCCGATCGCGAGCGCCTGGCCGTGCGCTTCGAGCGCTTCCGCGAGTTGGCCGGGAGCTGAAGGTGCGGGCGATCGTCTTCGCCGGGGCGGGCGGCAACGAGGTCGTGCGCGTCGAGGAGCGCCCCGACCCCGTCCCGGGGAGCGAGGAGGTGCTCGTGCGAGTGCGCTACGCGGGCCTCAACCCCGCCGACACCGCCCAGCGCGCGGGTCACTACCCGGCCCCGCCCGGGAGCCCGCCGGACGTGCCCGGGCTCGAGGTCGCCGGCACGATCGAGGCCTGCGGGGCGGCGGTCACGACGTGGCGGCCCGGCGAGCGGGTGTTCGGGCTCGTCGGCGGCGGCGGCCTCGCGAGCCTCGTGCCGGTGCACGAGCGCTGCGTCGCGCGCGTCCCCGACAGCCTCGACGAACGGGAGGCGGCGGCGGTTCCGGAGGCGTTCATCACGGCGCACGACGCGATCATGGGCCAGTGCGGCCTGCGCCCGGGCGAGACCCTGCTCGTGCACGGCGCCGCGGGCGGCGTCGGTACCGCCGCCGTCCAGATCGGGCTCGTCGGGGGCGCCCGGGTGCTCGGGGCGGTGCGCTCCGAGCGCGCGGCCGAGGCGGTCCGGGCGCTCGGCGGCGAGGCCGTCCCGGACGACGGCTTCGCCGGGGCGGTGCTCGAGTCGACCGGCGGGCGCGGCGCCGACGTCGTGCTCGAGCTGGTCGGTGCCTCCCACTTCCCGGGGAACCTGCGCGTGCTCGCACCGAAGGGGCGGATCGCCGTCGTCGGGGTCGCGAGCGGCGGGGAGGTAACGCTCTCCCTGCTCGCGCTGATGATGAAGCGGGCGACGCTGCGCGGCACCGTGCTGCGCGCACGGCCGCTCGAGGAGAAGGCGCTCGCGGTGCGCTCGTTCGAGCGCGAGCTCGTGCCGCACCTGGCGTCGGGCCGGATCCGCCCGCTCGTCGACTCGGTCTTCCCGCTCGCCGAGATCGCGGCCGCGTTCGACCGGCTGGACGGGCCCGGCAAGGTCGGCAAGGTCCTGCTCGAGCTCGCCTGACGGGCGCGTCACCCGGTCGAGGGACGTCCCTCACTCGATCGGGGTACTCCCTCCCTCGAACGAGTGAGGTCAGGCGGGGCGGCGGACGACGGTCAGGCCCCAGGCCTCGCCGGCTGCGAACAACGTGTCCGGGTCGACCTCGCCGAGCCAGCCGATGAAGTGGCGCTCGGGCTCGTCGGGCGTCGAGCCGTAGACGGCCGGGCGGGTCGCGACCTCCCTGGCGTCACTCGCTCGCTCGGCGCGCTCGAGCTCGGCGAAGCGCTCCTCCGCCGCAGGACCTTCCGCGTAGCCCTTGCCCACCGCCTCAGGGTAGCCGCTAGAGTCGGGCGATCGAACGGCCGGAGCTTCTCCTGATCGACGTCCAGCGGGAGTACTTCGACCGCGGGAGCCCGCTTCGGATCCCCGACGGCCCCGCCGTCCTCGAGCGGCTCGAGGGCCTGCTGGCAGCGGCGCGCGAGCACGGGGCCGGCGTCGTCCACGTCCAGCACCACGAGCAGCCCGGAGCCGGGGTGTTCGAGACCGGCACGCCGGCGGTGGAGACGATGCCGCAGGTCGCCCCGGCTGCGGGCGAGCCGCTGGTCGTGAAGCACCTGCCGGGCTCGTTCGACGGCACGGGGCTCGACGGGGTGCTCGCCGGGCTCGGTGCCGCGACCGTGGTGATCGCCGGCTTCATGACCCACATGTGTTGCGACACGACGGCGCGCCAGGCGCACGCCCGCGGCTTCGACGTCGTCTTCCTCACGGACGGGACCGCAACGCGCGATCTCGAGGGGCCGGACGGGCGGACGATTCCGCACGCGGTCGTGCACGAGACGACGCTGGCCGCGCAGGCAGATGGGTTCTCGACGCTCGCGGACGTCGCGAGCGTCAGCTCAGCGCTCGGCGGCTGAGTCGGCGGCGGCGGCGCGCCGCGCGAGCTCCTCCTCGACCGCGGTGGGGTCGAGCCCGCGGGAGGCCAGGACGACGTAGCTCGCAAACCAGAGGTCGGCGAGCTCGGAAACGAGTCGCTCGTCGCTCTCACCGGCAGCAGCGAGCGCCGCCTCGACCCCCTCCTCGCCGAGCTTCTGGGCGCATTTCGCGGGGCCGCCGGCGAGCAGGCCGGCGACGTAGGAGCCCTCCGGGCGGGTCTGCGCCCGCTCGGCGATGCGGCGCCAGAGCCACGGGGCGAAGCACGAGAGCGAGCCGGTGTGGCAGGCGGGGCCGGCGGGCTCGACGCGCAGGAGGATCGCGTCGCCGTCGCAGTCGTCTCGCAGCTCGACGACGGAGAGCGTGTTGCCGGAGGTCTCGCCCTTCTTCCAGAGCCGCTGCCGCGAGCGGCTGAAGAAGTGGGCGAGGCCGGTCTCGCGCGTGAGGCGAAGCGCCTCGTCGTCCATCCAGGCGAGCATCAGCACGCGGCCGCTCGCAGCGTCCTGGACGATCGCCGCTCTCAGCTCAGGCTGCATCGCGCAGGGGGACGCCGAGCGCGGCCAGCTCCTCGCGGAGCGAGACGAGCCGGGCCGGGTTCTCGTGGAGGATCGAGGCAAGCAGGGCAGCCTGGGCGACTCCGAGCGCCTCGGCGACGTGTGCGGCCGTGCCGGCGCCGCCCGAGGCGATCACGGGGATCGTGACCGCGGCCGCGACCGCACGGGTGACGGGCAGGTCGTAGCCCTCGCGGGTGCCGTCCGCGTCGATCGAGGTGAGCAGGACCTCGCCAGCGCCGCGCTGCTCCGCCTCCAGCGCCCAGGCAGTCACCTCCCGCCCGGTCGGGCGGGTTCCCGCGTGCGAGTAGACCTCGCCGGCGGAGACGTCGATCGCGACCACGACGGCCTGTGAGCCGAGCCGCCCCGCCAGCTCCGCGATCAGTTCGGGCCGGTCGAGGGCGGCGGAGTTGACAGAGACCTTGTCGGCGCCCGCATCGAGCAGCGCGGCCGCGTCGTCGACGGCGCGCACGCCGCCGCCGACCGTGAACGGGATCGCGAGCCGCTCCGCGACGCGGCGGACGAGCTGCACGAGCGAGGCGCGCTCCTCGAGCGTCGCCTTGATGTCGAGGAACACGAGCTCGTCGGCGCCGGCGTCCGAGTAGGCAGCGCCGAGCTCGACCGCGTCACCGACGTCGCGAAGACCCTCGAAGCGGACGCCCTTGACGACCCGCCCGGCGGCGACGTCGAGACAGGGGATCAGGCGGGGCAGGGGCATCAGCCAGCCTCCCGCACGACGCGCTCGAGGTAGCGGGCACCGGCGGCACCGGACTTCTCCGGGTGGAACTGGACGCCGACGAAGCTGCCGAGCCGGGCCTCGGCCACGATCCCCTCGGACCGGGCCGTCGCCGCGCTCGTCTCGGCGGCGTAGGAGTGGGCGAAGTAGAACGCCTCACCGCCCGGCTCGACGGGCGCCCAGCCGATCCGAGGCACGCGGCCCTCGCGGAGGCGGACCGCTCGCCCGGGCAGGAGGCCGAGACCGGCGACACCGCCGTCCTCCTCCGACTGCTCGAGCGCGAGTTGGAGCCCGAGGCAGATCCCGAGCGTCGGTCGCCCGGCGGCGACCCGCTCTCGCAGCGCACCGGCGAGGCCCCGCGCCTCCAGCCCGGCCATCGCGCTCGCGGCCGAGCCGACGCCCGGCAACACCGCGAGGTCAGCGGCGAGCACGTCCGCGGGCTCGCTCGTGACCGCAACGTCCGCCCCGAGCCGCCGCAGCGCCACCTCGACCGACAGGGTGTTGCCCGCGCCGTACTCGCAGATGCGAACACCCGTCACTGTCCCGTCACCCTTCCGGCGCATGCGGCCACACACCCGCGCGAACCTCCCCGGTAGGCTGAAAGCGGGTGGAGGCACGGGGTGGCCCCGCCGCCGGGGCCGGTGAGGCGGGTCACAGAAGGCCTTTCGTCGAGGGAATGCCCGCGCTCTCGAGGCGTAGCGCGACGCGCAGAGCGCGGCCGACCGCCTTGAAGGCGGCCTCGGCGACGTGGTGCTCGTCGCGGCCGGTCGCCTCGACGTGCAGGCCGAGACGGCCCGCCTGCGCGAGACTCTGGAACATGTGCAGCGCCATGCCCGGCTCCCGCTCGAGGCTGCACTCGCACCAGGGCCGGCCGCCGAGATCGACGGAGGCGCGGGCGAGCGCGTCGTCCATCGGCACGACCGCGTCGCCGTAGCGGGCGATTCCCCGGCGATCGCCGAGCGCCCGGTCGAGCGTCTCGCCGAGCGCGAGCGCAGCATCCTCCGCGGTGTGGTGCGGCCCGGTCTCGAGGTCGCCCGCGCCCTCGAGCATCAGATCGAGCCCCCCGTGGAAGGCGAGCTGCTCGAGGAAGTGATCGTAGATCCCGTTCCCCGTGGCGACGTGCACGCGGCTCGCGCCGTCGAGCGAGACCCGGATCGCGATCCGGGTCTCGGCGGTGGCGCGCAGGTGGCGGATCCGCCGTCCGCCCGGCTCCGCCACCGGGCTCGGCCGGTCGAGCGCGCGGGCCAGGGCGGCGAGCAGCAGATCGTCGTCGGCCTCGTCCCGCACGGAGATCCGGATCGCGTCGGGGAAGATCCGGACGACCGCCCCGGCCCGGAGCAACGCGTCACCGACCGTCTCGGGCTCCGCGACCGGAACCAACACGAAGTTCGCCCGCGAGGGAAGCGGCTCGAGCGCGAGCGCGCGCAGCGCGCGGCTGAGCCGCTCGCGCTCCTCGACCACGGGCGCAACATCAGGCGGCGACTGGAGCGCCGCGAGCGCGAGCGCGGCCGAGAGCGTCGAGACCGCGAGCGGTGCCTGGCGGCGGTTCAGCTCCGCCGCCGTGTCGGCGTCCGCGAGCGCGTAGCCGACCCGCGCGCCCGCGAGCGCGTACGCCTTCGAGAACGTCCGGATCACGATCACCCCGTCCTCGATCAGGCCGGCCGCGGTCTCCCCCGCGTACTCGAAGTACGCCTCGTCGACCACGAGCGGGCGCGCCGCGGGCAGCTCGACGAGCGCGCCGCTCGGGTTGTCCGGGCGGCACACGAACGTCACCACCGGCCGGTCGGCCGAGATCTCGGCACCGGCCAGGCCCGCCGCGATCCGGTACAGCGGATAGGTGGGCTCGGTCGCGATCGCGGCGCGGTCACCCGGCCCGAGGAACGCGCGCGCGCAGAGCAGGATCAGATCGTCGCCGCCGGCGCCGAGCACGATGTTCCCCGGCTCGACCCCGTCTTTCTCCGCGATCGCGCGCAGGAGCTCGCCGTAGCCGCCGTGCGGATACGTGTTCACCTCCGCGAGCGCGCGGGCGATCGCGCCCGGCCGCGACGAGGGGAGGGGCAGCGGCGACGTGTTGCCGTCGAAGCGCACGAGCTGGCTCGGATCGAGCCCGGCGCGCCGCGCGAGCTCTGCGGTCGAGGGCGCCCAGCGGTACGCCTGGAACCCGGGCGGAAGCGAGCGCATGGACCCGACGAGGCCGCCGCTCATCCGAGCAGCCGCTCCACGGGGACGAGCAGGATCGAGGAGGCGCCCGCAGCCTCGAGCTCGGGCAGGAGACGCCAGACGTCCGCGGCCGGCACGAGCGCGTGCACGGCGACCATCCCCGGCTCGGCGAGTGGCAGCACCGTCGGCGCCCGCCCGGCCGGAACGAGCCGGGTGAGGAGATCGAGGGCGCTCTCCGGCGCGTTCATCATCAGGTAGCGGGTGTCCCGGGCGTTGACGACGCTCTTCAGCACACGCGCCAGGTGCAGGGCGGCGGCGTCGGGCTCCGCGCCGCCGACGAGGACGGCCTGCGAGGAGAACAGCGAGCCGAGCGAGCGCAGCCCGTTCGTACGGAGCGTGTTGCCGCTCGAGACGAGGTCGACGATCGCGTCCGCCAGCCCGAGCCGGGGCGTGACCTCGACGGAACCGGTCACGTCCACGATCTGCACCGCGATTCCCTGCTCCTCGAGCAGCTCGCGGGCGAGACGGGGAAACACCGTCGCGATTCGCATCCCGTCGAGACCGCCGAGCGACGTGACCCGAGATTCCTGGGGCACAGCCGCCTGGAGCGTGCAGCCTCCGAAGCCGAGCGCGAGCAGCTCGCTCACTTCGGCGCCGCGCTCGCGCACGAGGTCGGCGCCCGTGATCCCGCAGTCGACGACCCCGTCCTGCACGTACTCGGGGATGTCGGCGGCCCGGACGAGCAACACCTCGACGGGAGCGTTGCGACACGGGAACGCGAGCGCCCGCTCACCCGGCTCCTCCGGGCCGAGGCCAGCCTCCTCGAGCAGCTCGATCGCCGGCTCGCGCAGCCTGCCCTTCGCGGGGATCGCGATCTTCAGGCGCTCGTCGAACGAGCCTTCCACCGCTCCAGCGCCTGCCGGTAGCCGCCCTCCCCGTGGCGCAGCCAGTGCGCCACGCGGGTCACCGTCGTCGTCGACGCGCCCGTCCGCCGGCTCACCTCGTGGTACGGCAGCCCCTGATCGACGAGCTTCGCGACCTGCCAGCGGTGCGCCATCGCCTCGAGCTCCGAGAGCGTGCAAAGATCCCGGAAGAAGCTCTCCGTCTCCCCCGGGCTCTCGAGCTCCAGCACGGTCTCGAAGAGGTCTCTGATCTCGTTCGTCGCCCACGTGTGTGACTGCTCCTTCGCCATCTGGCTCGCCTCTCGCTGTTGCTGTATTAGCATAGTAACATGACATCGAAAGGGAAACAAGGCTCCGGGGTCGGCTTCCAGGTGATCCCGGCCGTCGATCTGCTGGGCGACGAGGCTGTCCGGCTCGAGCGCGGCGACTTCGAGCGCGTCAGCCTGCGGGCCGGCGACCCGGAGGCGCTCGTCCGGCGCTTCGCCGCTGCCGGGGCGAGCCTGATCCACATCGTCGACCTCGGGGGCGCGCGCGCGGGCCGCACCCGGCCCGATCTGATCGCCCGGCTGGCCCGCGTCGCAGCGCCCGTGCCCGTGCAGGCCTCCGGTGGGATCCGCTCGACCGCCGACGCGCTCGCCCTGCTCGCGGCGGGGGCGACGCGCGTGATCGTGGGCACGGCCGCGTTCTCCGCGCCCGGCGCGCTCGAGCGCTTTGCCGAAGCGCTTGGCGAGCAGCTCGTGGTCGCCGTCGACGTCCGGGAGGGGCGGATCGCCGTGTCGGGTTGGGAGCAGGTCACCGACCTCGCCGTCGACGCCGCGGCGAGGCGGTGCGCGACGGCCGGGGTCGCCCGGCTCCATTGCACGGCGATCGAGCGGGACGGAACGATGGGCGGCCCCGATCTCGTGCTGCTGGCCCGCGTGCGGGAGCTCTTTGGCGGACCCGTGGTGGCCGCGGGAGGCGTCCGCTCCGAGGCCGACCTCGCGAGCATCGAGGCGATCGGTCTCGAGGGCGCGGTCGTCGGCCGGGCCCTCCTCGAGGGCGGCGTGCCGCTGACCGCGCTGGCCGGGCGCTGAAGCTACGGGGCCTGGCCGCTACCGGGCCCGCCCTTGATCCACTCGCGCAGGTCGAACCAGTGGGTGCGCCGAAGCGCGTCGGCCACCTGAGGATCCGTATGGTCCGCATTGAAGACGTGGTGCTCGACGTCCGCGCAGATCGCCACGGTCTCGAGCGGCACATCTCGCAGCGCGACCAGCACCTCCGACGGGAGTCTCGCCTCTGCGACGGTGAAATGCTTCATGTGAAGGTCTGGCGCGGTGTCGAGCAGCATCGGCCAGTCGGGACAACTACGGGCGCTCAGGGCTCTCCCCTCCGGTCATCGTTGCCTTCGTCTCGTGGATCTCGCTGCCAGCCGGCCCCGTGACGAGCGCTCCGGGTATCTCACGTCCGGAGACTAGCTCACCGGGCCCGGGGCGACGCCGGCGATGTTCGCCCCCCGCTGCCAGCTTCCGCCAGCGCGTCGACGGCCGAGGGGCCACCCCGTGCCTCCTCCCGCTTTGAGCCTACCGGGGAAAGGCCCACGCGATGCGCGCGGATCGCGCCGAAAACGTGCCACGTGTGTGGCGACAGGCGCAACGCCGGCCGGACGCCTCCGCCGCCCGCTCAGGCCGCCGCCCGCCGCGTGCGCTCGTGCACGAGCTCGCGCAGGCGGCGAAGCGCGGACGGATCGGTTTCCGGGAGGACGCCGTGGCCGAGGTTGAAGATGTGCCCAGGCCGGCCGTCGACCAGCTCGAGGATCCTCTCCGCGGCCGCCTCGACCCGCTCGAACGGACCGAGCAGAAGCGCCGGGTCGAGGTTCCCCTGCACACCCCTGTCCGCTCCCGCCAGCACCCAGCCGCGGTCGATCGGAACCCGCCAGTCGAGCCCGATCACGTCGCCGCCCGCCACCGCCAGATCCGCCAGCAGATGCGTCGCGCCGGTCGCGAAGTGGATCGTGGGCACGTCCACGGCGGCGAGGATACGCGCCGAGTACGGTGCGACGAACTCGGCGTAATCGTCGACGGAGAGGGCGCCGGCCCAGGAGTCGAAGAGCTGGATCACGTCGGCGCCGGCCTCGACCTGGGCGGCGACGTAGCCGACGAATGCGTCCGCCAGCTTCTCCATCAGCGCGTGCCAGACCTCCGGGGCCCCGTACATGCAGCGCTTCGTCTCGACGAAGGTGCGGCTCGGCCGCCCCTCGACGAGGTAGCCGGCGACAGTGAACGGACCGCCCGCGAAGCCGACGACCGCCCGCTCGGGCGCGAGCGCGCCACGCACGAGCCGGATCGACTCGAGTGCGAACGGCAGATCGACGGCGGGCTCGAGCTGTCGTAGCGCCGCGACGTCCCCGAGCCCGCGCACCGGCTGGGCCACGACCGGGCCGACGCCCTCGACGAGCTCGACGTCGACCCCCATGCCGAGGCAGGGGAGCATGATGTCGGAGTAGATGACCGCGGCATCGACGCCGTGGGCCTCGACCGGCTGGAGCGTGACCTCGGCGCACACGTCCGGGCGACGGCAGATCCCGAACAGGTCGAGCCGCCGTCGCACCTCCCGGTACTCGGGGAGCGAGCGACCGGCCTGACGCATGAACCAGACGGGCGTCCGCTCGACCGGCTCGCGCCGGGCGGCGCGAACGAGGAGGGGCTCGACCACCCCGGTAGCCTACGCGCCGGCGATGGAGCGGCCGCCGGCGAACGACGCGATCGTCCGCCGCAGGCCCTCCTCCAGACCGATCTCGGGCTCCCAGCCGAGGAGCTCGCGCGCCCTCGAGATGTCGGGGCAGCGCACCTGCGGGTCGTCGACCGGGAGCGCCTCGAACACGATCTCGCTCTTCGAGCCGGTCGCCCGCACCACGGCCTCCGCGAGCTCGAGCAGCGTCCACTCGTCGGGGTTGCCGAGATTCACGGGCAGATGCTCGTCACTCAGCGCAAGCGCATAGAGCCCCCGGACGAGATCGTCCACGTAGCAGAAGCTGCGGGTCTGGCGGCCGGTGCCGAACACCGTGAGCGGCTTCTGCTCGAGCGCTTGGCGGACGAACGTCGGGATCGCCCGGCCGTCGAACGGGCGCATCCGCGGCCCGTACGTGTTGAAGATGCGGGCGATGCGGGTGTCGACACCCTGCTGGCGGTGGTACGCCATCGCCATCGCCTCCGCGTAGCGCTTCGCCTCGTCGTAGACGCCGCGCGGGCCGATCGGGTTGACATTGCCCCAGTACGTCTCGGGCTGCGGATGCACCAGCGGGTCACCGTAGACCTCGCTCGTCGAGGCGAGCAGGAACCGCGCCCGCTTGGACTTCGCGAGCCCGAGCGCGTTGTGCGTCCCGTAGGACCCCACCTTGAGCGTGTGCAGCGGCAGCCGCAGGTAGTCGATGGGGCTGGCGGGGCTGGCGAGGTGGAAGACGAGATCGGCGGGGCCGTCGATCTCGATGTGCGCGGTCAGATCGTGGTTTCGGAACACGAAGTCGCCGTCGCGGATGTGCTCGATGTTCTGGAGCGAGCCGGTGTCGAGGTTGTCCACGCAGATGACGCGGTGGCCCTGCGCCAGCAGGTAATCGCAGAGGTGCGAGCCGAGGAACCCGGCGCCGCCGGTGACGACGGCCGTGGTCACACCTCGGCCGTCCCGCGCGTCCGCCGCAGCACCGGTTCCCACAGGAGCGCCAGCGCGACCCCGGCGACGAGCCCGATCACGGCGCCGACAATGATCGAGGTGCGCGGGCTGCGCGCGTCGACCTTGGTCGCCGACGCACGGGTCACGACCTGGCCGCGCTCGACCTCGTTGGCGAGCGTAAGCGAGAGCTGCGTCTGGGTCCGCAACTGGACGAGCTGGCCGCGACGCTGCTCCGCCCCATCGAGGAGGCCGACGAGCACGAGCCGGTCGGTGGCGGAGAGGGCGGGAGCGGCATCATCCTCGAGCGCCGCCCGGTAGCGCGCAACGGCGTCCTCGGCCTGCTCGATTTGTACGTCGACGCTCTCGAGGAGGACCGAGAACTGCGCGATCTTCGCATCGGCGTACCCGGAGACCCGCTCGACGACCGCGTCCGCGAGCAGGTTCGCCGCGTCCGCGCTCTGGCGGCGCCAGGGGCCGCGCACGACCACCTCAACGAGGGGGGTCTGCCCGAGCCGGGCGACCGCTCCCGAGACGGGCTTGCTCGAGACCCCGGCTCGCAGCCGGTCGGCCGGCACGCCGACCCGGCCGGCGACGGACGCGACCACGGAGCGGCTCTTGACGACCTGGTTCACGGTTGACGGGTTCGTCTGGAGGCCCTGCACCTGGCTCGAGCCGCTCGGCGAGAGCGGCTGGCCGAGGTAGACGGTCGCCCGGGCCTGGTAGACGGTGCCGCCACCCAGGGAGACGAGCAGACCGACCACGATTCCGACAGCGACGGCAGCGGCTACCAGCCACCAGCGGGCGACGACCAGCCACCAGTGGCGGGCCAGGTCGATCTCCTGCTCGTCAGGCGCCAGGCCACCCGCCCGGGGGTTTCGGTCGGTCACGGCCGCGACTGTACCAGGGGCCGGCACGGCACCCGGGCGGTGGCCTCGGTCGGCGATCGCCTCTACGCTTGCGCTCGATGCGTGGCCCGCTCGCACTCGGCGCTCTCGCGCTCGCTGCCCTCACGGGTTGCGCGGGCGAGCCACCCGGACCCACGACGGGGCCGGCGGTCGAGGGCTTCGAGCTCTCGGTGGCGGCCGGAGGCACCACGATCGACGCGCGCTTCGGCTGCGACGGGGACGACGTCTCGCCCGCCCTCGCCTGGCGGGGCCTGCCCGAGGGAACCCGCGAGCTCGTGCTCGTGCTCGAGGACCCCGATGCGGACGGCTTCACCCACTGGCTCGTGTTCGGCCTCTCGCCCGCCGTGGACTCGCTCCCGGAGAACATCCCCGGGGACAGCAAGATCGAGAGCCCCGGGCCACTGCGCCAGGGGCGCAACGATTTCGATGAGATCGGCTACGACGGCCCCTGCCCGCCCGAGGGGGAGACGCACCGCTACGCGTTCCGCCTGCTCGCGATCGACCGCGAGCTCGGCCTGGAGCCAGGATCCGATCGGGACGCGTTCGAACGCTCGATCGCCGGCAATGTCCTCGCCGAGGCGAGCGCAACCGCGAGCTACGGGCGCTGAGCCTCGCCGCCGCCGTGCCAGCCGCCGCGCTCGCCCTTGTAGGTGCCACGGAAGAGCGCGCCCGGCGTGCGGGCGAGGATCCACAGGTCGAGCAGGAGCGAGCGACGCTCGACGTACCAGACGTCGAGCTCGATCCGCGCATCCCAGGGCAGCGCCGCGCGGCCGTTGACCTGCGCCCAGCCGGTCAACCCGGGCTTCACGTCGAGCCGGCGGCGCTGGCGCGGCGTGTAGCGCTGCACCTGGTAGGAGAGCGTCGGGCGGGGGCCGACCAGGCTCATCTCGCCGCGTACCACGTTCCAGAGCTGGGGTAGCTCGTCGATCGAGAGCCGCCGGAGCAATCGCCCCGACCGCGTGATCCGCGCATCGCCCCGGTCGACCGCGTAGCCTGCGCCCAGCCGCTCGGCGCCGACGACCATCGTGCGCAGCTTCAGGAGCTCGAACTCCGAGCCGCGCAGACCGACCCTGCGCTGGCGATAGAGGACGGGGCCGCGATCTTCGAGCTTCACCGCGACGGCGGCGGCGAGGACGATCGGACCGGTGAGGACGAGCAGGAACGCCGCGCCGGCGAGGTCGAGTGCCCGCTTCACCTGCTGCCCCCGGCCTTGTCCCACACGGCCGGGACGCCCGAGCGCACGTAGCGGGCGAGCGCGACCGCCGTCGCCTGGGTGACGAGCAGGTAGTAGTAGGCGAGCGCCGCGCCGGGGACCGGCGCGCGCAAGCGGCCCGCGGCCGCGAGGCCGAGGCCTGCGAGTTGCGCCGCCAGCGCGACCCGGTAGACGCCGGCGCGCCCGGCGAGGCCGAGGCTCGAGATGGCGAGCGCCGCGTGGGCGAGCCCGCTCCCGTAGCGAAGCGCGCGGTGAGAGACGAGCTGGACGGCGTACAGGGCCGGCACGCCGCGCAGCATCCCTCCCCGAAGCAGCATCAGCCAGCAGTGCTCGAACATCCGCACCTTGCGGTGGTACTCGTCCTCGAGGTCGCGCGAGGGCTTTTCGAACGCCTGCGCGGTGGGCTCGTAGACGGCCCGGCGGCCGCGCTGCACCATCAGGTACGGGAACGAGAGGTCGTGGCCGAAGCGCGGGTCGACCTCGAGGTAGTCGGAGCGGCGGACGGCGTAGATCGAGCCGTTGCCGCCGGTCACGGAGCCGAGCGCGGACTCCTGCTCGCGCAGCCAGAGCTCGTAGCGCCAGTAGGCGCCCTCCCGGTTCGTCCCGTCGGGTCGCAGCAGCCGCAGGCGCCCGCAGACGTAGGCGACGTCGGGGTCGGCGAACGGGCGCACGAGCAGCCGCAGCGCGTCGGGGGCCCAGGTCGCGTTGGCGTCGGAGAACGCGAGCAGCTCGCCGTCCGTCTCGCGCACCGCGAGGTTCTGGGCCTGCACCTTCCCGCCCCGGGGACAGCGCAGCAGTCTCACCCTGGGCTCGCGCGCGGCCACCGCCTCGACGAGCTCGTCCGTCCGGTCGGTCGAGGCGTCGGAAGCGACGACGATCTCGACGAGCTCGGGCGGGTAGTCGAGCGCAAGCAGGTTCTCGAGCCGCCGCTCGATCACGTCCTGCTCGTCGTAGGCGGCGACGATCACCGTCACCTTCGGCGTCAGCTCCCCCTTGCGCACCGGCCGCCCCCGGCGGCGAGCGAGCGCGGCCGCGGCCAACGGGTAGCCCGCGTGCGTCCACGCGATCGCCCCGAGGCTCGTCCAGAACAGGGCCCGGCGAAACACCCCGCGAGTCTAGCCCGGCCCGCCCGGGGGGCGATCCTGGCGCCCGCGCGCGAAGACGGCGGGCGCCGCCACGATCAGCATCGCGAGCGCGAAGAAGTAGTACATCTGCATGGTCAGGTAGAAGACGTTGGCGACGAGCGTGCCGACGAGCGCGGCCGTGAGCCCGTAGCCGAGCGGGAGCACGCGCGCGGCCGCTGCGTCCCCGGCCGCAGCCAGGGCCCGCCCGAGCCGTCGCAGGGCCGAGAGGCGGCGGAACAGGTACATGAGGTAGGCGAGGAACGCCGCCGCGCCGACGACCCCGGTCTCGGCCAGGACGGCGACGTAGTAGGAGTGCGGGCCCCAGTTCGACTTGCCGGTCACGAACTCGTAGAACGTCGAGAACGTGTTCAGCCCGAGCCCGAACAGCGGGTGGCTCTGCAGTACCGGCGACAGCAGCTCGTACAGCTCCAGGTGGACGCGCGTCGACCCGCCGCCGATGCTGACCCGGGAGCGCAGCACCTGCTCGAAGAAGCCGGTCCGCTGCGCCACGACCGCGCCGACTGCGAGAACGACGACGGCGAGCGGTACCAGCACGCGGGCCGACAGCAGGTACCTCCGATACGGGACGGCTAGGACGACGAGGCCGACCGCGAGCCCGAGCAGGCCGCTGCGCGACAGCGTGGTCAGCTCGATCACCGCCAGGAACGCCAGCGTGAGCGCGAGCGGCACGCGCAACCGGTGGCCGCGCTCCAGCCTCAGGTAGACCGGCAACAGCACGAGCAGGGGCACGATCAGCATGATCCCGAGGTGGTTGGGGTCGAGCATCAGCGCGTTCGTCCGGTACACGTTCGCACCGCCCACCGCCCCGTAGACGTTGATACCGCCCCGCTGGTAGCTCCCGATCGCCGACAGCACGGTCTGGTCGAGATTGCCGCCGCTCGTCTCCGCCACCGCCAGCTGGACGAGCCCGTACGTGCAGTTCGCGGCGATCCCGGCGACGAGCCAGCCAAGCGCGCGCCAGTAGAAGGCGGGACCCCGCCGGGCGAGGTGCGCGACCGCGCAGCAGAGGAAGGCGAAGTGGATCAGGAATCTGACGAGCCCCTTCGCGAACAGGTCGCGGTCGGCGGTCGTCCCCAGGTTGAAGAACCCGAACAGGTAGACCACCGTGAACAGCGCGAGGAACGCGAGCAGCACCCCGACCGTGCGAGGCAACCGGCCGTCGCGGCGGGCGACGCGGGCGCCGGCGAACGCGATCACGAACAGGCTCGCCGTGATGTCCGAGATGTTGATGTCGGCGGCCCCGGCGGTCCAGCGCACCTTCGCGAACGTGATCGTGAACACGCTCGCGAACAGCAACGCGTCGACGACGGCAGTCCGCGACACCGCGACGGAGCGCCCGCGCCCCGCCGCGCCTGCCGGCAGCGCCACGCTCACCCGAGCGCCTCCAGGACCGCGACGAGCTCCTCCGCGCGGGCGCGGCGCGAGAGCCGCGCGCGGACCTCGGGGGCGAGCGGCGATCCGCCGAGAGCGCCCGCCCGCCAGCGCTCGACGAGCCCCGCGAGCGCCGCCGTGAGTCCGTCCACGTCGTCGGGCGCCACGACGACCCCCGCCCCGACCTCGCGGAGGAGCGCGGCGGCTTCCCCGTCAGGCGGCACGGCGGCGAGCACCGGGCGCTCGGCTGCCAGGTACTCGAACACCTTGCCGGACAGCACCCCGCGCCCGCGGCCGTCGGCCTCGGGGATCAGCAGGAGCAGCGCCTCGGAGTCCCGCTGCAGCGCGAGCACGTCGGCGCGGGGCAGGTAGGGAAGGAGCTCGAGGCGATCGCCGAGACCGAGCCGTTCTGCGTACTCACGATCGCTCGAGCGAAAGTCGCCGACGAACCGGGCCGCGACGGCGCTGTCGGAGCGGGCGAGCGCCTCCAGGAACGGCCGCGGGTCGCGGCGGCCGAAGAAGCTGCCCGCGTGCGTGATCCGGAAGCGCGGGTCGGGCCGGTACTCGAGTCCCTCGAAGTCCTCGAAGTCGCAGCCGTTGCCGATCACCTCGAGACGGCCGGCGACACCGAGCACCGCCATCTCGTCCGCGATCGCGCGCGACGCGCACACGACGGCGTCGGCGCGGCGCGCGACCAGGCGCGCGAGCGCCCTCTCCCCGCGCACGTCGCGGCGGCGGTGTGGGTGCAGGGCGATCGAGTCCCTGAGATCGGCGACCCAGCGGACACCGGCGGCGCGGCGCGCGGCCGCTCCGGCGAGGTGGATGGAGCCGGGCGGCGAGGTCGTGAGCACGGCGTCGATCCGCAGGCGACGGGCGAGCCGCACGGCGGTCGGCGCCGCCGTGGCGTTCCAGAGCACGCTCGCGTCGGGCACGAGCGCGCCGCGCAGGGCGAGCCCCGCGCGCAGCGCGAGCCGCCCGGCGCCGCGGCGGTCTCGCAGTTCCTCTGCGGGCCGACGGGCCCGCGGCCCGAGGTTACGAGCCCGGTGCACGGTCACACCCGGGGGTGAGACGAGCGACGGGTCTCGGTGCAGCCACTTCGGATCGTCGGGCGCGAGCACGTGGACGTCGTGACCGAGAGCGGCCAGATGGCCCGCCAGCTTGAGCGGCCGCTGGACGCCGGCCCCGCCGGCGGGAGGCCAGTAGAGGCTGACGAGGAGCAGTCGCATCCGCCGGCCACGGTACACGCGATGCGCGCCGTCACGTGCCGGGCGCGGGCGCGGCTAGGTGAGCCACGCGCGGGCCTCCTCGGCGAGCTCCCGCGCGGACAGGCAGACGCCCCCGTGGGCGCGAACCGCCTCGATGAAGCGGAAGTAGAGCCGGTCCCAGCCCCGCGAGCTCGCGGGGTCGAACCGGTCGGAGTGCCAGAGCACCGAGAAGCCGCCGCCGTGCTCGGCGGCCCACTCGACCAGGTCGAGCAGCCGCCGCTCGGCCGCGGCCGCGGAGAGCCCGAGATAGCGCTCCTCCGCGAGCGTCACGTCCATGGCCGCAAGCGGAATCTCGACGAGGTCGAGCGGCACGCCGGCGGCGGCGTCCCAGGGCCGGAACGGGTGGGCGATCCCGGCCCGGAAGCCCGGCTGGTCGGCGAAGCCGAGGCTCGTGTCGTAGCGGAAGCGAAGCCCGGCGAGCGGCGCCAGGTTCGCGTGCGGGTTGACCCGCAGGTAGTGGTAGCGCTGCCCCGCCAGCGGGCCGGCGAGCGTCTCCAGCCGCTCCTTCTCGCGGGCGAGCAGCGCCGCGTCGGCGGCGGCGGTGTAGCTCCCGTGGAGCCCGACCTCGCCGCCGCCCGCGAGGATCGTCTCGACTAGCCGGGGGCGCAGGCGCTCGTAGGCGGCCGGGACGGCCCCGTCCGCCGGATGCGCGTGGCCCGCCAGCAGGAAGAACGTCGAGGAGACCGCCCGCGCCCGCTCGATCCTGAGGATCCGCTCGAAGCGCCAGTTCGGGTCGGTCCCGCGCAGCTTGTGCAGCGGCACCGCGGCGAGCGCCCGGGCCTCGCGCAGCGCCGGGCCGGGGCGCCCCGCGAGCGCGCCGGCCCGGAGCCTACCGGCGGCGGCGCGGATGCCGACGCGTGTCCAGCGCCACGGGGTGTCGACGTCGTGGGTGAGCGCGACGGCGAAGCGGGCGCCCGCCCAGCGAGGCGGCTCGAGGCCGAGGCGGCGCCGCAACCGCTCGAGCGGGGGGTCGAGCGGGTCGAGGCACGACGCGGACGCGGGGAAGCGCCCGTGGCGGTCGCGGAGGCCCGACCCGAGCTCCTCGAGCCGCGCGAGGTGGTAGAAGGCCTCGGCGAGGTCGTCCCCGACGGGCCGCTCGCCCCTGCAGACCTGCTCCCACGCAGCTTCGACGTAGGGGACGTCATCACCAAGGCCGAGGTCGCGAGCGCCCAGGGTGTCGAGCACCCAGCGGGCGCGGCGCTCGACGGCGGCGGGAGGCTCCACGACCCAATTGATACCTTCCCGCGTCCCCGGCAAGGGCCGGTAGGCGCCGGCCGGCGCTATCGTCTAGCCCCATGGCAGGGGCTCGCGGAGGAATCGTCTCGATCGCCCGCCGCCGCTCGGCGCGCGCTTTCAACCGCGGGCTCGGGCGACTCGAGACGGCACTCGGGGACGGCAGCGAGCGACCGCTCGCCCAGGCGCCCGTCTTCATCGTGGGCGCGCCGCGGTCCGGCAGCACGCTCCTCTACCAGCTGATGGTCGAGCGCTTCGACGTCGCCTACCTCTCGAATCTCCACTGTCGCCTCCACGGCGCTCCCGCGCTCGTCGAGCGGGCCGTGCGAGCCCTGCCGGCGCCCGGGTCCGCCTTCACGTCGCGTTACGGGAACACCGACGGCGCCCGCGCCCCGAGCGAATGCCTCCAGTACTGGTATCGCTTCTTCCGCCGCTCCCCCCAGCACGTGCCGCTGGCTGCGGCCGACCCGGCGCGCCTGCGGGCCCTGCGGGCCTCGCTGCGCGCGCTCGGTCGGGCCGCCCGGCGGCCGCTCGTGCTCAAGAACCTCGTCTCGTCGCTCCGGCTCGAGCCGCTGGGAGCGACGCTCCCGGAGGCGGTCTTCGTCGTCGCCACCCGCGACCCCCTCGACAACGCGCGGTCGATCCTCGCCGCCCGCAGGGACATCCACGGTGACTACAGCCGCTGGTGGTCGGTCGAGCCGCCGGCGATCGCCGAGCTGCGGGCCCTGCCGCCCGAGGCGCAGGCCGTGGAGCAGATCCGCCACGTGGAGGACCTGATCAGGGCCGGCTGCGACCGCCTCGGCCCCGAGCGCTTCCTCCGGGTTCGCTACGAGGATCTCTGCGACGACCCCCGCGGCACGCTCGAGACGATCGCGGCGCTCGCCGAGCGCAACGGCTTCTCGCTCGCGCCCCGCCAGGAGGTGCCGGAGCGATTCGAGCGGGGCGGCGGGCGGTCGATCGACCCCGAGCTCGACGCGCTGCTCGTCGACTACCTGCACCAGCCGGCATCGAGGTGACGCCGGACGGCTACGACGAGCTCGTCGCCCGCTCGCCGCAGGGCTCGGTGTTCGCCACCTCCTGGTGGCTCGACGCTGTCGCCGGTGAGCGGTGGCGGGCCCACATGGTGTCCGAGAACGGTGCCGTTGTCGCGGCCTGGCCGACGGTCGTGAGCCGCAGCGTGTTCGGCGTCACCCACGCCGGGGCGCCCCTCACCCCGTTTCTCGGCCCGCTCTTCCCTCCCGAGCCGAACCGGCTGCGCCGCCGCTCGAGGGAGCTCAAGGCAATCGATCTCCTGCTCGCGGAGCTCGAGCCGTACGCCCACCTCGAGGCCCGCTGCCATCCGGACTTCGACTACTGGACGCCGCTCCACTGGCGCGGCTTCTCCCAGACCACCCACTACACGTGGCGGCTGTCCGCCCCCCGGGATACCGGCGCCCTCTGGAGCGAGCTGCGCGAGAACGTCCGCCGGGAGGTGCGCAAGGCGCAGAAGCGGGGGATCGTGGTGGAGCCCGGGGCGCCCGCCGACCTGCGGGCGCTCTGGGAGCCCGCCCTACGACGCCGCGGCGGTGGGGACGTCACGACCAACCCCGAGGTGCTCGCCCGCATCGACATGGCGGCCGGCCACCGGGACGCGCGCAGCATCCTCGTCGCGCGCGACGGCGACGGGCGGCTTCACGCGAGCGGCTACTTCGTGCGCGACTCCCGCTTCGCCTACTACCTCGTCGGCGCCAGCGACCCGGATTTGCGCGGCAGCGGTGCCTTCTCGCTCGTCCTCTGGCAGGCGATCGGGGAGGCGCTCGAGCGCGGGCTCGGCTTCGACTTCGAGGGCTCCATGCTGCCCGCCGTCGAGCGCTTCGTAAGCGCGTTCGCCGGCGAGCCGGTCCCCTACTCGCTCGTTCGCCGGACACCCTCGCGCGGGCTCAAGCTGGCCGTCGCGGCGAAGCGCACGGCCAGGCGTCTCGCGGCGTCCGCTCACCCCGGGTCGCGAGGGCGGTCGACGAGCGCCCCGGCCGGGGCGGAGGCCAGCCACGCGGCCGCTCGGCGGTAGGCCCGGCCCCGATCGCCCCGGAACACGAGCCCGCGCAAACGCAGCGCGAACAGAAGCATCCGGCGTGCCCGCTCGGCCTCTCGCAGACCACGGTGCTTGGCGAGGAAGCGCAGGTGGCCGCGCAGGTTCTCGTGGTAGAGCGAGCCGCCGTGGGAGACACCACCGACGTGCGTGACCTCGGCCTCCGGGCAGAAGACGACGCGCCAGCCGGCGCGGCGGAATCGATAGCACCAGTCGGTCTCCTCGCTGAACATGAAGAAGTCCTCGTCGAAGAGCCCGACCTCCTCGGTCGCGGCGCGGCGCACGAGCAGGCAGGCGCCCGAGACCCAGTCGGCGTCGCGTGCCTCGGCATGGTCGAAACCACCGACGTACAGCGGGTTGAGCAGGGTCGAGCGGGGCGCGAGCTTGCGGACGAACAGGTACTCGGTCGCGAGCCGCCAGACGGTCGGGAACGCCCGCAGCGACCGCTGCAGCGTCCCGTCCGGGTTGAGCAGGCGCGGGCCGACGACGGCGACGTCAGGGCTCGCGTCGGCAAGCGCGACCAGCCGCTCGGCCGCACCGGGGTGCAGCCACGCGTCCGGGTTGAGCAGCAGGAAGTAGCGGCCGGAGGCGACCCGCATGCCCGCGTTGTTGCCGCCGCCCATGCCGACGTTCCCCTGCTCGACGAGCCGGGCGTCTGGAAAGCGCTCGCGGACGAGCTCGACGGAGCCGTCGGTCGAGCCGTGGTCGACGACGACCGTCTCGAGGTCCCGAACGCTCTCGAGGCAGCGCTCGAGCCACGGTAGCCCGTTGAGGACGACGACGACGACGGAGACGCCAGCCGTCACGCGCGCGGTGTCCCGAGCAGCGCCGGCCGCGCGCTGCGCCAGAGCAGGATCGCCCCGCCCGGGAGCGCCGTCGCGATCGTGACCGCGTAGAACAAAAACCCGGTCGCGAACGCCGCGTCGGCGTCGACACCGAAGCGGCCGAGGAACGCGACGAAGAACGCCTCGCGCACCCCGAGGCCGTTGATCGTGAACGGCACCATCATCACGAGAAAGAGCAGCGGCCCGAGGATCACGTACACGAGTGGCGACACGTCCACGCCCACCGCCTCGCCGCAGAGCCAGATCGCGGCGATCCGGGCCGCCTGCAGGACGACGGTGACTCCCAGCACGGCCGAGAGGGCGCGGGGATGGTCACGGTAGCCGTGCAGGCCTTCGTAGACGCTCGACGCGGGCCCCTCGACGCGCAGGCGTGCCGCGAGCGGCCGCAGCAAGCCGAGGCGTGCCCGGGCCCGCGTCGAGAACATGAGGAAGAAGCCGGCCGCCACGAGCGCGACCGAGACGGCCTCGATCCAGACGAGGTAGCCGATCCCCCGGAAGCGGCCGGCCGCGACGGCGAGCCCGACCGCCACCATCACAAGCGTGCCCGCCGAGCCGATCACGCGTTCGAGCAGGATCGCCGCGGCAACCTCGCCCCGGCGCCCGGGGTGCTTGCGCCCGTGCTCGACGATCCGCACGGCGTCGCCGCCGATCGAGGTCGGGAGCACCTGCCCGGCCGCGTAGCCGACGAAGTAGAGCCCGGTCAGGAAGCCGAGCCGCTCCCGGATTCCCCTGGCCGCGAGCAGGAGCTGCCAGCGCCAGGCCATCCCCCAGGTGGTGGCGAGAAAGAGCGCAAGCGCACCCAAGAGCGCGAGCCCGTTCGAGCTTCCGACCAGGTCGACCGCCCTCCCGACGTCGATCTGCCAGACCAGATAGGCGATCACCGCGCCGGAGACAGCGACCTTGAGCGCGATCCGCGCGGGCCGGGTCAGCCGGCTCATCGCCCGGTGAAGCGCGCGTGCACGCGGCGGAGCGCCTCGATCGCGTCGCGGATGTCAGCGGCCGTGTGGGCCGGGGAGAGCGGCAGCGAGAGCACCTCGGCCCCCGCGAGCTCGGCGACCGGCAGGCGCGCCTGGTCGGGGAAGCGCTCGCGGTAGAACGTCAGCCGGTGCACCGGCAGGAAGTGAATGCTCGTGCCGATGTTCTCCGCCGCGAGCGCACGCTGGTACTCGTCGCGGGTCGCGCCGGCCAGCGTCGCGTCGATGCGCACGACGTAGAGGTGGAGCGCGTGCGTGTCACGCGGATCGCGGGCAAGCGGCGTCACGCCGGCGAGGCCGGCCACCGCCCGGTCGTAGGCTGCCACGTGGGCGAGCCTCACCTCGCGGTGGCGCTCGAGCTTGTCGAGTTGGCAGAGCGCGATCGCAGCGTTCACGTCGGCGAGGTTGGCCTTGAAGCCGGCCCGCCGCACGTCGTAGTGCGCCCCGTCGCCGCGCCGCATCAGACGGAGCTCGCGGATCTCGTCCGCGATCTCGTCCCGATCGGTGGTGACGACGCCACCCTCACCGGCGGCGACGTTCTTCGTCGCGTAGAGGGAGAAGCAGGTCACGTCGGCGATCGAGCCGACCTTCCGCCCGCGATAGGCGCTCTCGACCGCGTGGGCGGCGTCCTCGACGACGAGCCAGCCGCGCTCGCGGGCGAGCGCGATGGTCGGGTCGAGATCGCACGGCTGCCCCGCGAAGTCGACGGGGATGACCGCGCGCGTGCGCGGGGTCGCCGCCGCCACGACGAGCTCCGGGTCGATCGTCAGGTCGGACTCCCGCACGTCGCAGAAGACCGGGCGCGCGCCGGCATGGACGACCACGTTTGCGGTGGCGGGCCAGGTGATCGGGCTCGTGATCACCTCGTCGCCCGCGCCGATCCCGCCGGCGACGAGCGCGAGCTGCAGCGCAGCGGTTCCCGACGAGACAGCGAGCGCGTGGCGCGCCCCGGTCAGCTCGGCGAACCGCCGCTCGAGCTCGGCGGCCCGGGGTCCGCTCGTGAGCCAGCCCGAGCGGAGCGCCGCGGCGACCGCCTCGACCTCCTCCTCACCGACGGCGGGCGGCTGGAACGAGAGGAACGCCTCGCGGACGCTACTGGGCGACGACCTCTGCATGGGCAGTCACGAAGCGTACGCACTCGGCGGCACGGCCGGCCCGGGCGAGCGCCTCGTCGCGGGAGCGGCCGGTGGCGAGCACGAAGCCGGCGCGGTCGGAGCCGCGCCGGAGCTGGCCGAACGTCCAGCCGGGGCGGCGGTAGCTGCGGGCCTCCACGACACCGTCCACGCCGAGAGCCCGCTCGAGCCCCTCCACCCGCAGGAGCTCGCCGGGTACGGCCACGAGGAAGCGCACGCACGCGCCGCCGCGCGGGCGTGGCCTCGGTACCTCGACCCTCTCGCCGAGCGCAGCGGCGAGCGCGAGCGCGTTGAGGTCGACGCCGGTCGCTGCGAGGCAAAGCTCCGCGTCATGGCCGCCGCCGAGGCGGGCGGCCAGCTCGACCACCCTGGGCCCGTCCGGCCCGAGCACGATCTGCGTGTAGGTGGGCCCGTCCGTGATCCCGAGCGCCGCCGCAGCGCTCTCGGCCGCCGCGGCGGCGGCCCGAGCGCCGGCTCCCGGCCAGGCGTGGGCGAGCGCGACCCCGAAGGCCGGGGGCTCGGCCCGGATGCGGTCGGTCACCGTCAGCGGGAAGAAACGGCCGCCGCTCGAGAACGCGTTCACGGTCACTTCCTGCCCCGGCACGAGCTCCTCGACGAGGCACTGCCGCGAGCGCGAGACGCGCAGGGCCTCCTCGATCGCCCCGGGGAGGCCGCCGGGCGCCTCGACGAGCGAAAGGCCCCGCTGACCCTGGCGATCCGGTGCCTTGACGACGCAGGGGAAGCCGAGCTCGACGGCCGCCGCCGCGGCGCCCTCCGGCGAGCCCGCAAGCGCGTGGCGTGGCTGCGGAACCCCCGCCTCCGCGAACCGCTCGCGCTGGCGCAGTTTCGAGACCGCGAGCGCGGCAGCGTCGGGATCGAGCGGGTGCGCGAGCCCGAGGCGGTCCGCGAGCCGCGCCGCGATCGCCACCGGCCAGTCGATCCCGGGCGCGACGATCCCGTCGGGCAGCTCGGCACGCGCGAGCCTGTCGAGGCTTTCCTCGTCCTCGGCCGACACGATCGCGCGGCGATCCGCGTACTCGAAGCCCGGGGCGGAGGGATCGCGGTCGCAGGCGATCACGAACAGGCCGCGCTCCCGTGCGGCCCGAAGGAGCCCGAGCTGCGCCGGCCCGGCGCCTAGGACGAGAAGACGTCTGCCTGGGCTCGTAGGACGGGCTCCCACCAGGAGCGGTTGTCGACGTACCACGCGATCGTGCGCTCGAGCCCGCGCTCGAACGACGTTCGCGCGCGCCAGCCGAGCAGCCTCTCCGCCTTCTCCGTCGAGCCGATGTGCCGGTCGACCTGGCCGGGCCGCTCGTCGACATGCGCCTTCAGCGACTCCGGCTTGCCGAGACCGGCGAGCACGAGGCTGGCGATCTCGGCGACGGCGATGTCGGCGCCCGTGGCGACATTGATCGCCTCGCCGGCTACGGCGTCCAGGTCGGCCTCGATCGCCGCCTCGATCGCCTCGGCGTCGTCGTCCACGTACAGCCAGTCGCGGCTCGCGAGGCCCCGGCCGTGGATCGTCAGCGGCCGGTTCGAAAGCGCCTGGGTGATGAAGCGGGGGATCACCTTCTCGGGATGCTGGTAGGGCCCGTAGTTGTTGAACGGGCGCAGGATCACGATCGGCAGCTCGTACGTAGTCGCGTACGCGTAGGCGAGGCGGTCACCGCCCGCCTTCGTGGCCGCGTAGGGGCTGCGGGGGTTGAGCGGGTGCTCCTCGTCCATCGGGTCGAGCTCCGCGGTTCCGTACACCTCGCTCGAGGAGATCAGCACGAACCGCTCGACGGGGCTGTCGCGGATCGCGTCGAGGAGGATCTGCGTGCCCTCGACGTTCGTGGTCACGAACTCGGATGCGCCCTCGAGGATCGACTTCTCGACGTGCGACTCGGCCGCCGCGTTCACGATCACGTCGACGCCGGCGACGACGTCGCGCACGAGCCCCTGGTCGCGGATGTCCCCGTGGACGAAGGAGAGCCGCTCGTGCCCGAGCACGTCGGCGAGGTTGCTCGTGTTGCCCGCGTAGGTAAGCGCGTCGAGCGAGACCACGTCGTACGGCGTGCGGGCGAGCAGGTGGCGAATCACGTTGGACGGTATGAACCCGCAGCCGCCGGTGACGAGGATGCGCTTCTTCATTCTTCCCCGGCCGCCCCGGGCGCACCGAGCTCCCGGTCGATCGTGTAGAGCGGCCTGCCCTCGACGTCGCGCTGGATCCGGTTCAGGTACTCGCCGACGAGCGCCATGATGAAGCCCTGGAGCCCGAGCACGCCGAGCACGAGCCCGGCGAGGAAGAGCAGGCCCGGGAAGTCGCCGCGAAGCGCCCAGACGACCACTCCCCAGGTCACGACGGCGACGGCGGCGAGGGCGCAGGCGGCACCGACGAGGATCCCGGCGACCTGGATCGGGCGCGGCCAGAAGCCGGCCAGGACGTGCAACGCGAGCCGCGTCAGCCGCAGCGGGGAGTAGCGCGAGCGGTCGCGCCGGGCGCGGTGGTCGAGGTCGACCTCGACCACGCTCGCACCGGTCGAGAGTACGAGGGCCTTCGTGAACTTCTGCTTGCCGATCGCTCCGAGCACCGGCTCGACCGCGTCGCGGCGGTAGGCGTTGAAGGCGCAGCCGAAGTCGCTGATGCCCGCACCGGTGAAGCGCCTGAGCATCCCGTTGATGAGCAGCGACGGGAGCGTTCGCCCCCAGGAGTCCTCGCGGCTGATCCTCCGCCCGCTCGCGACGTCGGCGCCGGTCTCGATCGCCTCGACGAGCTTCGGCAGGTCGGCCGGCGAGTTCTGGAGATCGCCGTCCATGGTGACCACGATCTGCCCGCGCGCGCGGGCGATCCCCGCGTGCATGGCCGGATGCTGGCCCGCGTTTCGCTTGAGCCGGACCGCACGCAGGCTCGGCTCCTCACGGTGCAGCCGCTCGAGGATCGGCCAGGTGCCGTCGCGCGAGCCGTCGTCGACGACGATCAGCTCGAACGAGCGCCCCATCTGCCCGAGCGCACGCGCCGCGAGACGAACGACCTCCTCGACCGTTCGCTCCTCGTCGAAGACGGGGATGACGACGGAGACGTGGGGTGTGCCCGGCCCGGCGGCGGCGCCGACGGGACGAGACACGAGCTCGATCTGCGTCATGGTCGATTCACCGCTCGGCCAGCGATGCTACCAGCCGCCCCGCCGCCCCCGGCGCGCTCGGCGACGCCCGATGGCTCGCGGCGGGCGCCGCTCTAGACTGGCCGCGTGAGCCGCTCCGAGGCACCCGGTCGCGATCCCACCGCCGCAATTGGCTGGCGCCTCGCGATGCGCTGGCGCGCGGCGACCCGGGCGAGCCGTGTCCTGCCCGACTTCCTCGTGCTCGGCGGGCAGCGGTGCGGCTCGACCTCGCTGTTCGCGATCCTCTGCGAGCACCCGCAGGTGCTGGCGCCGAGCCACAAGGAGCTGCACCATTTCGACCGGTCTCGCCACGGCGACCTCTCGTTCTACCGCCGCGCCTTCCCGCTCGCGGCGCACCGGGCGGCACGCGCCCGGCGGCTGTCGTTGCCCGTGCTGACCGGGGAGGCGACGACGTACTACCTCTTCCACCCGGGGGTGCCCGAGCGAGTGGCCCGGGCGCTCCCGGACGCGCGCCTCGTCGCGATCCTGCGCGACCCGGTCGACCGCGCCTACTCCCACTACCAGCTCTCGGTCCGGGGCGGCCGCGAGACGCTCCGGTTCGAGGAGGCCCTCGACGCGGAGGAGGAGCGGCTGGCCGGCGAGGAGGAGCGGCTGGCCCACGATCCCGCGTACGACAGCTACTCGCACCGCTACCACTCCTACGTGACACGGGGCGTCTACCTGCCCCAGCTCGAGCGCTGGCACGCGTGCTTCGGGCGCGAGCGGCTGCTCGTCCTGCGCAGCGAGGACCTGTTCGAGCGGCCGGTGGAGACGGTCGAGCGGGTCACGACCTTCCTCGGGGTCGAGATCCACCCGGGCCCCCTGCCGGCGCCGCGCAATCGCGTCACCTACGAGCAGATGGCGCCCGGCACGCGCGAGCGGCTACGCCGCCTCCTCGCCGGTCCCAATAGCCGCCTCGAGGAGTACCTCGACCGGGAGCTCGGCTGGCAGCGACCGGGTTGACAGCTACGGAGCCTCCTCCTCCTCGACGGGAGGGGCGCCGCGTAACCGCCGGCGGCGGCCGGCAAGCGCCCGCAGCTCGGCCAGGTCGGCCCGGCGCAGCGCTCCCGCAGCGACGAGCCCGAGGGGGTAGGCGGCGACGAGCGCAAGGCGCAGGCCGATCCCGAGCGCTCCCCGCTCCGGCACGACCCAGATCGAGAGCGCGAGGAATCCGAGCGTGACGGCCGCGACGCGCGCGACGCGCAGCCACTCGTAGGCGACCGGGTAGCTGCGCTGGGAGTTCGCCCACTGGAGAGCGAACAGGAGGCCGTAGCCGATCACGGTCGTGATGCCGGCACCGACGATCCCGAAGCGGGGGATGAACCAGAAGTTGAGCCCGACCGTGACCGCGCCGGCCGTCCCGGCGACAAGCGGCGTGACCCGCGTGCGCTTCGAGATCGTCACCCCCACGTTCACGATCAGGTAAGCGCCGTAGAGGAGGATGCCGCCGGCGAGCAGCGGCACGACGAGCACCCCGTCGTGGGCCTCCTCGGGGAACGTGAGCAGGATGTAGGGGGCCGAGAGGAGCGTGACCGCGGCGAGCCCCCAGCCCGCGATCATCGACCAGTAGGTGAAGACCTCCCGGTAGGTCGCTTTCGCGACCTCGTCGCCCTCCTCGCCGCGGACGGCGTGCGCGAACGGTGCCCACGCCGTCTGGAAGGCACCGACGATCACGAGCAACCCAGCGGCAACACGCCCGGCGGCAGCGTACTGACCCAGCTCGATCGTGCCGGCGAGGCGCTGGATCTGGATCCGGTCGGCGAGATTGAGCGCCCAGATCGCGAGGTTCGCGGGCATCAGCGGCAGCGAGAAGCGCAGGAGCTCGCCGAGCAGCCGGCGGTCGAAGCGCCCGAAGCCGACGGTGCGGCGGCGCGCGACGACGAGCCCCGCGTACACGGCGGCGGTGGCGGCGAAGGTCCCGAGGAGCAGACCGACCGCGCCCTGGTCGAGCCAGACGACGAGGATCAGCGTCAGCACGGCCGTCAGGGCGACGTTCAGCACCATCACCTGCACCCAGCGGCCTGCCCGCCGCTCGATCCGGTAGATCCGGGCGAGGACGTCGTAGTTCATCGTCACCCAGAGCCCGAGCAGGCCTGCGGCGGCGGCGCCGCGGCTGACGTCGAGCAGCCCGGCGATTCGGTCGAGCAGGAGCGCGCCCGCGACGGTTCCGGCCGTGGAGACGGCGAGCACGAACGCGAACACGGTATGGATCACGGGCGACCAGTCCCCGTCCGGTGACTCACCGAGAGTGAAGCGCGACATCGAGGCGACCATCCCGAGGCGCAGCACGATCGCGGCGACCGTGACGGCGGCGACCACTAGCTCCGCGACGCCGAACGCCTCCGTCCCGGCGGCTGCCAGGTAGACCGGGACGAGGAAGAAGCCCGCGAGGCGAGCGAGGATTCCGCCGGAGCCGTACGTGAGCGACTGACCGACGAGGGCGCGGTGGCGCCCGCTCCGGCTCATTCGCCCGGGTCGCCGAGCAGCCGCGCCACGAGCGGATCGGCGGGCGCCGACACGGAGCGACGCCGGAGCCCGTAGCCGAAGGCACGGGCGATCCGCTCGTAGCGCGCCTCGACGAGCGCGAGGTAGACACGCTTGCCCGGATGGCGCTTGCGCAGCTGCCAGCGCCCGAAGTAGCGCTCGTTGACGTCCGCGCGCGGCGTCCGGTCGGCCGCGAAGTTGTCGGCGTTGACGCCCCCCGTGACCTGCCGGCCGGGCGCGTGATCCTCGAGCCCGACAAGGCGGAACACCCGTCGGAGCGTCCCGTCGAGGTCGGCGACCAGATCCTCGTAGCGGACGAGCGCAACGGAGCGCAGGTGCGGCACGTCCGCCAGAGCGATGCGGTGCGCGCGAGCCCAGTGCGCGAGCAGCTCGTGGGGTCGCTGCGCGCTCCATTTCTGGGTGGCGCAGGCGACGGCGATGGGGTGTCGGACGACGATCACGAACACCGCATCCGGGAAGAGCGACTGCAGGAATCTGAACATGAGCAGGTTCGGCGGGGACTTCTCGAGCAGGACGCGCCGCCCGAGGTCCCAGTGCGGCCCCCACTCCGCGAGCAGTCGCGCGCGGCTCTCGTCCGAGGCGAGCGGAGAGGACTCGGTCAGGTGGGCCTCGGGGAGGAACGCGAACCGCCCCGCCTGGCGGCCCTTGCTCACGATCGGGTACACGCTCTGCAGGTGCTGGCCCTCGTCGGCGGGGACGCCCGTGCCCTGGAACCCGCTCACCTCCGGGTGCTCGGCGAGCAGGCGCGCGAGCATCGTCGTGCCGCTGCGGTGGACGCCCCCGATGAAGAGATGCCGGTGTCCGCTCGAGCTCAAGCCGCGCGCGCGCGCCGGTCGCCGGCGTCGGCCAGTCCGGGCAGTGGCAGACCGGGAGCCGGGAGCGCCCCCGTGTCTCTGAGGCTATAGCCGAACGCGCGGACTCGCTCCTCGTAGCGGCGCTCGTGGAGCTCGTAGCGCAGGCGCCGGTGGAACGCGCCGCGAAGCCGGCGCCACTCGTCGAAGTACTTCTCGTTCACCCCGGTGCGAAGCGTCCGGTCGGCCTGGAAGTTGTCGGCGTTGACACCCTCGGCCCGCTCGCGTCCGGGCGCGTGGTCGTCGAGACCGAGGAACGCGAACACGCGACCGAGCTCGTCATCGGGGTCGGCGACGAGGTCCTCGTAGCGAAGCACGTACAGCCGGCCGATGGACGGTGCATCCTCGACCAGCAGCTCGTGCGCACGTAGCCAGTGCTCGATCAGAGACCACGGGTCGGTGCGGGGATCCCACTTGCGGGTCGCGAGCGCGTTCGGGATCGGGTGGCGCAGGAGCACGACGAAGTACGAGTCGGGAAACAGGGCCTGGAGGAACCGCGTCCTGACCAGGTTCGGCGGCGACTTCTCGAGCAGGTAGGGACGCGACGTGTCCCAGAAGCGCGACCACTCCGCAAACAGCGTCCGCCGGCTCGCGTCCGTGACGAGCGGCGACTCCTCCGTGAAGCGAGCGGCCTCCCGGAACGCGAAGCGCCCCGCCTTGCTGTGGTAGGTGTCGGCCGGGTAGACCGACTGGTTGTGCTGCCCCTCGTTCGCCGGCCTCGGCGTGCCCGTGAGCGCGCTCACCTGCGGGTGCTCGCCGAGGTAGCGGTAGAGCATGGTCGTCCCGCTCCGCTGGAGCCCGCAGACGAAGACGAAGCGATGGGAGTCCAAGACGATCGGGAATCGTACCAGCGCCCCTCCGAGCCTCTGGTAGCATCGGCCCGCATGGCGGGGGCGGCGCTGCGGATCCTGGCTGTCGCGGACTGCCAGTCGATCCACACCCTGCGCTGGGCACGGCGGCTCGTCGACCGCGGGCACGAGCTGCACATCGTCTCGAACCGGGTCGCGGTGAGACCGGTCGACGTCGCCGGGATGCACGTGTACGACATCCGCCGGCTCGACGCGATCACCCGCGTGCCGGGCATGCGGCGCTTCCGCTTCGGGCCGGCCGTCCGCGCGCTCGCGCGCCGGGTCGAGCCTGACGTCGTGCACGCGCACGGCACCACGCCGTACGCGTGGTGGGCGGCGCTCGCGGACGTCCACCCGCTCGTCGTCAGCCCCTGGGGCCGCGACGTGCTTCTCGACGCGAAGACCGAGCCGGGGCGGAGCCGCTCGAAGATCGCGCTCGAGGCGGCCGACCTGATCATCGTCAACTCCGACGCGATCGCGCGCGCCGCGGTCGAGGCCGGCGCGGACCCCACTCTGATCCACCATGTGATCTGGCACACGAACCTCGACGGGTTCGGCCCCGAGCGCGCGGACAAGGCGGCGCTGAAGAGGCGGTTCGGCTGGCCCGGCGACGCGGTCGTGATCCTCTCCCTGCGCAACTTCCAGGCGCGGACGAACGTGGACGTGCTCGTGCGCGCCTTCGACCGCGTGCGGCGGGAGGAGCCCCGAGCCCGGCTCCTGCTCGCGGCCCGCGGCGGGGCGGAGCGGGCCCCGATCGAGTCCCTCGTGCGGGAGCTCGGCCTCGGCGGGCTCGCCGCCTTCCACCGGGTCGATCCGGAGGCCCTGCCCGAGCTGGCGGCATCCGGCGACATCGTCGTCACGCTCGCGGCGACCGACTCGTCGCCGTCGTCGCTGCTCGAGGCGATGGCGAGCGGGCAGCCGCTGGTCGGCGGCCACTGCCCCTCGATCGACGAGTGGATCGGGCAGGGCGAGGGCGCCGAGATGGTCGCATGCCGTGACGAGGACGCGGTCACGGGAGCGCTGCTGCAGCTGGTGCGCGACCCGCAGCTACGCCACGCCTACGGCGAGCGGAACGCCCGGGTGACGCGGGAGCGGGTCTCCGAGACCGGTCCAGTGCTCGAGACGCTGTACCGCGACCTGGCAGCCGGCCGGAAGCCGGCTCGCGCGGCCACGGCGGCCTGACCGGGCGGCGCCGGTAAGCTCGCGGCGCCATGCGTCCCCTCTGCGTGCTGGTCACCGCCTCGGGCGCCCCGGGCACTGCCGCGCTGCTGCGCGCGCTCAAAGGGAACGGCGAGCGGGAGATCCGGCTCGTCGGCTGCGACATGGCGGAGCGCGCGATCGGGCGCCACCTCTGCGACGCGTTCCAGCGGGTACCACCGGGCTCGAGCCCTCTGTTCGCGTCGACCGTGCTCGAGCTCTCGCGCCGCGAGCGGGTCGACGCGGTGCTGCCCCAGTCCTCGCACGACCTCGCGGGCCTCGCGGCAGCCCGCCCTGACTTCGCGAGCGAGGGGGTCGCGGTGCTCGTCTCGAGCCCACAGGCGGTCGCGACCGCGGACGACAAGGCCGCCTGCTACGAGCTGCTCGACGGGATCGGCGTTCGCGTGCCGCGGTGGCGCCGCGTCCAGGGCGGGCGCGAGCTCGCCCGCGCGGCGGGGGCGCTCGGGTACCCGGGGGAGCCCGTGTGCTTCAAGCCCGTGCGCAGCTCCGGCTCACGCGGCTTCCGGGTGCTCGACGCGACGGTCGACCGGCTCGACCAGCTCCTGCACGAGCGGCCCGGCGCGCTCGCGATGCGACTCGAGGAGGTCGTCGAGCTCCTGCCCGAGGTCGGCGGCGAGGAGTTGCTCGTGATGGAGTACGTCGAGGGCGCGGAGCGGACGATCGACGGGATCGCGCTCGGCGGCCGGCTCCTGCTCGGTCACCCGAAGACGCGGGAGGCGATGCGCGCCGGGCTCGCGATGTTCTTCCAGACGCTCGAGGACGACAGCCTGATGGAGGTCGCGCGGCGGGTCGTGGCGGGCCTCGGGCTCGACCACTTCTTCAACGTCCAGCTCAGGGGCGACGCCGTGATCGAGGTCAACCCTCGCATCTCGACGGTCGTCTACCAGGACGATCTCAACCTCCCCTACCTGGGTTTGAAGCACGCGCTCGGCGAGCTCGACGCCGACGAGCTCGCGCTGCTGGCCCGCCGCGTCCGCCCGACGCGGCGGGCGCTTCGCTTTTTCGACCAGCTCGAATGGGACGATCAGGGCTGTTAGCGGTCTGTTAGGGATCCGCGCGCCGCTCCCGGCTCCTGCTACACCTTGGGAGGACTTGAGCCGTCTCGCTTGAACGGGGCCGCAGGGTGACTTCCCGTCGGCCTCCACCCGCCATGACGCCGCCCGAGCTACCGCTTCACTCCCGAGCCGAGCTGCTCCGCCGCGGCGCGGTTGCCGCGCTCGCGCTCGCGGCTCTCGGCGAGCGTCGCGGGCCCTGGCTGCGCGACGCCGCCGCGAGCGCCGCCCCCATCCCGCGAGTGACGGTCGTCACGCACGAGGTGCCACTCGGCGGCCGCACGCTCGCGCGGGGAGAAGGAACACCCCCGTTCACCCTTGTCGGGCTCCACTGGCAGGGCACCGGGCGGGTCAGCTTCCGGGTCGGTGCGGGCGGGCGCTTCGGCGACTGGGTCGAGGCGGCCGAGCACGAGGCCGCCGACGCCGACATCGACGGGGCAAGCGGGCCGTGGCGGCTCGGCACCCCAGTCTGGACAGGCCCGGTCGACTCGATCGAGTACCGCCTCGAGGGCTCGGTGCGGCGCCTGCTGGCGCACTTCGTCGACTCCGAGCCCGGGGCCGCGCTCGCGCCCGCCTCGGCGGCGACGCCGCCGATCGTGCTCCGCGCCGGGTGGGGCGCGGACGAGTCGATCGTGCGTGCGGACCCCTCGTACGCGCAGGCGCTGACGCTCGCGATCGTCCACCACACGGCCGGCAGAAGCCCGGCCACCCCGGAGGAGTCCGCCGCTGTCGTCCGGGCGATTCAGGCCTACCACGTCAAGTCGAACGGCTGGAACGACATCGGCTACAACTTCCTCGTCGATCCGTTCGGCCAGGTCTTCGAGGGTCGCGTCGGCGGAATCGACCGCAACGTGATCGGCGCGCACGCGCTCTCGTTCAACACCGGGTCGACCGGGATTGCCCTGCTCGGGAACTTCGCCAAGAAGGCCCTGACCGAAGAGGCGCGGGCGGCACTTGCCGGCCTGCTCGCCTGGCGGCTCGAGCTCGCCCATGTCGACCCGACCGCGCGCACCGCCCGCTGGGCCGGAGACGGCACGGCACTACGGGCCGTGTCGGGGCACAGGGACGTGAACGCGACGGAGTGCCCGGGCGGGAAGGTGTACCCCGAGCTCGACGCGCTCTCGCAGGCTGCCTACGCGATCGGACTGCCGAAGCTGTTCGACCCGGTGGTCGCCACCGAGGGAGGGACGCGCCGGCGCTTCACCGCACGCCTGTCCGAGCCCAGGCGCTGGCGGGTGACGGTGGCCGGCCCGGACGGGACGACCGTCGCGACAGGCTCCGGCCGCGGCGTCTCGGTCGACTGGACGTGGGAGACCGCGGGCCTGCCGGCCGGCCGGTATGGCTATTCGATCGCCGGGCCCGACGGGATGCTTCCGGCCAGCGGCACGATCGCGCTCGGCCCGGCACCGCCCCCGCCGCCGGAGACACCGCCGAGGCCCGCGCGTCCCGCCGGCGTTCCCCGCCGGATCCCCGCCTGGGCGTGGAAGCTCCGTGCCTGGCATCGGACGCCCAAGAAGCTGCGCGGGCCCCGGCCGGCGTCCGCGCCGCGGCGGCTGCCGTCCTGGTACTGGCCCTGGCTCGCCTGGCAGAACCAGCTCGACGTGTGGGCACGCGCGTACGGTCGTCGGAGCAGGCCTACGTGACGACCCGGTAGACCTCGAACGCCTCCGCGTACTCGCGACCGACGTTGATGCCCCGCGCGCGGGCGAGGTTCCAGATGTACTCGGCGTTCGCGTAGTTGCGATGCTGCTGGGACTCGTAGCGCGCAAGCGCCGCCACCTTGCGCTCCACGTGCCCGTGGTCGAGCGAGACGTAGGCCTGGAAGTTGAAGTTGAGGTTGTTCCAGGGGATCTCGTAGCCGAGCACGGTGGTGCGCTTGAACGCCCGCAGCCCCTCGGCCGCAATCGTCTGGTGATCCTGGTGGATGTCGCCGAGGCTCGGCTGGAGCACCGCGTCGGAAGGCCACTCCTTCCACAGCTCGATCAGGAGCTCGAGGATCGCCTGGCGGTGCTCGGGGAACGTGCGCACCTCGAAGTCGTGAACCGAAAGCTGCTCCGGCGCGAGCCCGACCTCCGCGGTCGCGTCGCGCACCTCCCGCGCGAGCGTGTCGGGCGGGAAGCCGGGCGGCAGCGACTTCGTCGCGATCGAGAAGGCGACGTAGCGCACGTCGACGCCGAGCTCGATGAGCCGCGCGATCGTGCCTCCGCACCCGAACTCCCCGTCGTCGGTGTGCGGTGCCAGCACGAGCACCCGGCGCCAGGCCTCGATCATGAGGGCAAGTCTACGGACCACCGGCACGCGAAGTACCGTTCGGCGGGATGGCTGCACCGCTCCTCGTCCTCGGCGTTCGCCGTTCGGGCACGACGCTGCTGCGGCTGATGCTCGACCGCCACCCGCACCTGGCGATCCCCGACGAGTCGTACTTCATCCCGCAGCTCGCGGCGCGCCACCGCGGGCGCCTCGATCCGGCCGCGTTCGAGGACGACCTGCGGCGCCTCCCGACCCTTGCCGAGTGGGGCGTGTCCGCGCGGGACGTGCGCGAGCGCCTACCGGCCGGCGCGACGGTCGCCGACGGGGTCACGGCGATCTACGGACTCTACGCGGAACGACGCGGCAAGAACCGCTGGGGGGACAAGACGCCGCTCTACATGCGCTACCTGCCGCTGCTCGAGCGCCTGTTCCCGGATGCCCGCTACGTCCACCTCGTCCGCGACGGGCGCGACGCGGCCCTCTCCTTCCTGTCGGTCCCGCCGGGGATCATGACCGAGTCGTGGGGGCATCCGCGCGACGCGGCCGGCTTCGCCTGCCAGTGGCGCACCGAGGTGCTCGCGGCCCGCGCGCTCGGCCGGCGCGCCGGCGAGCGCTACCTCGAGGTTTCCTACGAGGCGCTCGTCGCCGACCCGCGGCGGGAGCTCGAGCGGGTCTGCGCGCACGTCGGCCTCCCGTTCGAGCCGGGGATGCTCGAATACGAGGGCGCGGCGGAGGCGGCGGCCAAGCCGCATCAGCAGAGCCTGCGCCGACCCCCGACGCCGGGGCTCCGCGACTGGCGGGTCGGCATGGAGTCCGGGGCCGTGGCCGCGTTCGAGGCGGTCGCGAGCGACGTTCTGGCCGAGCTCGGCTACGAGCTGCGGTCGCCCGCACGCGCCGCCGGCCCCGGCGCCCGGACGCGTCTCGCGCTTGCAGCCTACGCGGCGAAGGCCGGTGCCTGGAAGGCGACGGGCGCGGCGCTCCAGCGTTCCCCCCACTGGCGTCGGCGCCACCCGAGAGTCGCGTGACGGCCGGTCAGCCGGCCGGTCCGTCCACTCCCTCGAACGCGATCAGGATGCCGTTCAGGGAGAAGTAGTAGCGCCGGTCGGTGGCGATGCCCGGCGAGTACTTGCCCATCCCGATCCGCCACACGATCTCCCCGTCTGCGAGGCGCGCCGCGTAGGTATCGGTCTCGAGCGTCGAGAAGAAGACGAGATCGCCGACGACGACGGCGGGCGCGAGCACGCGACCGCCGACCTCGCTCTCCCAGAGGAGCTTGCCGCTGTCCGCGTCGTACGCGTGCAGCGCCCCGTCGAAGCCGCCGACGAGCACCTTGTCGTCGGCGAGCGCCGGCGTCGAGTACGTGAGCGCGCCGGTGCTCTGCGTCCAGGCGATCTTGCCGTTGCTCGCGTCGAGCGCGACGACCTTGCCCGAGCGGGCGACCGTGTACAGCCGCTCGCCGTCCGTCGAGGCGCTCGCATAGAAGCTCTCCTCCTGGAACGTGTTCCGACTCACGTAGGTGCTCCAGAGCTTGCTCCCGTCGCGACGGTCGAGGCAGAAGATCGAGCCGGCGTAGGTCGTGATGCAGACCCGGTTTCCCCACACGGACGGGCTTGAGTTGATCCTCCCGCCCGTGTCGTAGGCCCAGCGCACCTGCCCGGAGGCGGCGTCGAGCGCGAACAGGCGCCCGTCGGTGGCGCCGACGTAAGCGGTTCCGTCGATCGCGACCGGCGACGACTCGACCTTGGCCTCCGTGCGAAGCTGCCACAGCACGGCGCCCGTCGCCCGGTCGAGACCGGTGACGGTGCCGTCGTGGGAGCTGACGACGAGGTAGGGGCCGGCGATCGCCGGGGTCGAGGCCTTCACGCCGCTCTTCCAGGTCCAGAGCTCCTGGCCGGTCGCGGCGTCGAGCGCGACGGTGAGCCCGTCGAACGTGTTCACGTAGAGCGTCCCGTCGCAGAAACTCGGCGGGTACTCCATGTAGCTCCCCATCCGCCTCGCCCAGACCGGCTTCGCCCGCGGCTTGCCGAGGCGCAGATCGAGCCGGGCGAGGCTCCTCTGCGGGTCGCCGCCGAACTCGGTCCAGCACGGCCCCTCGGGCGGCTCCTCCGGGACGGCGGTCGTCGCGGGCGGAGCCGTCGTCGCCGGCGGCGGCTCGGTGGCGGCGGAGGTCGTCACCGTGGTCGCCGGCGTCACGACCGTGACACCGGCGAGCTCGGTGTCGAGCTGGCCGCCCGGGGCGTCGCGCGCCGCGAGGACGTACGCGACGCCCGCCCCCGCGAGCGCGAGCGCCAGCGCCAGAGCGGCGACGACGGCCTTCCTGCGCATCGAGACCAGTCTCGCAGCCGCGGGCTAGGGCGCGCGCGGCTGCCGCGCGAGCGCGGCCGCGGCGACGGCGAGGATCCCCCAGGTCAGCGGATCCTCGAAGAAGCCGCTGTAGAACAGCGAGTGCACGAGCAGGAGCAGGAACGCTGACGCGAGCCCGAGGCCGAGCGCGCGGTCGCGCCGGAACGCGGCCGCGAGCAGCCGGGCGGCACCGGCCAGGAACGCCACGTAGACCGCGAGCCCGAGCACGCCGAGCTCGGCGGCAACCGTGAGCGGCGTCGTGTGCGACGCGTACTTCTCGCGATCCTTGACGCCGCTTCGCTCCTGGCTCGCCTGCGGCTGCGAGCCGACACCGACCCCGGTCAGGGGGTCGTCCGCGAACACGCGCCAGGTGCTCGCGACGAGCGGTGAGCGCCCGCTCGTCAGCCGGTCGAGGGGCTGATCCCGCACGACCACGGCGACGAACGCGCCGGCGGCGAGCGCGACGGCGAGCGTCCCGGCGGCGAGCTGGCGCCTGCTGGTGCGGTCCGCTGCGATGAAGCTGACGGCAAGCACGGAAACGACGAGCGCGACCATCGCCGACTGCGAATAGGAGAAGTAGAGGCCAGACCAGAGAACCGCGAGCAGCGCGACCGCGGGCACGAGGCGGATCCGGGCGAGCCAGAGGGCGGCCACCAGGATCACGATTGCAAGCGCGAGCTGCCGCGCGTAGATGCTCGAGTCGCCGAAGAGCGACGTCGTGCGGAAGTAGGTCGTGTACGCGTTCGCGACCTCGAGATCGCGGGCGAAATAGAGCCGCTCCGTCCAGAGCTGCGAGATCCCGACGGCCGCGAACCCGCACGCGAGCGCGACCAGCGTGGCCGCAAGCGATCGGGGCCACCACGGTGCGGCCGGAGCGCGGGCGACCACGGCGAGCAGCGCGCCGAACGGGAGCAGGAAGAACAGGAGCTGGATCGCCCCGGCACGCTCATCGCCGGCCCAGAGCATCGAGACGGCCGACAGCCCGATGAACGCCACGGCGGGCAGCGCGAGCGGGCGTGGCAGCGCCTGCGTCTTCGCGCCGCGGAGCAGGCGGAGGAGGAAGGCGAGAACGGCCGCGGCGAGGATGGCGTAGAGCGGAACGAGCAGAAACGCGTCCTGGTCGCCGATCGCGACAGGCACCCGAAACGGGGCTGCGGCGAGAGCGCAGGCCGGCACGAGAGCCGGCCACCGCGCCAGCAGCCCCGCGAGCGCCAGCAGGGCGACACCGATAACCGCGACGAGCGCGATCCTCGCGGGCGAATCCAGGAGGGCGCGCAGGTCGCTCGCCGGAACGAGCGCGTACGCGAGCCCGCCCATGCCGGCGGCGAGCAGCACGATCCCGGAGGCGAGCGTCCCCCGGCCACGGGCGAGCAGGACGAGAGCGACTCCCGCGGCCCCCACGATCGCGGCGCCGCTCGCGACGTCGGCGTGCTCCATCAGGGCTGCGCCGCCGTGACGGCCACCTGCGCCCGGTCGCGACGCTCGTTCGCCGTGACGCGAAGCACGTATGCGCCCGAGCCGAGATCGGGAGGCAGCGGAACGCCGACCTCCCCGGGCGCCGCCTCCCCCCGCAGGATCACCCGGCCCGCCTTGCCGTCCCGCGACCGGTGGAGTGCCCAGCCGAACGTGACCGCGTCGGCATCGACGCCGAAGGTGAGCGTCCCCCCGACCTCCGCCGTGTACGAGTCCTCGTCGAGGCGGATGAAGCGCACCTCGAGGGGAAGCGACGGAGCGGGCTCGGAGAGGTTCCCGGCCGCGTCGCGCACCCGAACCGAGACCCGGTAGATACCCGCACGGACGGTCTCGCCGGCGATCCGGCCGCCCCAGCGCAACCCGGCCTTCCCGGCCGGGCGGCTGGGCCCGCGCACGACCGTCTCGCCGTCCACGAGCAGCTCGGCACGGCCCCGCTCGCCCGAGCGGAAGATCGCCTTCGTCCGGTCGCGGCGGCCGTCGCCGTCGGGCGAGAAGACCGCCGGGACGAGCCGGACGAGCGCGACCTCGGGAGGAGTCGCGTCGAGCTCGACGGTCGTGGGGATCAGGATCGTTCGCCGCTCGCCGACGAGCCGGAGCCGCAACCTGTAGCGGCCGTCGGCCGCGACCGCGCCCGCGTCGTCGCGCCCGTCCCACGCGAAGACGTGGTCACCGATCCCGATCCGCTCGCCGCGGACGAGCGTGCGCACGGCCTCGCCCTTCACGTCCACGATCACCGCGTCGACGGTCTCGGCGCGACGGAACCTCAGCCGCAGACGGGCGGTCGCGGTCTCGCAGTCGCAGACCGGGGAGAACAGGCGGTCGAAGCGGGGCGCGGTGAGCGGGGAGCGCTCGAGCTTCAGCCGCTCGGCGACGGCAAACGCAGCCGCCGTGCCCGCGACGAGCACGAGCACGACGATCGTGACGGCGAACCTGGACAAGGCTCGGCGATTCTAGTGCCGGGATGCCGGGCGGCCCGCCGGGTCAGAAGATGCCGACGAGCTTGAGCCCGGCCAGGAACAGCACCGCGGCGAGCGCCGTCCTGATCGCCCGGTCCGGAAGCCTGACCGTCAGGTGCCCGCCGGCGAGCACGCCGGGGATCGAGCCGAGGGCGAGCCAGCCCGTCGCCGCGAGGTCGACGTTCCCGCTCGCGAGATGGGCGATCCCGGCCGCCCAGAGCAGGATCGCGGCATGGAAGATGTCCGTCCCGACGATCTTGGCTGCCGTGAGCGGGAAGAGCACGATCATCGCAAGGCCGAAGAAAGTGCCGCTGCCGACGGAGGTGAGGCCGAGCACGAACCCGCCGACGGCCCCGATCGCCACCGCGAGCACGCGGTCTCGCCGGGCCAGCCGGTACGGCCGGTCGTCAACCGGCCGGCGGTGGATGTAAGTCTTTGCGAGGAAGCCGAGCCCGACCACGACGAGGGCGATACCGAGGGTCGTGGTGGCGATGTCGTGGATATCGTCCCCGTAGCGGCGCTCGAGCAGCTCGACGAGGACGACGCCGCCGATCGAGGACGGGACCGATCCGAGCGCGAGCCAGAAGCAGAGGCGGGCGTGGACGTGGCCGAGCACGCGGTGCTGCCCCGCCCCGATCGTCTTGAAGATCGCGCCGTGGAGGATGTCCGTCCCGACCGCCGTGACCGCCTTGAAGTCGAAAACCAGGATCAGGATCGGCGTCATCAGGGAGCCGCCGCCCATGCCCGTGACCCCGACGAGCAGGCCGATCAGGAGCCCGGTGAGCGTGAGCTCCCAGGTCACGGACGGGGAGGGGCCGCGGGGGCCCGCCGGTCGCGCTCACCCTTCCCGGCGAGCCCCGCCATGCCTAGCTTCCGCGGTACGCCTCGATGAGGACCCGCGCGACCTCGGGCCGCGAGAACTCGGCCGGAGGCAGCTCCCCGCCCGAGAGCAGCTCGCGCACCTTCGTCCCCGACAGGAAGACGTGATCGTCTCCCGAGTGGGGGCAGGTCTTCGCGCTCGCCATCTGGCCGCACGGCTTGCACCAGAAGGAGTGCTCGAAGAACATCGGCTCGATGTCGAGCTCGTGGGCCTCGAACTCGTCGAAGATGAGCTGGGCGTCGTAGCTGCCGTAGTAGCTCCCGACGCCGGCGTGGTCGCGACCGACGATGAAATGCGAGCAGCCGTAGTTCTTGCGACAGAGCGCGTGCCAGATCGCCTCCCGCGGCCCCGCGTAGCGCATCGCGGCCGGAAACGCGGACACGACCACCCGATCGCGCGGGTAGTAGCCGTCGATCAGCACCTCGTAGGCCTTCACCCGCACCGAGGCGGGGACGTCGTCGGACTTGGTCTCTCCCACGAGCGGGTGGATGAGCAGGCCGTCGACGGTCTCGAGCGCGCACTTCGTCAGGTACTCGTGGGCGCGATGGATCGGGTTGCGGGTCTGGAAGCCGACGACCCGCTTCCAGCCGCGCTCGGCAAACAGGGCGCGCGTGTCCTTCGGGTCGCGGTGGAGCTCGGGAAAGCCGGGCCGCTGCCGCTCGAACACGGTCACGGGGCCGGCCAGGTAGAGGTCGTGCTGCGCGTACAGGCGTGCGACCCCCGGGTGCGCGTCCTCGGTGGTGCGGAAGCAGCGCTCGGCCTCGCGCTCCTTGTCGTAGGAGTACGTCTCCTCGACGTCGAGCACGGCGAGCAGCCGTCCGCCCTCGTCGGCGAGCGCGACGCGATCGCCCCGGGGAGCCGCGGGCACGGCGAGGCAGACGGGTAGAGCCCAGGGCAGCCCGCTTCCGAGGCGCATCTCGTCGAGCACGCCCCGGTAGTCGGCGCTGCCCATGAACCCGGTCAGGGGGGAGAGCGCGCCGGAGGCGAGCATGTCGAGGTCGGACGCCTCGCGGGAGGTGAGGGTGACGACCTCGAGCGACTCGACGTCCGCGGGCCGCTCGCCCGTGCAGTCGACGAGCGCGCCGCCGTGCGGAGCGATCAGGTGGCCGATCACGCGCCCACCCGGCTCTCGACGAGACCGAGCTCCTCGAGCCTGGCCATGATCAGCGCGGCGCTCTCCCGGGGGTCGTGAGCCTCCGTGTCGACCGCGATCTCCGCACCCTCCGGAGCCTCGTACGGGTCGTCGACCCCGGTGAAGCCCTTGATCTCGCCGGCGAACGCCTTCGCGTAGAGGCCCTTGACGTCGCGCCGGGCACACTCGTCGACCGAGGCGTGCACGTGCACCTCGACGAACGGCCCGTACTCCTCGACGAGTCGCCGCGCGGTCTCGCGCGTCTCCCGGTAGGGCGAGATCGCAGCGACGATCACGGCGGCACCGTGGCGGGTCAGGCGGGCGGCGACCCAGCCGATCCGCTCGATGTTCGTGTCGCGGTCCTCCTTCGAGAAACCGAGCCCCTTCGAGAGGTGCGTGCGGACCACGTCGCCGTCGAGGTACTCGACGATCTTGCCGCGCTCCTCGAGCTCCGGGCCGACCAGGTGGGCGATCGTGGTCTTGCCGGCGCCCGAGAGCCCGGTGAACCAGAGGGTGAAGCCGCCGCCCGCGACCCGATCCGATTCGGGGTGCTCGACGGGATGGATGTTGTCGCTCATGTCTCCCTTTCCTCGATTACCTCGTGAATGCCGCATTCGAGCTTGTCCGAGCCGGCCCAGCGGCCGGCCCGCTCCTCCTCGTCAGCCCGGATCGGGCGGGTGCACGGGATGCACCCGATCGACCGGTAGCCGGCGTCGTGGAGTGGGTTGTAGGGGATGTCGTTCGCCATGATGTACGACCAGACGCGCTGCTCGTCCCAGTCGGCGAGCGGGTGGATCTTCCAGACGCCGTAGCGCTCCGAGCGCACCACCTTCGGCATGCCGGCCCGGCTTGGCGACTGGTCGCGCCGGATCCCCGAGATCCAGGCATCGTACGGCTCGAGCGCCTGGATCAGGGGCTCGACCTTGCGGATGTGGCAGCACCGGTCGGGGTCGGTCTCCCACAGGTTCGGCCCCTCGGTCGTGTGCTGCTCCGCGACCGTGAGCACCGTCGGGCGGATCAGCGTCAGCCCGTAGCGCTCGACGAGGCGGTCACGCGTCTCGTAGGTCTCGCGGAAGAAGAGGTGGGTGTCGAGCTCGATCACGTCGACGCCGAGCCCGAGCCCGGAGACCATGTGCACGAGCACGGACGACTGCTTCTGCCACGAGCACGTGAGGCAGAGACGCTCGCCGAACTCGGCGTGCGCCCAGCGGATCAGATCCTCGGCGCCGAGCCGCTCGAGCTCGCTCGCCGGCGCCGACAGCCCGGTCGTCATCCGCCCTCCCCGAGCAGCAGCTCGCGCAGGGTGTCGGCGCGCAGGCCGAGCCTGAGCGTCTCGAGCGGGATCACCTCGTCGGGTGGGATGTTGCCGAGATTGACCTCCGGGCCGAAGTGCTTGACGAACCAGGCCTGCGCCAGCTTCGCGGGCGCCTCGAAGATCACGTTCTCGACGTCGATCGAGTGGGCGATCTCGTCGATCAGCCCGGTGCGCATCTCGCCGGTCGGGCGATAGATGCCGGCGGTGCCGCCCTCGCGCCCCTCGGTGATCACCTTCCAGGCGCCGGCGGCGAGCTCCTCGCGGATCCACTCGACCCACTGGTAGGGGGCGAACACGACGTCTGCGTCCTTCGAGCCGACCTCGGAGAGGACGACGAAGTCGCGCGACAGCTCCGCGATCAACTCGAGCTTGCGCTCGCGCGTCAGCTCGACCGTGCCGTCGGAGATCTCGACATGGGAGAAGCGGTGGTGGGCGAGCCAGCGGCGATACTCGTCGAGCTTGCCGAGCGCGACCGCCGCCTCGAAGAGAGTGCCGCCGCAGACGACGGGAACGTCGAGGGAGCGGTAGAGCGCGATCTTCTTCTCGAGGTTCCGGGTCACGTACGAGGTGCCCCAGCCGAGCTTGACGATGTCGACGTAGTCGCCGGCGGTGTCGAAGAGCCCCTCGATCTCCCGCAGGTTCAGTCCCTTGTCGATCACGTGGGTGAGGCCCCGGGCGCGCGGCTTCGGCGACCGGGCGGGTACGTCGAGGAACCCCTCAGAGCCGGTCATAGAGAGCCTCCAGCCGCCTGCGCGCCTCCGCCTGGACGTCGTGGTAGAGCGAGGTGCCGTGCGCGTCGATCCCGACCGTGAGCGGTCCGAAGTCCCGGACCCGGAACAGCCACAGGCACTCGGGCATCAGGTCCTCCCACTCGACCGCCTCGATCTCCTCGATCTGGGTCGTCTCGAGGGCGGCCGCGCCGCCGACGATCGCGAGGTAGACCATCCCGAGGCGGCGCATCGGCTCGATCGCCTCGTCGGGCAGGCCGCCCTTGCCGCAGATCGCACGCACGCCGTAATCGATGCCGAGCCCCTCGGTGAACCTGACCATGCGGGCGCTCGTGGTCGTGCCGATGCAGAGCTTCTCGTAGCGCCCATTGCCGAGCGGGCGCACGTTCGGTGCAGTGTGGAGAAGCAGGGCGCCCCGGAGATCCATGTGCGGTCGGCGGCCCTCGTCGAACATGCGGATCTGCGTGCGGTCGCGGATCCCGACGATGTGCCCGTCGACGACGATCGAGTCGCCCGCACGCAGGTCGCGCACGTGCTGCTCGTCGGTCGGGAAGGTGAGGCGGTAATCGGCCATCACGCGTCCCGGTCGTAGCGCACGTCGCCGTCGGCGGTGACGTGCGCGCTCGCCCGCCGAGCCGCCCAGCACTGGTAGTTGACGGCGACCGGGTTCAGGGTCATGTGCGTATCCGCGTGCTCGACGTGGCACTGGAGCACGGTCACGTCGCCGCCGAGGCCCATCGGGCCGATCCCCGTCTCGTTCAAGAGCCCGTACAGGTCGTCCTCGAGCCTTGCGACCTCCGGGTCGGGGTTGCGGGTGCCGATCGGCCGGGCGATCGCCTCCTTGGCGAGGTGCATGGCGTAGTCGGCTGTGCCGCCGATACCGACGCCGACGATTCCGGGCGGGCACGGCTTGCCACCGGCGCCGACGATCGAGTCGAGCACGAACCGCTTGATCCCGGCGACGCCGTCGGCCGGCACGCACATCCTGAGGAAGCTCATGTTCTCGGAGCCGGACCCCTTCGGAACGCACTTGACGTCGAGGTCGTCGCGGCCCGTCACGAACTCCCAGTGGACGATCGGGACGCGGTAGCCGACGTTCGGGCCGGTGTTCTGGCGCGTCAGCGTGTGGACGGTGTTCGACCGCAGCGGATGCTCGACGGTCGCGCGCTCGGTGCCGCGGCGCAGGGCCTCGTAGATGCGGGCGGGGTGGAGCGGGAAGCCCTCCCCGACCCGGCAGTAGTAGACGGCGATCCCGGTGTCCTGGCAGACGAGGTTGTCCTCGCGGTCGGCCACCTCGACGTTGCGGACGATCGTGTCGAGCACGCGGCGGCCGGGCACCGAGGTCTCCCGCTCCCGGGCCGCGCCGAGCGCGTCCCGCAGATCCTGCGGGATGTCCTTGAGCGCCCACACGTAGAGGTAGGCGGCGGCGTCCTCGACGACCCGCTCGACGGGCCGGACAGGTCCGGCCCCTACGGCATCCACCTCACGACCTCGCTTTCTCCGCGGCCGCCGCCCCCGCGCGCCGACCGAAGACGACGCACTCGAGCAGCGAGTTCCCCATCATGCGGTTGCGGCCGTGCGTGCCCCCGGCGATCTCTCCGCACGCGTAGAGGCCCTCGACGGTCGTCTGACCGCGCGCATCGATCACGAGCCCGCCGTTCTGGTAGTGGAGGACGGGGCGGGTGAGAACCGGCTCGGCAAGGGGGTCCACACCCGCCGCGCGGTAGCGGCGCAGCATGTAGGGAAGCGAGAGCTCGGCGTCGGCGCGGGCGATCCCCGTCGTGTCGAGCCAGACGGCGGAGCGCCCGTCGGGGGCCGTCACGCCGCGACCCTCGTCGAGCTCGCGGAGGATCGCGTCGGCGACGACGTCGCGGGGCGCCAGCTCGTCGACGAAGCGCTCGCGCGCGGCATTGAGAAGCGTCGCGCCGTAGGCGCGCGTCGTCTCGGGAATCGAGTACCCCAGCACTCCCGCGGGCCATGCTCCGCCGGTGGGGTGGTACTGGAGCGCATCGAGGTCGCGGGCGAGCGCGCCGAGCGCGAGCGCGAGCTCCGTGACCTCGCCCGTCGCGCCCGGATGGTTCGTCGACAGCTCGCCTCTGAGCTCGGCCTCGCGAAAGCAGCGCCCGCCCGCCGCCAGCACGACGGCGCCCGCCGTGACCTCGGCCTCCTTGCCGCTCTTCGGCCGGCAGGTCGCGACCAGGCCGTTCTCCGTGCGGCGAAGGGCGACGAGGGGATGACCTGGCAGCGCGGTCGCGCCGGAGACGTCGAGCGCGCTCCTCAGGGCCGTCGTGATCGCGTGACCGGTGCGGTCACCGACCTGGAGCAGGCGAGACCGGCTCGCGCCGCCGCAGCGCGCGAGCCGGTACCCCCCATTCTGGCGGGTGAACGCGACCCCGTGGTGCTCCAGCCAGTGGATCGCGGCGGGCCCCTCCGAGGTCAGGGCCTCGACGAGGCCGGGGTCGGCCGTCTCGTGGGAGCTGCGCCAGACGTCCCCGGCATGAAGCTCGGGCGAGTCGTCCGCGCCGACGGCCGCCTGAATCCCGCCCTGGGCCTTGGCCGAGTTCGACGACTGGAGCGAGCCCTTGGTCACGAGCGCGACCCGCGCCCCGGCGCGCCGCGCGGAGAGCGCGGCAGCGAGGCCGGAGGCGCCGCTTCCGACCACGAGTACGTCGACGCTGAGACCCCGGGCCACCGCACGCATCGTACCACAAGATCGCTAATGCATGTGATTAGCAGTCCTTATGTGTGCCGCCGCAGCCGCGAGACCGACACGCTCCGTGTCGCGCATCCCCGGCAGGAACAGGAAGAGCAGTGTCCCGAGCCCGCCGAGCACGCCCGCGCCGACCAGGGTCTCCTCCGGGCCGACCAGCTCGGCCACCGGGCCGGTGAGTGCGAACGAGGCCGGCACGAGGGCGACCGAGACGAGCCAGTCGAAACCCTCGACGCGCCCCAGCAGCCCCGGCGGCACGAGCCGGTGCAGGAGCGTGCCCCAGACGATCATGCCGGCCGCGAAGCACGCCCCCTCGACCAGGCTCGCGGCCATCGCCTGCCAGAGAGCGGTCGAGAAGCCGTACACCACGATCGTCAGCGAGCCGAGCGCCCAGGCCGTGTACATGAACGTGATGTGGCGGCGGGGAAGCCCCCGCTGGGCGATCGCGACCGAGGCGACGATGGCGCCGACGCCGCCGCTCGCGAAGATCAGGCCGAGATCGCCGGCGCTGCCGCCGAGCTCGTTCTTGACGAGGTAGGGGATCAGCACCTCGTACGGCCCCCAGAAGAAGAGCATCGTCACGCAGCCGGCGACGAGCGTCCACCAGATCCAGACCTGCGAGCGGACGAACCGGAACCCCTCGCGCACCTCGCGCCGGAACGAGCGCTCCGCGGCCCGGGCGAGCGGCCGCGGCTCCATCAGGAGCAGGGCGGCGGCCGAGACGGCGAAGAGGCCCGCGGCGACGGCGAACGCCCCCCCGGAGCCCGCGAGCGCGATCACGCCGCCGCCGAGCGCGGGACCCGCGAGCCGCTGGGCGAGCGGCCGCATGAGCTGGTTCAGCGAGTTCGCCTCGACCAGCCGGTCGGTCGGCACGATGTCGGGAACGATCGCGGCGAACGCCGGCCCGAAGAACGCCTCCCCGACGCCGTAGAGGACGACGATCGCGATCAGGTGCCAGAGCTCGAGGCTGCCCGTCAGAGACAGCCCGGCGATCAGCCCGAAGGCGACGACACGTGCGAGGTCGGCGCCGATCATCACCTTGCGGCGGTCGGCGCGGTCGGAGACGACTCCGCCGACGAGCACGAACACGACGAGCGGCACCGTGGTGGCGACCCCGACGAGCGACAGCGCCGTGGGCGCGTTCGACAGCTCGTACACCTGCCACGCGATCGCGACGAGGTAGATCCCGTCACCGAGCAGCGCGGTCGTGAGGCCGAAGTAGAGGACGGCGAAGTCGCGGATTCGCAACGGGCGGAGGATCCTCGGCATCGTCATGACAGCTCGCTTCCTCGTCCGGTGCCGGGGAGCTCCCGGCAACCGCGCGCGGCGTCAGCCGCCGAGGCCGCCGAGGATGGCGAACGGGTTCTGGGGCGCGACCTCCCAGACCATGTCGCCGCCCGGCTGGACGTGCACGGTGGCGGCGGGAAGCTCCCGACGCAACCGCTCGGCCAGCTCGCGAGCCTGCTCCTCGCTGATCGCGCCCACGAGCAGGAAGGAGTGGCGTCGGACGACCGGAACGCCCTCCGACTCGAGGCGTTCCGCCAACGCCACGCATTCGGCGTGCCCGGGCAGCTCGACCCTGACCTCCCAGTCCGCGTGGCCGCTCGCCAGGGCCTCCGCCTCCTCGCGAGCCTCGCGACGGGCTTCCTCGGCCGCCAGCTCCGCCGCCGTGGCCGGCAGCGGCACGCTGATGTCCACCCAGGCCTCCTCGACGGGATGCCAGCGCTCGACGGCCACGAGCGCATCGTCCCCCTGCTCCTCGAGCTCGACGTGGACGTGGCGCTCCACCGCGCTCGTCTGCGCCTCGGAGCCCGCGTAGAGGAAAACGCGGGCCGCGTCGCGGCTGACGATCACGCGGTCGCCGAATCGCCGGCGCTCCTCCGCGGCGAATCGCCTAGCGTCGAGACGCTCGAGCAGGTCGGCGCCGTCGGCCTCGTCGTCGAAGTCGACGGTGATCCTGAAGTCGTCGGACACGACCGTCATTCTGACTGCTCGCGGCCCTCGCGGTGGGCGGCTTCGACCCGCGCCTTCGCGAATGCGGCGAACTCCCGCCCGGCCCGGGTGGGGACCCGGCCAGCGGCGCGCACGAGGTAGATCTCGCGGGCGGGTGCCAGACCACGTACCGTCGCCGTGCCGAGCGTGCCGGCGGCCAGCTCCTCCTCGAGCGCGGCGCGGGAGATGAACCCGACCCCGTAGCCGGCGACGACCGCGCTCTTCACGGACTCCTGGAGGCCGAGCTCGATCCTCGCAGCGGGACGCAGACGCACCCGAGCGCGGCGCAGCTCTCCCTCGACGACCTGACGCACTCCGGCGCCGTCCTGCATCTCGATCAGGGTCTCCCCGGAGAGGTCGGCAGCCTCCACCGTTTGCCCGGCCAGCCGATGGCCGCGCGGCACGGCGAGCACGATCTCGTCCCGGGCGAGTGGCTCGAAGTCGAGCGTGCGGGCCCGGGTGCGGGCTCCCACCACCCCGAGCTCGAGCTCGCGGGCGGCCACACGGTCGATCACGGTCTGCGTGTCGAAGATCGAGAGCGCGACGCGCAGCCCGGGGTGGCGGCGCGCGAACTCGCACGCGAGCAGGGGCACGAGGCGGCCGCCGGGGCCCGTGGATGCTCCGACCGCAAGCATTCCTCGTAGCTCCGCCCCCTCGCCCGCCGCAAGCTCGTCGAGGAGTTGCTGCTCGGCCTGCAACACGCGCTGGGCCGCCAGATACAGGCGCCGGCCGGCCTCCGTCGGCTCGACCCGCCGGCCGGAGCGGTCGAGTAGCCGCTGGCCCACTCGCTCCTCGAGCGTCCGCACCTGGAGGCTAACGGCAGGCTGCGTGACGCCGAGACGCTCGGCGGCCTGCGAGAAGCTCCGCCGCTCAACGACCGCGCAGAACGACGCGAGCTGGCGCGTATCCATTAGCGCCCATTATGCCTCGCATCACTCGCAGCGGCGCTCGGCCGCTACGCCCCGAGCAGCTTGTCCAGCGCCTCGCGGAAGGGCTCCGGCTCGAGCGTCGAGTACTCGACCACCGACAGCTTCCCGCCAGCCTTCGCCGCGAGGAAGCTCGGCGTCGAGCGGATGCCGCCTGCCTGCGCCTCGCCGGCGGAGGCACCGAGCTCGTCGTCCACGGCGTCCGAGTCCATGTCCGCAAGCATCTTCTCGACATCGAGCCCTGCCACCGCGGCGCCGACGTCGCGCAGCAATCGGTCGGTAACCCAGCCGTCGTTCTCGTCCCCCTGGTGCTCGTAGAGCAGATGCTCCACGTGCCACGCCCGCTCCTGGAAGCCGGCGGCGATGACCGCGCGCATCGCCTTCTCCGAGTCGGGGCCGATGAAGGCGAGGCCGCGGAGCTGGATCCGCACCTTGCCGGTCCGCACGTAATCCGCGATCAGGTCGGGCAGCACGTTCGTGGACGCTTTCTGGCAGAACGGGCACTGCATGTCGACGAACTCGTACATGATCACCGGAGCGGCCGGATCCCCGAGCCAGAGGCCGTCCTGCGCGATCCCGTCGAGGAGCTGCGCGGTCGCCGTGCCGTCGACGCCCGCGGACGGCGCGGAGTCGTCGTCGCCGCCGAGGACGCTCGCGAGAACGAGCACGATCGCCACCACCGCCGCGATCCCGCCGATGCCGCCGTACAGCCACGCGCGCGGCAGACCGCCGCCGCCCTTCCCCACCGGCGGCGGGGATTTCGGGGTCTGGGAGCGCGACTTGCGAGCGGCCTTGCCGGACATCGCTACAGCGTAACCGGTTCGCGCGGCGGCGCGGAAAGGAACCGGCGGCAGCCCGCCGGTCTATGATCGGGCGCGCGTGCACTCCGAATCGCTCGCCGAGCGCTACGCCCGGCTCGCCCACGAGGGGCTCGAGCGGCGGCCGGTCGACGCGTCGCTCCGCTTGCTCGACATCGTCATCTCCGGCGCGGCGCTCCTGCTCTTCTCGCCCGTGGCGCTCCTGATCGCGCTCGCGATCAGGCTCACCTCCGGCAGCCCCGCCCTCTACCGGGGTGCCCGGGTCGGCCGGGCCGGGCGGGTGTTCACGATGCTGAAGTTCCGCACGCTGGCGACGGACGCCGAGAGCCGGCTCGGCCCGTACTGGGGCGCCGAGCTCGACCGGCGCACCGGGGCGGAAGTGACGAGGCTCGGACGCTGGCTGCGCGCCTCGCAGCTCGACGAGGTGCCCCAGCTTTGGAACGTCCTGGCCGGCGACATGAGCGTGGTCGGCCCACGTCCGATCAGGCCCGCCTTCTTCGAGGAGCTGTGCGAGCAGATTCCCCAGTACTGGCAGCGACTGGTGGTGCGGCCGGGCCTGACGGGATTCGCGCAGACACGCATGGGGCGCGAGCCGTCCTGGGGCGAGAAGCTCGCCCACGACCTCGAGTACGTGGCCGACCGCTCGGTGGGGCTGTACCTGCGCGTCGTCGCCGCGACGATCCTTCGGGTTGCCCGGCAGTCCGGCCGGGCGATCCTGGGCCTCCTGCGTGGCGCGGGCGGCCCGGAGCGGGACTGACGCGCGCCGGCGCGCCGAGCTCGCCGGCCGGCGCGCCTCTACACTGGCCCCACGTGCGCGTCTGGGTCGACATCACCGCGCCGGCGCACGTGCTCGTGTTCCGGCCCCTCATCCGCCTGCTGCAGGAGCGTGGCGCCGAAGTCGGGGTCACGGCCCGTGACTACGCCCAAACCGTGGAGCTGCTCTCCCTGCACGGGATCGACGCGGAGCTGCTCGGACACCACGGCGGGCGCTCCCGAGCGGGGAAGCTGCAGGCGCTCACCTCCCGCCTGCCGGCCCTGGTCCGCTGGGCACGCGGCCGGCGCCTCGACGTCGCGCTCGCCCACGGCTCGCACGAGCTCACGCTGGCTGCGCGACGGCTCGCGATCCGCAGCGCCACGACGTTCGACTACGAGTTCGCGACCCTCCAGCACCAGCTCGGCTGCCGGGCCGCGACCCGGGTGGTCGTCCCGGAGGCGATCCCGCCGGCGCGCCTCCGGCGCTACGGGGTCGGTGAGTCGAAGCTGCGCCGGTATCCGGGCCTGAAGGAGGAGTACTACCTCGCCGACTTCGAGGCCGACCCGGAGGCGTTCGGTCGGCTCGGCGTCAAGCCGGAGCACGTGATCGTCGTCGTGCGGACACCGCCTGACGTCTCCCTCTACCACCGTCGCTCGAACCCGCTGTTCCCGCAAGTGCTCGAGCACCTGGGTCGGGATCCGTCGGTGCGCGCGGTCATCGTCCCTCGCACGGTCGAGCAGCGCACGTACGTGCGGGGGCTTCACCTCCCGTCCCTCGTCGTTCCCGACGGGGCGGTCGACGCCCAGAGCCTGATCGCTCTCGCCGACCTCGTCGTCTCCGCCGGGGGGACGATGAACCGTGAGGCCGCTGCGCTCGGCGTGCCCGTCTACACGACGTTTGGCGGGCGGCTGGGCGGCGTCGACGAGCTCCTGATCCGGGAGGGGCGTCTGCGCCCGCTCACGGATCCGCGCGCACTCGAGCTGGTCAAGCGCACCGGATCGGGCGCGCGCGTACGCCGCGACCCGGCGCTCATGCTCGACCTCCTGCTCTCGGCCCTCGAGGGCTGAGCACCGGCGCTCAGCCGGCCCGGGCGACGACGGCGAGCACCTCGTCACCGTAGCGCTCGAGCTTCGCCGGCCCGATCCCCGCAACCAGCGCGAGCTCCGCCGTCCCGGTGGGCAAGCGGGCGGCGATCTCCGCGAGCGTCCGGTCATGGAAGACGACGTAGGCGGGCACGCCGTCCGTCGTCGCCCGCTGCCGCCGCCACTCCCGGAGCGCCGCCAGCACGGGATCGTCCTCGCGCGGAGCGGGCGCGGTGCGAGACCCCGAACGCGTCACGGCACCGAGCTCGGCGAGGAACCGGCTCGGCTTGCGTTCCGCGGACCAGGTCAGGTGCAGGATCCGGCGAGCACGGGTCAGGCCGACGTAGAGCAGCCGCCGCTCCTCGGCGATCGCCTCGTCCGACTTCGAGCGCCTCGACGGGAGCTCCCCGTCCTGGAGGAACGGAAGGAGGACCGCGTCGAACTCGAGCCCCTTGGCGCGATGGTAGGTGAGAACCTGCACGCCGCGGCCCTGTCCGTCCGGGGCGAAGCGCGCGACGAGGTCGGCGACGAGCTCCGCCGCGTTCCGGCCCGGGCCCGCCTCGGCAGCGAGCGCGAGCAGTCGGCGCAGGTCATCCTGGTAGGTGAGACCCTCGTCGCCGAGGTCTCCGGGCAGCTCCTCGAGCAGGCCCAGCTCGTCGGCGATCGCCGCCATCGCCTCAGCAGCGGGGGCGGCGCGCGCGCGGCGAAGCAGCTTCAGGGCCGCCCGCGCGGCCGGTCGCTCGAGGAAAGCTCCGCCCCTGACCTGGTACGGGATCCCGGCCGCGGCAAGCGGCTCCTCGACGTCCTCGGAGCGGGCGTTCACGCGCACGAGGATCGCGATCTCCTCGTCCGCGATCTCCTCCCGGCGCAGGCGTGCGACGAGCTCGCCCACCCGCGCCGCCTCCGCCGCCGCGGTCGGGAGCGCCTCGAGCGTCGGCGCGGGACCGGGCGGGCGCGTCGCGGAGAGCGTCTTCGGCTCCCCTCCGAGGCGCGGCACGAGCCGGTTCGCAAGCTCGAGAACCTGCGGTGTCGAGCGGTAGTTCTCTTCGAGCCGGATCACCGTCGCCCGCGGGAACCGGCGGCGCGCCCCCAGCAGGTATCCGGGGGTGGCCCCCGTGAAGGAGAAGATCGCCTGGTAGTCGTCCCCGACCACGCACAGCTCGTCGCGATCGCCGAGCCAGAGATCGAGCAGCGACTGCTGGAGGAGGTTGACGTCCTGGTACTCGTCGACCGTGATCGCGCGGCACTGCTCGCGAAACCTCGCGAGCGCCAGGGGGCTCTCCTCGTACGTACGTGCGAGCAGGTCGAGCACGTCCTCGAAGTCGATGCGACCGGCGCGGCGCTTGCGCTCCTCGTAGGTCGAGTACACCCGCTGCATGACGTCGGGGGGCACAGGGGGTTGGCGATCGCCGAGGCCGGCCAGGTAGCGCTCCGGAGGCAGACGGCGGTTCTTCGCCCACTCGATCTCGCCCGCCAGCTCCGCCAGGGGGCGAAACCGGTAGGCGCGGTGGAGCGATCGGGCGATCGGGCCGAGCAGGACCGCCTTGCCGGGGAGAATCGCGCCGGCGTCGGGAACGAGGTGGCGGAGCTGCGCGAGCGCGGTCGCGTGGAACGTGCGCGCGCGAACGCCCCGGACGCCGAGCGCCTCGAGGCGCGAGCGCAGCTCGCCGGCCGCCCGGTCCGTGAATGTGACAGCGAGCAGCTGCCGCGGCCCGAACGCGCCCGTCGCCACCTGGTAGGCGATCCGCCGCGTGATCGTCGTCGTCTTGCCGGTGCCGGCGCCGGCGAGGATGACGACCGGGCCGCGCACGGTCTCGACGGCACGACGCTGCTCGGCGTTCAACCCCTCGAGGATCCGGCTCGCGTCCACCCGGGCACCCTAGACGTGGCGCCGGCTACGGAACCGTCACAGAACCGTCCGGGGCTCCTCGACGGCGACGCGCCTGGAAGCACGAACGATCGTTCCCAGCTTGCCGACGGCCTCGAGCGTGTCGCCCTCGTCGACGAGGCGCATCAGCCCGGCCAGCTCGTCGTCGAGCCAGGCCGGATCGACCTCCTGGGCCTTGCAGCGGAAGATCTTCGGATTGGCGGTGGCGACGGCGTCCTCCCCCTCCGCCCAGAGCTCCTCGTGGAGCTTCTCCCCGGGCCGCACGCCGATGATCTCGACCGGGACGTCCCGGCCGGGCTCCTTGCCCGACAGCCGGATCATGTCGTGGGCGAGATCGATGATCCGCACGGGCTCCCCCATGTCGAGGACGAACACGTCGCCGGACTCGCCGATCGCACCCGCCTGCACGATCAGCTGCGCCGCCTCCGGGATCGTCATGAAATACCGGGTCATCTCGGCATGGGTGACCGTGACCGGCCCGCCACGCGCGATCTGACGGCGAAACAGGGGGATCACGCTGCCCGAGGAGGCCAGCACGTTGCCGAACCGAACAGCGATGTAGCGGGTGCGGTTGCCGGGGCGGCGGGCCGCGTTGTGCACGATCCACTCGCAGAGCAGCTTCGTCTGCCCGAGCACGTTCTGCGGGTTGACCGCCTTGTCGGTGGAGACGAGCACGAACGTGCCGGTGTCGAACTCGGCGGCGACCTCGGCGAGCGCCTGGGTCGACCCGACGTTGTTGCGGATCGACTCGACCGGGTTGCCCTCCATGAGCGGAACGTGCTTGTACGCCGCCGCGTGGAACACGACGGCCGGGCGGTAGTGCTCGAACACCTGGCGTAGCTTCGCGCGGTTCTTCGCGTCGGCGAGCACCGACACGACCGCGGGGAAGCCCCGTTCGTGCAGGAGCTCGCGCTCGATCGCGACGAGCGCGTTCTCGGCATGCTCGACGAGCACGATCCGCTCGGGACGGGCCAGCGCAAGCTGGCGGCAGAGCTCCGACCCGATCGACCCGCCCGCGCCCGTGACGAGCACGGTCTGGCCGGCGACGTAGGTGGCGATCGTGTCGAGATCGAGCTGAACGGCCTCGCGGCCCAGTACGTCCTCGACCTGCACCTCGCGCAGGCGCCGGGCGAGGTGCTCGTCGCCGGAGATCAACTCGTACACCGAAGGCAGCGTCTTGACCGGTACGCCCGCGTCGCGGCAGGCGGTAACGATCCGCTGGCGCGTCTCCCCGGGCGCGGAGGGAATCGCGATGATCACCTCGTCGGGTTTCGCGTCGGCTATCAGCTGCGGTAGCTCGTGCGTGGACCCGATCACCCGGATGCCGTGCAGGCGGAGGTTCTTCTTGCGCGGGTCGTCGTCGACCGCGCCGATCGGCGTGTACCCGAAGCTCGCGTTGCGCAGCATCTCCTTGATGATCAGCTGTCCGGCGTCCCCGGCCCCGACCACGAGCGCTTCCTTGCCGCGGGCGACGAGGCTGCGGGGCCCGGGGCGCTCGATGATCGTCCGCGCGAGCAGGCGGGCGCCGGCCACGAGCCCGAGCAGGACGAGCCAGTCGAGGACGAGCACGGAGCGGGGAACCCGGAAGCCGGCGACGGGGTCGGCCAGATAGACGACGAACTCGGCCACGATCGTGGCGACGGTGACGCCGCGAACCAGTGCCCACATATCCCGGATCGAGACGTACCGCCACCAGTGGCTGTAGAACCCGAACAGGACGAAGATGGCGAGCTTGATCGGGGCGACGATGTAGATGCTCTGCTCGAACAGCCTGCCGTACGGGGCAGGGATTCCCGCGTCGAAGCGCAACCAGAACGCGAGATACCAGGCCCCGACCACGAGCCCGGCGTCGACGGCCGCCTGCCAGACGCGGTGGCGCGACAGGAGCCTCACCGGGCCGCTCCGACGGATACCGCCGAGCGCACGCATGCGACGACCCGTTTCTGCTGATCGGGGGTGATTCCTGCGAACAGCGGCAGTGCGAGGTTCTCCCGGGCGACCTGCTCCGTCACCGGCAGGGCGCCCTCCCCGTAGCCGAGCGGCGCGAACACGGGCTGGAGGTGGAGGGGCGTGCGGTAGTAGGCGGCGCAGCCGATTCCCTCGGCCGCGAGCGCCGCAGCCACCCGGTCACGCTCCGGCGTGCGCACGACGTACATGTGGTACACGTGCCCGGCCTCGTCGGCGGGCAGCTCGCAGAGCTCCCCGAGCCCGAGCTGCTCGTAGCGCCCGGCCGCCTCGCGGCGCGCGTCGTTCCAGACGTCGACCCTGGCGAGGAACAGGCGCAGGACCGCCGCCTGAAGCTCGTCGAGGCGCGAGTTGTAGCCGACGGCCTCGAAGGTCTGCTTGTCTCGCGACCCGTGCAACCTGAGCAGCCGGACGCGCTGGGCGAGCTGCGCGTCGCCCGTCGCGACGAGGCCGCCGTCACCGAGGGCGGGCAGGTTCTTCGTCGGGAAGAAGCTGAACGTCCCGGCTGCGCCGAGCGCGCCCGCGCGAGCGACGCCGAGCCTGGCGCCGAAAGCCTGGGCCGCGTCCTCGACCACAGGGATCCCGGCTGGCAGCCGCTCGAGCGCCGCCGGTCGCCCGAATAGGTGCACGGCGACGATCGCACGCGTGCGGCCGGTCACCCGGCGGGCCACGTCCACCGGATCGAGGTTCAGCGTCTCGCGCTCGACGTCGCAGAACACGGGCGTGGCGCCGCGGCGGGCAATCGCCTCCGCTGTCGCGTAGAACGTGAACGCCGGGCACACCACCTCGTCGCCCGGACCGATCCCGAGCGCCTCGAGCACGAGCACGAGCGCGTCCGTGCCGTTGGCGACGCCGACGGCCTCGCCCGCGCCGAGATAGGCAGCCGCCTCGTGCTCGAACGCCTCGACGTTCGGGCCGAGAATGAAACGGCCCGATTCGAGCACCACGGCGATCCTGCTCTCGATCTCACCGCGCAGCGGCGCGAGCTGCGCCTTGACGTCCACGAGCGGGATGGTCACGAGTGCAACAGTCTAGCGGGCGCCTCCCGCCGGCCCGCGACGGCGCCAGACCCTGACGGCGACGTAGGCGGCGGCGAGGACGACCAGGCCGACGATGACGTAGTCCGCGTACCGGGACTGCTCGTGGAAGCGCTCCCAGCCCGTCCCCAGCGCGAGGCCTGCGCCCGCGAAACCGAGGCACCAGATGAGCGACCCCGCGAGGGTCAGGCCCGCGTAGCGCCCGAACGGCATCTCGGCCACGCCGGCGGGCACCGAGATGAACGAGCGAACGACGGGAACGATGCGTCCCAGGAAGACCGCCCAGTCACCGTGACGGGCGAACCAGGTCTCCGCGCGATCGAGCTTCTCGGGCGTCAGGTGGAGCCAGCGGCCGTGCCGCTCGAGCAGTGGGCGCCCCCCGTACGCGCCGAGACCCCAGCCGAGCGCCGAGCCGACCCAGTAGCCGATCGTGCCGGCGGCGACCATGACCGTGTAGCCCCAGGCGGTCGAGTCGATCCCCGCGCCGAATAGCGAGACCTCGCTGTCGGGGAACGCGCCCGCGGCGAGCGCGCCCGCGTACAGCATCACGATCTCGCTCCCGGCGGGCAGCACCGCGTCGACCAGCATCAGCGCGAACACCGCGTACACGCCCGCGTCGCCGACCGCGCGGGTCAGCGCATCCGTGATCTCGCTCATCGAGCCACTCTAGCCCGGAACGCCCGCACGCCTGACGCGGAGGGAGCCCGTCAGATCGACGAGCCCGATCCGGCTCGCCGAGACGACCCGGATCACGTAGCGCCCGCTCGCGACGGTACGCCCGCGCGCGTCACGGCCGTTCCAGACGAGCTCGACCGCTCCCGGCGGGCGGCGTGCTCCGTCGAGGAGCGTCCGCACCACCCGGCCGGCACGGGTCTCCACGGTGACGCTCACCCGCGCCTTGCCGGCGAGCCGGAACGAGACGCCCAGGCGCGCGCCTCGCTTCTTGACGGTCAGCTTCCGCTTCGAGAGCTCGAGGAAGCCGAGCGTGTTGTCGACCGTGAAGGAGCGCTCGGCCCTGCTCTTCGCCCCCGCCTCGTCGACGGCGGTCACGACCCAGCGCCAGGAGCCTTGCCGCAGCAGCTCGGGATCGGGCTCGTACGCGACCGTCCCCGGCTCGCGCTCGCGCTCGTCGCGCCAGGCGACCTTGCCGCCCGGGCCGATCAGCCGCGCCGTCACTTGCGCTGCGCGCACGAGCCGGTACGCGAGCCGTTGCCCCTCGGCGACGCCGTCACCGTTCGGGGAGACCACGTCGTTCGCGGGCTCCGGGACGTAGACGCCGTAGTAGGCGAGCATGAGCGCGGTCGATACGGCCCGCTCGGCGCCGTCGGAGGGCGAGTTGAGCACGCGACCGTCGAACGCGATCGTCGTCGAGCCGCCCGCGTCGAACGCCATCCCCGTCACGACCCCGAGGGAGACGAGCTTGCGCGCCAGATCGCGGAGCGTGACGCCCGCGGAGAAGGACTGGCGACCGTCGACGGCGACGAGCACGATCCGGCCGTCGGCGAGCTGGCCGACGGCCGTCCGCGGATGGCGCGGCAGGAGCTGATCCGAGGTGAACTCCTCCGTCGTGGGAAGCGCGATCCGCCCGTTGCGAACGAGCGCCGGCCCGCCGCCGATCGCGTCCTGGACGCTCTGCCACCACGGGCTCACGCCCAGCCGCGCGCTGAGCGACAGGCCCGGCTCGGCGGACGCGGCGAGCGCGCGGCCGGTGGAGCCGACCGCCTGGAGCACGATTCCGTCCGCCGGGATCGGCGTGCCGCCGCCGCGGCGTACCTCGACGATCCGCCCGGCCAGGTCGACGTTCGGTACCGAGGCGGGGAAGCCGGAGACGACGACGTCGTACACGTTCTTCGCCCGAGGTGTGGACTCGCCCCACGCGGGCGTGAACAGCCCCGCAGCGGCCCCGTCGAGAGGCCTGTTCAGCTGGCGGAGCGCCTGGCGCTTGCCATCGTCGACCGCGAACGTCCCGGAGAAGCCCACGCGGGCGAGACGGAGGATGCCGTCCGCACCGATCCCGAGCGAGGAGCGACCGCTGTTGGGGCGGCCGTGCAGCACTCCGTCGCGCATGAAGATGCCGCTCGGGTAGCCGACGCTCCAGTTGAAGAGGTCGCCGTTGATGCCGACGAGGGTCGCCTGCTTCGAGAGCCGCTCCTGCATGCCGCTGACGGTCTCGACCCCGGTGATCGTCCCCTGGGAGAGCACGGGCACGAGGCGGTAGAGCCCGCCGGGCTTCGGTGTCGTGACGACGTGCACGACGACCTGCCGGCCGCGGATCCGCTCGGCCTCCCGCGTGTAGCTGACTCCCGGCATCAGCTCGGTCGCGGCGGGCTGGGCGAGCGCCACCGGGGCGGACCAGAGCGCCGCCGCCGCCGCCAGAAGGAGGATTTTCGTGCGCACGCGCGGTCTCACCAAAGCAGACACGTCTACGACCGGCAACCCGTGAACCCTCCCTCCTTACAGAGACCGAACACCGCCCGCTTGTCATGATCGCTACTATCGGCTAAGCTGTCGGCAACGGAAGGAGCGCCGTGGACGGCTCTCACGAGCTCTCGGCCGAGGAGGCCTTCAGCGCCTTCGACCGCAGCTACTGGCTCTGCCGCTGCGCGGGATTTCGCGTCGCGAGCCACGACGGTCACCCGCTCGGCCTCGTCGAGGGGTTGCGCTTCTCCTCGCCGGGCGAGGTCGGCGCGCTGGCCGTCCGCGGGCGCTCCGCCGACTCGCCGCTCGCCGTGATCCCCGCCGGCTCGGTCGGCGAGGTGCGCCCGCTCGAGGAGCTCGTCGTTCTCGCGACCCCGGGGGGGCGCCCGTGACGATCGTCGACATCGCCAGCGTTCGCCTGGTCAGCGTCGGCCCCGCGGATACCGTCCGCGTCGCCATCGGCCGCATGCTCGACGAGAACGTCGGCGCCGTCGCGGTCTGCGACGGCCCACACCTCGCCGGGATCTTCACCGAGCGCGACGTGCTCCGGCTGGCCGGCGCGGGCACGCCGTTCGCGGCGCTGCAAGTCGGTGACGTGATGACCCGTCACGTCGTCTCCGTGTCCCCCGACGACGACATCGTCGCGGTCGCCCGGCTCATGAGCGAACGACGGATCCGCCACGTGCCGGTGCTAGAGGGCGAGAACGTCCTCGGCATCGTCGGCATCCGCGACGTCGTCGCGGTGCTGGCGGAGCGACTCTGGCGCGAGCACGACGCGGCCGCGCGGGAGACGATCCGCGGGCTGCTCGGCCGCGCCGGAGCACCCGCACCCGAGGACTAGTCGAAGACGCGTACCTCCCGGTACAGCGTGTCGCGCTGCACCGGCACTTTCCCGAGCGCCCTGATCGCCCGGACGAAGTCGTCCGTCGAGGCCCGATGCGTCGTGCCGGCGGCCGAGACGACGTTCTCCTCGGTCATCACGGAGCCGAGGTCGTCGGCGCCGAACGCGAGCGCGACCTGCCCGATCTTCATCCCCTGCGTGACCCAGCTCGACTGGATGTGATCGACGTTGTCGAGGTAGATCCGGCTGACCGCCTGCGTCAGCAGGTAGTCGAACGACGTCGGGAACCGCTCGACCCGCGGACCGAGGCGCGTTCCGTCAGGCTGGAACGTCCACGAGATGAAGGCCCGGAAGCCGTGGAGCTCGTCCTGGAGCTCGCGGATCCGGCGCAGGTGCTCGACCCGCTCCTCGAGCGTCTCGACGTGGCCGTACATCATCGTCGCCGTGGTCGAGATACCGAGCCGGTGCGCCTCGCGCATCACGTGCAGCCACTCCTGCGCCTTCGTCTTCTTGGGTGCGATCAGCCGTCGCACCCGCTCGACGAGGATCTCGGCGCCGCCGCCCGGGATCGAGTCGAGCCCAGCATCACGCAGGCGCGTGAGGGTCTCGGCGACCGGGAGGCGGGAGCGCCGCGAGATGTGGTGGATCTCCGGTGGCGAGAGCGCGTGTAGGTGGATCCGGTAGCGGCTCTTGATCGAGCGGAACAGGTCCTCGTAGAACTCGATCGCGAGATCGGGGTGATGGCCGCCCTGCATGAGCAGGCCGGTGCCGCCGATCGCCAGCGTCTCCTCGATCTTGCGAAAGATCACGGCCTTCGGGAGCAGGTACCCCTCGGCACGGTCGCCCGGCCGGCGGTAGAACGCGCAGAAGTCGCAGTCGGTCTTGCACACGTTCGTGTAGTTGACGTTGCGGTCGACGACGAACGTGACTTTCGCCGGGTCGGTCTTGCGGGCTCGAAGCTCGTCCGCGGCCCGGCCGACGGCCACGAGCTCCCTCGAGCGGAGCAGCGTGACCGCGTCGATGTCCGAGATCCGCGCGCCGGCAAGCGCCTGCTCCAGGATCCTGCGGACGGGGGCGGCCGCACGCGGCGGCCGGGACGACCTGACCGTGAGGGTCATACGGCGAGCGTCTCCCGCGTCACGAAGCGAAGCTCGGGAACCGAGTCCAGCTCGCCCGCGTCGCGCGCCAGCTCGAAGAACGTGAGCAGACCCGCCCGTTCGCGCGGGCCGAACCCGTAGCGGAGCTTCTCGAAGTACCGCGCGAGGAAGCCGGCCGGGTAGCCGTACCGCTCGCTCGCCTCGCGCGCCAGCGCCTCCGGCTCCGCACGCGCGGAGCGGTGCGCGGCCAGCAGCGCGCCCTCGAGCTCGAGCACGCCGGGCGGCGGCGGATCCGGGCAGGCGAACACCGCGTAGACCATCGGCAGTCCCGTGCGCTCCTGCCAGAGGCGCCCCAGATCGTGGTGCGGCGTCGGATCCTCGAACGTGCTCCTCAGGGCGGCGTCGCCGATCAGAAGCCGCGCGTCTGCCTCCTCGGAGAGCGGAACCTGCTCGGCGTCGGGCAGGAGGATCGACACCAGGACGACCGACGTCGCGCTCTCCGGGGTCACGGCAACGCTGCGGATCCGCTCGAGGGGGGCCCTCGAGACGAGCTGGATCGAGTCCACCGCCCCCTCGGACGAGACCGCCACACGTGGCAGCACCCGCAGCTGTCCGGCGTGCCGCGCGTACGCGATCGAGGAGATCGGGGCGAGGTCGAGCTCGCCGGCGACGAGCCGCGCATTCAGGTCGGTCGGGACGCCGGGCGACTCCTCGGCGTCGGTCTCGAGGCGGAAGAACAGGGGCGCCATGTTCACGTAGGAGATCCGGCCGAGCCGGAGCATCAGCCGGCCCGCCGCAGCGACGCGACGATCCCCGAGCGGCTCGCCCAGCTCGGGTGCGGCGCCAGGTATGCGAGCCGTTCGTCGCCGGACAGGGGCGCGTTGCGGATCGGCAAGCGCAGGCCCTTGAGCAGGAATCGGCCGATCAGGGGCGTGCGCGCGAGCTCAGGCAACACCGGCTCGTCGCGCTCGACCACCTCGGCTTCGCCGCACGCGCGGGCGATCGGCAGCGCGCTCGTCTGCGCGACGAGCGCCGGGCGCTCGAGACCGAGCCGCTCCACGAGCGCCCTCAGGTGGCTCACGTCCCGCTCGAGCGAGTACTCCGACTCCCGCTCCGGCTTGTCGGAGCGGCCGAAACCGAGCTGGTCGTAGGCGATCGCGCGGGCACCGGCGGCGGCGCGCTCCGCGAGCTCCCTGCGAAACACGTACGACCAGTACGGCGTGCCGTGCATGAAGACGAGCGCGGCACCGTCCCGCGGGCCCTCGTCCACGTAGTGCAAGCGAACCCCGTCGGTGAACAGCCAGCGAGGCTCGTACGGCCAGGTGCCCCCGAACGTCCAGTCGCGCGCGTCCATCGCGCGCTGGGTGGGCGTCAGCTCGCGCGCGGCCGTCACTCCCACCGGCGCAGCTCGCGGTAGAGCGTGTCCCGCTGAACGGGCACGCGGCCGGCGTCCTTCACGTGGCGCACGAGCTCGTCGATCTTCTGCTCGCTCCCGATCGTCGATCCCGCCGCCCGGAAGATCTCCTCGCGCACGACCGTGCCCTGGACGTCGTTGGCCCCGAAATGCAGCGCGACGGAGGCGAGGGGGAGGCCCATCATGATCCAGTAGGCCTTCAGGTTCGGGATGTTGTCGAGCAGGAGGCGCGACACGGCCATCATCTTCAGGTCTTCCGCACCGCTCGTGAACGCCCAGCCGCGACGCTCGAACACGGTGTTCTCGGGGTGAAACGCGAGCGGCACGAAGGCAAGGAAGCCACCGGTGCGATCCTGCTGGTCGCGCAGCCGCAACAGGTGGTCGACCCGCTCCTCGTACGTCTCGACATGGCCGTACAGCATCGTGCAGTGCGTGGGAAGTCCGAGCCGGTGCGCGATGTCGTGCACCTCGAACCAGCGGTCCGGGTGCTCCTTGCCGGGCGCGACGAGCCGCCGCACCCGGTCGGCGAAGATCTCGGCACCGCCGCCGGGCAGAGAACCGAGGCCGGCGTCCCGGAGCTCGCGCAGGATCTCCTCGTAACCGAGGCCCGAGAGCGTCGACATGTGGTGGATCTCGCTCGCCGTGTACAGCTTGAGGTGGACGTCGGGGAGCGCCGCGTGCAGCGCCCGGACGGTCTCGACGTACCACTCGAACGTCACGTGCGGGCTCTCGCCGTTGACCATGTGGATCTCGGTGAAACCGGTCAGCTCGTGCTGGCGCGCGGCATCCTCGACGAGCTCCGCGATCGAGATCGTGTAGGCGCCCTCCTGCTTCGCCGTGCGGGCGAAGGCGCAGAACTTGCACTTCACACGACAGACGTTCGTCTGGTTGAGGTAGAGGTTCTGGACGAAGTAGACGTCGTCGGTGCCGCCGCGCAGACGCCGGGCCAGGTCGGCAAGCTCGCCCAGGGCGAGCAGATCGTCCGACTCGAGCAGCGCCAGCCCGTCCTCGAAATCGAGCCGATCGCCGGCTTCGACCTTCTCCCTGACGGTGTCGAGGGTGGGGACGCTCGCGCCGACGGTCGCCATCAGTGCTCCCGGTCGACCACGACGTGGGTGAGCGCTTCGAGCAGGTCCCGGTCGGGCTCCCCGTCGAGGGCCCCCCGGGCCCGGTCCGCGTACTCGAGCGCGAGCTCCCTCGAGCGCTCGAGCGCGTCCGTCGCGGACACCCGCTCGAGCGCATCGGCCACCGACTCGCCGGCCAGCGCGTCCCGCACCCGCCGGTCGGAGCGAGCGGCCAGGATCAGCGGCAGCGTCGGCGTGCCGTCCCGCAGATCGACGCCCGGGGCCTTGCCCGTCGTGTCGAAGTCGCCCGTGCAGTCGAGGATGTCGTCGGCGATCTGGAACGCGACGCCGAGCGCGAGCCCGAACTCGCCGAGCTCGGGCCGTCCGCCGCCGAGCAGGCAGGCGGCCTCGAACAGCTTTCCGGTCTTGAGCAGGCAGCGCTCCAGGTATTCGTCCACACTCGTGTCGGGCCGGAAGGCCTGGCGGCGCTGGAGCGCCTCGCCGCGGGCGAGAGCCAGCGACGCGTCGGCGAGCAGCCTGACCGCATCCGGATCGCCGTTGCGGGCGAGCTCCCCGAACGCTCTCGCCAGCAGGTAGTCGCCGGCCGCCTTGGCCGTTCGCTCGCCGTGGAGAGCCCAGGCGGTAGGGCGACCCCGGCGCAGGTCGGCCCCGTCGAGCATGTCGTCGTGGACGAGCGTCGCCATGTGCACGAGCTCGACGGCGGCACCTGCCGCCTGGGCGCGCTCGCCCTCCCTCAGGCCCGGAGGACACGCGAGATAGACCAGGGCGGGACGCAGGCGCTTGCCGCCCGCGGCGAGCGTCTCCCGACCGACCTCGCCGACGACCCCGGGGTGAGACAGAACGGCGGACTCGAGCCTCGCCTCGAGCCGCTCCAGATAGCTCTCGAGGCCGGGAGCGGAGCGGATGCTGGCAATCGCGTTCACGAGACTCCTAGGGTCTCCTCCGCCACGGCGGTGTGGAGGGCGACGATGCCTCCGCCGAGCATCCTCCAGCGTATCTGCGAGAAGCCGGCGCGCGCGCAGATCGCGGCCAGCTCCTCGGGCCCCGGGAAGCGCCGCACGCTCGCCGGCAGGTACGCGTAGGCCTCACCGCCGGGGATCAGACGACCGAGCAGGGGAACCACCCCCTCGAACCAGACCCCGAAGAAGGGCCGCAGCACGCCACGCGGCCGGGTGATCTCGAGGCAGGCGAGTCGCCCCCCGGGACGGAGCACCCGGCGCAGCTCGCACAGGCCCCGCTCGAGGTCGGAGAGGTTACGCACCCCGAAGCCGACCGTTGCGGCATCGAATGCCCCGTCCGCGAACGGAAGGGCGAGCGCGTCGCCGCGCACCCACTCGACCGCGGTCGACTTGGCCCGCGCCCGCTCGAGCATCCGCGGGGAGAAGTCGAGACCCGTGACCGCGCCGCCGGCTGCGAGGTCGGCGAGGGCGAGATCGCCGGTGCCGCAGCAGGCATCCAGCACCCGATCCCCCGGCTGGACGGCCGCGGTTGCGGCCAGGCGGCGCCAGCGCCGGTCGAGGCCCAGCGTCATGACCCGGTTCATGAGGTCGTAGACGGGCGTGATGCGGTCGAACATGTCGCGCACGCCGTCCGGATCGAGGCGGCCCGGCTCGGGGGCCTGGCTCACTGGCCCCAGCGCTTCGCGATCGCGTTCTCCACCCCGAGTTGATCGAGGATTCGCGCGACCACGAACCCGACGAGATCGTCGATCGTCGCCGGTCGGTGGTAGAAGCCGGGCGCTGCGAACAGGATCACGGCGCCCGCGTTGCGCAGGCGCAGGAGCGCCTCGAGGTGAATCGCCGACAGCGGCGTCTCGCGCGGCACGAGTACGAGCCGTCGGCCCTCCTTGAGCGCCACGGACGCGGCCCGGTGGATCAGGTTCGCCATCGCCCCGGCCGCGAGCGTCCCGACCGTCGACATCGAGCACGGGCAGACCACGTAGCCGTCCACGCGCGCGGACCCGCTCGCGTACGGCGAGCGATAGTCGTCGAGCGCGTGCACCGTGACCCCGTCGAGCCCCGCGATCAGCCGGGCGCGCACCTCGTCACGGGGCACGGCCTGGTCGCCGCAGAGCTCCGTCGCCAGCACCTGATAGCCGGAGTCCGAGATCGAGACGCCGACCTCGCAGCCGGCGGCGACGAGCTCGCGAAGCAACCGCTCGGCGTACGGAGCGCCGGAAGCGCCCGTGATGCCGAGGAAGATCCGCATGCCCGGAAGCGGCGAGCTAGCCGCCGCCCGGGCCCTTCGAAGCCTCGAGGAAGATCGCGAGCTCCCGAAGCTGGTCATCGCCGAGCGCTGCGAAGCCGGGCATGGGCGAGCCGGGGTTGACACAGGCCGGGCACTTGAGATGCTCGATCTGCCACTCGACGCCGCGGTTCTTCGCGCCGGCATCGGTCAGGTCGGGCGCCCCGAGCGCCTGCGCGCCCCCGCCGAGGTAGACATGGCAGTTGAGGCAGCCGGAGCCTGCGAACAGCTCGGCGCCGGGCTCTGCCTCGGCCGGGAGCTTGTTCTTCTCGATCCACTGCGGGACCTCGGCCAGCGCCTCGCTCGCGACGTTCTCCTTCGCGGTCGCGCCCTTCCAGGTCAGGACGGCCATGGAAGCGACGACGAGCGCGGCGGCGATCACCGCGATCGGGCGGCGCGACAGCCGCCGCTCCATGCGCCGGTCGACGAACGGGAGCGCGATCAAGAGCAGGACCAGGATGGTCGGGATCCCGACCGTGCCGAGGATGACCGACTCCGGCCACTTGAAGATCCGCAGCAGGTAGAAGAGGAAGTAGAAGTACCAGTCGGGGCGCGGGACGAACGAGATCGTCCCCGGGTCGGCCTTCTCCGCGTAGCGGGGGCCGAGCAGCCCCGCGTCGCCGGGCTCCTCGCTGGTCGTGAAATACCAGATACAGGTGAGCCCGATGATCACGGCGACGACAACGAGCGCCATGATCGTGTCGTGGAACATCGCGTGCGGGTAGAACGGCTTGCCCCGCTCCTTGACGTCCTGCTTGTAGCGCGCGAACTCGGCGCGCCGTTCCTTCAGCGAGCTCACCGGCCGCTCCTCCAGCCTCTGCGCGACCGCGGCTCGACGAGCCCCTGCCGCCGCGTCTCGGCCTCCGGATCGCGCTTACGCCCTGCCGCCTTGCGCGACCACGGCGGCGAGGTCACGCCGAGGCGCATCACGAGATACAGGTGTAGGCCGATCAGGCCGATCAGACCGCCCGGGATCAGCAGCATGTGGATCGCGTAGAAGCGCGCCAGGGTCTCGGACCCGATCTCGGCGCCGCCGCGCAACACGTTCGCGAGGAACGGACCGACGAACGGGCCGCTCGCCTGGATGTTGATCCCGACGACGGTGGCCCAGTAGGAAGTCTGATCCCAGGGCAGCAGGTAGCCGGTGAAGCCCTCGAGCATGCCGAGCGCGAGCAGACCGACGCCGATCAGCCAGTTCAGCTCGCGCGGGTACTTGTACGCGCCGAACAGGAACACCCGGCCCATGTGCAGGAAGAGCAGGATGATGAAGACGCTCGCGCCCCAGCGGTGCATGCCGCGCACGAGCCAGCCCCACGTGAGCTCGTTCGTGATGAACTGGATCGACTCGTAGGCCTTGTCCGGGTCCGGCTTGTAGTACATGGCCAGGATCACGCCCGTGACGGCCTGGACGATGAATGCGGTCAGCGCGGCCGAGCCGAGCGTCTGTGCCCAGCTGATGTCGGACGGGACGTTGCGGAAGAGGAAGTAGCGGATCCCGCCGACGAGGCCGGAGCGCTCCTCGACCCAGTTCACCGGAGCAAGCATGGCGGCCTCTGCCTGGCGGCGGCGGGCGTGGCGGCGGCGGTACGGAGCGCCCATCCTCAGCGGCCCATGTTCGGCGTGAGGGGGTACATCCACTGCGTCGGCCCGTCGACGTGCTGGCCGGGGTCGTAGACGTCGTAGGCGGCGATCCTGGCGCTCGCGCCGGTGCCCTCGACCGTGCCGACGCTGTAGCGCTCACCGAGCACGAGGTTGCCGTCGGCGATCTTGAACGTGTAGCGGTCGAGGGCGCGGACGGGCGGGCCGGCGGTACGGTTGCCCTCGATGTCGTACGACCCGCCGTGACACGGGCAGACGAAGCTCGCCGGCAAGGTGGGAATCAGTCGGACGGTGCCGCTCGACGTCTCGACCTCGACCGCCTCGTCGGCACTCGTCGGGCCGCCCGGCTGCGTCGGGCAGCCGAGATGGACGCAGCGATTCGAGATGATCGTGAAGCTCGGCGTCCCGTCGGCGAAGCCGTTGTTGCGGATGAAGACAGTGCGCGTCGAGACCTGCCCCTGCTCGGGCTTGGACATGAACGTCACGACCCGGAACTCCCCCTCGGGGTAGTTCTCGATCGGGCCGAGGTCGACGTCGTCGTCGCCCTGCCCGATGAACGTCGGGGCGATCGCGAAGCCGACGACGGGCGCGGTCACGGCGCCCCCGATCAGCGCGCCGATGCCGAGCGTCGACATCTCGAGGAACTTGTCGCGGCCGAAGCGCTCGCCATCGTCGTCGTCGTGCGCGGGGCGCGGCCGGGGCGCGGGCAGCCGACCGCCGCGGACGACGTCGGCCACCCAGAGGAGGCCGAAGAGGACGGCGACGGCGCAGCCGATCCAGAACACCGGCCAGCTGACGACGACGCCGATCAAGATCAGCGCCACGCCGATCGCGAACCCGAACGGCAGGAAGGTGGCGCCGGGCAGGGAGTGGGTTTGCCCGCTCCCAGGCGTCTCGCCCGCCGGCCCCTCGTCCTGACCTGCCACGCTCGTCTCCCTTCCCGATTACCCTGCTCGACCTACCGGTGCGGCAGCTTACAACCTTGCCGTATTCAAGGGCGGCCGGAACCGGCTGTCAACGACGTAACGGATGCAGCGAGCAACCCCACCTCAGGCCCCCGGCAGGCGGATGCCGTACTCCTCCCAGCGTCGGTCGACGAGGTCGCGCACCTCGGCGCTCATCACGATCGGCTCGGGCCAGGGCCGCGCACCCTCGGACTCCCACTTGTGGGTCGCGTCGATGCCCAGCTTGCCCCCGTAGCAGGGGAGGAGCGCGGCGTGATCGAGCTGGTCGAGCGGGCCCTCGGCGAGGACGACGTCGCGCTTCGGGTCGACGTTCGCGCACGCGTGGAAGAACACCCGGCCGTAGTCGTGGACGTTCACGAAGTCGTCGACCACGATCACGCTCTTCGACAGGCTGAGCATCCCCAGCCCCCAGATCGCGTGCATCACTTTCCGTGCGTGCCCCGGATAGGCCTTGCGGATCGAGACGATCACGCAGTTGTGGAAGGCGCCTGCGATCGGAAGGTCGTAATCGACGATCTCGGGCACGGTCATGCGCACGGCCGGCAGGAAGATCCGCTCCGTCGCCTTCCCGAGCCACGCGTCCTCGGCCGGCGGCGCGCCGACCACGATCGAGGGGTAGATCGCGTCGTTGCGCATGGTCATGCACGTGAGCCGGAAGACCGGGAACGGCTCGCGCGGCGAGTAGTAGCCGGTGTGATCCCCGAACGGGCCTTCGACCGCCACGTCGCCGCGTTCGATGTAGCCCTCGAGCACGATCTCGGCGCGGGCGGGCACCTCGAGATCGACGGTCTTCGCGCGCACGAGCTCGACCGGCTCGCCGCGCAGGAACCCCGCGAGCATCAGCTCGTCGATGTGCTTGGGCAGCGGTGCGCTCGCGGCGTACGTCGTTACGGGATCCAGCCCGAGCGCAACCGCGACCTCGAGGCGCTCTCCCATGCCGCGCCAGTCGGCCGCCCCGTCCTTGTGCACCTGCCAGTGCATGAAGGTCGACCGTGCGTCGATCTTCTGCATCCGGTACATGCCGACGTTGCGCGATCCGGTCCGCGGATCCTTCGTGATCACCGCCGGCAGCGTCACGAACGGCGCCGGGTCGCCGGGCCAGCAGTGCTGGATGGGCAGGAGACCGAGGTCGGGCTCGAGCACGACCTCCTGGCACGGCCCGCTGCGGACACTCCTCGGCAGCGAGTCGGCGAGGCGCTTGAGCTTCCCGAGCCCTTTGACCTTGTCGACCAGGCCCTGCGGCGGCTGCATCTCGAGCACGTCCTCGAGCCTGCGCGCGACGTCGTCGAGGCTCGCGACCCCGAAAGCGAGGCACATCCTCCGCTCCGTGCCGAACTGGTTCACGAGCAACCGGTGGGAGGTGCCGCGCGGTCGCTGGAACAACAGGGCCGGCCCGCCCGACTTGACGGTGCGGTCGACGATCTCGGTCGCCTCGAGGTACGGGTCCACCTCCGCCTCGACCCGAACGAGCTCTCCCTCGCGTTCGAGGCAGGCGATCCAGTCCCGCAGGTCGGCGAAGGCCACCGCGCGAGTCTAGCGACGCGCGGACGCTGCTACCGGCGGCGGCGGTGCGACAGGACCTTCGAGAGCCCGCCGAGCGCGATCACTCCGACGAAGATCAGGCCCACGACGAGCATGGAGAGGACGATGTCTCGCCCTTCCTGGTCGGGAGTCTTCGACGACGCAAGGAGGATCGCGCTGAGGATGTGATCCATCGCGACGCCGATCTTACTCGACCCGCGCGCGATGGGTTGCGAGAGCGCGCTCGACCGCGTCACGACCGGCAACGTCGATCGCGAGCAGCCGGAGCGGCCCCGGGTCACGCCGGAGCCGTAACGCCTCGCGGGCCGCCTCCAGGCGCTCCCCTCCGGTGCCGAGCAGCGCCGACGTGGCAGCCCACGCGGCCCCGTCCGGGTCGCCGCCCGCGCGCTCCGCGCGGGCCTGCATGCAGAGCGAGATCAGCTCGGCGAGGTCAGCGACGGCGGCGACGTCGTCGTGGGCGGACAGCCGGACGAGACCGTGCGCGTACAGGTAGTCACCGAGGAGCACCGCGGCATCGCGATCCCCGGGCGAGAACAACCGCGGCCGCCCGTAGTGCAGGAGATAGCCCTCGTAGATCGACTCGAGCGCGAGCGCGTAGCGCTCCTCGCAGAGTGCCGAGAAGACCGCCACCGGCTCCTGCTCGCCCGCGGAGCGCAAAGCGGCGCTCCAGAGCGGGCTCTCGGCGGCGGCCTCCCGTGCGATCGTCGCGAAGACGTCCGTCACGCGAACAGCTCCGCCGCCGCGGCGACGGTGCGCTCGATCTCGGCCTCCCCGTGGGCGGTGGAGACGAACAGCGCCTCGAACTGGGAGGGCGCGACGTAGACGCCCCTGTCGAGGAAGTGCCGAAACAGGGCCCCGTAGCGCTCGGTGTCGGCGGCGGCGGCCGTGTCGAAGTCGCGCACCGGCCCGGGGTGGCAGAAAAGCGTGGCCATCGCCCCGACCCGCTGCACGCAGGCAGGCGCTCCGGCCACCGCCTCGCGCAGCCCCGCCTCGAGCGCGGCACCCGACGCCTCGAGCCGCTCGTAGACGGCCGGGTCGCGCAGCCGGCGCAGCACGACGAGCGCGGCCGCGGTCGCGAGCGGGTTGCCGGAGAGCGTCCCCGCCTGGTAGACGGCGCCTCCGGGCGCGAGCTGCTCCATCACCTCGGCACGGCCGCCGAAGGCCGCGAGCGGCAGCCCGCCGCCGGCGATCTTGCCGAGCACGGTCAGGTCGGGCCGCACACCGAAGCGCTCCTGGGCGCCGCCGCGAGCGACCCGGAAGCCGCTGATCACCTCGTCGAAGATGAGCAGGGCGCCGCTCGCGTCGCAGAGCGCGCGCAGGGCTTCCAGGAAGCCGGGAGCGGGCGGGACGACGCCCATGTTGCCGGGGACGGGCTCGACGAGGATCGCGGCCAGCCCCTCGCCGTAGCGCTCGACGGCCGCGGCGACGGCGTCCACGTCGTTGAACGGGCAAACGACCGTGTCGGCAGTGGCGCCGGTCGGAACTCCCGGCGAGGAGGGGATGCCGAGCGTCGCGAGCCCGGAGCCCGCGCTAGCGAGCAGCGCGTCGGCGTGGCCGTGGTAGCAGCCGGCGAACTTGAGCACCCGGTCGCGCCGGGTGGCGCCGCGGGCAAGCCGTAGCGCGCTCATCGCCGCCTCGGTGCCCGACGAGACCAGCCGCACCTGCTCGATCGAGGGGACGGCGTCGACGATCTCCGCCGCCAGCTCGACCTCCCGCTCGGTCGGCGCGCCGAACGTCGTCCCCCCCACGGCGGCGTCCTGGACGGCAGCGACGACCTCGGCGTCCGCGTGGCCGAACACGAGCGGTCCCCACGACATCACCCAGTCCACGTACCGGTTCCCGTCCTCGTCCTCGACGTACGCGCCCTCGCCGCGGCGCAGGAACAGCGGTGCCTCGAGGCCCACGGAGCGCATCGCGCGCACGGGCGAGTTGACACCACCCGGGATCAGCTGGCGCGCGCGGCGGTAGAGCTCGGCGCTACGGGACATCTCGGGCACGGGCGGCCTACCCGCGTCCCGTCTCGCTCATAACCACGCCGCCGCCTCCTTGGCCCAGTAGGTGAAGATCACGTCGGCCCCGGCGCGCTTGATCGCGAGCAGGCTCTCGATCGCCGCCTGCCGCTCGTCGAGCCAGCCGCTCGCTGCCGCCGCCTTCACCATCGCGTACTCGCCGCTGACGTTGTACGCGGCGAGCGGAACGTCGAAGCGATCGCGGACGGAGCGGATCACGTCCAGGTACGGGAGCGCGGGCTTGACCATGATCATGTCGGCACCCTCGCCGATGTCGAGCGCGCACTCCCGCAGCGCTTCCCGGAGATTCGCGGGATCCATCTGGTAGCTGCGGCGATCACCGAACGCGGGCGCGGAGTCCGCGACCTCCCGGAAGGGGCCGTAGAAGGCGGACGCGAACTTCGCCGAGTAGGCGATCACCGGGACGCTCTCGCGACCGGCGGCGTCGAGAGCGGACCGGATCGCTCCCACGCGCCCGTCCATCATGTCGCTCGGCGCGACCGCATCGGCTCCGGCCTCGACGTGCGAGACCGCCGTCCGCGCGAGCAGCTCGAGGCTCGGATCGTTCAGCACCTCGCCGCCCTCGATCACGCCGCAGTGACCGTGTGACGTGTACTCGCACAGGCAGACATCGGTGATCAGAACGAGCTCGGGCAGGCGTCGCCTGAGTTCCCGCAGCGCCCGCTGGACGATCCCGTCGTCCGCGTACGCGCCGGAGCCGACGGCGTCCTTCTCCTCGGGGATCCCGAACAGGAGCACCGCCGGCACGCCGAGACGATGCGCTTCCTCGGCCTCGTCGCAGAGGACGTCGACCGAGCGGCGACCGATCCCCTGCAGCCCCTCGAGCGGCTCCGTCACGCCCTCGCCCGGGCAGACGAACAGTGGGTAGGCGAGATCGCCGACGTCGAGCGAGGTCTCGCGCACGAGAGCGCGCAACCCCGGTGTTCGCCGCAGCCGCCGCAGCCGCGTGGTCGGGAACGCGCTCATGTCAGCAATCTTCGCACGGACACGCGTGCCACGACGCCGTACGCGGCCGCGAGCCCGATCAGCCACCCCGCCTCCCGGGCGATCGTCGCGGCCGGGTCGGCGTCGGAGAGGGTCGCCGACAGGAGCTGCGCCCCGTGGGTGAACGGAAACGCGGCGGAGATCCAGCCGACCGAGGGGATCACGCTGGTCGGTACCAGCCCGAGCAGCATGATCGGCAGCGCGACGAGGAACGCGACGAGCGTGGCGGCGCGGGCCTCGCGTGCGACCGCCCCGATCACGACCCCGAGCGCTCCGAACGCTGCCGCTGCGAGAAGCAGGCCGGCGACGATGATCGGGAAGCGCGCCCACGGCTCGCCGCCGGCGACATCGCCGAGCTCGACCGCGAGGCCGAACGCGAGCGCGAGCAGGGTCCCGATCGACCCGGCCACGATCGCCACGAACACGACCTTCTCGACGACCAGCTCGCCGAGCCCGACGAGCCCGCGGGCGAGCCGGCCGAGCACGTTCTCGTCGCGCTCCGAGGCAATCCCGGCGGCCGCGAGGAGCAGCGCCACGAACCCGAGCGTCAGCGCGAGCCCGTACGCCTGCACGCTCGCGGAGAGCAGAATGGCGCGCCCGCCGCTTCGCTCCTCCACCAGCTCGATCGGGTTCGCCGTTGCCCGCAGCGGCTGCTCGATGTTCTCGACCGCCGTCTGCGACTGGCGGATGAAGTCGGCGAGCTCGGCCGCCTCGGCCGCCACCGCCGGATCCGGCGACAGCGCGAGCTTCTCCAACCGGCGGCCGGCCTCCTCGAGCCCGATGATGTCGAACTGGATGTCGAATAGCTCGCCCTTGCCACCGTTCAGAAGCGCGTCGATCGCCCGCAGATCGCCCTCGATGAACGCCGACTGGAGCTCACGGTTGACCGCGTAGACGAGCGCCTGCACTTTCTCCACGATCCGGTTCGCGAGCGCGCTCTCGGTCGTCAGCAGCGTCACCGAGGGCGCCGTGATCATTCCCTTCAGCTTCCGCTCGAAACCCTCGGGGATGACGAGCACGCCGAGCACGTCCCCGTTTGCGAGCTGACGGCCGGCCTCGGCGGCGTCGAGCCTGACGAGGTCGACGTCTTCCGCGGCGCGGTCGAAGATCCGCTGGACGTCGAAGTGCTCGCCGCCGACGACCAGCTCGGCCGGAAGCCCGTCCTCGTCGACGAGGGCTACCCGGGGCCGGTCGCCCGCGTAGCGCACGACGAGCCCGACGATCAGGGCAATCACGAGCGGGTAGAGGACGAGCGCGGCCAGCACGGCGGGCGAGCGGAGCAGGACGCGGAGATCCTTCCCGAGCAGAAAGCGGGCGCGCCTCATGCGAAGACGTGCGCCTCGAGCGTCGTGTCGTAGTCGGCGCGCGGGCCGTCGAAGACGAGCTCTCCGGCCCGCAGGACGCAGACCCGGTCGGCAAACCGCTCGAGCTCCTCGAGGTTCTGCGTCACGAACACCACCGCCCCGCCGCGGTCGCGCGTGCGCGTCGCGAGCTCCCAGAGCCTCCGGCGCTGCCTGGGATCGAGAGCGGCGGTCGGCTCGTCGAGCAGGAGCACGTCGGGCTCCGCGAGCAGCGCGATCGCCAGGTTGAGGCGCTGCTGGTTGCCGATCGAGAGGTGCGCAGCAGGGCGGTCGTCAGCCGGCAGCTCGACGGCGTCGACCAGCCGGGCAGCGGCTGCCGCGGGCTCTGCCACCCCTTCGAGGCGGGCGAACAGCTCGAGGTTCTCGCGGGCCGAGAGCCGCCCGTACTGCGCCGGGCGCTGTGGCACCCAGCCGATCCGAGCCGGCGGATCCCCGGGCACCACGACCCCGCCGGTGGCCCGCAGCGCACCGGCGAGAATCGCGACGAGTGTCGACTTCCCGGCACCGTTGGGGCCGATCACCGCCACGAGCTCGCCGCCGACGACGTCGAAGTCGGTCGGCGCAAGCGCGACGTGGCGCCCGTAGCGGCGCGTCACGCCGCGGGCCGACAGCAGCGTCCGTCGAGCTACGGAAGCCGGCATGCGCCTCGCTCGGTCACCGACGGGGCATGGTACCGTCAGACGGATGGCCCGGCCCCAGGCCTCCGGCCTCGTCGCGCACGGGGACGTTCGTATGCGGGCCCGCGCGCGGGCCCGTCGGCTTCGCCGTCTCGCCATCGTCGCGCTGAGCGTGGCGATCGCGGTGCCGATCGCCACGCTCGCACTCGACTCGGGCTCCGCCTCCCGCCCGGTCCCCGTGCCGGCCGCGGAGCGCCTCCTGCCGGCGGGCCCGCCGAGCCCGACCGTGCTCGCGCTGCTCGGCTCCGTGCGGATCCACCTGCCGATCGAAGCGAGCCGCGTCACGGCGATCGGCTACCACGCTGTCGGGCAGGGTGCTCTCGAGCTCGACCCGGTGGGCACACAGGCCAATGCGGGGCTGCTCACCCGGATCGTCAACCGCTTCTTCGGCGATGGCTCGGGCGGCGTGCGCTACTACCTGCTCGGAGGCGAGACCGGGCCCGCCACCGCCGGGCTCGACGTCGGCGCGCCCGTAGGGACCGATGTCTACGCGCCCGTGGACGGTACCGTCGCTGCGATCTCAGACCGGATCGTCTCCGGGGCCGCGCACGGGGTGCGCATCGACATCCAGCCGACCGGCAGCCCTGGGCTCGTCGTGTCCGTGCTGAACCTCTCGGCGGACGAGGCCCTGAGCGTCGGCTCCACCGTCGCCCGCTCGAAGACGAAGCTCGGCCGCGTGGTCGATCTCTCGACCGTCGAGACCTCGGCGCTCGCTCGCCACACGCACGACCTCGGCCACCACGTGCACCTCGAGGTGCACCCGACCGCGAACCTCTCGCTTCCCTAGCCCTGCGGGTCCTCTTCATTGCGGACGTGTTCGGCGCTCCCGGCCGGCGAGCCGTCGAGGCACGGCTGCCGGCGTTGCGCGACGAGCTCGAGATCGACTTCTGCGTCGTCAACGGCGAGAACGCGGCTGACGGAGCCGGCCTGACCGCGAAGCTCGCTACCCTGCTCCTCTCCCGCGGCGCGGACGTCGTGACGACCGGAAACCACGTCTGGCGCCGGCGCGACCTGATGCCCCTGCTTCGCACCTCCCCGCGGATCTTGCGGCCCGCGAACATGGGCGGTCCCGGCGCGCCCGGGCGGGGAACGACGGTCGTGCCGGCCGCGGACGGCACCCCGGTGGCGGTGATCAACCTGCTCGGCGACCTGTTCATGGGGAGCTACGCGCACCCCTTCCCGCTCGCGGAGCAGCTCGTCGCGGACGCGTTGTCCGAGGCTCCGGTCGTGCTCGTCGACTTCCACGCCGAGGCGACGAGCGAGAAGATCGCGCTGGCGCGGCTCCTCGACGGCCGTGCGACTGCCGTGATCGGCACGCATACGCACGTGCAGACGAACGACGCCCGCGTCCTCCCGGGCGGGACCGCCGCGCTCACCGACGCGGGGATGACCGGTCCTCACGACTCGGTGATCGGCGTCGCCGCCGAGCTCGCGATCGAGCGGATGCGCACCGGCCTGCCCGTCCGTTTCCATCCCGCCGATGGCGGGGTGCGGATCGAGGGCGCGCTCGTCGAGTGCGGCGCGGACGGGCGGGCTACCGCCTGCGAGACGGTTCGCGTCGAGGTGCCATAGCCGCGACGAGCACGGCCGCCAGGCCGACGAGCACGACGTTTCGCGCGAGCAGGAGCCAGGTCTCGCCGGGGGCGAGCGCCACGAGATCCCAGTACCCGGTCGGGAACCAGAGCCGGGTGAGAAGGAGCGCCGCGAGCAGGAGCGCCGAGGCCGCGGCCCCCCACTTGCCGAGAGCCATGGGCACGAGCGGCACGAGCCAGATCAGAAACTGGGGCGAGAGCACCTTGCCGAACGCCACGAACGCGGCGGCAGCCGCGGCGCTGGCGGCCAGAAGCCCGGCGGCGTCGTTGCGGCGCAGCACGAACAAGAGCGAGATGCCCGCGATGGCCGCCAGCTGGAGCGCGGTCTGGGCGGCGGCGACCGCATCGGGGAGGCCACCGACGAGGTTCTGCGAGCCGTAGCTCGAGACGATCGTCGGCTCGTACCAGCCCGCCCGGTGCGCCGCCAGGAGCAGCGAGGAGCCGAGGCTCTCGATCTGGAGCGGCCGGCCGGTCTGGCGCTCGAGCGCGTCCGCGAGCCCGCCGGGCGCGAGGGCAAGGAACGGGAGCAGGCAGGCGGCGAGCACGAGCGCGAAGACGCCGAGGCAGGCGGCGGCCCGGCGTCCGCCGCTGCGACGAGCCACGTACGTGAGCGCGAGCGGCGCCAGCACCACCGGGTAGAGCTTGGCCGCGACGGCGAGCGCGAGCAGGCCGAGCCCCAGCCGCTCGCGCCCCCCGGCGAGCGCCGCGAGCGCTCCGGCGACGAGCAGAGCCGGCCAGAGATCGAAGCGCGTGAGGACGACCGACCCGAGCGCGAGCGGAGCGACGCCGGCGACGGCGGCCGCGGCGGCGAGCTTCGGCGTCGAGGCGCCCGCGAAGCCGAGCGCGAGCACGGCCAGGGCGACCGCGGCGGCGCCGCAGAGCACCATCAGGAGCTCGAAGGCGACCCGGTAGTCGTCCGCGGGCGCGAGCGAGGGCAGCAGGAAGACCGGGAGGGCCCCGGGCGGGTACTCGAGCTCGAAGTCCCGATAGGGGACGCGCCCGTCGAGCATCGCGTCGCCGTAGCCCTGGTAGACCGGCGTGTCGACGATCTCGTAGCTGTCGAGCGGCCCCGCGTGGAGCAGCAGGAAGCAGGCGGCGAAGAGCGCGGCGCCGAGCGCGGCGATCACGGCCGCGCGGCCCGCGTCAGGCGCTCGCGCCGACCAGCTCTCGGAGCTCGCGCTCATCGATCTCCGTCGCGGCCTGGTCCTGCCGGGTCGCGGGCGCGTAGAGGGCGAAGGCGGCGAAGGGCAGGAACCACGGCAGGTAGAGGTAGAACCAGTGGGTGAGCACGAGCTGGAAGCCGACGAGGAGGGCGGCTGAGAGCGCGGCGAGCTGGAGCGGCGACTTCCGCCGCGGGCGGAACGCGAGTGCCAGCGCGCCCGCGACCAGCGCGGCCTTCAGCCCCGTCTGGACGGTTCCGAGGTCGGGGTAGCCCGGGTACTCGCCCCAGTTCCAGACCGAGAACGGGGAGTCGCGCCCGAGCTGGAAGCCGAACGTGCGGTCCCAGAACACCCTGGCCGCGTGCACCGGGTCGGGCTCGAGCAGGAGAACCCAGAAGCCGAGCACGGTTGCGAGCGCGAAGCCGCCGGCGAAGAGGACGACCGCGCGCGGCCGCCGGAGGCCGTCGGGGTAGGAGGCCCAGAGCGGTACGAGCAGGAGCGATGCGAACTTGGCCCACGAGGCCAGCCCCGTGAACAGGCCTCGGGCCGGAGCCGACGTGACGAGCCAGAAGCCGAAGATCAGGATCGCCGGCAGGATCGCGTCGTTCGAGTTCGAGCTGGACACGTACTGCGTGAACGGGTACGCGGCCCACGCGAACGGCAGCGTCGCCGCCAGCCGCCCCCGGCCGAAGCGCCAGCCCACGAGCGCGAGGCCGATCAGCGCGAGGCTGTCGAAGAGCAGCGCCGTGAAGTGGGCGGCCGGGAGCGAGTCCCACTTGCCGCTCCAGCCGTAGGCCAGGTAGCCGGGGATGTAGGCGATGTACGTGATCGGGCCGTAGGTATCCCCCCGGTCGTTCGCGGACTCGCAGCGTCCGTTCGTCTGGATCCGGTCGCGCACGTTGCCGTTGACGTCGGGCGGGCCGCACTCCTCCCCCTCGTGGACGGGCATGTGCCCGTACGGCATCTCGCCCGCCGACACGATCCGCTGGGCGCCGATCACGCTCGCGTAGCCGACGTCGATCACGTTCGACGCCTCGACGTTGAGACCGATCCGAAACCCCGCCAGGAAGACCGTCACGGCCGCGAGCACCCAGACCGGCCACAGGGGCCGCGACCCGTCGTCGCGGCGGGTGCCGCGGACGCCGATCCATGCCATCCGGCCGAGCACGTAGACGAGCGGCGGATAGGCGAGCGGCACCGACAGGAAGATCTGCCCGTCGTTGAAGAACCACCAGGAGGCCGCGAACGAGAGCAGGACGACGAGGTCGAGGTTGCGCATCGAGAGCGGCCGTCGCAGGTTGGCGAGCCCCAGGAAGAAGACCGCGCAGAGCGGCCACCAGATCGCGGAATCGTTGATCTTGCGGCCGAACGCGCCGTCGTAGCCTCGCGCCATCGTCCACGCGACCTGGGGGCCTGTCCAGGCCTCGGTCACCTGCCTCGTCGTGTCGTCGACCTTCGCGAGCGCGATCTGGCCCGCGTCAGGCAGGTCCGACCAGACCTTGACCGTCCAGGCGCGCTTGTCGCCGTCGAACGTGGCGCGCTTCGTCAGACCCTCGGTCGGGTAGCGACCGACCCAGTCGCGGACTTTCGGGCTCGCGAGCGCGAGCTCGATCGCCCGCTCATCGTTCAGCACGGGCTCGGCCGGCACCGGCACGAACGGCGTGTCCACGAGCTGCCCCTCCGCGTCGTAGACCGGCGCCGTGGGCGCTGGCGCGGCAACGGAGGCGGGGACGCAGCAGAGGACGAGGGCCGCCGCGAGGATCGTGAGCGGGCGGCGCACCGTGCTCCTAGGGCCGAAACGACCAGAGCTTGTTGCCGAGGAAGGACAGGGGCGTGACGAGCACGATCGCCGCGGCCTGCGCGGGGACTTTGGGGATCCCGAGCGCCACGAGCGCCGCGAGCGCCGCGAGGTTCGCACCGAGCGCGACCGTGGACACCGTGAGGAAGCGGGCGCCCTGGAGCACGAGGTGGCCCCGCTCGCGGCGGAAGGTCCAGAGACGGTTCCACGCGTAGTTGTTGGTGACCGCGACGGCGAACGAGGCGATCGCCGCCAGGAGGAAGTGGACACCCGCCGCGTGCACGAGGACGGCGTAGATGCCCAGGTTGACGGCGTAGCCGCTGGCGCCGACGAGGCAGAACTTGAGCAGCTGCACCCAGTTGCCAGGCCGGCGCGCTCCGATCCGCGCCCGAACCGCGAGGGCCGAGAGTCGCGGGGTCAGCTCGGACGCGCGCGCCACGCGCCATAGGTTAGAGCGCCGGCGCACACCGGGGCCCCCGGGCCCCGAGCCCTTCGGCGCCCGCCAGCGGCAGGGAGCCGAACGCGTGACCGCCGGGCCTTCGGGCGTGGTCACGATCACCTCGAGCCGCTCGCCGAGTGGCGCAAGCTGCGCGTAGAGGGCGGCGGGGCGCCTGGGGCGGCAGCCGCGCGACGACGATCGAATCGAGCGGGGCCAGCGCCGGTTGACTGCGGGGCGTCCGCTGCGTGAGCGACGGACGACGCCACTCCATGCGAATCCGACGGTGCCCGAGGATCACGGCTACACTGGAAATTAGCGCGTTGGCTCTAGCTGTTGAAGCCGCCGAGGCTCTAGCACTTTCCTCTCCGACTGTGACCCCTGGCCTGACCGCCGCAGTGCGCCGATTCGAGCGCTCTGCCCTGTACGACCACAGAAGGAGCATCACATGCATGCCACCATTCGTCGTTACGAAGGTGTCGACAGGACCCGCACGAACGAGGTCACCGGCAAGGTCAACGAGACGCTCATCCCTGAGCTTCGCAAGCTCCCCGGTTTCGCCGGCTACTACCTGATCGAGGCCGGCAACGGCGTCTTCAGCTCGCTCGGCCTCTTCGAGACGCCCGAGCAGGCCGACGAGTCCACCAAGGTCGTCGCGAAGTGGATCACCGACGAGAACTTCAGCACGGCGCTCCCCAACGCCCCGAAGATCACAAGCGGCAAGGTCGTTGCTCACAGCAACGGCGTCCCCGCCGTCGCCTAGCTCGAGCGTACTCCGCGTCACCGCTAGAGGGGCCCGGCCGCGCCGGACCCCTCTAGATGGTTGATTCCACGGGGTTAGGCGACATAGGCGACGAGCGAGCGGCTTG
>JAHDVS010000010.1 GCA_023382435.1 Thermoleophilia bacterium
CTCGCGCGCTGCTGGCGCTTCGTCGCGGACAGCTCGGCCTTGCGCAACCGGACGCTCGCCGGCGTCACCTCGACGCACTCGTCCTCGCGGATCAGCTCGAGCGCGAGCTCGAGCGTGAGCGGCCGCGGCGGCATCAGGCGCACCAGCTCGTCCGCGGTCGACGAGCGCATGTTCGTCAGCTTCTTCTCCTTGGCCGCGTTCACGTCGAGATCCTCGGCGCGCGCGTTCTCGCCCACGATCATGCCCTCGTAGACCTCGACGCCCGGGCCGACGAACAGCGCCCCCCGCTCCTGGAGGTTGAGCAGCGCGAACGTCGTCGTGCGGCCGGCGCGATCCGCGACCAGGCTGCCGGTCGGGCGGGTCCGCAGCTCCCCGTACCAGGGCTCGTAGCGGTCGAACACGTGGTGGAGGATGCCCGTCCCCCGCGTCTCGGTCAGGAACTCGGTGCGAAAGCCGATCAGGCCGCGCGCCGGCACGAGATACTCGAGCCGCACCCAGCCGGTCCCGTGGTTGACCATCTGCTCGAGCCGGCCCCGGCGCAGCGCGAGCAGCTGGGTGAGGACGCCCACGTACTCGTCCGGCGCGTCGATCGCGACCCGCTCGACCGGCTCGTGCAGCTTCCCGCGGATCTCCCGCGTGACCACCCGCGGCTTGCCGACGGTCAGCTCGAAGCCCTCCCGCCGCATCAGCTCGACGAGCACCGCGAGCTGGAGCTCGCCGCGACCCTGCACCTCGAACGTGTCCGGACGCTCGGTCGGCAGCACGCGCAGCGACACGTTCCCGACCAGCTCCTGCTCGAGTCGCGCCTGGAGCTGCGGCGCGGTCAGCTTGCTCCCGTCCTGCCCGGCAAGCGGGGAGGAGTTGATCCCGATCGTGATCGAGAGGCTCGGCTCGTCCACGGCGGCGACCGGGAGCGGACGCGCGTCGTCCGGGTCGGCCAGCGTCTCCCCGATCGACACCTCCGCGATCCCGGCGACGGCCACGATCTCCCCCGGCCCGGCCTCGGCCGCCTCGACGCGGTCGAGCGCCTCCGTCACGTACAGCTCCGCCACCTTCGCCGGCACGATCGTGCCGTCGGCGCGACACCACGCAAGCTGTTGCCCCTTGCGGATCGTCCCGTGGCGCACCCTGCAGAGCGCGAGCCGCCCGACGTACGGCGACGCGTCGAGATTCGTGACGAGCGCCTGCAACGGGTGGCCGTCCTCGTACGCCGGCGCGGGGATCGTCTCGAGCAGCCGCTCGAACAGCGGACGCAGGTCGGGAGCGAGCGCGCCGGGCTCGGCACCCGCCCGCCCGGCCTTGGCGTTGCAGTAGACGATCGGGAACTCGATCTGGCTCTCGTCCGCGTCGAGATCGAGGAACAGCTCGTAGACCTCGTTCACGACCTCCTCGCAGCGGGCGTCGGCGCGGTCGACCTTGTTGACGACGAGCACGACGGGCAAGCCCGCCTCGAGCGCCTTGCGCAGCACGAAACGCGTCTGCGGCAACGGGCCCTCGCTCGCGTCGACGAGCAGGAGCACGCCGTCGACCATGCGCAGCCCCCGCTCGACCTCGCCGCCGAAGTCCGCGTGGCCCGGCGTGTCGACGATGTTCACCTTCACGCCGCCGTAGCGAACGGCCGTGTTCTTGGCGAGGATCGTGATCCCCTTCTCCCGCTCGAGGTCCATCGAGTCGAGCACGCGCTCGGCCACGGTCTGGTTGTCGCGAAACGTGCCGGACTGCCACAACATCGCGTCCACCAGCGTCGTCTTGCCGTGATCGACGTGCGCGACGATGGCGACGTTCCTGAGATCCTCGCGACAGGGCATCGCCGGAGGCTAGCTGCCGGGGCGGCCCCGGCCGGCCCCCAACCGGCTGCCACCGCGGGAGCCTCTTCTACAGTTCCGGCGATGAGACCGCGCCGCCAGCCCGCCGGCCGCCGCCCGTGACGACGAGCGTCTGGGCGGTCCTCGGCGCCGCCACCCTGACCGCGGTCGCGACCGGGCTCGGCGCGCTCCCGTTCGCGTTCGTGCGCTCGATGAGCCCGCTCTGGCTCGGGCTCTCGAACGCGCTCGCGGCCGGGCTGATGCTCGGCGCGAGCGTGATGCTGATCTGGGAGGGCAGCAGGATCGGGCCCGGCCGTGTCGGCCTCGGAGCCGCGCTCGGGGTCATCTTCATCTACGTCACCCACCACGTCCTGACCGGCCGCGGCGGGGCCGAGCAGCTCGGGTCGCTCCGCGGTGCCGACGCCCGCAAGGCGCTGATGATCATCGGGGTGATGACGCTGCACTCGTTCACGGAGGGCGTTGGGGTCGGCGTCTCCTACGGGGGCGGCGAGGCGCTCGGCGCGTTCATCACGGCCGCGATCGCGGTTCACAACATCCCGGAGGGGCTCGCGATCAGCCTGGTGCTCGTCCCGCGGGGGACACGGGTCCGCACGGCCGCCGCGTGGAGCGTGTTCTCGAGCCTCCCCCAACCCCTGATGGCGGTGCCCGCGTTCCTGTTCGTCGAGGCCTTCACGCCGATCCTGCCCGCCGGCCTCGGCTTTGCCGCCGGCGCGATGGTGTGGATGGTCTTCCGCGAGCTCCTGCCCGACGCCCGCCGTACCGCGCCGGCGGCAACGGTCTGGCTCGCGATCGGGGCCGCCGCGGCCGCGATGCTCGCCTTCCAGTTCCTCGTGCTCGCCTGAGCGCCGCCCGCTCGCTGTAGCGTTCGCCTTCTTCGTGCGCCCGGTCGAGATCCTCACCGAAGAGCAGCTCGAGGCGATCGAGGGCCAGGCGCTGCGGCTGCTCGAGGAGGTCGGAACCCGGGTGACGCACACGCGCGCGCGGGAGTTGCTCGCCTCGCAGGGCCAGGTCGTCGACGGCGAGCTCGTCCGCTGGGACCGCGGCTTCGTGCTCGAGCAGGTCGCGAAGGCTCCGGCGACGTTCGCGCTGCGCGGCCGCAACCCCCGGCGGACGATCGAGCTCGGCGACGGCTCGTTCGTCTGCGCACCGACCGGCGGCGCACCGTTCTGCTCGGACCTCGGGCGCGGGCGACGCGGGGGGACGCTCGAGACGCACACGGAGCTCGTCAAGCTCGCCCACGCCGCCGGGCTTCCCTGCCTCCAGAGCGGCACGGTCGAGGCGGGCGACCTGCCCGAGCGAAGCCGCCACCTCGAGATGGACTACTCGGTCCTGCGCTTCTCCGACCGCCCGTACGTCGCCTACGGGACGTCCGAGCGCAAGGCGCGCGACGGGATCGAGCTGGCCGCGATCGCCTGCGGCGGGCGCGAGGAGATCGCGAGCACGCCCGCGATCATGGGCGTCGCCAACCCGAACAGCCCACTCGTCTGGGACGAGGCGATGGCTGGCGCGCTGCTCGCCTGGGCCGAGGCGGGCCAGCCCGTGATCGTGACCCCGTTCCTGCTCGCGGGCCTGACGGCACCCGTCTCGCTCGCGGCCGGCCTCTCGCTCCAGGTCGCCGAGGCGCTCTCGGGCATCGCGCTCGCCCAGGCCGTCCGGCCCGGCGCGCCCTGCCTGTTCGGCTCCTTCTTCGCGAGCGTCGACATGCGCAGCGGCGGACCCGCGCCGGGCGCCCCCGAGTCGGTGCTGGCAACGCTCGCGGGCGGCCAGCTCGCGCGTCGCTACGGACTCCCCTACCGTGGCGGCGGCGGCCTCTGCGCGGCCAACTCGCTCGACGCCCAGGCCGCAGCCGAGACCACGATGATGCTGTGGGCGACCGTGCTCTCGGGCAGCGACTTCGTGCTCCACGCGGCCGGCTGGCTCGAGGGCGGCCTGACCGCTTCGTACGAGAAGCTCGCCCTCGACGCCGAGCTGCTGCGCATGCTCGAGCGCGTTCGCGGAGGGATCGCGGTCGGCCCCGAGGAGCTGGCCTGGGAGACGATCAGCGCGGAGGGGCCCGGCGCGAGCTTCCTCGCCTCCGACCACACGCTGGCGCACTTCCGTGAGTGGCTCTTCGAGAGCCCCCTGTTTCGCGCCGAGGCCCGCGAGACCTGGGAACGTCGCGGCGCCGCGGGCGCCGACAGCGCGGCCGCGGCTCGCTGGCGGGAGCTGCTCGAACGCTACGAGGACCCGGGCATAGAGCCCGCTGTCGACGAGGAGCTGCGCGAGACCGTGGAGCGGCGAGCGCGCGAGTGCTAGCCGAGCGGCGGGCGCAGCAGGACGCCCTGGGCACCGTCGCTGACCGGAACGAGCGGCAGGCCGCGGTCGGCGATCCAGCCCTCGACGGTCAGCCACAGATCGCGGGCCCCGCCGTCGGCCTCGACCTCGACGGTCGCGCCGCCATCGGTGCCGACGAGCTCGGCCGCGAAGCCGTGCGCCCGCACCTCGTCGAGCAGGTCGGCGGCGTACGTGGGACGCATCACGTTCACGTGCATCTTCCCTGGCATGCCGATCCCCTTCTCGGATTCAGCGGGCGTCGAACGGGATCCAGCATACCACCTGCTCGGATCCGAAGCGGGAGGATTTCGGCGCCGTGACGCCCTGACGCCTTCGCTCTGGATCCGGTCGGGCGAACGTCGCGTCCAGCGCGCGGGCGCTCGGATCCCCGGGCGCGTCCGTCCGGACGACCCCGGCTACGCCGGCGCGGGGCCCGCGAGCCGCTGATTTCTGCCCGCGAGCGGGATACCCGTCGCGGCCGCGGTCGCGAGGCTGATCGCGCGCAGGTCCTCGGGCTCGAGGTTTCGGATGTCGGTCTTGCCGGTGCAGCGCGGCATGATCGACGCCTCCGTGCGCAGCGCGGTCAAAAACAGCGCGGCCTGCTCGTCACGCTCGGCCTGCTCGACGTCGCCGTAGAAGACGACGTCGCCTGCCTCGATCCGTCCCCCGGCGGCGAGCGCGAGCGAGAGGGACACCGCGGCCACGTTGGCACCGAGCGCGATCAGTTTCGCGACGTCGGTGCCCGAGCGGACGCCGCCGAACCACAGAATGGCCAGATCCTCCTCGCGGTTCAGATCGCGCATGATCCTGATCGTGTCGCGGATCGCGGTCAGGTCTGGCGCCCCGGCGAGCTCGGGCCAGCCCCCGCCGAGGCCGCCGCTGCCGTCGACGAGGAGCAGGTCGAGGTCGTGTTCGAGCGCGGCCGGGATCGCCCCGGGCAGCTCCGCTGCGGTCGCGGCGACGCCGACGAGCTGGTTTCCGTGCTGACGCTCGGGCGGAGCCCCCGGGCCGATCCGCAGCACCGCCTCTGCCTCCGGGTGGGCCTCGTCGCCCCCGGCGAGGAGCTGGATCCAGCGCACGTCGTGGTGGCCGAGCGGGCGGCGGCCCAGGTAGGCGAGCCCGAGCTCCTTCAGGCCGTGAGCGACCGCGCGGCGAACCGGCTCGGGGGCATCGTCGAACCCGGCGGCGACCAGCGGTGCACCCAGCTCGAGCGCGACACCCAGTCTCGCCGAGACCGAGCAGGCGTCACGGTACGGGTCGATCACGAGTCGCGAGAGGTTGGCGGGGAGGAAGACGAGATCGTCGAGCGTCGGCACCTCCGCCCGGAAATGCGTCCGGCCGGCGGCGGCGAGGCGCCTCGTGAAGACCGCCTGCTGCTTGCGCGCGTTCCCGGGCCCCGTCCGCGCCATCACGAAGATGTCCTCGCGCGCGCGCACGCTGTAGTCGGACGAGCCGGTCTCGGCATCGCAGCGGTAGCAGCGGGCGGCCTCGCGGCGGGCCGCCGCGTCGTCGTACACCGACTCGGCCTCGGGGAAGGCAACCGGGTTCTCACCGAGCCCGTGGAAAGCCTGGTGCTCGCGCGGAAACACCTCCCAGTCCGCATCCTGCGCCACCGGCACGCGGCGCGTCCGGTACGGCGTCCGGTACGGGAGCGGGCTGTCGTCGCCCTCGAGGAAGTGTTTCACGTGGTAGGCGGCCCGGTGCCCGTGGTACATCGCGGTCACGATCGTGGACGGCCCGAACGCCCCGTCCCCGGCAGCGAAGACGCGCGGGTCGCCGGTGCGCATGGTGTCCCAGTCGGTCCGCACCTTCTCGTCCGCCATCAGCCCGAGCTCCGCCAGGTGCTCGGACTCGGCTTTCTGACCGGTCGCGAGAATGACTAGCCCGCAGCCGACCTCGTGCTCGGAGCCGGGAACGTCCACGGGCCGCCGCCGGCCGCTCTCGTCCGGCTCACCGAGCTCGGTACGCACGCAGCGCAGCGCGAGACTCCCGTCCCCGCCGGTCGCGACACCGACCGGAGCGATGTTGTAGACGATCTCGATGCCCTCCTCGATCGCACCGTGCAGCTCGTCCTTGCGGGCGGGAATCTCGTCGGGCCCGCGGCGGTACAGCACCTTGACGTCGCGGCAGCCGGGGAGGCGCCGTGCGGCCCGGCAGGCGTCCATGGCGACGTCGCCGGCGCCGATCACGAGCACCCGCTCGGGCAACGTCGGCCGCTCGCCGCCGTTGACCCGGCGCAGGAACGTGACTCCGTCGACGACCCTCCCGTTCGCGGCTTCGCCGCCGGCGAGCCGTACGCCCTTCCCCCACCACGCGCCGATCGTGAGCAGGACGGCGTCATGGCGCTCCTTCAGCTCGTCGAGCGTCACGTCGCGCCCGAGCGCGGTGTCGAGGTGCACGTGGATGCCGGGACAGCGGGCGAGCAGGCGGTCGATGTCCTCCCGGAACACCTCGGGCGGGCAGCGAAACGCGGGGATCCCCCACGTCATGTAGCCGCCGAGCACCGACGTCTGCTCGTAGACGTGAACCTCGTAGCCGGCCTCGGCGAGATCCTGGGCCGCGGTCAGGCCCGCCGGGCCGCCGCCGGCGATCCCGATGGTCTCGGATCTCGTCACCGAGACCGGCTCGGGTCTCCAGGTGGCGCCGAGACGATCCATCACGTAGCGCTTGAGGTTTCGGATCGCGAGCGGCCCGTCCGAATCGGCGCGCCGGCAGGCCGGCTCGCAGGGAGCGTCGCAGACGCGCCCGCACACGGAGCTGAACGGGTTCGTCGCGGTGATCGCCTCGAACGCCTGCTCGAGCTTGCCCTCCCAGATATGGGCGATGTAAGAGGGCGCGTCGGTGCCGATCGGGCACGCCACCTGGCAGGGCGCGGGCACGTAGTGGGTGTCGTTCACGTCGTCGCGCGAGGCGAGCTCCGGCGGCACCGGGGGCGGCGCCACGCGCTCGGGCCCGTACACGTCCGGCTCGGGCGGGCTCGCGAACGTGCGCTCGCTCATCCCGTCACCTCGCCCCGGGGCAGGCCATGACCAGCCCCCACACCGGCGAGCCCGGCCGCCCCCGCCAGCGCGCGCTCCGCATGGTCGGGCTCGTAGGGGAGCCGGGTGATCTCGGCCGCCTCCGGGGTCAGAGCGACCAGATCGCCGCGCGAGAGCTCGTAGACGGAGCGGTAGCCGTGCGCGTGCACGACCGAGGCGAGCTGCCAGCGCAGCGCCTCGAGGTAGTGGTGGATGTGCCACGCCTCGGCGTCCACGTCGTAGCGGCCCTCGAAGCGCGGGTCCTGGGTGGCGATCCCGACCACGCACTGGCCGACCGCGCACTGCAGGCAGGCGATGCAGCCGCCCGCGATGATCGCGCTCGTGCCGACCGCGACGCCGTGGGCGCCGAGCGCGATCGCCTTCGCCGTGTCGATCCCGTCCTTGATCCCGCCCATCAGAACGACGGGCATCCCGGTCGCGCCGATCTCCTCGAGCGCGTCGAGCCCCTCCATGATCCCGGCCAGCGTCGGGATGCCGACGTACTCGAGCACCTCGTTGCCGGCCGCCCCCGTCGAGCCCTGCAGCCCGTCGAGGCACACGTAGTCGAAGCCGTCCTTGTACGCGATCTTGATGTCGTCGCGGACGCGGCCGGCCCCGAGCTTCACGGACACGGGCTTCTGCCAGCCGGTCGCCTCCCGGAACTCCTCGACCTTGATCACGAGGTCGTCGGCGCCGAGCACGTCCGGGTGGCGAGACGGCGAGCGCAGGTCGATCCCCGCCGGGATGCCGCGCAGCCGCGCGATCTCCTCGGTCACCTTGGCGGCCATCAGCTGGCCGCCAAGCCCCGGCTTCGCGCCCTGCGAGATGTAGATCTCGACGCCGTCGGCCTGGCGCATCGCGTTCACGCTCCAGCCGAGCCGCCCGCCGAGGCACTGCACGACGACGCGCCTGGCCGCCTCGCGCACCTCCGGGATCAGCCCGCCCTCGCCCGAGTTGTCGCAGATGTCGGAGAGCGTCGAGGCCTTGGCGAGCGCGATCTTGGTCGACTTCGAGAGCGCCCCGTAGCTCATCGGCGCGATCATCACGGGCATCGACAGCTCGATCGGGGTCGCGCCGAAGCGCCCTCCGAGCGAGGTCGCGAGCTCGACTTTCGAAACCACGTCCGGGTCCGGCTCGACCGAGCCGAGATCGCGCCGGAACGCGAGGTCGTTCAGGTGCGGGAGCGGCCGCGTGGCGCCGTAGCCGCGGATCCGGTAGCGGCCGATCTGCGCCTTGACGTGGATGTCCTCCTGCACTTTCGCGTTCCAGTAGTCGGTGCGGTCGGCGGCCGCGTGGAACGGGATCGCGCGGACGCGGGGCTCGGTGCGCGAGTAGCGGAGGTTCCTGCCGGCGTTCGTGATCTTCTTCAGCTGCCCTCGGAACGGGACGCCGTAGCGGCCGAGGAACGCGAGCACGTCGTCCTCCTCCCCGGGCTCGAGCTCGGCGAGCGCGGCGTCGGTGCCGAGCGAGACCACCTTGCCGCCGACGTAGATCGTGCCGCCCGTCATGTCCTGCCCGACCTGCTCGCCCGAGTCGCCGCAGATCACGAGACGCCCGCCGTACATCATGTAGCCGGCCATGAAGCTCGCGCTGCCGCCGCAGCAGAGCGTGCCGGCCTTCATCACCTGGCCGGCGCGCGAGCCGAGGTTGCCGTGGACGACGACGTCGGCGCCGCGGATCGCGACGCCCGCGATCGCGCCGGCGTTCCCCCGCACGACGACGGAGCCGTTGAGCATGTTGTCGGCGAGACCCCAGCCGACGTTGCCGTCGACCTCCACCCGGGGCCCGTCGGTGAGCCCGGCGCAGAAATAGCCGGCGGAGCCGCGCACGCGCAGGGCGATCGGCGCGGTGAGGCCGACGCCGATGTGGTGGCGCGCATCGGGGTTGACGACCTCGACGTCCTCGCCCTCGACGCCGTAGCGGCGCAGGAGCTCGTTCGCCTCGGTGACGCCGATCGTGGCTAGGTCGACCGTCGCCATGTCCGGTACGTGCCTGGAGGCGGCTCCACGGTCGTCAGCGACCGGCCGGGGAACAGCCTGTTCAGGGACACCTCCTCGGAGGCGATCGCGACGAGGTCGTCGTCCTCGTACATGACCATCGGCTTCGCCGCGAGCCGATCCTTCGCGTACCCGATCTCCTCCTGGGTCGAGACGAGGAACGAGAACGTGCCGTCGAGGTCATCGATCGAGTCGCGCAGCGCGTCGGCGAGCGGAACGCCCTGCGCCAGCTTGTCGGCCAGGTAGACCGCGATCAGCTCGGAGTCGTTGTCCGTGTGGAACTCGAAGCCGCGCTTCTCGAGGCGACGGCGCATCTTCCAGTAGTTCGTGATCTGGCCGTTGTGGACGATCGCGACGTCCGCGAACCCGGTCGCCCAGAACGGGTGCGAGCGGTCGGGCGTGACGTCCGACTCGGTCGCGAGACGCACGTGGCCGATCCCGTGCGTGCCGTGGAACGCCCCCACGTGGTACGCGCGGTCGACGTCGTGGGCGCCGCCGACGTCCTTGACGATGTCGAGCGAATGCCCGATCGAGATCAGCTTCGCGGCGTGCTCGAGCGCGTAGGAGAGCTCCTGGAGGTCGCCGGTGTAGCGCACGGTGAAGCGCTGGGTCGTGCCGATCCGCTCCCGCTCGACGATGCCGGCCTCGAAGTCGGCGAGCTTCCGCTCGATCCGCGCGACCGTCTCCCCCGCCTCCTCGCCCTCACCGACGAAGAAGCGCAGCCTCAGCTCGTCACCGTTGCGCTCGTGGTAAAGAGCGAAACCGGTCGAGTCGGGGCCGCGGTGCTGGCAGCCGTCGAGCATCGCGACCAGAGCGTCCCCGAGTGGCGCGTCCTCGTCCTGCTTGTAGAGAATCCCGGCGATCCCGCACATGCCCGTCTCCTATGTGCTCTTCCGACACCCCGGGGGGCCGCGAAGCCCACCCCGGCGGCGATTGCCGCCACCCGCGCCCATCGTACCGAAGGGGACTATGGCCGAACGGGACACAGCTCGACCCGACGAGTGGAGCGGATCGCCAGCCCGCTCTGGGATTGCCCCGTGGGCAAGGTGATCCTCTGCCTCTGCCACGACGTCACCGCCGCGGACATCGAGCGGGCCGTCGCGCTCGGCTACGACCATCAGCTCCCGCCGGAGCTGCTCGGGTAACGCTCAATCGCGGCGGGCCGCGGCGTGCTCGAAGGCCAGACGCTCGACCCGGTCGCGACCACCGACCACGAACAGCTCGAAGGCGAAGCCGAAATTCGACGGCTCGATCCGGCGGACGACCCGCGCGGTCGCGGTGGCGGACTCGCCGCCGGGGGGATGCAACGCGACGCGGACGATGTCGCCCACCTCGAGCCCGAGCGGCACCGTGACCCTCAGGCCCCCGGCGCCGAGATCCGTGCAGAGCCCGAGCAGCGGCTCCGCGCCCGGGCCGCGGTGGATCTCGACCTCGAGCTCGACCGGCGCGCGAGGATGCCGGCGCCGCTCCACCGGCACCGGTTGCCCGAGCAGGCGAAGCGCCACGAGCGTCCCGTCGCCGGCCCCGATCACGACTGCGCCGCGCCAGACCATCGCGCCGTCCGCGAGCCACCCGATGTCGACCGGCGTGCCGGCCCCCGGCAGCCAGCACCCGCTCGCATCGAGGGACGCCTCGACGACGACCATGTCACCGGTCTCCTCGCGCACGTGAGCGACGAGGTAGCGCCCCTCGGGCGCGCGGATGTGCGCGAAGCGGCTCACGGGGTACCCGCGTCATCGGCAGGGCGGGCGCGAACCTGATGACTGTGGCCCTTCCGAGGGAGTGACCGGGCTAACGAGCAGGGCCGCGCCCGCAGTGGCGAAACCCGTTCAGGCAGCGATCGACGAGGCGCCCGAGCGTCACGTCGTTCCAGGCGTTGAAGAAGTCGGCGTGACCCGAGTAGACGCCGCCGGACGCGAGCTCGAGCCCGTCGCCACCGGCCACGGGGTAGCGCACGATCAGCGCGATGGCCGGAACCGAGACCGGGTGGGAAGCGGGGCAGCGCCCGCGCACCGGGTATGCCATGTGGCTTCTGTGGTCGGCGCTGTCGAGGCTCGCGCCGTCCCAGCAACTCGGGAATCGCACGTGCAGGCGCAGGCCGAGGCGGTCGGCATCCGGGCAGAGCGGCGGCGCGCTCGCCGATGTCACGCCGGACTGCACGCCGCAGCTCCAGCGCGTGATCCGCGCGCCCTGCGGCTCGTCTGCCATCGCACTGCCCGCGATCATGCGCAGCCCGGCCGGGAATGGCTCGACCCGCGCGAACGTGCCGCGGCGGTAGTAGACCGTCGCGCCGCGCGGCTCGACCGGCACGCCGTCGGCGTACAGCGTCGGTGCCCAGTAGGCGGCCAGGTCGCCCGACCGCTGGCAGGTCGTGTCGCCCGCGCTCAGGCTCGCGAGAGTCGAGCCGGCATCCGTGGTCACGTTCCCGAAGAAGCTGTGGTTGTGCGAGACGCCGGGTTGGCCCGGAAACACGATCGGGTCGTCCGCCGCCCGGTGGCTGAAGCGACAGACGCTGACGAAGTTGACCTGCGGCGCGGGCCGCACGACCGGGCGCGCGGCTGCCGCGGGGCTGGCCGAGGCGAGCGCTCCACCCGACAGGGCAAGCACCGCGAGGAAGGTCGCCGGGATGAGCCGCGTCACGTGCACCTCCGGGGATACGGGGCCAACACCGCCCCAGCTATCAGACCAGAGCGGCCCCGGCGCCGCAACGAAGGTTCCGTCAGGTTTTCGTGAAGCTTGTGTGAGGACGCGCTACGCGGCGCGCGGCTCGGCGAGCGCGTGGCGCACCGTCTCTGCCAACTCGCGAGCGCGAAACGGCTTCGCGAGCAGGAGCGCGCCCTCCGACCGCGCCGCGGGGCTCCCGCCCGCGTAGCCGGACACGTAGAGGACGCGAAGCCCCGGCCGCCGCGCTCGCAGCCTCGCGGCGAGCTCGAAGCCCCCCAGCCCGGGCATCCGCACGTCCGTCAGAAGCAGGTCGACCGCACCGAAGAACGCGTCGCTGACCGCGATCGCGTCCTCGCCTCCGTCTGCCTCCAACACCAGATGGCCGTCCTCCTCGAGCACGCGACGCAGCAGCCGGCGGACGGATCCGTCGTCGTCAGCGAGGAGAATCGTGGCACCAGCGCGAATGTAGCCACGCTAGCGCCCGTCCCGGACGGTGCGGTCGGGCTCAACTTCTTCCTCGTGGCGCCGATCACATGCACGGATGAGCTCGAACGCGGACATTCGACCCGTTCTTCGCGACCGAGTTCGCGGGGGGCGTGGCCTCGGGCTCGCCGGAGTCCTCGGCGTCGTTCGCAGCCACGGCGGCGCGACCGGGGTCGAGACCGTGGCCCGCGAGCCCGAGCGGGCGCTGCCCGCGCAGGAGTCGAGGCCCACGGGCACCGTGCTCGTCGCCGACGACGAGGAGGCGATCCGGGGAATCGCGCGCGCCGCGCTCGAGCGCGCCGGCTTCGCGGTACTGACGGCAGCCGACGGGCGTGAGTGCGTCGAGGTGTTGCGGCAGCGCCAGGAGGAGATCGACGTCGTGGTGCTCGACCTGACGATGCCGATCCTCGGCGGCACTGACGCGCTCCGGGAGCTGCACGCGATCCGACCCGATCTGCCCGTGATCCTCTCGAGCGGCTACACCGAGGAAGATGTGACAGCGCGCACCGACGGCGGCGGCGCGGTCGGGTTCGTGCAGAAGCCGTATCGCCCGTCCGCTCTCGTCGCCAGCGTGCGAGCCGCCCTCGGCGGCTGAGCTACGGCTCGGTGTGCACGACCACCTCGGCGATCTCCGGCCGGGCCTCCCGCAGCCGGGCCTCGATCGCGCTGGCCAGGCGATGGGCCTCCGCGAGCGTCGTCTCCCGCTCGACGCCGAGGGTGATGAAGACCACCAGGCCCTCCTCGGTTCGCAGAAGGCGCACTTCGCGCGGCTCGCAGCCGGCGACCTCGAGCACGGCCCGGCGCACGTGCTCCGCCGCCCGTGCGGCTTCGCCCGGGGCGGCGTCCGTGACGTCGGTCGGCTCGGAGAGCGGCTCCAGGTGCGTCTGGACGGCGTCGATCTCCGGAATCGCCTCGGCGATCGCGGCCTCGACCCGCGTGGCGATGCCGTGGGCATCCTCGAGCGAGAGGTCGCCCGGCAGCTTGAGGTGCAGGGACACCTCGGTGCGTCCCCCGTTTCTCAGCACGACCACGTTGTGGATCTCACGCACGCGCGGGATCAGCAAGGCGGCCGCGAGCGCCCGCTCGCGCAGGGCCTCGTCCCCGCCCTCGCGCGGCTCGACGTGGACGATCACGTCCGCGCCCGGCAGGGCCGCCTCGACGGCCGCCTCGACGGCATCCGCGACCGCATGCCCCTGGCCGACCGCTGCGCCGGGCCTGACACCGATGACCACGTCGGCGAAATGGTGCCCCGCCGCCTCCCGCAGCCGCAGCCGGCGCAGGTCGACGGGCGGGTCGAGCGCCGCGATCGCGCGGCGGGCCGCCGATTGCGCGTCGGCGGGCGTGCGATCCATGAGCACGTCCACGTTGACGCGCATGAGGCGCCCCGCGGCGACCAGCACGAGGATCGCGACGAACAGCGCGGCCGCGGAGTCCGCCTGCTCGAAGCCGCCGCGGACGAGAACGAGGCCGACGAGAACCGCGAGCGTCCCGGCCAGGTCGCCCGCGAAGTGCAGCGCGTTGGCGGCGAGCGCGGCGCTCCGGTAGCGCCGGGAGGCCCGCAGCGAGATCACGGCCCTGCTCGCGTCGATCACGATCACGAAGCCGATCACGGCGAATGCCCACCAGGGCGCATCCACCTCCGGGTGGGCGCCGCCAGTGAGGCGGGCGAGCGCGCGCCACACGATGAACAGGCTGGCGGCCGCGAGCAGCACCGCCTCCGCGAGCGCGCTCAGGTGCTCGGCCTTTTCGTGGCCGTACGCGTGCCCGCGGTCGGCGGGCCGCCGGGAGACCCCGACCGCGAAGAACGTGAGCAGCGCCGCAGCCAGATCTGTCCCCGAGTGGATCGCCTCCGAGAGCAGGCCGAGGCTGTCGGTTGCCAGGCCCGTGACGAGCTTGACGACGATCAGGACCGCGGCAGCGACGACGGAGACGAGCGCCGTACGCCGCTGGGGAGTCACGGGCTACAGCGTAGGCGCCGGCCCGGTACCGGGCGCGAGGCCGGGCCGCTAAACGCAGTCCTGGAGACCCTGAGCCTCGGGCAGGGCCTCGAGCTTCTTCAGCGTGTTGTTCTCGATCTGGCGGATCCGCTCGCGCGTGACGCCGAACGCGCGTCCGACCTCCTCGAGCGTGCGCGGATGCTCGCCCTTGAGCCCGAAGCGGAGCTCGATCACTTTCCGCTCCCGCTCGGGCAGCGAATCGAGCGCCCGGTCGATGTCGCCGCGCCGGAGGTTCAGCGACGCGCTGTCGAACGGGCTCTCGGCCAGCTCGTCCTGGACGAAGTCTCCGAGCTCGGACTCCTCCTCCTCGCCGATCGGCTTCTCCAGCGACACCGGGAGCTGCGCCATGCGCAGGATCTCGCGCACCTCGTCGGCGCTCATGTCGAGCTCGCCGGCGATCTCGTCCGGGCGCGGATCGCGGCCGAGCCGTTGGACGAGCTGACGCTCGATGTGCACCACCTTGTTCAGCTTCTCGACCATGTGCACCGGGATGCGAATCGTGCGGGCCTTGTCGGCGATCGCCCGGGTGACGGCCTGGCGAATCCACCACGTCGCATAGGTGGAGAACTTGTAGCCCTTGCGGTAGTCGAACTTCTCGACCGCCCGGATCAGACCGAGCGAGCCCTCCTGGATCAGGTCGAGGAACGACAGGCCGCGGCCGAGGTAGCCCTTGGCGATCGAGACGACGAGGCGGAGGTTCGCCTCGATCATCTGCTGCTTCGCGCACATGTCGCCGCGCTCGATCCGCTTGGCGAGGTGCACCTCCTGCTCGGCGGTCAGCAGGGGCACCTTGCCGATCTCGCGCAGGTAGAGACGCAGCGAGTCGAGCGACGGCTCGACGGTGAGGTCGAGCTGCGGCACCTGCCCCTTGTCCTCGGCCAGCGCCGGCTGGTCGTGCGGAGGCGCCTTGTGCTCCTCGCCCTCGAGCAGCTCGATCCCGTGGTCGATCAGGTAGGTGTAGAAGTCCTCGACCTGCTCCTTGGTGAGGTCGATCTCCTCCACGCCGGCAACGATCTCGTCGTAAGTGAGGAACCCCTTCTCATGGCCCTCCTGGACGAGCTTGTGCAGCTCTTCGATGTCGGGAAGGGAGATATCGACCGTGAGCATTCGACGCCCGCCTTTCTCGTTACCGCTGAAACACGCTGCTCGCTTTAACGGAAAGAGCCCGCGAGATCGCCCGATCCCCGGCTCACAGGTGGGCGGCAGTGTACACCAGGCCAGGCGGGGGCGAAGGGCGCGGTCCTGGGCAGAATTGACCCCTTCGCGACGAATCTGCGGCGTGCCCCTCGCGCCCGGATTGGCAGGTTTCCGCCCGGACGCGTACTCTTCATCGTGGGCGTCTTCGCTCGTGGGGCGCCCGACCAGGGATGACGACCCGCGAGTACCCACAGCAGACGACCCGAACCGCGAGGCGCCGGTGACTCCGCCTGCCGCCGCCCGGGCCCTGCTGTCGCCGCGGCGCGCGTCCGCGATCCGGGTGGCGGCGCTCTTCGACCAGCACGCGAGCATGGTGCTCGGGCTGTGTCGGCTGCTCCTGCGCGACCACCACGAGGCGGAGGACGCGGCCCAGCAGACGTTCGTGTCCGCCTACCGCAGCCTGCTGCGCGGCACCGAGCCGCGAGAGGAAGGGGCCTGGCTGGCCGCGATTGCACGGAACGAGTGCCGCGCGCGGATCCGCACCCGCCTCGCCGCGCCGGTCGCGCTCGACGGCGATGTGACCGACCGGCTCGCGGATCCGGCCGACGTCGCCGATGTCGCCGACCGCCGTGCCGAGCTCGCCGAGATCACGCGTATCCTGGCCGGGTTGCCGCTGCGCCAGCGCGAGGCGGTCGCGTTGCGCGACTTCCTCGGCCTCTCCTACGAGGAGGTCGCGTCCACCCTGGCCGTGTCCGTCCCGGTTGTCGAGTCCCTCCTCTTCCGCGCCCGGCAGCGCCTGCGCGACTCGGTTCGCGCCGTTCCGCGCTACGCGGCCGGAGCCGCTGCCGTGCCGCTGGCGCTGCGGGCAGCGGTGGCGCGCGACATCCCCGATTTCGACTCCGTCCGAGCCAGCGCGGGCCTCCTCGCCGGCGCAACGGCCGCTCTCGGCGCCGCGGTCGCGAAGGTGGTCTCGCTGCCGTTCGCGGCGAAGACGGTGACGGCGACCGCCGTAGCGGTCGTCGCGGCGGGAACTGCCGTCGCGCCCCAGATCAGCGACCCCGGGCTCGAGCAGGGGGCGCCGGCGAGCGTGGCTGCCCAGCAGCAGGTGGCGCAGCCCGCTGCCACCGACGTGTCGCTCAACGTGCTCGCGCCTCAGTCTCCGTCCGCGCACTCGCCCGACGATGGAGCTCGGCCCACGCCGGAGGCGCCCGCGATCGAGTCCGGAAGCGATGAGGCTCCCGCTGCGGAGCCCGAGCCGGCGCTCGACCCCGACCGCACAGCGGCCTCGGCGCCGGGCGGCGACCCGCCCGCGCCCCCGACCCCGCCGGTCGTGGATGACGGCCCCGTCTGCGACGAGGCGGCCGCTGCGAGCGAGCCGTGCGCGGCGGGCGAGGAACCCGCCGAGGACACAGCCGAGCCGCCCGCGGAGGCCGGGCCGGCTGACACTGGCCCGATCTCGGTCGCACCGGATCCGAGCCTCCTCCCAGGGCCGACCGGGGACGAGCCGACCGGCGACGAACCCGCCGAGGGAGAGCCGACCGGGGAGGAGCCGACCGGGGAGGAGCCCGCCGGCGAGGAGCCCGCCGAAGGGGAGACCGGCGAGGAGCCCGCCGTGGAGGAGCCCGCGGAGGAGCCCGTCGAAGGGGAGACCGGCGAGGAGCCCGCCGCCGGGTAGGCCGCCGGCCCGCCGACCGCCGCAGGGGGGGCAGCTGACCGATGCCCGAGCTCCCCGAGATCGAGGCCCTGCGCCGCTCGCTCGAGGGACCGGTCGCACGGACAGCGGTCGAGCGAGCGGGCCCGACACACGTGGCCACCCTGAAGACGTTCGACCCGCCCCTGCACGCGCTGGAGGGGCTGCAGCTCGCGGGCGCGCGCAGGCGCGGGAAGCATCTCCTCTTCCCAGCGAGCTCGGCTGACCTCGTCCTCCACGTCCATCTGCTGAGCGCGGGGCGACTCGTGTACGTTCGGGCGGGTGGCAGGCTGCCCGGCGCGCCGGCGTTTCGGCTGCGCTTTGCCGATGGCGGCGAGCTCGTCCTCACGGAGCGCGGCTCGCGCCGGCGCGCACGGGTGGGCCTCTACCGCACCGGGGAGATCGAGGCGGAGCTCGAGCATCTCGGCCCGGACGCGCTCGGGATCGGCCCGGAACGCCTCGCTGAGATCCTGGCCGTCGCACCGCGGCGCCTCCACCCGCTGCTCCGCGACCAGCGCGCCCTGGCCGGGATCGGCCGTGCCTGGGCGAGCGAGATCCTGCACCGGGCCGGGCTGTCCCCGTTCGCGCTGTCCACCAGCCTCGAGCGCCGGGCCGTCGAGCGGCTCGCCGCCGCGATCGACTCCGAGCTCGGGCGCGGGCTCGAGCTGAGGGAGCGAGGCCTCCGCGATGCGAAGGTCTACCGGGTCCACGGGCGTGCGGGCGAGCCATGCCCGACCTGCGCGACGACGCTGGCACGGGTCGCGTTCGCGGAGCACACGATCGCGTACTGCCCAGCCTGCCAGACCGGTGGCCGCGTCCTGGCCGACCGCCGCCTCTCGCGGCTTCTACGCTGAGTCCCCCGCCGAGACCGCCGACCCCGCACGGTCAGCATGGGAACGAATCGGGCACTTTCAGCTAGCGTTCGTCCCGTGGGGGAGCCTGTGACTTTCGGGCACGACCTCCAGGCCTCGCCGCCCGACGTGCGGCTCAGCCTCTCGCGCGCGGGCGTGACGAACGTCCAGAAGGCGGTGCGGATGCGCCACGGTGACGACGAGGCGCTCGTGGCCGCGACGATCGACTGCTACGTCGACCTCGATCCGGAGCAGAAGGGCGTCCACATGTCGCGCTTCCCGGAGCTGTTCGAGGAGGCGATCGACGAGGTCGTCATGGGTGAGCAGCTGCTCGTCGAGCAGCTCGCCGAGCACATCGCACGGCACATCCTGGGCCGTCAGCGGGCGCTTCGGGCCGAGGTGAAGATCGCGGCCCGCTACCCGCTCGAGCGGACGACGCCCGTGACCGGGCTACGTACGCAGGCGCTGGTCACGCTGATCGGCCACGCGGCAGCGTCGCCGACCGGGACGCGGCGAGCGATCGGCGTCGAGGCCACCGGGATCACAGCCTGCCCGTGCGCCCAGGGGCTCGTCCGAGAGCGCGCCGCCGAGCGGCTCGGTGAGGCCGGGTTCGGTGGCGGGGAGGTCGAGCGGATCCTCGGCCTCGTGCCGCTGGCGACCCACAATCAGCGCGGTCGTGGCACGCTGGTTGTCGGCACCGGGAGCCGCCTGCGCGGCGAGGAGCTCGTCGAGATCGTCGAGCGCTCGATGAGCTCCCCGATCTTCGAGTTGCTCAAGCGCGCCGACGAGCTGTTCGTGGTCGAGCATGCGCACCTCCAGCCGCGCTTCGTCGAAGACGTGGTACGCCACATGCTGCGAGGCGTGCTGGACGTCTACAGCGACGTGCTCGAGGACGGCGATTTCGTGCGCGCCCGCCAGGTGAACTTCGAGACGATCCACGACCACGACGTGATCGCCGAGCGCTCGGCGACCGTCGGGGAGCTGCGGCACGAGCTCGCAACCGGCGAGCGCGCTCCGCGCACGACCGAACTCAGAGACTGGCTGCAGAACGGCGCCTGAGAGCGCGCGAGAACGAGATGGTCGATCGGCGCTCCTCCCCGTGGAGCAGGCGGCGGACATTCGAGCGGTGGAGCACGGCGATCGCCAGCCCCGCTCCGATCGTGAAGCCGAGCACGGGCCACGACGCGTGGAAGAGGAGCGCGAACGCGGGCAACGACGCCCCGGAGCAAACCGACGCGACGGACGCGTAGCGGCTGGCGAGGAACACCAGGACCCAGAGCGCGCACGCGCACAGGCCCGCTGCCGGGGCGACCGCGAGCAGGACGCCGCCGGTCGTGGCAACCACCTTGCCCCCGCGCCGAAACCCGAGAAACAGCGGCCGCCAGTGGCCGGCGAGCGCGGCCGTCCCCGCGAGCACGCCGGTGAGCTCGTCCGCGAGGTAGCGACCGAGGAGCGCCGCCGCGACGCCCTTGAGGACGTCGAGCAGGAGCGCGGGCAGCCCGAGCCGCCAGCCGAAGCTGCGCCACACGTTCGACGCCCCGACGTTGCCGCTGCCGGACTCCCGGATGTCGGCGCCCCGAAACACGCGCGGGAGCCAGTAGGCGAACGGCATGCTGCCGAGCACGTAGCCGGCCGCGATCAGCAGTCCCTGCACCATGTGGCTGCTACCCCGGGTGCGTCAGGCCCGGATGCCGTACCTCTCGATCCAGTCGTTGACGACGCCCCAGTCGATGTTCGCGAAGAACGCGTCGATGTAGGAGCCGCGGTCGGTCTGGTAGTCGAGGAAGTAGGCGTGCTCGTAGACGTCGAGCGCGACGAGCGGGGTCGCGTTCCAGATCGGGTAGGCGTTCTGCGCGTCGCCGACGTGGTTGAAGAGCCGCCCCTCGTCCCAGTCGTACACCGTGAACGCCCAGCCGCGGCCGGCCATTCCGGTGGCCTTGAGGTCGTCGCGCCAGGCCGCGACGGAGCCGAAATCGCGCTCGAGCAGCGCCCGCGAGGCTCCGACCGGGTCGCCGCCGCCGCCGCCGAGGTGCGCGAAGTAGATCTCGTGGTTCTTGACGCCGCCGATCGCGAACGTCAGCTCCACCTTGAGGGCGCGGATCTCCGAGTACACCTGGTTGGCGGCGCCCGCATCGACCTCCCCGAGCCGGTGCAGGATCTCGTTGCGCTTGTTCACGTAGCCCTGGTAGAGCCGATGATGCGCCTCGACCGAGGCCCGGGAGATGCCATCGAGCTCGAGCAGTTCCGGTCTGAGCGGCCGCGGTGCGATCTCCTCGACGCCGTACGCCAGTGTCGCCATTCCCTCCTCCTTCCTCTTCGTGCCGGAGGGAGCTTAGCGGTCTGGGCCCGCTGCGACACCGGCGGCTGCCCGCGTATGGTTGGGGCGTGACCGGACTCGCAGCGCTCGTCACCGGGGGCACCGGGCGCGTCGGCGGCGCGATCGCGCGGCGGCTCGAGACGGAGGGCTACCGCGTCATGGCCGCGGGCCGCGGCGACGGCGACCTGACCCGTGCGGACGGAGCGCGCGCGCTCGTCGGGCTCGCGGTGGAGGAGCTGGGCGGGCTCGACCTGCTCGTCAACGCCGCCGCCGACGGGTTCTGGCCGAGATCGGTCGGCGAGGTGACCGAGGCCGACTGGGATGCCGCGCTCGGGGCCGCCGCAAAGGGAAGCTTCTTCGTCACGCAGGCCGCGGCGCCGCACCTGCGCCGCTCCGAGCTCGGGCTGGTCGTGATGATCGAGGACGTCGCGTCGTTCCAGCCCTGGCCCTCGTTCGCCCCGCACTGCGCGGCGAAGGCAGCGCAGGCGATGCTGACCCGCGTGCTCGCTCGCGCGCTCGGCCCCGAGGTGCGGGTCTGCGGGATCGCCCCCGGCTCGGTCGCCGTCGCCCCCGAAGAGGAGGATCGTCGCGCCGCCGAGACCCTCCTCGCGCGCATCGGAACACCCGACGACGTCGCCGACGCTGTCCTCTACCTCGCCGGCGCCCGCTTCGTGACCGGGTCGACGATCCTCGTCGACGGGGGTCGCCTGATCGCGCCGCCGCCGCGGTGAGCCCCGGCCGTCCGCCCCCCCGCCTAGGCTAGCCCCATGGTTACGCGACCCGAGATCCGCCTGTTCGAGCACGGCTTCGTCCGGCTCGACGGCGCGATGGCAAGCGACCTCTCGGTCGTCAACTCGGCTCGCGTCTCGTTCGCGAAGCGCCGGGAGACGATGGAGGAGTCCGACCGCGGCCTGATCGGCTTCCTCATGCGCGACCGGCACGGGACGCCCTTCGAGCACAACGCCTTCCGCTTCCACGTCCGCTGTCCGCTGTTCGTGGCCAGGGAGTGGTTTCGTCACCGGATCGGCTCGTTCAACGAGGAGTCGGCCCGCTACCACAGGCTCGAGGCGGACTTCTACGTGCCGGAGGCCGCGGACGTGCGCTCCCAGGTCGGCAAGCCGGGCGCCTACACGTTCGAGCCGGCCGCGCCGGCGCTCGCCGAGGAGGTACGCGCCGACCTCGCGCGCCAGTACACGGAGGCCTACGCCCTCTACGAGCGGCTGCTCGAGCGCGGCCTCGCCAAGGAGCTGGCGCGCTGCGTGCTGCCCATGGGCACCTTCACGCAGTTCTACTGGACGGTCAACGCGCGCAGCTTGATGAACTTCCTCTCGCTCCGCGCCGCCGACACGGCCCAGCTCGAGATCCGCCGCTACGCCGAGGCTCTCGAGACGATCTTCGCCGAGGTGATGCCCGTGACGTACGACGCCTGGCTCGCGAACGGCCGGGTCGCCCCGTAGGGCGGTCCCGGCCCGCCCGGCGTATCCCGACCGTCGCGCGCCTGGGCACGGGCTCAGGCCCCGCGGTCGGGCGCGACGACGAGGGTGAGCCCGTCGACGGCCTCGACCACGACGTGCTCGTCCGGACCGGCCCCGTCCGCGCAACGCGCCCGCCACAGCTCGCCGTCGAGACGGACCTGGCCGTCGGGTCGGCAGGCACCGACGACCACGGCGCGGCGCCCGACGAGGGTCTCGACCCCGACCGTGGCGCGCCGGCGGCGGCTCCAGTGCCACCACACGAACGCCTCCCCGATCTCGATCGCCCCGCCGACCACGATCAGCGCGATCCCCCACGGGCCTGGCACCCAGAGGATCGCGGCGACGACGGCGAGAACGAACAGCACGGGAGCCTCGACCGGGCGGCGGAACGCTACCGGTGCTTCACGGGCACGAGGCCGGCAGGCGCCAGCGCGGCCACACGCGCCGTGACCGGATCGGGCCGCTTACCCGCATCCTCGGCACGCTCCTTGCGCGCGACCGCAGCGCGGACGAGCCTGCCGCCGAGGTAGCGGACCGGCTCGGGCGGCACGCCGCCGTGTGGCGGCAAGAGACCGGCCGAGTACGACCACTCGTCGTCGAGGTCGAGCGCGAGCGAGGCGAGCATCCTCCCGCCGAGGTAGCACGGCCCGACGCCGTTGCCCGAGTAGCCCGCCCCGAACGAGACGTCCAGACGCCCGCGCAGCCGCCCGAAGAACGGCACCCCGGTCCAGGAGCGGTCGATCGGCCCGGTCCAGCTCCGCGACACCGGTACGTCGGCGAGCGCCGGGTACAGCTCGTGGAGGCTGCGGGCAACGTGCTCGGCCCGGCCGGGCGGCGGCTCGCCGTGGAAGATGCCGGTGACCTTTGCTCCGTGAGCGAGCGCCCCGCCGCCCTGCCCGAGCGCGAGCCGCCCGTCGAGCGTCGTGCGGTAGTAGTTGACGAGCAGGCGAGAGTCGGAGATCGCGATCCCGTCCATCAGGCCGATCTCGGCGAGCCGCTCCGGAGCCGGGTCGGTCGCGACCATGTCGCTCGCGATCACGAACAACTCGTTCTTCAGCTCCGGCACCTGGCCGAGCCAGGCGTTCAGCGCCAGGACGACGCGCTCGGCGGTCACGTGCCCGCGGGCGGCGTGGACGCGCAGCGGCCGCGAGCGCTCGAGCCGCGTCATCGGCGAGCGCTCGAACACGCGGACGCCCCGCTCGAGCGCGACCCGGCGCAGCCCCCGGGCGAGCAGGGCCGGCTGCACGGTCGCCGCGGTCGGCTCGAGCACGCCCGCGAGGTGGGCCGGCGAGCCGGCCCGCCGCGCCACCTCCTCCGGGTCGAGACGGACGAACGCCTCGACACCGTGGCGCTCGACCGCCTGGACGGTCTCGTCCCAGGCACCCGCCTGCGCCGCGCTGGTCGCGGCCCACAGCCAGCCGTCGTGGCGGTAGTGAGCGTCGACCCCGTGCTCGCTGCAGAACTCGCCGATGGCGGCGACCGCGTCCGCGGACGCCCGGGCGAGCCGGACCGCCTCCTCCCCGCCGCAGAGGTGCTCGAGCTTCGTGAACTTCGCCCACCAGGAGAGGACGAAGCCGCCGTTGCGGCCGCTCGGGCCGCCGCCACAGACGTCCGCCTCGACGAGCGTGACGTCGACCGCCGGATCGAGCTCCTTGAGCCGCAGCGCCGTCCAGAGGCCGGTGTAGCCGCCGCCGACGACGCAGACGTCGGCCCGCTCCTCGCCCTCGAGCCTGGGCGCGTCCTCCTCTCCGGCAAGCGCTTCGTCGAGCCAGAGGCTTCGCAGAGCCATAACGGATCGTAGCCGCACGCCACCGGATGTGCCGCTGGATTCGGCCGGCAGATCCCGCGCTCACCTCGGGGCGCCGAGCAGCCGGCGCAGCCCCCGGAGGTCGAGCGGATCGACGCGCCGAAGCCCTGGAGCACCATCGAAGCCCGCGTCCGCCGAGACGATCGTGCCGATCTCGTGCTCGAGACAGGTCGCGACGTGGAGCCGGTCGTTTGCGCCGAGACCCGGTGCAGGCAGCGCCAGTGCGCGGTCGAACGTCGAGTCCGTCACGGCCAGCAGCGGCGCGAACACCGAGTAGGCACGCCGGGTCATCCCCTCGAGTCTGCCGAGGCGGCCAGACAACTCGATGTGCCAGACCTCCTCGAGCGCCGCGGTCGAGGTCAATCCGACGGCCTCCCCACGTGCAACCGCTCCGAGGATGTCAAGACAGGGCTGGCGGTAGGGCGAGTCGGAGGCAGCGTAGACGACGATGTTCGCGTCTACGAAGAAGCTCATGTGCTCTCGAGCCCGAGCCTGGCGAGCGGCTCTTCCCGTTCCGCCGCGATCACGCGCTCGAGCTCTGCGACCGGTAGAAAGGCGGCGTGCATCCCGGCGATCTCCGCAACCGCCCGTACTCGATCCTCCCGGGCGAATCGAGTGAGGCTGACGTCGATCGCCCCGCGCACGACCTCGGCGACCGAAACGCCTCGACGGCGGGCCTCGAGCTCGAGCCGCTCGCGCAGCGCCGGCGTCAGCAGTATCTGCAGACGTTCGCTGTACATGCACACAGCATACTCATGCTGCTGCCGCTCGCCGCGGCGGCCGCTACATCCGGGCGAGATCGTCGGAGAGCGACTCGAGACTGGCCAGATTGTGACCGCTCACGAACAGGTCGATGTACGGCAGGCTCGCGGCCATCCCGCGCGCGAGCGGCTCGTACGCCGGGTCCTCCTTGAGCGGGTTGAGCCAGATCACCCGGTAGGCCAGGCGGGAGAGCCGGGCCATCTGCGCCTCGAGCAGGCTCGGGTCGCCGACCTCGAGCCCGTCCGAGCAGATCAGCACGACCGCGCCGCGGGCGACCTCGGCCTGGCTGTCCAGGAAGCTCTTGAGCGACTCGCCGATCCGGGTGCCGCCGTCCCAGTCGAATACCTCGGCCGCGGCCTGCTCGAGCGCGGCGTCCGGGTTGGTCGGGCCGAGCACGCGGGTCAGGCGCGTCAGGCGCGTGCCGAAGCAGTAGGCCTCCCAGCGGGGGTCGGCGCGCAGGGCGGCGTATGCGAACACGAGCAGAGCGCGCGAGTACGCAGCCATCGAGCCGGAGACGTCGAGGAAGAGGACGAGGCGCCGGCGCCGCTTGCGCCGCTTGCGCCAGGAGCGCTCGACCGGGTCGCCGCCGGTGCGGAAGGAGCGCCGGATCGTCCGCCGCAGGTCGGGGGAGCCCGAACGGGCGCGCTGGCGCCGGCGCGAGCGCCGCTGCGGCACCGCCAGCCTGATCTTCTCCATCAGCGCGGTCAGGAGCGTCAGTTCCTCCGGCGTGCAACGGGCAAAGCTCTTCTCCTTCAGCCGCTCGATCGTGCTCGCGAGCAGCAGCTCGGGCTGCACGTCCTGCTCGCCCGCGGAGCCCGGGTCCGGATCGCCGTGGCTGCCGGCGCGAACCCTCGTCGGCTTGGCCGGCACCTCGACGGTCGCGGGGGCCTCCTGCCCGAAGAACGCCGCGTACACCCGGTTGTAGACCGGGATCTCCTCGCGCCGGCCGACGAGCGTTCCCCGACCGGCCCAGTACAGATCCTCCGGCTCGAGCAGGGCCGCCGCACGGCAGAAGTCGTTGATCCGGCCCGTGCCGACCGCCAGGCCGGCCGCTCTGAGCGCTCGTCCGAACGCGACGAGCCGCTCGGCTCCCGGATCGCTGCCGCCGGGCCCGTCAGTCATGGAGAAGGCCGGGGAGGGCCTCCTCGACGCGACGCAGGTCGTCGTGATTCTTGACGGCCCACCCGAGCGTGTCGCGCGCGGCATCGCCGTTGACGCCGTCCGCTCCGAGGATCGCGAGCGCCTGCGCCCAGTCGATCGCCTCGGCTGCGCCCGGCGGCTTCACGAGATCCATGCCCCGCAGCTCCGCGATCGCGGTCGCGACGGCGCGGGCGAGCCGCTCGGAGACACCCGGTACGCGGAGCTTGATGATCTCGGTCTCGCGCTCGAGATCGGGGAAGTCGATCCAGTGGTAGAGGCAGCGGCGCTTGAGCGCGTCGTGGAGCTCGCGCGTGCGGTTCGACGTGACCACGACCGCGGGCGGCTCGGTGGCAGCGATCGTCCCGAGCTCGGGAACCGTGACCGAGAAATCCGACAGCACCTCGAGCAGGAACGCCTCGAACTCGTCATCGGCGCGGTCGAGCTCGTCGATCAGGAGCACCGCGCCCCGGCCCGCCCTGATTGCCTTGAGAAGAGGCCGCTCGACCAGGAAATCGGGCCCGTACAGCTCGTGCACGCGCTCGTTCACGTCGAGCTCGCCGCCCTGGAGCGCCCTCGCGTAGAGGAGCTGGCGGGAGTAGTCCCACTCGTACAGGGCCTGCGACGCGTCGATGCCCTCGTAGCACTGGAGCCGCACGAGCTCCGCGTCGAGGATCCGGGCGAGCGTCTTCGCCACCTCGGTCTTGCCGACGCCCGGCTCGCCCTCGAGCAGGAGCGGCCGGCCCATCGCGAGTGAGAGGTAGACGGCGGTGGCCAGACCGTGGTCCGGAAGATACGACTCCTCGCGCAGAGCCTGCTCCACTGCGGCGACGCTGTCGAAGCGCATCCGCACATCCTACGCAAGAGGGCGCGTAGAATCGCCGGTGAACGGCAGCTATGCTCGCGGCGAGGCCTGTCCCGGCCTCCCGACAGCATCTGGAGGAGACGTGAAAGACGTTCTCGAAACACTCGAGCGTTGGACAGGCGAGGGCCTGAGAGTTGCGACGGCCACCGTCGTCTCGACGGAGCGCTCGGCGCCACGCGACCCGGGCGCGGTGCTCGCCGTGTCGGAGCGCGGCGAGGTTGCCGGCTCCGTCACCGGCGGCTGCGTCGAGCCCGCCGTCTATGAGGAGGCCCAGGCGGTCCTGGCCGGAGGCCCCCCCAGGCTGCTCCGCTACGGAATCGCCGACGACGACGCGTTCGAGGTCGGCCTGCCGTGCGGCGGCACCGTGCACATCTTCGTCGACCTGCTCGATCCGGCGCTCCTCGTGCCAATCGCCGAGGCGATCCGGGCCGAGCGCCCCGTCGCGCTGGCCGTGAAAGTGACCGGTCCGGCGATCGGGGAGAAGCACCTCGTCCATGCCGGCGGCGACACGAACGGCGAGCTCGCCGGGCAGGCCCGGGCGCTGCTCGCCCGCGGCGAGACCGGTTTCGTGACAGTCGGCGAGGATGAGGTCTTCGTCTCGTCGTTCGCGCCCCGCCCGCGGATGTACGTGTTCGGGGCGATCGACTTCGCCTCGAGCGTCGCGTCGATCGGGCGCTTCCTCGGCTACCGCGTCACCGTCTGCGACGCCCGCGCGAAGTTCGTCACGCCCGAGCGCTTCCCCGACGCGGACGAGCTCGTCGTCGAGTGGCCCGATCGGTTTCTGGAGCAGGCGCCGATCGACGAGCGCACGGTCATCTGCTGCCTCACCCACGACAACAAGTTCGATGTGCCGATCCTGAAGACGGCGGTGCGCAGCCAGGCCGGCTACATCGGGGCGATGGGCTCACGCCGGACGACCGAGCGCCGGGCCGAGCACCTGCGCGAGCAGGGCGTGACGGAGGACGAGCTCGCCCGCATCCACGCTCCGATCGGGCTCCCGATCGGCTCCCGCAGCCCCGAGGAGGTCGCCGTGGCAGTCGCGGCGCAGATCATCTCCGTCTTCAACTCGAAGACCCCACGCGTGTCCGCGAAAGCGGCCACGGCATGAGGCTCGAGAACTCGTTCGAGGTTGCGGCGCCACACAGAGCGGCGTGGGAGCTCCTGCTCGACGTTCCGCGCGTCGTCCCCTGCATGCCCGGGGCGGAGCTCGAGGAGACGGTCTCCGACAGCGCCTGGAAGGCGAAACTGGCCGTGAAGCTCGGGCCGATCTCGCTGGCGTTCGCAACCGACGTGACGATGGAGGAGGCGAACGAGGAGACCGGCACGGTCACGCTGAGCGCGAAAGCCCGGGAGTTGCGCGGCCGCGGCGGCGCGCAGGCGCAGATCGCCTCGACGCTCAGCGAGGCCGGCGGCGGCACCCGCGTCGACATCGTCACCGACCTGACGCTGTCGGGCGCGGTCGCGCAGTACGGGCGCGGAATCGTCCAGGACGTCTCCTCCCAGCTCGTCGCGCGCTTCGCGGACTGCCTCCAGGCGCAGCTCGCCGCCTCGACACCCGAGGAGGCGGCCGCCGCCGTCGCCGAGCAGGCGAAGCCCGTATCGGGCCTCTCGCTCGGCCTCGGCGCGCTCGGCCGCGCGATCGCGCGTTTCTTCGGACGGCTTTTCGGCCGCGGCCCGAAGAGCTGACAACCCCCGCACCTAGGAGGCCGCTTTGAGACGCATCTCCTTCACAGTCAACGGGGCAGCGAGGGAGGTGGACGTGGAGCCCCGCGAGCTCCTCGTCTACGTCCTGCGCGAGCGGCTCGGCCTGACGGGCACGAACGTCGGCTGCGACACGTCCTCGTGCGGATCCTGCACGGTGCTCGTGAGCGGCGAGTCGGTCAAGTCGTGCACGATGCTCGGGGTTCAGGCGGACGGGCTCGACGTGACGACGATCGAGGGGCTCGCGACCGGCGGCGCATTGCACCCGGTTCAGCAGGCCTTTCACGAGCACCACGGGCTCCAGTGCGGCTTCTGCACGCCGGGCATGGTGCTCGCGTCCGTGTCCCTGCTGGCCGAGACGCCCAGCCCGAGCGAGGCCGAGATCCGGGAGGCCCTGGAGGGGAACCTCTGCCGCTGCACCGGCTACCACAACATCGTCCGCGCGGTTCAGGCCGCCGCGTCGGCGTAGGAGGTCGAGATGGCTGCGACCGAGCAGAGAAGCTACGTTGGCGCACCCGTCCCGCGCAAGGAGGACGCGCGGCTCCTGACGGGGCAGGGCACGTTCGTCGACAACCTGTCGCGCCCGGGGATGCTGCACGCGGTGATCGTGCGCAGCCCCCACGCGCACGCGCGCATCGTGGGGATCGACACCTCCCGCGCGGCGGCCGCCGAGGGCGTCGTCGCCGTCTACACGGGCGAGGACCTGAAGAGCGAGTGGCAGGCGGGCCTGCCGTGCTTCTGGCCGGTGTCGGAGGACATCGTGATGCCGACCCACTGGCCGCTCGCGCTCGACAAGGCGCGGTACGCCGGCGACGGGGTCGCCGTCGTCGTCGCCGAGACGCGGGCGCTGGCGAAGGACGCGGCGGAGCTCGTCGACGTCTCCTACGAGGTGCTACCCGCGGTCGTCGACATCGAGGAGGCGCTCGCCGACGGCGCGCCGCTCGTCCACGACGAGGCTGCCGGCAACCGCTGCTACACGTGGTCGCTCGCCGCCGGCGAGGTCGAGAAGGAGTTCGCGGACGCCGCGGTCACGGTCAGCGAGCGCTACCGCCAGCAACGGCTGATTCCGGCCGCGATGGAGCCGCGCGCGCTGCTCGTGGACGTGATGCCGGCCACCGGCGACGTGACCGTCTACTCCTCGACGCAGATCCCGCACATCATGCGCACCGCGTTCACGCTCGTGCTCGGGATCCCCGAGGCGAAAGTGCGCGTCGTCGCCCCGGACGTCGGCGGCGGCTTCGGCTCCAAGGTCGAGGTGTACGCGGAGGACATGATCGTCGTCCCGATCGCCCGACGCCTGGGCAGGCCGGTCAAGTGGGTCGAGGAGCGCTCCGAGGCGTGCCTGGCGACGATCCACGGCCGCGACGTCGTCCAGCACATCGAGCTGGCCGCAACCGCGGAGGGGAAGATCCGGGCCGTCCGCGTGCGGCTGAAGGCGGCGATGGGCTCGTACCTCCAGGCGGTCACACCGGGGGTGCCGCTGCTCGGCGCCTGGCTGTACGGCGGCTGCTACGACCTCGCCGCCTACGACTTCCTCTGCACCGGGGTCTTCACGACGACGACGCCGACGGACGCCTACCGGGGCGCCGGCAGGCCGGAGGCGACGTACGCGATCGAGCGCGCGATCGACGCGCTCGCCCGCAAGGTCGGCAAGGACCCCGTCGAGATCCGCCGCCTCAACTTCATCGAGGAGTTCCCGTTCACGCTCGCGTCCGGGCTCGAGGTCGACGCGGGCGACTTCCACGCGGCTCTCGACCGGGCGCTCGAGATCCTCGACTACGACACCGTACGCAAGGAGCAGGCCGAGCGGCGGGCGTCCGGCGCGACCCGGCAGCTCGGCGTCGGCTTCTCGACCTACATCGAGATGTGCGGCCTCGCCCCGTCGCGGATCCTGGGCGCGCTCAACTACGGCGGCGGCGGCTGGGAGTCGATGTCGATCCGCTGCCTGCCGACCGGCACCGTCCAGATCGTCTCCGGGACGACGCCGCACGGGCAGGGTCACGCGACCACGTTCGCGCAGATCGTGGCGGACAAGCTCGGGGTCGACTTCGACGACGTCGAGTTTCTCTTCGGCGACACCGCGGTCTCCCCGACCGGCTTCGACACGTACGGGAGCCGCTCGCTGCCGGTCGGCGGCGTCGCGCTCTGGCACGCCTCCGAGAAAGTGGTCGCGAAGGCGAAGGCGATCGCGGCGCACACGCTCGAGGCGGCCGAAGACGACCTCGAGTACGCGGGCGGACGGTTCGCGGTCAGGGGCACCGACCGGGGCATGACGGTCAAGGAGTGCGCGTTCGCGGCCTGGCACGCCCACAACCTGCCGGACGGGATGGAGCCGGGCCTGGAGGCCCAGCACGTCTACGACCCACCGAACTTCTCCTGGCCGTCGGGCTGCCACATCGCGCTCGTCGAGGTCGACACGCAGACGGGAGCGGTGTTCCTCGATCGCTACGTGGCCGTCGACGACGTCGGCCGGGTCGTGAACCCGCTCGTCGTCGACGGCCAGGTTCACGGCGGCATCGCGCAGGGCGTCGCCCAGGCGCTGTGGGAGGAGGCCGTCTACGACAGCGACGGCAACCTCGCGACCGGCTCGCTCCTGAGCTATCTGGTGCCGAGCGCGGCCGAGCTTCCCTCCTACGAGACCGATCGCACCGAGACACCGAGCCCGACCAACCCGCTCGGCGTCAAGGGCGTCGGCGAGACCGGCGCGATCGCCTCGACGCCGGCCGTGATCAACGCGGTCATCGACGCGCTCGCTCCCTACGGCATCACGGACATGGACATGCCGGCCTCGCCCGAGCGAGTCTGGCGCGCGCTCCAGGAGGTGGCGAAGTGATCCCCGCGCGGTTCGACTACGAGGTCGCGGGCTCGGTCGAGGAGGCCGTGCGCCTGCTGGGCGAGTCCGACGACGCGAAACTGCTCGCGGGCGGCCATTCGCTCCTGCCCCTGATGCGGCTCCGGTTCGCGCAGCCGTCGCTGCTCGTCGACATCGGGCGGCTGTCCGACCTCGCCTACGTCCGCGACGCGGGCGACCGGGTCGCGATCGGCGCGCTCACGCGTCACCACGACCTCACCACCAGCGACCTGCTCGCGCGAGCCTGCCCGCTGCTCGCGTTCACGGCGGGGCAGGTCGGAGATCCGCAGGTCCGCCACCGCGGCACGATCGGCGGCTCCGTCGCCCACGGCGACCCCGCCAGCGACCTGCCGGCGGCGCTGCTCGCGCTCGACGCGGAGCTCGTCGCGACCGGTCCGGGCGGGGAGCGGACGATCCCGGCCGCGGACTTCTTCCGCGGCTTCCTCGAGACGGCGCTCGCACCGCAGGAGCTCCTGACCGAGATCCGCGTCCCGAAGCTCGGCGGCGGCTCGGCGTACGTCAAGTTCAATCGCCGCGCCCAGGACTGGGCGACCGTCGCCGTGGCGGTCGCTGTCACGAATGGCGGCGCCAGGGTCGCGCTCGCCAACATGGGCCCGACGCCGCTTCGCGCCACGGCGGTCGAGGCCGCGCTTGCAGGCGGTGCCGGTCTCGACGAGGCCGCTGCCGCGGCCGCCGAGGGCACGAGCCCGCCGAGCGACACGAACGGCAGCGCCGACTACCGCCGCCACCTCGCGACCGTCCTCACCCGCCGCGCGCTCGAGAAGGCGCTCCCGGCGTAGCCTCGGACGAAGGGGCCCGGCGTGGTCGGCGCGCCGGGCCCGCGTAGGGGCGAGACCTGTCCCGCCCTAACCTGGCTCGACCGGTTCGAGCCGCCCGGTCGCGACGTCGTAGACGAAGCCGGCCGCCTCGTAGCCGTCCGGGAGCAGGGGCGACTCCCGGATCCGCAGGACGCCCGCTCGCACCCCGGCCGCGACGTCCGCGAACGGGCGCAGGTCGAGCGAGTCGAGGTCGAGCCCCGTCTCCGCCTCGACCCTGGCCCGGACCTCCGGGTCGAGCAGCCGGGGCAGGCCGCACTCGGTGTGTCCGACGACGATCGCCGCCATGGTGCCGAGCAGGCTGCTCGAGACGAACAGCGAGCGCAGCACGTCGTCTGTGACGACGGCGCCCGCGTTGCGCAGCACGTGGGCGTCACCGGCTTGGAGGCCGGCGAGCGCGAGCGGGTCGATCCTGACGTCCATGCAGGTGACGACGACGAGCCGGCGGGCCGGCGCCGCCTCGGGCGCGCCGGGGAAAACGGCGGCGTAGCGCTCGTTGGCGGCGAGGATCTCGTCGGCCAGCCCCATCACGGGGCGGATTCTAGGCGGGCGACTCAGGCGGTGGGCGTCGCGGCCGCTCGCTCGAGCCCGCGCAGGCGGATCTCCTCCTCGCGCATCCTGAACTTCTGCACCTTCCCGGTCGCGGTGAGCGGAAAGCCGTCGACGAAGCGGACGTAGCGCGGGGTCTTCTGCGGCGCGATCCGCTCGGCGCAGAACTCGCGGATCTCCTCCTCGGTGAGGGCGGCCCCGTCGCGCAGGACGACCCAGGCGCACACCTGCTCCCCGTAGCGCGGGTCGGGCACCCCGATCACCTGCACGTCCGCCACGGCCGGGTGCGCGTGCAGGAGCTCCTCGAGCTCGCGCGGATAGACGTTCTCGCCACCGCGGATGATCATGTCGGTGAGACGCCCGACGATCGAGACGTGGCCGTCCTCGCCCATCACGGCGAGATCGCCCGTGTGGAGCCAACGACCCGCGTCGATCGCGCGGCGGGTCGCGGGCTCGTCGTCCCAGTAGCCGAGCATGACCGAGTAGCCGCGCACGCAGAGCTCGCCGGACGTGCCGCGCGGGACGGTGCGACCCGTCGCGGGGTCGGCGACGCGCAGCTCGACGTGCGGATGGGCCTGCCCGACCATGGTGACCCGCTTCTCGACAGGTGCGTCGGGGCGGGTCTGGGTCGAGATCGGGGAGGTCTCGGTCATCCCGTAGCAGATCGCGACGTCGCGCATGTGCATGTCGTCGCGGACGCGGCGGATCACCTCGAGCGGGCAGGGGGAGCCGCCCATCACCCCGGTGCGGAGCGAGCGCAGGTCGTGGCGGGCGAAGCCCGGCTCCTCGAGCTCCGCGATGAACATCGTCGGCACCCCGTAGAGCGACGTGCACGCCTCCGCCTCGACTGCCTCGAGCGCCGCCGCGGGCTCGAACGCCTCGCCCGGCAGCACCATCGCGGCGCCGTGCGTGACACACGCGAGCGTCCCGAGCACCATCCCGAAGCAGTGGTAGAACGGCACGGGCAGGCAGACCCGGTCGGCGGGCCCGTAGCCGAGCCCCCGGCCGACGAAGAAGCCGTTGTTGAGCATGTTGTGGTGGGAGAGGGTCGCACCCTTCGGGAAGCCGGTTGTCCCCGACGTGTACTGGATCGAGGCCGGGTCGTCGACGTCGAGCTCGGCCTCGCGCGCGGCGAGCGCAGCGGCGGGGACGCGGTCGCCCTCGGCGAGGAGCGCCTCCCACTCCGGGCCGAGCGTGACCGTTCTGCGCGGCCGCGCCCCGGAGGCGACGAGAGCCCCGCGGTAGTCGACGCCGCGGAAGCCCTCGGCCATGACGAGCAGCGACGTCCCGGACTGCTCGAGCGCGTAGCCGAGCTCGCGGGCGCGGTAGGCGGGGTTGAGGCTGACGAGGATCGCGCCGGCTCGCGCGGCGGCGAGCTGCACGACCGGCCACTCGTAGCGGTTCGGCGACCAGAGCCCGACCCGATCGCCCCGCTCGACCCCGGCGGCGAGGAGCGCGCGGGCGGCGCGCTCGACCTCCGCCGCCAGCTCGCCGTAGGTGAGGCGGACGCCCTGGTGTCGCGCAACGAGCGCGTCCCGTGAAGCGTGTTCGGCGACCGCGGCGAGCCAGGCCCGCCCGATCGTCTGGCCACGAAGCGGGACGCCGGCGGCGCCGTGCGCGTAGGAGAGGACGGCGCCCATGGCCGCGACGGTAGCGCGGCGCAGCGCGCACGTCCTGATCCGACCTGACTAGACTCCGCTCGCCCGTGCCGTACATCCCGCCCGAGGATCGGCCCGCGCTCGACCCGGCGATCGAGGCGCTCGCCGCCGCCGTCCGCGCCAGGGCGGCGGAGCACGGCGGTTCGTTCGAGGGCTACCTCAACTACGCGGTCACCCGCCTCGTGCTCGAGGTGCTGCCCGAGCGGCGCTACGCCTCGATCGCCCGGGCGACCGGCGTGCTCGAGAACGTGAAGCAGGAGTTCTACCGCCGCTACGCCACCCCGTACGAGGACGAGCAGATCGAGCGCTCCGGCGACGTCTACGGCTGAGCGCCGCGGTCGTCGCTACCTGAGGAAGAGCGCGTAGGCCGGGTTTGCGGTCTCGTCGACGTGCTCGTAGCCGAGCCGCTCGAGGAACTGCTCGAACGCCCTCGCGTCCCCGGGCGGCACCTGGATGCCGGCGAGCACCCGGCCGTAGTCGGCGCCGTGGTTTCGGTAGTGGAAGAGGCTGATGTTCCAGCCGCGCGCCATGCTGTCGAGGAAGCGCATCAGCGCCCCAGGCCGCTCCGGGAACTCGAAGCGGTAGAGCAACTCGTGCTCGACGTGGGGCGCGCGGCCGCCGACCAGGTGGCGCACGTGGAGCTTCGCCATCTCGTTGTCGGTCAGGTCGAGCGTGGCGATCCCGTGCCGCTCGAGGCTCGCGAGCAGGCGGTCTCGCTCGGCCCCGTTCCGCACGTCGACGCCGACGAACACGTGCGCCTCGGACGCGTCCGCGTAGCGGTAGTTGAACTCGGTCACGCTGCGCTTGCCGATCAGGGTGCAGAACGTCTTGAAGCTACCCGGACGCTCGGGAATGGTGGCGGCGAACACCGCCTCGCGCTGCTCGCCGAGGTCGGCGCGCTCCGCGATGAAGCGCAGCCGGTCGAAGTTCGTGTTCGCGCCGGAGAGGACTGCGACGAGCGTCTCGCCGGTGACCCCGGCCTCCTCCGCGTAGCGCTTCGCGCCCGCGACACCGAGCGCGCCGGCCGGCTCGGCGATCGCGCGAGTGTCCTCGAAGATGTCCTTGATCGCGGCGCAGAGCTCGTCCGTGTCGACGAGCACGACGTCGTCGACGTGGCGGCGGGCGAGGCGGAACGGCTCCTTGCCGACCTGCCTGACCGCGACCCCGTCCGCGAACAGGCCGGCGTGGCCGAGCGTGACCCGCCGCCCGGCCCGAAGCGAGCGCGCCAGCGCGTCCGCGTCGTGCGGCTCGACACCGATCACGCGCACGTCCGGGCGCAGGCGCTTGACGTAGGCTGCGATCCCGGCGATCAGGCCGCCGCCGCCCACGGGAACGAAGATCGCGTGGATCGGCTCGCGGCACTGGCGGAGGATCTCCATGCCGACCGTGCCCTGCCCGGCGATCACGTCGGGATCGTCGTAGGGGTGGACGAGCGTGAGCGCCCCCGCCTCGGCTAGCGCACAGGCGCGGGCGTGCGCCTCGTCGTAGGAGTCGCCCTCGAGCACCACCTTCGCCCCGCGCGCGGCGACCGCGTCGACCTTGATCCGCGGGGTCGTCGTCGGCATCACGATCGTCGCCTTCGCCTTCAGCCGCTGGGCGGCCAGGGCGACGCCCTGGGCGTGGTTCCCGGCGGAGGCCGCGATCACACCGCGAGCGAGCGCGTCGGCGTCGAGCCGGGCCATCTTGTTGTAGGCCCCGCGGAGCTTGAACGAGAAGATCGGCTGGAGGTCCTCGCGCTTGAGGAGCAGCCGGTTCCCCAGGCGTCGCGACAGGCCGGGGGCATGCTCGAGCGGTGTCTCCGCCGCGACGTCGTAGACGGGGGCGTTGAGGATCGCTTCGAGATAGTCGGTCGGCATCGGCGCCCGGGAAGACTAGCCGCGCGGCAACCGGTATCGTCCGTGGGGAATGAGGCCGAACGGAAGGAGGCTCGAGTGGCTGTCCTCGGCGACGACGCGGTGACGGAGCTCGCGGACGTGATCGTGCGCCGCGAGCCGCCCGCGGCCCGGGTCACGCTCAACCGCCCGGAGAAGCGAAACGCCCTCTCGCTCGAGCTGATGCGCGAGGTCACGTCGGTCGTGCGCGAGCTCGGGGCCGACAGGGATGTCCGGGCGATCGTGATCGAGGGCGCCGGCCCGGCGTTCTCGGGCGGCCACGACCTCGGCGAGATGGTCGGGCGCGACCTCGCTTTCTACCAGGAGCTGTTCGACACCTGCACGGAGATGATGATGGCGATCCATCGGGCACCGCAGCCGGTGATCGCCCGGGTGCACGGGATCGCGACCGCCGCGGGCTGCCAGCTCGTCGCGACCTGCGACCTCGCCGTCGCTGCCGAGGACGCCCGCTTCGGCACCTCCGGCGTCCGCACCGGGCTGTTCTGCACCACGCCTGGCGTGGCGGTCTCCCGGACGATCGGCCGCAAGCAGGCGCTCGAGCTCCTGCTCACGGGCGAGCTCGTGGACGCGCAGACCGCGCTCGCCTGGGGTCTCGTCAACCGGGTCGTCCCGGCGGAGGCGCTCGACGACGCGGTCGGCGACTTCGTCGACTCGATCGCTCGCCTGAGCCCGTTCGCGCTCGCGGTCGGCAAGGAGGCGTTCTACGGGCAGATCGAGCTCGACGAGCGGCGCGCGTACGACCTCGCGAAGGCCGTGATGGCCATGAACGCGCTCGCCGACGACGCGCAGGAGGGCATGTGCGCGTTCGTCGAGAAGCGGCGCGCTACCTGGACGGGACGGTAGCGCCTACGCCGCCGCGGGCTCGCGACCGCGCACGGCGATCGGCAGCTCGCGCAGCTCGCGCCGGTCGACCTCGGTGAGGTCACGGGAGGGCGCCCAGCCGACGTAGCCGCAGCGCGGGCACGCGCCCGCGCCGCTGCGAACGAGGCGCGACTCGCGCACGACCCGCGGAAGGCCGCAACCCAGGCACTCGACGGTGACTTCGGGCATCACCCTCGTTATCGGCAGGACAACGCCGGTAGCGCGTCACCCGTTCGAGCGACAGGCCGCTACCGGACGAACGAGAGGTCGGAGAGGAGCAGCCGCCCGCTCGGAGCACGGTCGAAGCGCAGCTCGAAGGCGGCGACCCGGCCCAGGTCGATGCCGTCGAACGAGGTCAGGGGGACGCGCACCTCTCCGAGCACCGCCAGCCCGCGCGACGGGTAGCGAACCGCCGGGTGGGAGCGCGGGACGGGGACGTCAGCTTCCGCTCCCCAGGCGTCGCGCAGGACGAGCGTGAACGGGAGCGGGCGCCCCCGGCGGCTGCGCCGCTCGTCGGAAGCGTCGACGGCGACGCGCACGGACAGCGAGCCGAAGTTCCGCACGTCCGCGTGGGCGGCCGGGATCCGGGTCGTGAGGCGCGCGCCCGCGCGGCTCCAGGCGATTCGCAGCTCGCTGCCGGCGAACGCCTGGAACGGCGGCCGGCGCCCGCAGCCCGCGTTCTCCCAGTTGGGCTTCAGGATCGTCCCCGGCTCGAGCGTGCAGACGGTGAAGGAGTCGAGCCGGGAGCCGCCCTGGGCGCCGCCGAGCAGGTTGCGGCGGAGGCTGGTGCGGCCCTCGGGGCGGACCACGTCGAGCCGATCCGCGGTGGGGGGCTGCACGCTGATCGCGACCGCTGCGCCGGCGAGCTGCCACGGCGCGGCGTCGCCGAGCCCGAGCGGGTGCACGAGCTCCGGGTCGCCCTCGAGCGCGCCGCGCAGGAAGCGAACGGCGATCTCGGCGCCGACCTCCTCCTGCTCCTCGCGCGAGAGGCGCGTGCGCCCGATCTCGCTCGGCGCGCACGGGTCACTCGGCTCCCCGCCCAGGCCCCAGCCGGTCTCGTCGCCCCAGACACGGTTGAAGAAGTTGTGGTTGGCTCCGAAGACGACTGCCTGCCAGAGCGGCTGCGTCCGCGTGCGCCCGCGCGCGTCATCGAAGAACCAGGCCCCCTGGAGATCCGACACGTCGGCGTCGCAGTAGGGGAGGACGACGGCGAAGGGGACGTCGGGGACGAGCCGGCGGAAGAAGTCGACGGGGGCGAGCGCGAGCACTGCCGCGACCCGGTACGGGCGCGGTCCGGGCATGGTCGAGGCCCAGACGACGCCCTCGCCGCCGCGCGAGTGACCGACGAGCCCGACGCGGACCGGGTCGACCCGACCGGCGAGCGGGACGCCGAAGCCGACCGCTTCGCCTGTCTCGCCGGCACCCGCCCGCACGAGGCGGCGGAGCTGCGCGTCCACGATCTTCGAGCGCAGGTCCATCCACGTGCGCGGCGTGAACGGCTCGCCGTCCGGGAACGTGAAGGCGGTGCTGTTGGCCGGAGCGACCGGGTTGCCGTCGAGCGAGATCACGACGTACCCGTGGCTCGCGAGCACCTGCGCCGCGTAGCGGTAGCCCCGGTAGCTCGGCACGTCCTGGAACCCCGGCCGGCACGGCCAGTCCTGGGTCGGGAAGTGACCGCCCGGGATCTCGCACGACTGGTGCGCGCCGTGGAGGAAGACGACGACAGGCCGCCGCCCGGGTGCTCCAACGGGCGCGGTGATCTCCCCGGCGAGGCGTGTCGGCAGCGCGTGGAGCCGCCAGTCGCTCCCGGCCACCCGGAGCGTTTCCCGGCCGAGGTCGTAGCCACGCTGGACGGTGCGGTAGGGGCCCTGCTCGACGGCCGCGGCGGAGCCGGGCAGGAGCAGGGCCGCGACGCCCGCGGCGAGAGCGAGCGCTGACCTCACTGCCCCTCCTCCGCTAGCTGCACCGAGTAGACGCCCGCCCAGGTCGCGGCGTACGCGCCCCCCGGCATGGTCGCGAACGCCGCCACGAACCGCGGCACGTCAGCCTCGGGATCGCCCGGCAGGCCGCCCCTGGCGGGGAGGCCCGCGACCAGCGACGCCCAGGTGGCGCCGCCGTCACGGGAGCGGAGCACCTTGCGACCGGTCGAGAGCAGCACCGTGTCGGGGTCGGCTGGGTCGAGCGCGATCGCGAGGCAGCGGCGGGCTGTGGCGATCCGCCGCCAGGTGGCGCCGCCGTCGTCGGAGCGGTAGGCGCCCCTGCGGGCGGTCGCGGCATAGACGGTCGCGGGATCGCTCGGGCTGACCGCGACGGAGACGACGGTCAGGCGGCCGAGGCCCGCCGCGTGCCAGCTCCTGCCGCCGTCCGCGCTCGCCCAGGCACCGCCCCGGTCGAGGCCCGCGTAGACGATCCGGGAGTCCGACGGCGCATACACAAGCGTTCGCACGCCGGTGTTCGGAAGGCCGCTGCTCGACAACCGCCAGCCCGCGGCCCCGAGGCGGTAGACGCCGACCTCGGTCGCGGCGAGCACGCGCCCGGCCCGCTCCGGGTGCGAGGCAAGACCCCAGACTGTCGCGCGCGGCAGGCCCGCGGCGGCGACGCTCCAGGTCGCTCCCGCGTCTTCCGTGCGGAGAACGTGGCCGGAGTAGGTGCCCGCGTACGCGATCTGCGGCCCCGCAGCGTCGAGCGCGAGCGCGAGCACCGAGTCGAGCTCCGGGGTGGCGCCGCCGGCGCTCCAGCTGGCACCACCGTCGCGGCTCGTTGCGACGCCGCCGAAGGCGAGGCCCGCGTAGAGGAGGCCGCCATCGCCGACGGCGACCGCCTGGGTCGCGACGCCGGGGAGCCCCCCGCCGGCCGCCCGCCAGGTCGTGCCGCCGTCGTCGGTGGCGAGCACGCCCGAGCCGGTGAGCAGGTAGAGGCGGCCCGCGTCCGAGGGCACGCCCGTCAGTCCGTAGTACCACGTGTCCGTCGCGCCGGTGTCGATCGGCTGCCAGCCCCCGGAGGCGCCGTCGAGCCGGTAGAGGCCCGTGTTGGCGAGCGCGTAGAGCGCCGTGCCGGCAGGTTCGAGCGCGACCAGCCAGCCGTAGGGCCCGAGCGGGAGCGGCGGCAGCTCCGCGAAGCTCGCACCCCCGTCGACGCTGCGCAGCAGGCGTTCGCCCTCGGCCAGGTACACGGTGTCGGCGTCCACCGGATCGACCGAGCGCGCACCGAAGTACGTGCCTTCCCCGAAGGTGGCGCGCGCGTCCCACGTGAGCCCCGCGTCGGTCGTCCGGTACAGGCTGGAGCCGGCGAGCGCGTAGACCGTCCCGGGCGCCGACGGCGCGACCCCGAGCCAGTAGACCGACGTGGCGTCCTCGCCGAGGCCCCCGGTCGCGGGGGCCCAGCTCGAGCCACCGTCGGTCGAGCGGACGAGCCCGCCCGCCTCGGCGTAGGTCGCGGCGAGGAGCACGGTTCGGCTGCCCGGCACCGCAACGAGGACGGAGACGTCGCGCTGGCCTAGCTGCTGCCAGCTCTCACCGCCGTCCCGGGAGCGCAGGAGCGCGCCGCCGGCCGCGTCCGAGCCGGCCGCGTAGACGGTTCCGGGCGCGCCGGGGTCGATCTCGAGGAACGCCGTGCAGCAGTAGCCGGCGGGCAGACCCGACGTGCGCGCCCACGTGGAGCCGCCGTCCGTGCTCGAGTAGACGTGGTAGCCGGACGCGCCGTAGAGGACTGACGCGTCGGTCGGATCGACCTCGAGCGTGAACAGCACGGCCGCGGCGGGCCCGCCGCCCGCCCAGCGGTCGAGCTGTGCGCCCGCGGGCGCCACCACGAGGAGCGCGAGCAGGAGCGCCGCGAGGAGCGGGAGGCGGCGGATCACGGGGGCACGCTACGCGATCCGTGGGACGGCGGCCGTCAGACGGTGCCGAGCGAGGTGACGGGGCCCCCGTCGGTGAGTGTCGCCGGGAGGCCGCGGGCGGCCAGCTCGGCGAAGAAGCGGTCGGGCGGCAGGATCGCCTCCGCCCCGCCGACCCCGTCGCGGAGCCGCTCGCCCGAGCAGAGGAGCTGCGCGGCCACGGACGGCGGCACGCCGGTGGCGTAGGCGCCCCCGGCGCCGTCCCACTCGGGGCGCTCGACCACCTTCAGCTCCGCGACGAGCTCCGCTGGTGCGCCCGCCCGCGTGCCGGTGGCGATCACGCGGAAATACTCGACGGCGCCCGGGTCGGGCGCGAGCGCGACCGTCCGGGCCTGCCGCGCCAGCGTCGCGACGAGGGCGTCGCGCGGGACGACCTCGCCGGTCGGCGCGCGCACGGGCTCCGTGGAGGCGAGGCCGGCCGCGACGAACGAGCGCAGCCGCGCCACGTCGAGCGGGGGCAGCCCGAGCCGCCACTCGACGCGGCGGATCCCCTTGCCGGCGTAGGAGCGCGGCAGCGTCGCCGGCTCGGAGTGGATCGTGTAGACGCACTCGACCGCGGCCTCCGGGAACTCGTACACCTTCGAGCCGGTGTCGGCGGGCACCATGCGCAGCTCCCCGTCGAGGAAGACCGCGGCCGGCTGCGTGAACTCGTCAACGAGCGTCGAGGCCGCGTAGGGCGGCACGTACGGCTCGCGCGGATCGGGCTCGCGGCCCGGAATGATCGCGTCGGCGATCTCGATCGCCTCGACCGTGTCGAGCCGCTCGCAGGCTGCCGCCGCCAGCATGTTCGTGATCCCGGGCGCCGACCCCATCGACATGGCCGCGGCGAGCCCGGCCGCGCGGAACTCCCCGTCCAGCTCGTACTGCTCGAGGCAGTAGTGGAAGAGGCCGCCGAGGTCGGTGTAGTGGGCGCCCGCCTCGAGGCAGGCGCGCATCACGGCCACGTTGAGCGTGTGGCTCGCCGCGTTCACGACCGCGTCGCAGCCCTCGACCGCCCCGGCGAGCGTCGCGATCTGCGCGTCCCCGACCGAGACGGCGCGAACCGGCCCGCCGGCCGCGGCGGCAAGCTCGCGCGCGCGCCCCGCGTCGAGGTCGACGATCCGCACCTCGGCGGCGCCCGAGCGCGCGAGGTCGCGAACGGTCACGCTCCCCATCCCGCCGGCGCCGCCGATCACCGCGACCCTCACGGCGCGGAGTCTACGCGGGCCGCGCGGGGCCGGCGTGCGCGCCAGTCAGGCGACGTCGAGGTAGCGGCGCAGCGCCTTGCGGATCACGGCGGACGTCGTCTCGCGATCGCGCTCGGCCCGTCGTGCCAGCGCCTCACGCAGCTCGGGGTCGAGCCGGACGGACTCGACCGCGGCGGGGGCGGAGCCGATCGGCGGGCGGCCGCCCCGCCTGCGGACGATCTCCTCGACCTCGTACCCGGCTTCTGCCCGCTCGGCGAGCTCGGCGACGAGCTCGTCCGTGATCGGCTTACCGCTCGCCGTGGTCCCCCGGATCTTCTTCGCCCTCCTGGTCATGCCTCGCCTCCGGGCAAGAGCCGCCGATACTTCGCTGAGATCCCCGCATGGCACAGGCTACCCGTCGACGCGGGGACTGAGAGCCGACGCGGGGACTCGAACCCCGGACCCCATCATTACGAGTGATGTGCTCTACCAGCTGAGCTACGTCGGCGCCGCGCGTAGCTTAGCGCCTCCGGTGCTCCCGCCAGCCGGGCGCGACGGTTCTCTTTGCGCGCGCGCTCGCGGGCGGCGAGACTTCAGGAGACACGGACCGAGGGAGGACCGCGGATGCCCGCCGACACGATCACGATCACCGACAACCGTACGGGCAAGACCTACGAGGTGCCGGTCTCGGACGGGGCGATCCGCGCGACCGACCTGCGCCAGATCCGCGTCTCCGAGGACGACTTCGGCCTGCTCTCCTACGACCCCGCGTTCCTGAACACGGCGTCGACGCGCAGCGGGATCACCGAGATCGACGGCGACCGCGGCATCCTGCGCTACCGCGGCTACCCGATCGAGCAACTCGCCGAGCACAGCACGTTCCTCGAGACCGCGTACCTGCTCGTCTTCGGCGAGCTGCCGACCGCGACCGAGCTGGCAGCGTGGACCGACGAGATCACCGTGCACACGTTCCTGCACGAGAACACGAAGCGCCTGATGGAGGGCTTCCGCTACGACGCGCACCCGATGGGGATGCTGATCTCGGTCGTCGCAGCGCTCTCCACGTTCTACCCGGAGGCCAAGAACGTCGAGGACCCCGACAACCGACTGCTCCAGGTCAAGCGGCTGATCGCGAAGGTGCCGACGATCGCGGCGTTCACGTACCGCCACAGCCTCGGCGTCCCGTACGTCTATCCCGACAACGAGCTCGGGTTCGCCGCGAACTTCCTCTCGATGATGTTCCGGATGGCCGAGCCGAAGTACCGGCCCGAGCCGGCGCTCGTGCACGCACTCGAGGTGCTGTTCATCCTCCACGCCGACCACGAGCAGAACTGCTCGACGAGCGCGATGCGCTCGATCGGCTCGAGCCTCGTCAACCCCTACTGCGCCCTCGCCGGCGCCGCCGCCGCCCTGTTCGGGCCGCTGCACGGCGGCGCCAACGAGGCGGTGCTGCGGATGCTCGAGCGGATCGGCTCGGTCGAGCGGGTGCCCGAGTTCATCGAGAGCGTCAAGCGCGGCGAAGGCCGCCTGATGGGCTTCGGCCACCGTGTCTACAAGAACTACGACCCGCGCGCCCGGATCATCAAGCAGGCGACCGACGAGGTGCTCGCGGTCACCGGCCGCAACCCCCTCCTCGACGTCGCCGTCGAGCTCGAGCGGATCGCGCTCGAGGACGAGTACTTCGTCTCGCGCCAGCTCTACCCGAACGTCGATTTCTACTCGGGGATCATCTACCGGGCGCTCGGGCTGCCCGTCGAGATGTTCCCGGTCATGTTCGCGATCCCGCGCACGGCCGGCTGGCTCGCCCAGTGGCGTGAGATGCTCGAGGATCCCGAGCAGAAGATCGCCCGCCCGCGCCAGCTCTACGTCGGCAGCGGCGTGCGCGACTACGTGCCGCTCGGGTCGCGCTGAGCCCGCTCAGACGGGCGGGTCGAGGCCTTCCTGCTCCCAGGCGCGCTGCGCCGCCGGCCTTTCGAAGACCCGCCGGAAGTGCGCGCCGAGCGCCGGCCCGTCCCACCAGCGGGGTTCGAGACGGCGGCCCCAGCGGGTCAGCATGAACAGGTAGACATCCGCGGCCGAGAACCGCTCGCCGAGCAGGTACGGTCCGCCGGCTTCGAGCTCGCCCTCGAGGAGATCGCGCATCTCCCCGAGCGCCGCCGCGGCCTGCGCCTCGACGGCGGGAGCGGCCGCCGGGTCGGCCGTGTAGCGCTCCGGGTAGAAGAAGATCATGAAGCCCGCCTGCACCGTGTTGGTCAGGTAGGCGAGCCAGCGGTAGAAATGGGCGCGCTCCGCGGTTCCGGGCGCGGGCGCGAGCCCGGCCCGCGGGTGGGTGTCCGCGAGATGCATGGCGCAGGCGATGGCCTCGTAGAGGACGAGGTCGCCGTCGACCATCGTCGGGACGCGCCGGTGCGGGTTCAGCCGCTCGAGCTCGGGCGGGTCGACCTTCCCGTCCTCCTTCGTGACGCGGACGAGACGGTAGGGAGCGCCGACCTCCTCGAGCAGGACATGCGTCGAGAGCGATGCGGCGCCCGGCATGAAGTAGAGGTCGATCACCACCGGGACGATAGCGCCATCCGGCTTCGGTAGGGTTGGAGCCGTGGCAAGGGAGCCCGTCGTCGGCGTGACGATCCACCTGCGCGACCCGCTGCTGACGACGGTCGAGCGGGGGCTGCGCGAGCCGCTGCAACGCTACGGAGCGCTGCCCGTGATCCTGCCGCGGCTGACGCCGCCCTCCCAGATCGAGCGGATCCTCGAGCTCGTCGACGCGATCCAGGTCTCGGGCGGCGCGGACGTCCACCCCACCCACTACGGGGAGGAGCCGCACGAGCTGACCGAGCCGATCGAGGCGGAGATGGACGCGTTCGAGATCGGCCTCACCCGTGCCGCGCTCGACCGCGGCCTCCCCGTGCTCGGCCTCTGCCGCGGAGTCCAGGTGCTCGCGGTCGCCGACGGCGGCCGGCTGACCCAGGACGTCGAGAGCCTGCACGAAGGCGCCCACCGTCACGGCCACGACTGGAAGGCGCTCGCGCCGCTGCCGCCCGGGGAGCACTGGCACGAGATCGCGGCCGAGCCCGGCTCGCTCGTGGAACGCTGGCTCGCCGGCGGCCCGCCGCGCGTCAACTCGTTCCACCACCAGAGCGTCGCCGATCCCGGCCGCCGCCATCGGGTCACCGCGCACACGCTCGACGGGGTCGTCGAGGCGATCGAACGCGTCGACGGCCTCGGCTTCGCGGTCGGCCTGCAGTGGCACAACGAGCTCCAGTGGGAGCACGACGAGCGCTTCCTGCGCCCGTTCGCGTCGCTCGTCGAGGCGGCGCGCGTGTATGCCCGGGCCCGCTGACTCAGCGGCGGCGGGCGGGCGGGCCCTCGAGCTCGCGGCAGTCGTCGATGCCGACCTCCAGCTCACGATCGCCGTCGAGCGAGACGAGGCACGCTTCGCGAAGCACCGCGAAGGAACGGACGACGCCCGCCCCGTGAGGCGTCTGGACGCGGCTGCCGACCCGGGGCGCCCGATCGCGGAAGCTCCGGTAGAACGGGTGCTCGAACGCGAGGCAGCAGCGCAGCCGCCCGCAGAGGCCCGTGATGCGCCCGGAGCTCATCGGCAGATCCTGATCCTTTGCCATCCTGAGCGCGATCGGCTGCTCGTGGGAGGGGAAGCGGGTGCAGCAGAGCTGGGTGCCGCAGAGGCCGTAGCCGCCGGCCAGACGCGCCTGCTCACGCGGCCCGACCGAGCGTAGCTCGACCCGGCGGTGCAGGCGGGAGGCGAGATCATCCTGAACGCGACGGGTGTCGACGCGTTCCTCGGCTCCGTACGAGAAGACCAGGCGCGAACCGTCGAACACGAGCTCGGCCGCGATCGGCTTGATCGGCAGCACGTGGCGCCTGATCGCGTCGTGGAACACGGCCATCGCCCTGCTCGCCTCCTCGCGATTCTCGCGCAGGCGCTCCTCGTCGGTGGCCGTGGCGCGCCGCACGATCCGCTTCAGCCGCCCCGCCTGCCCGGGCACCTCGTGGGTCGTCTTGACCACGCGCCCGTACTCGCGGCCACGGGACGTCTGGCAGATCACCCGGTCGTCCCAGGCGAGCTCGAGCTCGCCCGGATCGAAGGAGTAGACCTTCCCGCCCGGGGAAAAGACGACGCCGACCGCGTTTGCCACGGCTCACTTGTACCTGAACAGCCCCGGGGAGTGCGGGCGGTTGTCAGGCGGCCGCCGTCGCGAGCCCGAGCTCGCGGCGGAGCCCGACGAACAGCGCTTGGAGCGCCAGCGCCGGGCTCACGTTGAGCTGGAAGGTGCGACGTGCGGCTGAGACCGCCTCGGCCGCCCGGGCCGACGCGGCAACTCCGACCCGCTCGCCGTCTGCCTCGAGCTCGGGGAGCCGGTCGGCGTTCAGGGCGGCCGCAGCCGCGCCGACAGCGGCTGCGAGCACGTCGCGATACCACGCGGCGAGCAGGTCGAGCGCCTCCCCGATCTCCTCGCGCTCGACCCCGCGGGCGACCCGCTTTCCCCGCTGCTCGCGCTCCCTGGCCGTCCCTTCCGCCCCCTCGGCGTCCCGCTCGGCCGCGCGGGCTCCGGCGGCGCTGGCGAAGCCGAGCACGACCGCCGCGGCCGCGGCCGGGTCGAAGTCCTCGTCCAGGTAGACGGTGCGGGCGAGGTCGAGCAGTCGGCTGCGCTGCGCGGCCGCGTCCGGGTCGAGCAGGCGCTCGGCACGATCGAGACGGCCCGCGGCGACCCTGGAGATGGCGGCCTGTTCCGCGGCCCCGAGGTCGGGGCGACGCGCCGCCACGTGAGCCGCGAGAGCCCGCAGCGAGAGGCGCCGGAACGGGACCGGCTGGCAGCGGGAGCGGATCGTCTCCGGCAGCCTCCGGGCCTGCGCGGCAACGAGCACGATCACCGCGTAGGGCGGCGGCTCCTCGAGGTCCTTCAGCAGGGCATCGGCGGCGTCCTCGTTCATGAGGTCAGCCCCCAGGATCAGGTAGACGCGCCGTGACGCCTCGAACGGACGCATGTGCAGGTCGTGGCGCAACTCGCGGATCGCGTCGATGCGGATCTGGTCGCCGAGCGGCTCGAGCACGTAGAGGTCGGGATGGACGCCCCGCTCGACCCGGCCCGGATCGCCGAGGATGTCGCCCGCGAACGCGAGCGCGTAGCTCCGCTTGCCGACGCCGCTCGGGCCGTGAAAGAGGTAGGCGTGCGCGGGGCTGTCGGCAAGCGCCGCCTCGAGCAGCCGCTTCGCCTCGTGCTGCTCAGGCAAGCGCTCGAAGCTCATCCCTGATCGCCCGCGCGAGCTGCGTCGGCGCGAGCCCGCCGTCGAGCATCGTGATCCTGGCCGGAAGTGCCGCTGCGAGCTCCCGGTAGGCCCGATCGACCCGCTCGAGGAACGCGAGCCCTTCCCGCTCGATCCGGTCAGGTCGACCGGTGGCGCGCCCTGCGGACTCGGCCGGCGGGACGAGCAGGAGGAACGTTCGATCCGGCAGCAGGCTGCCGAGGGCCGGGGCGTTCAGCTCCAGCACCGCGTCCAGCCCGAGCCCGCGGGCGAGCCCCTGGTAGGCGAGTGAGGAGTCGATGAACCGGTCGCAGACGACGTCCGCGCCACGGTCGAGCGCGGGCCGGATCACGTCCGCGACGAGCTGGGCGCGGGCGGCGGCAAACAGAGCCGCCTCGGCGAACGGAACGATCTCCCCGTCGCCGAGCAGGAGGCCCCGGATCCTCTCGCCGAGCGGCGTCCCGCCGGGCTCGCGCGTCTCGACGACCTCCCGCCCCTCCGCGCGCAGCACCGCCGCGAGCAGCGCCGCCTGCGTCGACTTGCCGGAGCCGTCGATCCCCTCGAACGTGACGAACACGGCCCCAGTGTAGGCGCACCAGGGCGCCGGCGATACCCGGCCCGAACGGTCATGCCTCCGCGCTACCCAGACGGGGTCAGACCCCTGCTTTGGATTGCGAGATGTCTGCGCGCCAGCCGGTTCACCAGCGGCGTGACACGCAGGATCTCAGTCGTGCCCTATCAAGGGGTCTGACCCCGGCGAGGGCGCAGTCAGGGGAGTCGGCGCGACGCCCACTCGGCGCCGAGGCGCTCGAGCTCGCCCGCGTCGAGCACGTTCTCGGCCATCGGATAGAGCACCTGCTCCTCCTTGGCGAAGTGATCGCGCGCGAGCTGGGCGAGGCGGGTCGCGATCGTCCGGCCCTCGGTCGGACCCTCCACCTCCTGGAGGCGCTCGAGCACACCCTCGATCTCGTCATGCTCGAGCCGCATCACCGCGAGCGGGCCCATCTCGCCGCCAATCTGCTCCTCGAGCGGCACGAACAGGAGCTCGTCCTCGATCCGAGCGTGCGAGGCCAACCCGGCCGCCAGGATCGCCGCGGCCGCGCGCATCTCCTCCGCGGTGGCGAAGGACGCCTCGGCGATCCGATCGAGCCCCGGGTAGATGACCGCGTGCTCGCCGAGCAGAGCGTCGGTGATCTTCACACCATCACCAGCCCGCCGCCGACCGACAGCGTCTCGCCGGTCGTGAACGAGGCGCGGCTCGAGGCGAGGAACAGTGCCGCCTCTGCCACCTCCTCCGGCCGCGCAAGCCGCCTGAGCGGCGTCGCGGCGACGATCGCGTCGATCAGCTTCTCGTTCCCGTCGGCGATCATCCCCCGCAGGAGCGGCGTGTCGGTGAGACCAGGAGCGACCACGTTCACACGGATACCGTACCTGGCGACCTCGCGCGCGAGCGCCTTCGAGAACGCGATCACGGCCCCCTTCGTACCCGAGTAGACGGCCTCGCCCGACGAGCCCGCCCTCCCGGCCTCGGAGGCGACGTTGACGATCGCCCCGCCGCCGCGCTCGATCAGGTGCGGCAGCGCCCCGTGCGTGACCGCGAGCAGCCCGCGGTAGTTGATGCCGATCACCCGGTCCCAGTGCGCCTCGTCCGTCTTCGCGAACGGCATGATCCGGTCCCAGCCGGCTGCGTTGACGACGACGTCGAGGCCGCCAAGCTCGGACGCGGCGCGTTCGACGCCGGCGCGCACGCTGACCGCGTCGGTCACGTCCATCCCGACAGCGACGGCGCCGCCGCCGGCCTCGGCTGCCGCCGCCTCCGCGCCGGCCACGTTCAGGTCGCAGATGGCGACGCGCGCCCCCGCGGCCGCGAACGCGAGCGCGGTCGCGCGGCCGATGCCGCTCGCGGCACCTGTGACGAGCGCCGCTCGATCCTGGAACTCCACCTCGGTCTCCTCCCTCTTCGTCCCTCCCGGACATGTCCCGGGGCCTGGCCCCCGGACATGTCCGCCACGGTCAGTCAGGCCAGGACCCCCGCCGGGTCGAGCCGCGCCAACACCGCCAGCTCCGCGGCCGTCGGCGGCGGCGTCTCCGGCACCGGCTCCGGCACCGGCAGCTCGAAGCCCGTCCGGGCGCGCACCTCGTCCGCGCTGACGCCGGGGTGGACGCTTGCGAGCCGCAGCCGCCGCGTCCCCGGGTCGGGCTCCATGGTGGCGAGCGGGGTCACGACCAGTGCGACCGTGTCTCCCGCGCCGCTGACGAAGTCGACGCGCTCGACGAACGTGCGCGGATTATGGGCGAGCGTGAAGATCACCGTGCGGCCGACCGCGGGCAGGAACGGCAGGCCGACCGACCCGGGCCCGCGCAGCTTCGGACGCGCGGGGTCGCCGACGCCGACGAGGTTGCAGTTGCCACTGGCGTCGATCTGGAGGCCGCCCGCGCAGAAGACGTCGAGCGCGCCGCCACGGCCCTCGAGCAGCACCACCTCGTGTAGCGGCAACGTCACGGGCCCGCCGCGCAGCTCGGGATCGCAGGACTGCGAGAGCAGCCCCGCGGGCGCCGGGTTGACGGTGCCGCTCCCGCCGACGACGTACGAGAGCGAGGGGGCGTGCAGCGCCTTCGCCAGACGGCAGGCGGCGAGCGGCAGCGCCGGAACGGCGCCCATCACGACCACCTCGCCGTCGCGAAACGCGCGCGCCAGCACGCACGCCATCAGCTGCTGCGGGCTGTAGGGCGCGCTCACAACCTGGCCTCCTCGAGGTAGGCGCGCAGCGCCGCCTCGTCGCGCGGGTAGAACCCGGGCGAGGCGGTCGGGGCGCAGCCGCCCGGGGCCACGACCACGGCGGAGACGAGGAACGCGGGCAGCGTCGTGCCCGCCTCGCGAGCCGCGATCGACTCGACGGGAACGAGGCGCTCGACCTGGACGACGAGAGCGCGCGCGGCAAGCGCCATCACCCGGTCGGTGAACGGGACGCGCCCGAACGCGACGTTCCCCTCCTCGTCGGCCTCCGCGCAGGCGATCAGGGCGACGTCAGGGCGCAGCGCGCGGATCGCCCAGCAGCGCTCCCCCGTGAACGGATCCTCGACCTCCCGGTACAGCTCCGGGCAGGAGCGGGGCACGTCGCTGCGCCCGATCGCCGGCGGCAGCGGCACGAACGGCAGCCCGCCCGCGCCGGCGTAGAGCGCGTGCGTCAGCCCGCCCTCGTCCGACTCGAGCAGGCGGATCGTCCCCTCCTCGACGGCGCGGCGGAATCGTGGCGCGAGGCCGAGATCCTCGAAGCCGACGTAGGGTGCGACCAGCTCCTCGACGAGCCCCTCGCCGATCAGGAGGTCGGCCTGGATCGACGTCGAGGGGCTCGTCACGAGCCGCCCGATCCCGACGCGCTGGCGCGCGAGCTCGCGCACGAGCGCCATCGGTGCCGCCGTCGCGTGCATCCCACCGACGGCCACGACGCCGCCGGCCGGAACGAGCCCGGCGACCGCCCGCTCGGGGTCGAGGAAGCGGGTCAAAGCTCGGCGCCGCAGGCCCCGCAGAACGCCATGCCCTCGGGCAGGCCTTTCGCGCCGCACGCGCCGCACTCGAGCACGGGCGGGCCCCACACGAATTCGGAGGAGCCGCCGTCGCGGGCCAGCTCGCGCAGGCGCCGGTAGCCGGGCTCTCGCTTCTCGACGAACGCGGTCATACCCTCCCACGGCTCGTAGCTCGCGAAGTGCAAGGCCAGCCACTCGCGGGCGTGGCCGATCGTGCCATGCCAGGCGAGATCCTTCCAGAAGTTGACCTGCTGGCGCGTGTAGCGCAGGCACTCGGGGAACTTGTCGATCAACTTCTCGCACAGCCCGTCCACGCACGCGTCGAGCTCGTCCCGCGGCACGACCCGGTTCACGAGCCCCCATTCGAGCGCCTGCTGCGCCGTGATCGGCTCGCACATGAGCAGCATCTCCCGAGCGCGGCGATCGCCGACCATGATCGGCAGCCACTGGGTGGCGCCGCCGGCGGCGACCGAGCCCACGCGCGTGCCGACCTGGCGGATCGTGATCTCGTCCACTGCCACGGCGAGGTCGCACGCCATGTTCCACTCGTTGCCGCCGCCGGCGACGATCCCGTTCAGGCGGGCGATCGTCGGCTTGCCGAGGTTGCGCAACGCCTCGTGGGCCTCCGCGAACAGGCCCATGTACTTCCAGTAGTCGCGCGGCCGCCGCGTGTACTCGCCCGCGTACTCCTTGACGTCGCCGCCGGTGCAGAACGCCTTCTCGCCGGCGCCGGTGAGGACGAGCACCGCGACTCCGTCGTCGTGGGCGGCGTCGCGGAACGCCTCCCGCAGCTCGTTCAGCGTGTGCGTCGTGTAGGCGTTGTAGGCGTGCGGCCGGTTGATCGTCACCCGCGCGACCCAGTCTCGCTTCTCGTAGACGATGTCGGCGAAGCCGAAGTCCTCCGGCGGGCGTCCGGCGAACGGGCGTCCAGCCTCATCCATGCGACTCTCCTCTCTCAGGCGACCTGGGCGAGCTTGCGCTGCCGCCGGGCGGCGAGCAGGGCGGCGCCGATCGCCCCGGCGAAGACGCCGAGGTCGTCGTCGCCGACCAGGAACGTGCAGTCGAGCATCGACTCGAGCTCGCGCTTCATCAGGGGCACGCGCGTGAGGCCCCCGGTGAGGGCGAACTCCGGCTCGGGCTTGACCCGCTTGACCAGCTGGCCGGCCCGCCCGGCGAGGGCGACGACGGCGCCGCCGCAGATGTCCTCCGCGCTGCGCCCGCCGGCGAGGTGGTTGATCACCTCGGACTCGGCGAAGACGGTGCAGACGCTCGAGACCTCGGCCGGGTCGATCGCGTCGTCGGCGAGCCGGGGGATGTCCACGGCCTCGAAGCCCATGTAGCGGACGGTCTTCTCGAGGAACGCCCCCGAGCCGGCCGCGCACTTGTCGTTGAGACGGAACGCCCTGACGCGCCCGGTCTCGTCGAGGCGGATCGCCTTCGCGGTCTGGCCGCCGATGTCGAGCACGGTGCGGACGGTCGGGAAGACCGTGTGCACGGCCCAGGCGTGGCAGGTCAGCTCGGTGACCGCGAGGTCGCGGAACGGCACCTGGTAGCGGCCGCTGCCGGTCGCCGCGATGTAGCCGGCCGCCTCGCGGGACAGCCCGCCGGCGAGCAGCGCCTCGGCCAGCGCCCGCTCGCCCGCGCGTGCAAAGTTGTAGCCCGTCGGACACGAGGCGCGGGCGACGACCGCGCCGTCCGCGTCCGCGAGGACGGCCTTCGTGTAGGCCGACCCGACGTCGATCCCGGCCGTCAGGCTCATGGCAGCACACCTCCCGAAGCGCCGGCCGCGGCCCGCGTGAGCGCCCGGTCGAGCGCGTAGAGCGAGGCGCCGATCGCGCCGCAGTAGTGCGACTCCTCGCTGACGTTGATCGGGCAGTCCGTCAGCTCCTCGAGCAGCTTGACCATGGCCGCGTTGCGCGAGACGCCACCCGTGAACGTGATCTCCGGCTCGATCCCGACCCGGCGCAGCAGCGAGACCGAGCGGGAGGCGATCGCGACGTGGACGCCGAGCAGCACGTCCTCCATCTTGCGCCCGAGCGCCAGCCAGCCGAGGATCTCGGACTCCGCGAACACGGTGCAGGTGGTGGTCATCTTGACCGGGTTCTTTGCGGTCAGGGCGAGCGGCCCCAGGTCTCCGAGCGGCAGCTCGAGCGCCTGGGAGGCCGCGCCGAGGAAGCGACCGGTCCCGGCCGAGCATTTGTCGTTCATGCAGAAGTCGAGCACTTGGCCGTCCCCGCCGACCCGGATCGCTTTCGTGTCCTGGCCGCCGACGTCGAGGACGCTCGTCGTGTTCGGGAACAGGAAGACGGCGCCCCGCGCGTGGCAGGAGATCTCCGTCACCTGCGTCTCCCCGAACTCGACCCGGTAGCGGCCGTAGCCGGTGCCGACGACCGAGGCGACGTCGCGCTCCTCCGCCCCCGCGTCGACCACGGCGAGGCTGAACGCCTCCTGCGCCGCCTCGGTCAGGCGCGCGCCCGTCTCGATCAGCGAACGCCCCACCACTTTCGGCTCGCCGTCCATGACGACCGCCTTTGTCTGTGTGGAGCCGACATCGACCCCTGCGACCAGCACTCCGCTCACCTCCTCGCCGCTGCCTTGCGGCTCGCCAGCGCCTCGAAGAAGGCGTCGATGCGGTTCTTCATCTGGGCGTCCGACCAGAGCCTCGCGTCCACGAGGTCGGACTGGATGAAGAGCCCGGGGATGTCGTTCGTGCGCATCTGCCACTCGCGCTCGTCCGGCAGGCCGGTCGAGACGGTGCGGCAGGATTTGATCCCGTGGAAGCAGATCCCGTCGATGTCCCACTCGCGCACGATCCTCGCCTGCCAGTCCTGGGAGAAGAAGATCCCCGAGAAGCTCTGCTGGGCGCTCCAGAGGATCTGCTCGGCCATGCTCTCGATCGGCCGCTCGAGCTCGTAACGGATCCCGCGGTCGATGCCGCCGCCGGCGAAGGACATGTACTCGGAGTGGGCGAAGACACCGCCCCACGAGTGGAACAGCTCGAGGAAGCGGCGGAAGTGCGAGTAGCAGGCGGTGCCGATCAGGAGCAGCCGGTACTTCTCGTCCGGGATCGCGCCCATCCCGAGCCGCACCCGCTCGCGCAGCTCGTCGCGCGCGAGCCGCATGAACGCGGTGCCGCGCGAGTCGCCACGGTACGCGTTCGCGATGCCCATGTAGTTGAGCCCGTCGAGCATGGCGTCGAACGGGGCCGGGTGGTGCTTGTTCTCCGCGACCACCTCGTCGTAGAGACCGGCGAGCGCGTTGACCTCGCCCATCACCTCGCGCAGCCGGTCGAGGTCGAGCGTCTTGCCGGTGATCCGCTCGCAGAGCGCGATCAGCTCGCGCAGCTGGCCCTCGACGTAGCGGCGGTCGCGCTCGAACTCCTCGCTGCCGGGGAGGACGCTCCCGCCCGTGCCCCGCCAGCCGGGGAGGTCGAGGACGAAGACCGGGCAGCCGTACATCCGCTCCCAGATCTCGGACCACTTGATGTAGGTGTTGCACGTGTTCGGCGAGACGACCAGGGCCGGCCGGGGCAGCTTCCCGGACGGATGGTTGCGCCCGGTCAGGTGCAGGCCGACGTCGACCTTCACGTAACCGCAGATGTCCGGGGAGTAGCCGTAGTCCTCGGCGGCGACGAGCATCTCCATCTGCTTGCCCCGGACCGCGGTCTGGAGCGAGGTGATCTCGGGGAAGCTCATCGGCAGGTCGAAGCAGCGCAGGATCTCGGCGATCGACCCCATCACGAACACGTTCGCGACGGGCCGCCCCTCGGCGTCCGCCTCGCTCATCTCCTGCCACCACGTCTCGATCAGGCCGCGGCTCTCGGCGCGGGTGGCGCCGATCAGCTCGGAGTGCGGGGCCGCCCCATCCCCCGGCCGCTTCCGCTCGGCAACTTTCTGCTCGGCCACTGGCTCCTCCTCCGGCTCAGGCGAACTCGAACAGCAGGGACTCGGCGAAGGTCTCGACCTCCATGCGCACCTGCTCGAACACGTTCGTCTTCTCCTCGAACTCCATCACGAGGTGCGGGATCCCCGCATCGTCGAGGGCGCGGCTGTAGCTCACCTGCTCCTCGAGCCCGGGCTCGCACATCTTCGCGGCCGCCACGATCGCCGCCTCCGCGCCGGCGGCGCGGATCCGCGCGAGCAGCATCTCCTCCTTCAGCTTCTCGGGGTCGCGCTGCACCGGGCTGTAGCTCGACGTCTCGATGTAGGCGCGAGCGAGGCTCGCGTACGGGTTGTCGCCGGCGGGGACGTCCTCGGTCAGCCAGCGCAGTCCGATCAGGAAGTCGTCGTCGACGACGTAGCAGGCGTCCTGGATCACCGCGAGCATCTCGAGCGGCGGCTGCTCGCAGAAGCCGCCCTCGAAGACGACGCGGATCTTGTCCTGGGACTTCGCGTCCCTCGCCTCGACGAGGGGCAGCGCCCGGCGTAGAAGCTCGTTGTGCTCCTCGCGGGGCATCACCGTCCCCGCCCGGGTGAGCAGGTAGGCCTCGACGGTGGAGATGAGCCACGGGGTCTCCCGCTTGATCCGGTAGAGCTCGCGCAGGAGGCGACGGTTCTCGTTGAAGAGCTCGATCGAGGCTCGCAGGGCGTCGTCGGTGAGCTCGCGGCCCGCGACCTCCTCGATCACGCCGGCGATCCGCCGGTACTCGCTCTCGAGGTACTCGGGCGCGTAGGCGGAGCGCACGTTGTGCGGCAGGTAGAGGACCTGGCAGGGGATGTCCGGGAGGTTGCGCGCCCAGACCCCGCAGGAGTGGCGCGCCGCGTCGCAGATCGGGTGCGTGACGAACATGGACAGGAAGTCGGCGCGGCCGGCCAGTACGGACTCGAGCGAGCTGCGAATGATCGAGCACACGAACGCGGCGAAGCGCGCGTCGGCCTGGCGCACCTGGAGTGCCGAGCTCGCGCCGGCCAGCTTGATCGGCAGCATCCCGGCCGCGTGGGCGAGCTCCTCGGGGAAGTAGACCTGGAAGTGGCCGAGCACCTTGCCGCCCGGGTTCTGCTCGAGCCAGCGGCGAGCGGCCGGGTAGTCGAGATCCTCGACCAGCTCGCGGGTCTCGTGAATCAGCTGCGTCAGGTCATCTGTCATAGATAACACCTAACCTTGGTAGACTGTTACCTATTGGCTAGAGTACTCCTGCCCGGATGATCCGTCAAGACAAAATTGATCAGTTTGCACAGGAGGCGCTCCAGCCCCAGGAGCTCGTGCTCGACCTGCTCGGCTGGTACGTCCGCCCCGCTGGCGCCCACGTCTGGTCGGGTGGGCTCGTGCACCTGCTCGGCGAGCTCGGCTTCTCGACGCCCGCGGCCCGGATCGCGCTCGGCCGGCTCGTCCGGCGGGGACTGCTCGCCCCCGTCAAGGAGGGTCGGCTCGTCCACTACGACTTCACGCCCCGGCTCGAGACGCTGCTCGCCGAGGGCACCGGGCGGATCGAGAGCTTCGCGCTCGACGAGCCCTGGGACGGCCTCTGGACGGTGCTCTGGTACGCGATCCCCGAGGAGCGGAAAACCGCCGGCCGCCGGCTCGCGCGGCGCCTACGCTTCCTCGGCTTCGGCTCGCCCCAGGAGGGGATGTGGCTCGCCCCGCGCAACCGGGAGGCGGACGTCGAGAGCCTCGTCGCCGACCTCGGCCTCGACGGGAACGTGGCGGTCGTGGTCGGCCCGGCGGCCGCCGGCACCGACGCGGGGGCGCTGATCCGACGGCTCTGGGACCTCCCCGACCTCGCTGGCCGCTACGAGTCCTACGTGGCGGCGTTCTCCCCCTGCTGCGCCCACGCCGCCGCCCGCTCGCTCGGCGACCGCGACGCCTTCGTGATCCGAACCCGAGCGCTCGCCGAGTACCGCCGCTTCCCCGCCCTCGACCCGACGCTGCCCGAGGAGGTCGTCGGCCAGTCCTGGAAGCGACGCGAGGTCGTCGAGACGTTCCACGGCATCTTCGAGACGCTCCGCCCCGCGGCGACCCGCTACTTCGAGCAGGCGAACACGCCGGGGCACCGCCCTGCGCGGCCGTCGTAGTCGTAGGGGCGGGTCATGACCCGCCCCTACGGGTTGGCTTCCCGCTCGGGCGCCGGGGGCAGCCGCAACCGCCGCTGGACGGGGAAGAGCCGCAGGTCGAAGCGGCGCTGGACGAGGCTCCAGAGGCCGCCGGGGGCCGCGAGCATGACGACGACGGCGACGCCGCCGAGCGCGACGAGATACCAGGTGCCGTAGCCGGAGAGCAGCTCGCGCAACACGAAGAAGACCGCGGTGCCGACGATCGGGCCCTCGATCGTCCCGATCCCGCCGATCACGACGATGAAGATCATGTACGCCGTCCAGTTGACCGTGAAAGCCGCGTCGGGCTGGATCCTGAGCAGGTTCAGGTAGATGACCGCGCCGGCCAGCCCGCAGCCGAGGCCCGCGAGGACGTAGACGACGAGCTTCGCCCGCACGAGGTCGACGCCGAGGCTCTCGGCCGCCTCCTCGTTGTCGCGAATCGCGGTCAGGGCCAGCCCGAGCCGGGAGCGCAGCACCGCGTAGACGAGGATGACGGCGCCGGCCCCGGCCGCGAGCGCAAGCCAGTAGGTGCCGTCCTCCCTCGTCCCTCGCTCGAGCGCGGCGGCCGAGCCCACGGTGACGCCCGAGCCGCCGCCGAGGTACGAGGTGTTGACGGCGAGCAGGTGGTAGACCTCGGCGATCACCCAGGTGCCGATCGCGAAGTAGCCCCCGCGCAGCCGGAACGCGAGCCCCGCGGTGGGGATCGCGAGCGCCGCCGCCGCGAGGCCGGCGAGACCGGCGGCGAGGAACGGGTGCACGCCGACCTTGTCGCCGAAGTAGTAGAGACCGTAGGCGCCGATGCCGACGAACGCCTGCTGGCCGATCGAGACGAGCCCCGCGTAGCCGGCGAGCAGGTTCCACATCTGGGCGAGCGCGAGCAGCGTCAGCGCCTCGACCAGCAGCCGCATGTCGCCGGCGGACGCCCAGAACGGCACGGTCGCGAGCGCGGTGAGCGCCGCTACCCCGGCGACCGCCCCGAGACGGCTCGCCGTGGTGGCCCGCACAACCGTCAGCTCGCCGCTCACTGCCGCACCTGCCTGCTGAAGAGACCGGTCGGGCGCGTGGCGAGCACCGCTAGGAACACGAGATGGCCGGTCAAGACACCCCAGCCCGGCGAGATCTGAGCGCCGACCGTCTGCGCGACGCCGAGCACGATGCCGCCGACGAGCGTCCCCCACAGCGAGCCGAGACCGCCGATGATCACGGCCTCGAAGGCGAAGATCAGCCGGGCGGGGCCGATCGCCGGGCCGAACGTCGTCCGCATGCCGAGGAACACCCCTGCGAGAGCGACCGTCGCGAGCGCGATCCCCATCGCGAGCGCGTAGATGCGGCGGTTGTCGATTCCCTGGAGCTGGGCGGTGCGCGGGTCGTCGGCGGTCGCCCGCAACGCACGGCCTGTCCGGGTGCGGCTGAGCGCGAGCTGGAGCACGCTGAGCAGGACGATGCTGACGATGAAAGTGACGAGCGGGAACCAGCCGATGGAGATCTGGTCGCTGATCCGGATGCTGCTCGTCTCGATCGAGCCGGCGTCAAGCCCGCGCGAGTCGGCCGTGAACACCTCGAGCAGGACGTTCTGGAGGATGATCGAGAGCCCGAACGTGACGAGCAGGGGCGCCAGCTCGCCGCCCGCCAGCGTCCGGTTGAGCAGGCCGTACTGGAGGACGTAGCCGATCACGAACAGCGCCGGCACGACCAGCGCCAGCCCGATCCACGGGTCGAGGCCGGTGGCGTCGACGATCGCCACGAGCAGGAACGCCGCCAGGATGCTGAGGTCGCCGTGCGCGAGATTGACGAGCCGCATCACGCCGAACACGAGCGAGAGCCCGGTCGCGAACAGCGCGTACAGCCCCCCGAGCAGGATCCCCTGGACGACCGCGTTGACCCACTCCACCGCTCAGACTCCGAAGTAGGCGGCCGTGATCTGCTCGGACGTCAGCTCACCAGGACGCCCCTCGAGGGAGACCCGCCCCTCGAGCAGGCAGTAGACACGCCCGGCGGCGCGGAGCGCCTGGCTCACGTCCTGCTCGACGAGCAGCACCGTCGTGCCGAGCCCGGTGATCTCCGGCATCGCGGCGTAGAGCTGGCCGACGACGATCGGGGCCAGCCCGAGGGAGACCTCGTCGAGGAGCAGCAGCCTCGGGTTCGCCATCAGCGCACGGCCGATCGCGAGCGCCTGCTGCTCCCCACCCGAGATCCGCGCTCCGGGGGTGCGCGCGACCCGCTCGATGAGCGGGAACAGCTCATACACCCGCGAGACGGTCCAGGGTCCGGGCCGGCCCGAGTACGCCCCGAGCAGGAGGTTCTCCTCGACGGAGAGGCTCGGGAAGATCCGGCGCCCCTCGGGCACGAGCGAGATGCCGAGGCGGACGCGAGCGTGCGGAGGGAGCCCCCCGGCCGGGCCGCCGTCGAAGCGAACGCTGCCCTCGACCCTGGCCAGCGTGCCCGCGACGGCAGCCAGTAGCGTGGACTTGCCGGCGCCGTTGGCGCCGATGATCGCGACCGTCTCCCCCTCCTCGACCGTGAGCGAGACGTCGAAGAGCGCCTGGAAGTCGCCGTAGAAGCCGCTGACGGCCTCCAGCGAGAGCAGGCTCACCCGGGGGCCTCGCCGCCGCAAGGCGTGACCGTCACGCGCCGGCGCCCAGGTAGACGCTGCGGACTTCCGGGCTCGCCATCACCGCCTGTGGGTCACCCTCCACGATCTTGCGCCCGAAGTCCAGGGCGACGAGGCGGTCGACGACCGCGAGCAGCGCATGGACGATGTGCTCGATCCAGACGAGCGAGACGCTGGCGGCCCGCACCTTCCGGATCGTCGCGACGAGCTCGAGCACCTCGGGCTCGGTCAGGCCGCCGGCGATCTCGTCGAGCAGGAGCACCCGCGGGCGGGCAGCGAGGGCGCGGGCGAGCTCGAGACGCTTGCGCTCGAGCAGCGGCAGCGAGCCGGCGAGCGTGTTCGCCTTGCGGAGCAGCCCGACGTCGGCAAGCACGCCGACCGCGATCTCCTCGGCTTCCCCGTCGGAGCCGGCCGGGCCGAAGCTCGCTCCGACGAGGACGTTCTCGAACACGGTCATCCCGCCGAAGGGACGCGGGATCTGGAACGTGCGCGCGATCCCCAGCCGGCAATGGCCATGCGGCGAGACGCGGGTGACGTCCCGGCCGCAGAAGAGGATCCGCCCTCGATCGGGATGGAGGCTGCCGGCGATCAGGCTGAGCATGGTCGTCTTGCCGGCGCCGTTCGGTCCCACGACGCCGAGCGCTTCGCCCTCGTCGAGCTGCAGGCTGAGGTCGTCGAGCGCCTGCAGCGACCCGAACGACTTCGAGACCCCTTCCAGCTCGATCACGCTCCCCATAGCTCACCTTCCGCCGGCAGCCTCTCCGTGCCTACGAGCCCGGGATCGGCCGCAGCGTACCGCCCGTGGGCACGTCCGGCAGCGCCGCGTTCTCGACGATGACGAGGTCGTAGGGGAAGTCGGTGCCCGGGCTCCACTGGCCGCCGACAAGCTTCGTCTTGGCGACGTTCGGGACGGGCCCGCCCTCCCAGGTGATGTTGCCGACGACGGTGTCGAGGCTCGTCGCCGCGATCGCGGCCGCGATCGCCGCCTTGTCGTCGACGTCGGCGCTGCGGCTGAGCGCGTCCGCCCCGACCTCGAACAGGGCGTGGGCGAACCCGATCGGCTGCGTCCACTGCCTCTGCGTCGCGGTGGTGTAGGCGGCCGCGAGGTCGCCGGCCGACTGGCCGGTGAGCGACGACGTGAACGGGTGGGTCGGGCTCCACCAGACCTCCGTGGACATGCCGTCGCCGAGCTCGCCCAGCGCCTCCACCGAGGCGGGGAAGAGCAGCGCCTTGCCGATCGAGGCGATCTTGGGCTTGAAGCCCTGCTGGGCGGCCTGCGTCCAGAACGTCGTCCAGTCCGGCGGGATCGGCACTCCGGTGACGATCTCGACGCCCTTCGACTTGAACTCGGAGATCTGGGCAGAGAAGTCGTCGGTCAGGTTCGGGTAGCGGCCCGGATCGGTGATCGTGTAGCCGGCCTCGGTCAGCGGCTTCGGGAAGCCGAGCTCGGGGTCGCCCCACGCGTTGCCGTCGCCGTCGTTCGGCCAGATCGCCCCGACCATCTTGTTCGTCTCGACCTGGCTCCACATCGACAGGAAGACCGCGATGATGTCCTCGAGGCCCCAGAAGAAGTGGTAGGTCCACTGGAAGCCGGCCGCCGGATCGCCGTTGCGGCCGAAGAACCACGGCTGCCACGGGGCTACCGACGAGATGCAGGGGACGCCGTTCGCCTCGCAGGTGTCCGACACGGGGTTCGTGGTCTCCGGCGTGCCCTCGACGAGCACGAGGTCGACTCCGTCGTCGAGAACGAGGCTTCCGGCCACCTCGGCCGCGCGGTTCGGGTCCGACTCGCTGTCCCGTGCGACGATCTCCACGGGGTGCGTGGTGCCGCCGACATCGAGCCCGTCGGCGAAGCGCTTCTCCATCTCGGCCAGGACGAACGTGTCCGCCTCGCCGAAGCCGGCGAGTGCTCCGGTCTGAGGTGTCACGTAGCCGATCTTGAGCGGCCGCCCGGTCGCCCCGCCGCCGGTGGTGGCCGGCGTCGTCGTCGCGACCGTCTCGGTCGCGGGAGCCGTGGTCTCCGGAGCCGCCTCCTCCCCGCCGCCGCAGGCAGCGAGAACCGGTGCGAGCCCGGCCACGAGCCCGGCCGCGCCCGCGATCTTGATGAAGTTGCGTCGCGTGATTCGCTCGACGAGGGCGTCGTACCTGTCGCCCCCTCCTGTTTGCTTCTCCATCCTTCCCTCCTCACTCCGGTCGCGGGCCGGATCTCCCCGACTCGCGGCGCTGTCCACGACGGTTCACACCCTCGACCGCCCGGCATGGCTCGGGCGCCAGCGGGGTTACTGCCCCGGCCTCGGTCCTCCTTTCCTCGCCGTCTCGAAGCCGGTCATCTCAGCCCGCCCCGTCCGCGCGCCGAAGGATCTCGACCACGCCGGCGTTCCCGTCGACCCGCACGAGGTCACCGTTTCCGATCGAGTTCGTCGCGTTCCACGTCCCCACCACGGCCGGGAGGCCGTACTCGCGGGCCGCGATCGCGGCGTGCGTGAGCATGCCGCCCGTGTCGGTGACGACCCCTGCGATCTTCAGGAACAGGGGCGTCCAGGCGGTGCTCGTGTACGGGCAGACGAGGATCTCCCCCGCCTGGAGGTTGGGGAACTCCTCGAAGCTGAGGATCACCCGAGCCGGCCCCTCGACCACACCGGCCGAGCCGGGGAAGCCCTCGAGACGCTCCACCACCTCCTTCTCCCCCTTGGGGTGCAGCACCTCGTCGATGATCCCGAAGACCTTGATCGCGATCGGATCGGTCATCGTCTGCGGGACGTTCCCGACCGTGAGCGGAGCGTCCGAGACGGCCGCCTGCTCCCAGGACTCACGCCGCTCCTGCACGAGCGGCGGTACGAGAGCCAGGTGGTGGTACGTCCCGATCTCCTCGTCTCGCGCAAGATCGGTCAGCACCTCGACGAGCTCGTGGTAGGTGAGGAAGAACACGTCCTCGGCCTGCTCGAGCAGGCCGAAGCGCTGGAGCCTGTGGCCGCAGGCGACGAGCGCGTAGTGGAGCGCCGCCGTCGAGCCCTGGTCGATGTAGAAGCCGTGGTCCTCCTGGTAGGCGTACACCTCCTGGGCGACCTTCAGCAGCCGCTCGAACGTCGGCCGGTCCTCGGTCGAGACGCGCTCCGCGAAAGCCGCGATCGCCTCCTCCCGCTGGCGGACGACCGCCTCGCGGGCCTCGAGCAGATCCCACCCCCCGTCCATGCGGGCGAAGTAGCTCTCGATCGTCTCGAGCACCGGCTTCGGGTCCTCCCGCCAGGTGGGGAACATCACGTCCAGGTGGGCGGCCGAGATCCGGTTGCCGTGCGTCTGGAGGAAGCTGTCGAGCAGTTCGAGCCACTCGCGCCCCCCGGGGCTCTCCCTGAGCACGTCCGCCAGCGCGGCGGGCGGGGTGGCGCGAATCGCCTCCTCGAGGCCGGTCTCCCTCGCGGCCCTCGCCAGGTCCCAGAGCCCCTCGTCGGTCTGCGCGGGCGTGGAGCTGAAGCCCTTCAGCAGCTCGACGAAATCCTTCTCCTCGAGGCCGTAGCCCTGGCAGAAGGCCTCGAACGCGAGGTAGATCGCGTCCGCGGGGTACATGAGGGCGAAGTGGATCTCCCAGTGGCGGCGGTTCGCCTCCTCGGCCCGCTTCAGGTGCTCGAGCAGGTGGGGCGTCGTCAGCCGGCTCGCGTCCACGGCCGCGAGCGAGCTCAGGTTCGCGATCACCTCGGAGATGTAGCCGCGGTAGTACTCGCCCCAGTGGTCCTTGCACCGCTCGACCAGCTCTCCGAACACCTCCGCCCGCCGCCCCACCTCCTCCGGGTCGTCGATCAGGGCGAACCCGAGGTAGACCCGGCCCTTGTGCAGCTTCACGTGCGCGCCCTTGGAGGGCGGAAGCTGGGTCTGGGCGGCAGCGACGTGGTAGCCCCACGCGTGATGCTTCTGGATCGTCGTCATCCCCATCGGGGAGATCGGATAGGGCTGGTGGAGGTCGTCCCGGAACCAGAAGATCTCCCGGTCGGACTCCGGCCGCAGTGTCCGAAGCGCGCTGATGCTCCTGTCCTGGGGCATGCGGGCCTCCTCGGGTCGTCGGCTAGCTCCGCTGGAACGGCGGGAGCTTGAACAGAGCCTCTGCGTTGCCGCCGAGCATGGCATCCGTCTCCGCCTGCGGCAACCCCAGCGCCGCTCCGAGCTCCCTGACCGCGCCGATCGCGCCTTCCGGGTCGCCCACGCGGTGCGCGTAGTCGGAGCCGACGACGAGATGATGCGGCCCGACCCATTCGAGCGCGCACTTCATCGCCGGCTGGTAGAACGAGGTCGTGTCGGGCCAGACCCGGGTCTGGTAGACGACGTCCGGCGTCTCCGACAGCTCGAGCCCCCACTCCTTCGCGTAGCCCTTCCAGGACGCCCTCATCCGCTGGACCATGTAGGGGACGATGCCGCCGAGGTGGCCGTGTACGGCCTTCAACTTCGGGTGCTTGTCGAAGACGCCGTTGAAGATCAGGCTGATCAGGGACACGGACGTGTCGACCGTGTAGCCGTAGAGCTGGTAGGGGATGCGCAGCATCTGCATCAGCTCCGACGTCCAGGGCATCGTCGGGTGCATCAGGAACGGCAACTCGGCGTCGTTCGCGATCGCGAAGATCGGGTCGAACTTCTCGAGGAAGAGCGGCTCCCCGTTCACGTTCGAGAACATCTGGATGCCGACGACGCCGAGCTCGCTGCGGCAGCGCTCGAGCTCCTGCGCCGCCTCGTCGGGCGCCTGGTAGGGCAGCGCAGCCAGCGCGTAGAAGCGCCCGGGGTGGTTGCGGACGGCCTCGGCGTAGGCGTCGTTGATCCGCTTCGCCCAGTAGACACCGTCGGCCGCGGGCAGGCTCTCGGGCCCGGGGATCGTGATGCTCATGATCTGGGTGTCGAGCCCCGCCCTGTCGAGATCCTCGACGCGAGCGGCGAGATCGTAGTGCCCGGCGCGGTCGATGTGGGCGACGATCACGTCGCCGGGGGCGTAGCAGAGGTAGCTGGTCGGCCCGGTCTGGCGGGCGTACGGCGCCTCGCTGCGACCGCAGAGGTACTCGAGATACTCCGGCGGGTACCAGTGGTTGTGGACGTCGACGGTGCGCTGAGCCATGGTCAGCTTGCTCCTTTCTCCGGCGGGTCGCCGGGCGCCGGCTCGAGACCCGTGATCCGGCGGGCTTGCAGGATGTACAGGCGGTCGTCTTCGAACGCCCACTCGACGTCGACGGGGAAGCCGAAGTGGCGCTCGATCTGCCGGCTCGTCTCGCCGAGCTCGGCGAGCTGGATGTCGGTGAGGACGGGCTCGCCGGCCCGGTCCGGAGGGATCTCCTTTTCCAGCCGGTCGGAGCCCTTCCCCCGGTCCAGGGTCACCATCACGGTCTTGCGGGCGACTCTCCTTTCTGCCACCTCGAGGCTCTGCTTGCGAAGGACGTAGAAGTCGTTCAGCGACCTGCCGGACACGACGGACTCGCCGATGCCCCAGTTCGCCTCGATCACGATCTGGTCGGTCGCGCCCGTGATCGGGTTGGCCGTGAAGAGCACGCCCGCGCAGTCGGCGTCGACCATCGCCTGGACGACGGGCGCGATCAGGCCGCGCTCGTGCGCGACCCCCTGCCGGTGGCGGGCGAACGCCGCCCGGGCCGTCCAGAGGGAGGCCCAGCATTCCCGGACGCGGGCGAGCACGTCGGCCCCGCCGCGGACGTAGTGGTAGGTGTCCATCATCCCCGGGAAGGACGAGATCGGGCTGTCCTTGACGGCCACCGACGAGCGCACCGCCACGAAGCGCAGCTCGGGCCCGGCGAGCGCCCGGTAGCGCTCCAGGATCTCGGCCTCGAGGTCAGCGGGGATCGCGGCAGACGCGATCCGCTCCCGGATCGGAGCTGTCGCCGCCTCGACGGCGTTCGGGTCGCCGAAGTCGAGCCCGGCGGCGGCGGCGGCGAGCTCCCGGCCGAGCCCGTTCGCCTCGAGCAGGTAGGGGAGCGCGTCCGCAACGATGCAGAAGCCGGGCGGGACCCGCGCCCCGGCCCGGGCCAGCTCGCCGAGGCTCGACGCTTTCCCCCCGCAACGCTGGGCGTCGCCGATCGCGATCTCCTTGAGCGAGACGGTCAGCGGGCGGGTGGTGCTCGGGCTCATCTTCGCAACCCCATCAGCGGAGCCTCGCGCGCTGGATCTTCCCGGTGTCGCCCCGGGGCAGCTCGTCGAGGAAGACGACCCAACGAGGGCGCTTGAAGGCGGCCACCTCGGTCGCGCAGTAGTCGATCAGCTCGCGTGCCAGCTCCTCCGAGCCGGAGCGGCCGGGTCTCAGCACGACGAACGCCTTCGGCTTGACGAGCCCCGAGCTGTCCGGTGCGCCCACGACGGCGCACTCGGCGACGGACTCGTGCCGCGCGAGCGTGCGCTCGATCTCGATCGGCGAGACCCAGATCCCGCCGACCTTGAGCATCTCGTCGGCCCGCCCGACGTACCAGTGGAAGCCGTCCTCGTCCGCGTAGTAGCGGTCCCCCGTCGCGAGCCACTCGCCGCGGAAGACCTGCCTGCTGCGCTCGTACTGGTGGAGGTAGGAGAGGGCGGCGGTCTCCCCCCGCACCATCAGGTTCCCGGTCTCGCCCGGCGGCACCGGGTGCCCCTCGTCGTCGACGATCGCGACCTCCCAGCCCGGTACCGGTCTGCCGCACGAGCCCGGGCGGACGTCCCCGGGGCGGTTCGTGAGGAAGAGGGCCAGGTTCTCGGTTGTCCCGATCCCCTCGACGATCTCCTGCCCCGTCTGCTCCTTCCAGGCGTGCCATACGGACGGCGGCAGGGCCTCGCCGGCCGACAGGCAGAGCCGAAGCGACGACAGGTCGTAGGCGTCCGGAAACCCGTCGACCGCGAGCATCGACGCGTAGCTCGTCGGCACCCCGTGCAGGATGGTCGGCTTGAAGCGGTCGATCCCCTCGAGCACGTTGGCGGCGACACGGGAGGGCGCGGGCGTGAGCACGATGCTCGCGCCCGCGTACCAGGGGTAGATCAGGTTGCCGCCGGACCCGTAGGTGAAGAAGAGCTTCGCCACGCTCGCCGTGCGGTCGAGCTCGCAGTAGCCCATCGCGTCGACCGCGTAGAGCTGGGCGCTGAGCGGGAGATCCTTGTGGGCGTGGGGGATGCCCTTCGGCTCCCCGGTCGTCCCGCTCGAGTAGTTGAGCATGCAGAGGTCGTCGCGGTGGGTCGGCGACGCAGCGAGCTCGCCGGGCTCGCCGGCGACGAGCTCGGCGTAGTCGAGGTCGGAGGCGCGATCCGGAGCGCCGATCACGACCACGTGCTCGAGGTAGCGCTGCCCGCCCCTGACCTCCGCGATCGCGTGGAGGAGGGAATCGTCGACGATCAACACGCGGGCCCTGCAGTCGTTCAGGATGAACGCGAGGTCGCCGGCGGTGAGCATGGTGCTCGGGGTCACCGCGACCCCTCCGGCCTTGATCACCCCGAAGAAGCACGTCACCCACTCGGCGCAGTCCGGCGCGAGGATGCAGACGAGCTCGCCGGGGCGGACCCCGAGCTTGTGGACGAGACCGCCCGCCACCCGACTCGCCTCGGTCGCCACCTCCCGAAAAGTCAAGATCCGCGCGGGGCTGAGCAGGGCGACCTTGTCCGGACGGGCGCGGAGGTTCCGCTCCAGCACGTCGACCGCGTTGTAGGTGGGCGGCAGGTCGGCCGCCCGCCTGACCGCGGCTGCACCCGAGCGTGTCGGTTCGGCGACGGCGAAGCTCATCTACGCTCGCAGGGCGGGGATCACCGTTTGCCCGAAGCGCTCGATCTGCTCCTTGCGCTCGGGCCAGCGTCCGACGATGAACTGGAGCGCCATGTGGGAGACGCCCGCGTCCCGGTAGGGGGCAAGCGCCTCCACGAGCTGCTCCGGCGTGCCGCGGAGGGTGTCTGCCTCCTGGGGAACGGGCTTCTCGGTGACCTCGATCGGCCGGCAGCAGTTGAGCTCGATCGCCCCGGGGTCGCGACCGGCCTCGGCCGCCAGCGACCGTACCTGCCCGAACCGGGTGGCGAGGGCGTCGGGCGTGGTCTTCACGAAGTAGGAGAACCAGGCGTCTCCGTACTTGGCGACTCGCCGCTGTGCCGGGTCGCTCTCGCCGCCGATCCAGATCGGGAAGCGCGGCTCTTGCACCGGCCGCGGACTGACGGCGACCGGATCGAACTGGTAGTAGCGCCCGTCGAAGCTCGGCCGCTCCTCGCTCCAGAGCAGGTTGAAGATCTCGAGCTGCTCGTGCGACATGCCCGCCCGATCTTTGAACGGGACGCCGAGGGCGGCGAACTCCTCGGGCATCCAGCCGATCCCGACGCCGAGGATCAGACGGCCCTTCGAGAGCGTGTCGATCGAGGTCGCGACCCGCGCCGTGAAGAGCGGGTGGCGGTAGGGCAGCACGATCACGCTGGCACCGAGCCGGACCTTCTCGGTGACGCCGGCGAGGAACGTGAGCACGGTCAGCGTCTCGAGGAACGGGCTCTCCGGGGGGACGAACCACTGCTCGTCCGCCTTGTATGGGTACCTCGTCCCCATCTCCCAGGGATTGACGAGGCGCTCCGCCGCCCAGACCGAGGCGAAGCCGAGCCGCTCGGCCTGCCGGGCCGCCTCGGTGAGCACCTCGGGGACGGCCGCGCGGCCCGACACGGGGAGAAAGACACCGAGCTGCATCTCGCGATTCCTTCCTGGTCGCATGACGTCCGGGAACGCGGTCGGGGCAGGGCCCAGCAGCCACGCCGGAGCGCCGATTGTAGGAAGGTGTTGCCTGCAATCCCAGGCCTCGTTTCCGCGCTGAGGAAACGAGGCTGCGAGGGCCGGCGGAGGCACCGCTGCGGTTGCGTACCCTCGCAGCTTGTGGCACTATCGCCCTACCTCATGGTCTCGGCGAGTCGCACGGTGGGGCGTCGCCTGTCCGTTCCGGACACGTGTCAGGAGGGGCCGCTTCCCGGCCGAGCGTAGTGCCCGGACGTAGCACGCAGCGCGCGATGCGGTCGCTCGCGGAGCGGGGCTCGATCACGTCCGTGGAGCGGGCCGCCCAGGTCCTGCACCTGTTTCTGCCAGGCCGCCACAGCCTCGCGGTCACCGAGGTCGCGACGCAGCTCGGGATCGCCAACTCGACCGCCCACCGCCTCCTGCGGGCGCTCTGTCGCAGCGGCATCCTCGAGCAGAATCTCGCCACGAAGCGCTACGAGCTGACGCTGCTCCTCTACCGGCTCGGGACCGTCGCCGCGACGAGGAGCGACCTCCACCGGGCCGCGCTCCTGCCACTCGAGCGGCTCCACCACGCGACCGGCGAAGGCTGCCACCTCGGCGTGCTCGACCTCCCCGAGGTCGTCTACCTGGAGCGGCGCGACTCCGATCGCACGATGAACTTCCTGACCCGGATGAGCGGGCGGGCGCCGGCGAACTGCACGAGCACGGGCAAGGTGCTCCTCGCCTTCGCTGCGGAGCCCACGCTCGAGGCGGCGCTAGCCGACGACCTGCCGCGCCTGACGCCACGCTCGATCACCGACTCCGCGCACCTGTCCGAGGAACTCGACGCAATCCGCCACAGGGGCTTCGCGCTCGCCTGCGAGGAGGGCGAGCTCGGCACGACGTCGGTGGCCGCGCCGGTGCGCGACGCGGACGGGCGCGTCGTCGCCGCGATCGGCGTCGCGGGGGCCACCGCCAGCATGGGGCGCCGCTCGTTGACGCGGATCGTCGACCTGACGCTCAGGGGCAGCGAGGAGATCTCCCAGACGCTCGCCCGGGCCCGCTGCCGGATCGCCCCACCAAACCCACTCAGCTCCGTTCCCGGGGCGCGCGCCTCCCGCGCCGCGGGCTAGCGGCGGTTTCCGCCTGGCGGAATCCGCGACCTCGGCGTGCTCGCCCCGCGTCTAGGCTGCGGGCGCACGATGACCCCCGAGATCGGCGAGATACTCCGTGTCGTCGAGGAGGCCGGCGAGCTCGCGCTCCTCTACTCCGGCAAGGTGTCCCGCTCGCTCAAGGCCGACCTGAGCGTCGTCTCCGAGGCCGACGCCGCCGTCGAGGGCTTCCTGCGACTCGCCCTGACCGGCCTCGCCCCCGACTACGGCTACATCGGCGAGGAAACGGAGGAGTCGCGCCCGCCCGCCCCGGGCGAGACCCACGCGTGGGTCGTGGACGCGCTCGACGGCAGCCGCGCGTTCGTGGCGGGGCTGCCGCTCTGGACTCCCGCCGTCTGCCTGCTCGACGGCCACCGGCCCGTCGCCGGTGCGGCCCTCAACCCGGTCACGGGAGAGCTGTTCTGGGCGACGGCGGACGGGCCTGCCCGCGTCGGCGACGAGCCGCTCGAGCCGGCCTACCCGACCGCGCTCGAGCCGACCACCCTCCTGTTCGGCCCAACCAACCACCACCGCACGTTCGACGTCGACGTCCCGGGGCGCATCTACTGCCTCGGCGCGCCGATCTACCAGCTCTGCCTCGTCGCCAGGGGAGCGGTGGGCGGGATGTTCTTCGATCCGGCGCTCAACCTGTGGGACCTCGCCCTGCCCGCGCTGCTGCTGGAAAAGGCGGGCGGCGTGCTCGTCTACGCGTCGGGGCGGCCGGTCGACCTCGCCGAGCTCGCCGGCCGCGACGCCGTGCCGGAGCCGATCTTCGCCGGGGGCGCCGAGCTGGTCGCGGCCATGCGCGAGCGGATCCGCTACCGGGGCTGAGCCGCGCGTCAGAGCCTGGCACCCGCGCTGCGCCAGGCCCCGTGAACCGAGCGGACCGCGCCGACCATCTCGCCCACGGTCGCGTAGGCCCGGGCCGCCTCGATCGCCGCCGGCATCACGTTCACGCCGCTTCCAGCGGCTGCGGCCAGACGCTCGAGGGCGGCTGCGACGGCGGCGGCGTCCCGGCCCTCGCGCACCGCGGCGACCGACGCTGCCTGGGTCGCCTCGACCGCCGGGTCGATCCGGAAGACCTCGATCGGCTCGGGCTCGGAGCGATGGCGGTTGACGCCGATCACGGCCCGCTCCCCCGTCTCGACCGCGAGCGCGCTCGCGTACGCGGCCTCGGCGAGCTCGCCCTGGAACCAGCCTGACTCGATGCACGGCAGCGCGCCACCGCGCCCTTCGATCTCGCCGAGGAGCGCCACGATGCGACCGTCCAGCTCGTCCGTGAGCGTCTCGATCGCGTAGCTCCCGCCGAGCGGGTCGATCGTCTCGGTCAGCCCCGTCTCGGAGGCGATCAGCTGCTGCGTGCGCAGCGCGAGCATCGCCGCCTCCTCGGTCGGGACCCCGACCGCCTCGTCGTACGCGCACGCGTGCATCGTCTGCACGCCCGCGAGCGCTCCGACGAGCGCCTCGAGCGCCACCCGCACGACGTTGTTCAGGGGCTGCTGGGCGGTGAGCGACGAGCCCGCCGTGAAGGCGAAGATCCGAAGCTGAAGCGACCGGGGATCCCGGGCGTCGTAGCGGTCGCGTAGGAGGCGCGCCCACACCCTCCGGGCGGCCCGTAGCTTCGCGATCTCCTCGAGGAAGCCGATGTTGAGCGACAGGAACGAGAACAGGGTCGGCGCCACCTCGTCGACCGACAGGCCCCGCTCGAGGGCGGCGTCGAGGTAGGCGATCGCGTTCGCGAACGTGAATGCGATCTCCTGGGTCGCGTCCGCTCCGGCCTCTCGGATGTGGTAGCCCGAGATGGCCAGCGGCACCCAGCGGGGGACGTGCCGCACCGCGTGCTCGACCACGTCCGTCGTGAGTCGCAGCGACGGCTCGGGCGGGAAGATCTGCGTGCCGCGGGCGATGAACTCCTTGAGCACATCGTTCTGGATGAAGATCCCGAACGCGTTCGGGTCGACGCCGCGCCGCTCGGCCAGGGCGACGAACCAGGCCGCCCAGACGAAGCCGATCGAGTTCGCAGTCGTACGCACCTGGCTGATCGACTCGAGCGGGATCCCGTCCATCAGGATCTCGACGTCCGCCAGGCTGTCGAGGGCGACGCCGACGCGACCGACCTCGCCGCGCGCGCGGGAGTCGTCGGAGTCGAGGCCCATCTGCGTGGGCAGGTCGAGCGCGACCGAGAACCCGGTCGTCCCCGCTTCGAGCAGCGCCCGGAAGCGACGGTTCGTCTCGGCGGGAGTCCCGAAGCCGCCGTACTGGCCCATGATCCACGGCCCGGGCTCCGCACTCACCCCGCGGGTGTACGGGTACTCCCCCGGCCGTTCCGCGCCGTCGGGGGCGTAGAAGGGCTCGAGCGGGCTCACGACGGCGCCCCTACGTCTCGACCCGGAGCACGACCGACTCGGCCTCGCCGACGCCGCCGCAGATCGAGACGACGCCGTACAGCGGGCGCCCGTCGCCGGCTGCCTCGGCGCGCCGGCGAAGCTCGAAGGCGAGCGTCATCACGAGCCGGGCCGCGGTCGCGCCGGTCGGATGGCCGATCGCGATCGAGCCGCCGTTCACGTTCGTCCTCGCCCGGATCTCCTCGGCCTTGCCCGGGTCGCGACCGGCGAGGATCAGGGTCGAGACGAGCGGAACGGCCGCGAACGCCTCGTTGATCTCGATCGTCTCCATGTCGCCGATCGTCAGCCCGGCCTTCCCGAGCGAGAGGCGCGCCGCCTCCGCGGGGATCGAGGCAATCCGGTCGGGGTGCCCGGAGGCCATCGCGAAGGACACGATCGTCGCGAGCGGTCGCTTGCCCCGCCGTTTCGCCTCGTCGGGCGCCATCAGCACGAGCGCGGACGCTCCGGTCGAGAGGCCGGGTGCGTTCCCCGCCGTGACCGTGGGGCTGCCGTAGATCGTCTTCAGCCGGGCAAGCTGCTCGAGCGTCGTGTCCGGGCGCACCGCCTCGTCCTCGGCGAAGACGATCGGCTCCCCCCGGCCCCGCGGGACCTCGACCGGCATCAGCTCGGCCTCGAGCTTGCCCGCCTCGCGGGCGGCCACGTAGCGCTGGTGGCTGCGCAGCGCCCACGCGTCCTGCTCCTCGCGGGTGACGCCGTACTCGACCGCCTCCTCGCCAGCCTGGACCGCACGGGGCTTGCCGGTCATCGGGCAGGCGATCACGAGCTGGTCTCTCAGCGTGATGTCCCCGAGCGAGTGGCCCCAGCGGGTCTCGGTCAGGAAGTAGGGCACCTTGCTCATGTTCTCGCTGCCGCCCGCCACGGCGATCGCCGCGTCGCCGAGCCGGATCGAGCGGGACGCCATCGTGATCGCCGCGAGCGACGAGCAGCAGGCCCGGTCGACCGTGTAGGCGACGCGCTCGGGCGGGATTCCCGCGTTGATCAGGACCTGGCGGGCGATCGAGCGGTCGGCGCCCGGCAGGTTGACGCCGGTGGCGACCTCTTCGACGTCGGCCGGGTCGACCCCGGCGCGCCTGATCGCCTCGGCGTAGACGAGCCCGCCGAGCTCCGGCAGCGTGAAGTCCCTGAGGGTGCCGCCGAACTTCCCGAACGGGCTGCGGGCAGCGCTGACGATCGCGACCTCGTCCGTGCGGTTCATCTAGACCACCCCCTCCTCGCGTAGCCGGGCGATCCGCTCCTCGGAGTAGCCCAGCCGCCCTCTCAGTATCTCCCCCGTGTGCTCCCCGAGCAGCGGTGCCGGGCCGGTCACCGGCTCGGGGCTACCCGACAGCTTGACCGGGGAGCCGACGAGGCGCACGCTGCCGAGCACCGGGTCGGGCACGTCGACCAGGAGCTCCCGCGCGGCGACATGCGGGCACTCGAAGATCTCCTTCGCGTCCTGCACCGGCCCGATCGGCACGCCGACCGACAGCAGCGTCCCCACCACCTCGGCTTTCGTGCGGGCGCCAAACCAGGAGTCGAGCTCCTCGCCCAGCCAGCCCGGCATGCTGCTCGCCCGCTCCGGTCCGGAGCTCGTCCCCTCTCGCCCGACGAGATCCGGACGCTCGATCGCACCGCAGAACCGCTCCCAGTCACGCTCGGTGGCGATCACGAGGGCGACCCAGCCGTCACTGCACTGAAACGGACCCCAGGGGGACATGAACGGCTCGCGCCCGCGCTCGAGCACCCGGCCGGTCAGCGAGTACGTCGTCATGGCGCGCTCGGAGAGCGCGACGATCGTGTCGTACATGGCCACGTCGAGCCGCTGTCCACGGCCCGTTCGCTCCCGCTGAAAGAGCGCGAGCGCGATCGCGTGGGCGGCGTTCATCCCGGTGACGACGTCGCCGAGCGCGGTGCCCGCCCAGGTCGGGGGGCCGCCTGCCTGGCCGCACGTGTTCATCACCCCGCCCATCGCCTGGGCGACGATGTCGTAGGCCGGGCGGCGGCTGAAGGGGCCGTCGAAGCCCGCCATGCTGCCGAAGCCGGAGATGCCCGCGTACACGAGACGCGGGTTCTCCCGCGACAGCTCGTCGTAGCCGAGCCCGAGCTCGTCGAGGAGGCCGGGTCGGAAGTTCTCGACCACGACGTCGACGTCCCGCGCCAACTCCCGGAAGACCTCGCGGCCCCCGTCGCTCTTCAGGTTCAGCGTCAGGCTGCGCTTGTTGCGGTTGAAGCGCAGGAAGTAGCCGCTGCGCTGCTCGCCCTGCTCGCCGGTCAGGATCGGCGCGACATTCCTCGCCACGTCGCCCGTGCCTGGCTGCTCGACCTTGACGACGTCGGCGCCCTGGTCGCCCAGCATCATCGTGCAGTAGGGGCCGGCGATCTGGACCTCGCAGCTCAGGACCGCGATGCCGGCGAGCGGCTTATCCATCCTGCTCCTTCCGGCACCGGACCCATGCCGGTGCCTACGGGGTTGCACGTATGTGTGGCGACCGTCAATATATCGCCATATCCCGACCCGTGCGGGCGACTCGGCCGTCCCGCCGTCCCGAGAGAACGAGGTCACCATGAGCACGCTGGAGCACACGGACGTCCTCTACGAGGTGCGCCAGGGCGTCGCCTGGATCACGATCAACAGGCCCGATCGCTACAACGCCTTCCGCGCCCAGACGGTCGACCAGCTGATTGCCTGCTTCAAGCGCGCGTGGGCGAGCGGCGATGTCGGGTCGATCGTGCTCACCGGCGCCGGCGACAAGGCCTTCTGCACCGGCGGCGACATGAAGGAGAAGGCGCTGACCGGGAGCTACGGCATTGCCGAGTCGGGGATCTTCGACATCCAGGGCCTGCACCGGCTGATCCGCGACGTGCCGAAGCCCGTGATCGCCGCCGTCAACGGCTACGCGATCGGCGGCGGGCACGTCCTCCACGTGCTCTGCGACCTCACGATCGCCGCCGACCACGCACGCTTCGGCCAGGCCGGCCCGCGCGTCGGGAGCTTCGATGCCGGCTTCGGCGCCGCCTACCTCGCCCGCGTCGTCGGGGAGAAGCGCGCGCGGGAGATCTGGTTCCTGCTCGACCAGTACGACGCCGAGACGGCGGAGCGCTGGGGCCTCGTCAACAAGGTCGTGGCGATGGCGGAGCTCCACGACGCCACCCAGGAGTGGGGCGAGCGGATGGCGTCCTACTCGCCGACGGCGCTGCGCTTCCTGAAGACGGCGTTCAACGCGGACTCCGAGCAGATCGCGGGCATCTCGCGCCTCGCCTACTCGGGCCTCGACGTGTTCACGGAGAGCGAGGAGGCCCACGAGGGCACGGAGGCGTTCGCGGCCAAGCGCCAGCCGGACTTCGCCCGCTTCCGCAACCGCGAGTTCCGCCAGGGCTGAGACGGTGCCACGCCTAGCTCCCGGCTCACGCGCAGCATCACGCCGCCCCGGCCCGCGGCCGAAGTCGATCATCCTCGACATCTACGGCAACGTGGCCCGCCACGGCCTCGGCTTGTGGCTCGCCACAGCCCAGCTCGTCTCGCTGCTCGCCGACCTCGGAATCGACGGGCAGCCGGCCCGCTCCGCGATCTCCCGCATGAAGCGAGCCGGCGAGCTCGTGCCCGAGCGCCGAGGCGGGCGGGCCGGGTATGCGCTGGGCGACGAGACCCGGCAGCTGATCGAGGACGGCGACCGGCGCATCTTCGGGACGATCGAGCCAGCCGACCTCGCGGACGGATGGACGCTCGCGGTCTTCTCGGTGCCCGAGCCCGACCGGGCCAAGCGCCACGTGCTCCGCTCGCGCCTTGGCTGGCTCGGGTTCGGCAACCCCGTCCCGGGCGTGTGGATCGCCCCGCGCCGACTCGCCGGGGAGGCACGCCGCCTGATCGAGCGGCACGGCCTGGCAGAGTACGTCGATCTCTTCGACGCCTCCTACCAGGGCTTCGGCGACGTGGCCGGGCTTGTCGCGCGCGCGTGGGACCTCGAGCGCCTGGCCGGGATGTACAGGGCCTTCGTCGCCGAGCAGCGGCGCCCGCTGGCGCGCTGGGAGACGGGCGCGACCGGCAGCGAGCTGGCGGCGTTTCACGACTACCTCCTGGCCGTGCACCAGTGGCGCAAGCTCCCCTACCTCGACCCGGGCCTGCCGCCGGAGGTGCTGCCGCCGGGCTGGCCCGGTCGCGAGGCCTCCGAGCTCTTCGCCGCGCTCGTGGCGCGCCTCGAGACACCGGCGATGCGGTACCTGAAGGGCGTCCTCGACGGGGGGGCCGCCCGGAGGGCGGCGTGAGCGGGCCCCGCTTCGAGGGCCGCAGCGCGCTCGTCACGGGCGGCGGCGGCGGGCTCGGGCGTGCGGTGGCGGCGGCACTGGCCACCGAGGGGGCCGCGGTCGCCGTCGCGGACGTCGCGCTCCCCGCAGCCGAGGAGGCGGCGGCGGCTCTGCGCGACGCCGGGGCGGCCGCGTTCGCGCTCGAGCTCGACGTGGCCGACGCGGCGTCGGTCGGCGTCGCCTTCGCCCGCGCGGGGACGGAGCTCGGCGGCCTCGACGTGCTCGTCAACCTCGCCGGTGGCAGCCTCGGCACCCCGCGTGACCTGCCCGAGATCGGCCCGGACGACTACGACCGCGTCCTCGACGTCAACCTGCGCGGCACGTTCCTCTGCTGCCAAGCCGCGGTGCCGCTGCTCGCCCCGAGCGGCCGCGGCGCGATCGTCAACGTCTCCTCGATCGCCGCGCGCGGCACCACCCCCGTCACGGGCGTGCCCTACGCAGCGGCGAAGGCGGGCGTGCTCGGTCTGACCAGGCGGCTCGCACGCGAGGTCGGCCCGCTCGGGATCCGCGTCAACGCGGTGGCGCCCGGGCTCTTCCTTTCCGGCCCGCGGCTCGAGGGCATGTGGGCCGGTCTCTCGGAAAGGGAGCGGGCGGAGGTGCTCGACGCGATCCCGTTGCGCAGACTGCCCGGGCTCGCCGAGGCGGCTGCCCCGATCCTGTTCCTCGCGAGCGACGAGGCGAGCTACGTGACGGGCACCGTGCTCGACGTGAACGGCGGGCGCTTTATGGGCGGCTGAGCTCAGCCTGGAGCCAGGCTCAGCCGAGCGCGCCGGCGAGCTGGGCGGCGCAGGCAACGAGGTCGCGCGAGGCGACGGCGCCGGCGAGCTCCCGGGTGTGCGTGACGAGCGCGCAACGCTCGCTGGCAGCGAGCGCGCGGGCACGCGCCGAGACCGGGCCGGGCGGGAGCGCGAGCCCGAACAGCCCGCGCTCGCGTCCGGCCGTGAGCGCAGCCAGGCCGGGCGAGGCGTCGGGGTCGAAGCACGGGACGTACGGGCCGCCACCCTCGATCACCGCCTGCCAGCCGTCGGCCGCGCCCGCGAGGTGCAGGACCCCGAGAGCGCGGTAGAAGGCGACGCTTCCCCAGAGGGGCGCGAGCGCGGCGGCGAACGCGGCCGGGTCGTCTGGCGGCTCGGGCTGCTCGACCACGAAGACGATCCGCGCGCCCGCCTCGCAGAGCGCGCGCACGGCCGCGAGCGAGAGCGCCGCCGCCGCCGCCGGCGCGGGGTCGCCACCGGCGAGCCGCGAAAGCGCGGCCGGGCCGGTGATCCCTGCCGCGCAGGGGAGGTCGTCGAGGAGCGTCCGCAGCCTGCGGATCGTCTCGAGCACGGCCGCCGCGCGAGGGGCGGACACATCCAGGCTTCCGGAGGCCGGAATGCCCCCCCGGAGCGCGGGCGGGAAGCCACCCGCCCAGTCGAGCGACATCCCGAGCGCCTCCGCGTCCCAGCGCGTCCCGAACTCGGCCACGGCGGCGTCCGTGCGGAGCGAGCGGGCGACCTCCCTGACGAGCGCCGAGAGCTTGCCGGGGTCGGCAAGCACGGCGCGGGGATCGAGGTCCTGGAGCTCGCCCGCGACCGCGGACGCGAGCGGCACGACGAGCGGGCGGACGGGCCGCCCGCGCAGCGCCGCCTCGAGCGCCACCGCGGGGGTGCTGCCGGAGCCGGGTGCCGCCGCTGTCACGTCCGCCGCGCACGCATCATGCGGGCTACCCACCCGGCGACCCGCTCGAGAGCGCCCCAGATCCCCGCGGGAGCGAGCACGATGACCACGATCACGAGCGCGCCCGTGAGGGTGACCGCTATCTCCGGCTGGCTCTCGAGCTGCTTCTGGATCCCCCAGTAGACGACACCGGCTCCGATCAGCGGGCCGGCCACGGTACCGAGCCCGCCGATGATCGTCATGATGATCATGTTGATCACCCACTGGAGCCCGAAGAAGTTCTCGGGGACGAGGGCGATCTGGTTGAAGGCGACGACCGCGCCGATCACGGCGGTCAGCGTGCCGCTGACGACCATCACGATCGCCTTGACGGCGGTGCCGTTGACGCCGACCGCGCGCGCGCCGTTCTCGTTGTCGCGCACCGCCATCACGCGGAGGCCGAAGCTGCTGCGCTCGAGCCACCAGGCGACGAGCGAGGCTCCGACCACGCACGCGAGCGCGGCGTAGTAGATCGTGTCGAGGCCCGGCAGCTCGCCGAGCGGGATGTTCAGGCCCCGGCTGCCGCCGGTGTGCTCCCAGGTCACCATCCAGGCGAGGAGCGCGAGTGCCACCGCGAGCGAGCCGATCGCCACGTACGCCTCGCGCAGGCGGATCAAGACGAGCGAGATCACGAGCGCGAGCCCTGCGCCGACCACGGCGGAGAGGGCGACGGCAGCGGCGGCAGGCGTCCCGGTCTCGATCACGAGCATCGCCGCCGTGTAGCCGCCGGCGCCGACGAAGGCGGAGTGGCCCAGCGAGAGCTGGCCGGCGTAGCCGCCGACGAGGTTCCAGGCCTGAGCGAGCGCTGCGTAGACGAGCAACGTCGTCAGCGTCGTCCGGGCTGACGAGGAGCCGGCGGTCGGCACGATCGCGAGCGCGGCGACCGCCCCGGCCGCAACAAGCGCGCCGCCCCCCGCCCGGCCCCGCAACCGCGGCCACGTCGCCGCGCGCCCGAGCGTCCCGCTCACGTGTGCGCCCGCCTCGCGAAGAGGCCCTGCGGGCGCACCGCAAGCAAGATCACGAACAGGGCGTACACGCAGAGCAGCTGGTAGACGGGGCCGAAGACGGCACCGCCGACGGCCTGCGCGAGCCCGATCACGAGCGCGGCGAGGAACGTCCCGGCGACCGAGCCGATCCCGCCGAGCACGACGACCGTGAACCCAATTGTCAGGTAGGCGATCCCACCGGTCGGGGTGAACGAGTAGCCGATCCCGACGATCACGCCCGCGACCGCCGCGAGCGCCCCGGCGACGCCGGCCGCGAGCGCGTACATCCTCGCGACGTCGATTCCGACCGTCTCCGCCGCACCCGGGTCGATCGCCGCCGCGCGCACGGCGACCCCGGAGCGCGTCTTCTGCAGCCAGACCCAGACGGCCAGGGTGAGCACGATCCCGAACGCGAGCCCTACGACGTCGACGAGCCGAAGCCGGACGCCGAGGGCGTCGAAGCCGGTGTTCGAGTAGCCGGTCGAGAGCGTCTTCGGGTTGCTCGAGAACGCGACCGTGTAAGCACCGTGCCCGAGCAGCATCAGCCCGAACGTGGCGACCATCGCGGGCTCCGTGCCACGCAGGACGAGGCGGGTGAAGACCGCCCGTTGCGCCACGTACCCGGCCGCGAAGAGCGCCGGAGCGACCAGCACGAGCGAGACGAGCGGGTCGAGGCCGAGGTGGGTGGTGACGAGGTAGGAGAGGTAGCCGCCGCCGATCACGAAGACCCCGTGGGCGAGGTTGACGAGCCTCATCACGCCGAAGATGAGAGACAGCCCCAGCGCGATGACGGCGTACAGACCGCCCAGGAGGACCCCGTTCACGATCGTCGAGACGGAGATCACGACCTCGCTTCCCTCGTCACCACCCGACCTCTACCCCGCGGCCCTAGAAGCCCGGGAGCGGGGACACGAACGGGGCCACGGCCGGATGGTCCGCGGGCGTCACCCGGACCTGCGCCGAGCCCTGCCACTGGCGCTCGAACGCGGGGATCACGAAGGCGTTCGACTCGAACGCGACCTGGCCGACCACGGATGCGAAGTCGGTGGCCGCGAGCGCCTCGTTGATCGCGGCCGGGTCGGCAGAGCCCGCCCGCGTGATCGCGTCGAAGAGCACCGTCGCGACCGCGTAGTTCGTGACCGTGGTCTCGAGCTCGGTCGTCTCGCCGTATTTGGCGCCGAACACCTCCATCATGTGGTCGGTGCCGGGGTTCGCATCGGCGGGATCCCACCAACCGAACATGAGCGTGCCCTCGCCGAGCTCGCCCAGCTCGATCGGCCAGCCGGCGAAGTGGGCGCACTTCTCGCACTGGGCGACCTTGGGTGCGAAGCCGAGCGCTTTCATCTGGTTCCAGAGGGCGAGACCGTCCGGCGGGATCATCTGCGCCACCACGACCTCGGCCTCGGCGGCCTTGGCCTCCTCGATGAACGACTTGAAGTCGGCCGTTCCGATCGGGAAGTTAGCCCGGTAGACGACCTCGTACCCCCACTCGGGCGCGAACTTCTCCCAGAGGGCGCCCATCACGATGCCGTCGTCCTCGGTGTCCGTGAACAGCGCCACCTTCTTGTTCGTCTCCGCCCGATCGGCGGCCTCGTACACGAGCTGGGTCTGCTGGTTCTCGTCCACGAACATGTCCCAGGCGAACTTCCAGCCGTCGGGGTTGGCGGCCAGCCAGGCCCGGACCGGGGTGTTCGTGAAGATCGCCGGCACCTGGAGCTGGTCGGCGACGTTCGAGATCGGGATCGAGAGCGGCGGCGTGAACGAGCCGAGCAGCGCGACCGCGCCCTTCTCCTCGACGAGCGCCCGCGCCTGCTGCGTGGCCAGGTTCGGATCGCTCTGGTTGTCGAGCACCTCGTGCACGAGCTCGTGCGTCGTGCCGCCGACGTCGATGCCGCCCGCGGCGTTGACGTCGGCGATCGCGGTCGCGATCCCCTCCTGGACGAGGCCGCCGAGCGTCGCCAGCGGGCCACTCAGGGGCAAGGTGCTTCCGATCACGATCGGCTCGCCGGTGGCGGGCGCCTCGGTCGTCGCCGGGGCCTCCGTTGTCGCCGGGGCCTCCGTCGCCGGGGCCTCGGTCGCGGGTGCCTCGGTCGCGGGCGTCGCCTCCTCGCCCGAGTTACCGCCGCAGCCGGCGGCGGCGACCGCGAGCGCGGATACCAGCAGGAGCAAGAACGCAAGTGCCAGTCTTCGTCTCAATGCCATGATTTCCCCTCCTCTACTTCGTTAGGAAATACGAAGCGTCGAGGCATGTCCCCGGCTAACCTCAGGCGCGATAAAACCTGGGCCCTATTTCACGCCAAAATACACCTCCCACAGAGTCGTATCCTGTTGCAGGAGCGCGGGTGTCCCGGAGAAGGAAATCGATCCGTGATCCAGGACGTGGACGCGATCTGCGATCGCGAGGCTGTGGTGGACGTGCTGCTCGATCACGAGCACGGAGATCCCCGCCTCGTTGATCGCCGCGACGGCCTCGAAGAGCTGCTCGACGACGACCGGGGCGAGGCCGATCGAGGCCTCGTCGAGGATCAGAAGTCTGGGCGCGGCCATCAACGCCCGCCCGATCGCGAGCATCTGCTGCTGGCCGCCCGAGAGCGTCCCGGCGCGCTGCCCGAGCATCTCGGCGAGCAGCGGGAAGGTCTCGAGCACGCGCTCGCGCGACGAGGTGGCCGCCTGACGTGCTCGCCGGGAGTAGGCGCCGACGCTCAGGTTCTCGCCGACGCTCAGCTCGGGGAACAGCCGCCGTCCCTCGTGGCAGAGGGCGATGCCGAGCTCGACCCGCTCGTGCGCGCGCAGGCGCGTGACCTCGATGCCGCCGAAGACGAGGCGGCCCGAGCGCGCCGGGCAGGCGCCCGAGACGACGTTCGCGAGCGTGGTCTTGCCGGCGCCGTTGGCGCCGAGAACCGCGACGACCTCGCCCTCGCCGAGCTCGAGGTCGATGCCCCTGAGCGCGAGCGCTCCCCCGTAGCCGGCGTCGACCCCGTGCAACTCGAGCAGGGGTGCGTGCCCGGCAGCCGGAGCGACGGTCGCCCTCGCGACCGGGGTGGCCTCCCCGGGCCGGTGACCGAGGTAGAGCTCGCGCACGCGCTGGTCGGCCGCGACCGCCTCGGGCGCGCCCTCGGTGATGACGCGGCCCCAGTCCATCACGACCACCCGCGACGCGAGCTCCCGGATCACCTGCTCGACGTGCTCGACGACGACGACCGTCACGCCGGACTCGTGCGTCCTGCGGACGAGCTCGATCATCAGCTCGAGCTCGGCGCGCACGAGCCCCGCGCCGACCTCGTCGAGCAAGAGGAGTCTCGGCTCGAGCGCAAGCGCGCGCGCGAGTTCGAGCCGCTTGAGGTCGAGCAGCGCGAGCGAGCCAGCCGGGCGGTCAGCGCGATCGGTGAGGCCCGACAGCTCGAGCACCTCGTCCACCCGGCCGGTCCGGCCGCTCCCGCGCGCGAGCGCGGCAACCTCGAGGTTCTGGCGCACCGTCAGCTTGTGGAACGGCTGCGGGATCTGGTAGGCGAGACCGATCCCGAGCCGTGCCACCCTGTTGTTCGGGAGACCGTCGATCCGCTGCCCGTCGAGCCAGATGCGGCCGCGGTCGGGCGACAGCTCCCCGGAGACGAGCTTGAGCAGCGTGCTCTTGCCGGCGCCGTTCGGGCCGATCACGCCGAGCACCTCGCCGTCGTCGACCCGCAGCGAGACGTCGTTGACCGCGGTCACCCCGCCGAAGGACTTCACGACGCCCTCGACG